>NZ_JBZEER010000041.1:0-503 GCF_058310175.1 Flavobacterium sp. AK-345 | reverse complement strand
TGTCCACGGGCCATGTGGGAAACTAATGCTTTGAAGACTTCTTTTAGGCTGTTATTTTCGATACATGAACAAACCCTTGGACCAGCTGAGCAAAGCCGAACTCATTACCCTGTTGGGTGAACGGGAGCAGCGCATTGAAAAGCTGGAGGGGATCATTGCCAAGTTCCAGCGCACACTCTTCGGACAGAAGCGGGAACGCTTCGAATCTTCCGACCAGCTGAGCCTTCCTTTTGAAGCCACTGCCGAGCAGCAGAAGCAGCAGGAAGAGCAGCTGACCGAAAAGGTGGAGTATGTCCGCAGGAAATCCGGTTCTTCACATCCGGGAAGGACAAAACTGCCCGAACATCTTCCGGTGGAAGAGATTGAGCTGTATCCGGAGGGGAACCTGGAGGAGATGGCCTGCATCGGCAAAGAAATCACCGAAGAGTTGGACTATATCCCCGGCAGCTACATCATCCGCCGCTACATCAGGTATAAATATGTATCCAAAGCCCAGGAAGGCA
>NZ_JBZEER010000040.1:0-549 GCF_058310175.1 Flavobacterium sp. AK-345 | reverse complement strand
AACTGGAATTGGCTCTATATATGGAGAGTGAGCGCATGCTACATTCCAAAGTAGATCAGACAGGAGTAGAGACACAGCGTGAAGTAGTAAAGGAAGAAAAGCGTCAGAGTTATGACAATCGTCCATATGGAAGTATACTGATTGAAACATTAAAAAGAGCATATACAGAGCACCCATACCGTTGGGCACCCATTGGTTCATTGGATGACCTCAATGCTGCCTCCATTGAAGAATTCCAGCAGTTCTACAAGGATTTTTATGTGCCAAATAATGCGACCTTGACAATTGCCGGTGATATTGACTACGCAAAGACCGAAGAATGGGTGAAGAAATATTTCTCAGAGATTCCCAAGGGAACCAAAGAGATCTACAGACCAGACATCGTAGAGCCAAGAAAAACTTCTGAAATCCGCGATATTGTTTATGATAATATTCAGATTCCTGCTGTGATTCAGGCATATAACCTGCCTCCAAAAACAGATAAAGATTCGTATGCGATGTCTATGCTTTCTACCTATTTGACGGGGGGGAATTCTTCCCTAATGACTA
>NZ_JBZEER010000039.1:0-551 GCF_058310175.1 Flavobacterium sp. AK-345 | reverse complement strand
GAAGCTGCCGGTGGTCGACGCGGTCGTGTTGAACTCCTGCAGGCGCTTCTGCCGGTCGGCCTGCACACTCGCGTAGAAGGCGTCCGACTGCTCATCGAAGAGGTTCGCCGATGTGCTGTTCTCCCCGTTCGTCAGCAGGTCGGCATACGCGGCCGCAAGCTGGTCGGGAGCGATGGACAGGAGTCCGAAATCCGGCGGGATCTGGGTCGCGCCCACGAAGTCCGGGGCGAGATCGGGAAGCACGGTCGATCCCGCGAGACTGCCGAGGTACTGCAGCTTGTAGTTCGACCACGGATCCTGCTGCTGGAGCATCATGATGGTCGCCGTCTTCTTGCCGTCGGTCTCGTCGCTCACAACCGCCATGACCATGCGCGGCCAGGCGTCATAGGCCTGCGGCAGGATCGGATAGACCTGACCGGACGGGATCGCCGGCAGCGCCGTCATGTCGGACACCTTGCCGCGCAGGGTGTAATTCGTCTGACGCTCCGCCAGTGCGGCGCCCGCGAGACGCGTGGCGGCCAGATTCGCATCGAGAGACGCGTCTGCGGTGC
>NZ_JBZEER010000038.1:0-564 GCF_058310175.1 Flavobacterium sp. AK-345 | reverse complement strand
AAGGACTGTGTAGTGTTGTAAACTTTGTTGGAGTCTAGGTTTTTTCCTGTGGCAAATCGAAAAAATGTGGTCTCCATCCCATAAGTGAAGACGATATTCATAAAGCCGATCAGCGCATAGATACTTGTGAATGACCCCATAGCCTCCTTTGTGAGGTATTCGGTGTACACAATGATCATTAAAAAATTAATGGATCGACCGAGGATACTGCTCAGTCCATAAACTGCGGTTTGTCCAGCTAGTTTTTTGAAATTACTCATTCAGTATCAAGGAGCTTATTCTCCTTTGAAATGGGGCTGTCTTTTTTCCAGAAAAGCGGATGTACCTTCTTTATAATCTCCCGATTTAACACATCTGGCAAAGCTATTTGCTTCAGTTTGGAACCCATTTTCATCAGGTACGAAAGCGGAATTGACGCAGTCGATGATCATCCCTATAGCCAATGGTGCTTTACTTAGGATTTTACCTATGATTTCTTCGGCTTTTGCCAAGGCCTCCTCTTTGGTAGGAAGTACATGATTTACCAATCCAAGATTCTTGGCTTCTTCAGCTCCAATCATCTCA
>NZ_JBZEER010000037.1:0-576 GCF_058310175.1 Flavobacterium sp. AK-345 | reverse complement strand
CCGGAACCGCAGTCTGTGAAGAGCAGGGGGTATAGGGAGTCAGGTATGCTTCTTCGATAAGGTACTCGGAGAAAGGTTCTTTTTTGGTTACCGCATGGGGCAGGAGATTTGCCGTACGGCCCATCCAGCCCATGACTTCATCGTTGAGGGTATCGATATTGTGGTAGGTCCGGTTATAGAGAAAATTCCTTTTCACGTAGCCTACTACATTTTCCACTTTGCCCTTGGTTTCCGGGTCAGCCTTTCTGCAGAAAAACAGACTGAAAGACTGCTCCCTCATGTAAGATCTAAAAGTGTCGGTGAGAATGAAATCCCCCCTGTTTTCACTGACCATAAACACCTTGTCCTGATCATAGACGATTTCTGAAGGAATTCCCCTGAAGTAAGCAAAGGCTCTTTCATGGCCCTCAACCGCTGTAAGTGAGGTGAAATACCGGTCAATAAACCAGACATATTTGTAGCGGGAACGGGAAAGGACCATGATGAAGAAAAACACCTTGATCCGGTTGCCCAGTGATGAACGCATCGTATATTCTCCAAAATCCACCTGTGCCTGTTTTCCGTAAGGGAGTTCTT
>NZ_JBZEER010000036.1:0-578 GCF_058310175.1 Flavobacterium sp. AK-345 | reverse complement strand
CAGGATGAGAGTTACTATGGAATATATCTTTACTTTTTGAATGGAGGGATTTTCGTTTGTTGTCATGTTTTAATTCCCGTACTGGGGATTTTTATTCCCATAAAAGGATGTGATTTTCGATCTGCATGTTTTCAGATCAGTGTTTTTAGGCTATTTGAGGCTATTGAGTACGATTTTCACTTTTTTGATCAAAGAGGCATACCACTTGAGTTAGATAGATCAAACTAATAACCAACCTAAACGACAAAACTATGAGTTCTTTATTGTATTTCATCGCAGTTATTCTCCTGATCGGCTGGCTAGTCGGGGTATTCGCTTACAGTGCCGGAGGGCTTATCCACATATTATTGGTTATTGCAGTTATAGCTGTAATTTTCCGATTGATCTCGGGTCGGTCAGTGTAAATTAGAAACAAAAGCTTTAATTGGAAAGTTAAAGTAAACTCATAAAGGACAAGTAAGTTCTAGAAAATATGATGAACGATAAGGTGAGTGCAAAAGTAAATTTTAAGCAATTCATCACCATCACCATCGAAGTAAAATAAAATCTAAACCAAAATAAAATCATACATACTATGA
>NZ_JBZEER010000035.1:0-615 GCF_058310175.1 Flavobacterium sp. AK-345 | reverse complement strand
GATCGACTACTTCGCGGTCGCCGGCTGGGTCTGGAACACCAACGGCTGGATCTTCAACCTCGGCACGACGCTGTTCGGCAAGGACGCTGGCGTTGAGGTCATCGACTACGCCGGTGGTACTGCGGTGCACATCAACGCCGGTGCCGCGGCGCTCGCGCTCGCACTCGTGCTCGGAAAGCGCGTCGGCTTCAAGAAGGGCATCACCAAGCCCCACAACGTGCCGCTCGTGCTGCTCGGTGCCGCCATCCTGTGGTTCGGCTGGTTCGGCTTCAACGCCGGCGCCTCGGCCTTCTTCGTCTCGCCCGAGGGCACCTCGTCGGCGAACGGCGCGATCCTCGCGGGTATCGGTGCCGTCGGCTCGCCGACCGGTCTGATCGTGATCAACACGCTCGGCGCCACGGCTGCGGCCGTGCTCGGCTGGATCATCGTCGAGAAGCTCAAGGACGGCAAGGCCACCTCGGTCGGCGCCGCCTCGGGTGCCGTCGCCGGTCTCGTCGCGATCACCCCCTCGTGCGCGAACCTCGACCCGGGCTGGGCGCTCCTGCTCGGCCTCATCGCCGGTGGCGTGTGCGCCATTGCGATCGAGCTGAAGTGGAAGCTCGGCTTCGACGACTC
>NZ_JBZEER010000034.1:0-621 GCF_058310175.1 Flavobacterium sp. AK-345 | reverse complement strand
CTACTGATTGGATGCGGGGGCTTCACCGCCTACCAATTCCTGACAAACTCCGAATGCTATATAATGTTTCTCAGCAGTGAGGGCTTGGGTGCTAAGGTCCAAGTCCGAGAGGGAAAGAACCCAGACCATCAGCTAAGGTCCCCAAATATACACTAAGTTGAAAGAACGAGGTTTGTCTGCCCAGACAGCTAGGATGTTGGCTTGGAAGCAGCCATTCATTTAAAGAGTGCGTAACAGCTCACTAGTCGAGCGGACGAGCATGGATAATAATCGGGCATAAGTGTATTACCGAAGCTATGGATTTAGAGTTTACTCTAAGTGGTAGGGGAGCATTCCAGCAGGGTTGAAGGTGTATCGTAAGGTATGCTGGACTGGCTGGAAAAGAAAATGTAGGCATAAGTAACGATAATGCGGGCGAGAAACCCGCACACCGAAAAACTAAGGTTTCCACAGCTATGCTAATCAGCTGTGGGTTAGTCTGGTCCTAAGGCGAACCCGAAAGGGACAGTCGATGGCTAACGGGTTAATATTCCCGTACTACTAATTACTGTGATGGGGTGACGGAGTGATGAAAGCGCCGCGAACTGACGGAATAGTTCGTTGAAGTACCTACCTATAAGA
>NZ_JBZEER010000033.1:0-933 GCF_058310175.1 Flavobacterium sp. AK-345 | reverse complement strand
GCCAGTTCAAAGCCTGCCAAAGGTTTTTTCGGTACCTTTATCTTTCTGCATTTAAAACGCTTAAAAGGATCTGTGACTAGAAATTCTTTATCCAATGCAATAAGGACAATTTTCTTAAAGTTAGTAATATATTTAAGAGCAGTATTATTCGCATTGTTCTTTACAGTCTTAAGATAAAACTCATATTCTTTTACAAACTCAAAATTAAGTTCTGTAAACTCCATATCGTGCACGCCATATTTGTAAAGCATGAAGTCTTTAACATGATTCTTTGATATCTCAAAACGAACATGGGTGCCTATTGCATATTCACCTTTTTTTACCAAAGCAAGCATCTGATCATTATGAATCTGAAATTCCTCAAGTACGGTAGTTTTCAGCTTAGTTTTACCTAAAATAAAATTAATCAGCTTTACACTGGTCACAGGCTCCTGCTTTTCCAAAAGCTGGTCAGCAAATTTTCTTATTTTCATTTCCAGCGAGTACAAAAAGAAATTCAGTGCTTTAGCATCTTCTTTATTTCCTGCTGCCCGTCCTGATTTCTGTTCCCAACGGTTTACATTCCACTTTCGTTTAGTGGAGGTTTCTTTGGGCACGCCGTTAACGATAACTCTAAGATAAATGTATCTTTCATTCGTACTTTTTGCAGAACTCTTCAAAAAGAAGATAATTCCAAAACTGTTTTCTAACATAATTCAACAATTAATAAGTTAATAAAGGTCGAATTATAATATCTCTAAATCAAGTCGTTAACCAGCTTAACATGTCTAACTAACAATACATTACGTTGTTTTTCGTGGCAACTTTTTTTGAGATTCTAAAATGCCACAAATAATCCACAAAAATTAGGGCAGTTTTGAGCATTTTTGAAAACAAGATGAGGAATAAAAAAACCCGCATCGTAGTAATGATGCGGGTTTTCAACGTTTAAAC
>NZ_JBZEER010000032.1:0-968 GCF_058310175.1 Flavobacterium sp. AK-345 | reverse complement strand
TAAAAGGAGAGGGACAGGTTGTTTATGTTAAAGTGATCGATTTTAATTCGTCTATCTAAAAAATTCTGATGAAAGTTTATAATGGTATGGAGGTGACTATTTAACGTCATACTAAATTCTGGATAAATGTATATCCGCTTTCTTACCAGTAGCCAAAGAAAAAAGGGTTTGAAGTATAGTTCTACCTGCTGTGGACTGTGGACTGTGGACTGTCGTCGGTGGACGATTATCCGAGACTTTCTAAACTCAATCTTTAACTACTGGTTCCATTGCGGATAATCATATTCTACTAATCTCTCAAGGGTGATTGTTTTGTTTGATTTGGAAAAGACTTATTTCTATGTCCTTTTGTCTTGATACAAAAGGACCAAAAGATCAAGATTTGGCAAAGCTTCAGCCGCACATACCTTACGCTCACCCCGCTGCCAAATCCTCCCACCGCGCCTACAAAAAATCTATTCGTTTCGAAAGCAAGTAAGGATTCTAAGATGACATTGAGGAATACTCAGGGCGGTTGTTTCCGGATGGGTGAGCGGTACGGGATTTTCGGTTTTGGGCTGCGTTGCAAGCCGTCAAGAAAATGACTTAGCTCCCGAGGGACGAGTGAGATCCAGTCATTTTTAGGTGAGCAAGGCAGGACAAAATTCCGCTGTCTATTCATTTCAATTCATTAACAAGGGCTTCCAGCGGAAAGAAAAGGCCGAGGCTCAGGGCTTTTTGGTTACTTTTTGGCCGCCAAAAAGTGACAAAATAAAACCTTTAGCTAATGGCTAAATAGGCTCAAATAGGTAAAGTCTCTGAATAGCAGAGAAGCTTTTACAAAATAGATCCTTATTTCTCTACTATAGATTTGAGCTAGAAATCATTTTACTTCGCCATTAAATTCAGGGTAGAACCTTAAAAATGAAAATCTGGGTAACACCAAGTGCTACTTGCTATTATTTAAACTTCAGAGATTGTTTAAAATC
>NZ_JBZEER010000031.1:0-1197 GCF_058310175.1 Flavobacterium sp. AK-345 | reverse complement strand
TGTTCTTTCAGTAGATACTAATTCTGGTGCAAATTTAAGCTGGGATGTTTATGTAAAAGATGCTAACGGATGTATTACTCCTAGAACAATTACAATTGTCAGAGATAATTTACCAACTGTTACAGCAACAAATAGTAATCAATGTACAGGTACAGGAAGTACGTTTGTAATTACTGCTGCAGGTACAGGGAAAGCTCCGTTAACTTATAGTATTGATGGAACATCATTCCAAACCAGTAATGTATTTAATGTTCCAGCCGGAACTTATACCGTTACGGTAAAAGATGCTAACGGATGTACAGCTACAGCTACATCTGCATTAATAATTTATCCACAATTAGTAGCTGCATCATCAGTTACTAAAGAACTAGATTGTACGGCTACACCTGCAGCTACTATAACAGTTGCACTTTCAGGTGGTAGAGGGCCATATACATATACAGTTACTAAAGGCAGCGGAACACCAAGTGCTCCAAGCGCTCCAATAGCTGGACCAACGTTTACATATACAGTTACGGCTGCCAATGTAGACAGTTATACTTTTGTAGTAACAGATGCCAATACATGTTCGACTTCTACAACTACTGCAGTTATTGCCATTGCAAACCCAACAGTTACAGAAACGCATATCAATCCATCATGTGATGGAGGAAATAATGGTTCGGTAGAATTAACAGGTGCTGGAGGATCAGGAGGATATACGTATAGTAGAGATAATATAACGTATGTTCCAAATGGTACATTTACAGGATTGGCTGCAGGTTCTTATACATTCTATGTAAAAGACAGTAAAGGTTGTACAGGAAGCGTTAGTATTACTTTGACAGCTCCAGCACAATTAGCAGCAACGGTTACTGCAGTTCCATTCTCTTGTAATGCTTCAAATGGAAAAGTTGCCGGAACAATAACAGTAAATGTTACTGCGGGAACAGGAACTACTCCTTACCAATACAGTTTTAATGGTGGTGGATTTGGAAATTCAAATACATTGACACTAAATGACAATGGTGCAGATCAACCTTATACTTACTCAGTAAGAGACGGACAAGGATGTACAATTTCTGGTTCAGGAACTTTATTGAGATTAAACCCACCAACAGATTTAACTTTTGCAGCAGCAGCGGTAACTTGTACAGCTACGACTACTACTGTTACATTAACAGCTACAAATGGAGTTGGAACTTTACAATACGAAAC
>NZ_JBZEER010000030.1:0-1414 GCF_058310175.1 Flavobacterium sp. AK-345 | reverse complement strand
TGTCTCGTCCTGAAAAAAGTTTACATATTTATACTTAATCCTAAAATAGATTTACAACTCATTTTTAGCCCTGTTATTGGTTTACAATGATAGGACTTTTTACATAATAATTCTTCCATAATTTTTCTGTCTTTAAATTATATTGATGCACTTGATTTGGTGTAAGATTACCGATGCTCATATGAGGTCTTTCGTTGTTATATAGCTTAATGACTGCATCCAATAATTCTTTAGCTTCCTGTATGTCTTCTATCTGATAATCATCCAAATATTCTTCTTTTATAATACCATTAACTCTTTCCGCTATGGCATTTTCTAAAGGATCTCCGTTCTCTGTCATGCTAATACTTAAATTATTATCTTCTAACAACTTTATATATTCATTACTGCAATATTGCGTGCCTCTATCAGAATGATGTATTAATTGTACTTCATTTTTATGTTCATCTGGAAGATTAGATATTGCCATTACTAAAGCCTGAATTGTTTCTGAGGTTTGTAAGCTATCACCTAAATGATACCCAACAATCTTTCTAGAATAAGCATCAGTAACAAAACTTATATATGTAAAACTATCCTTAATTCTCCAATATGTTATGTCACTTACCCATAATTGATTAGAGCACGTTGGGACAAAATCTCGGATAAGGTTAGGGTACTTCTTAAATCTATGAAATGAATCAGTCGTAATAGTTGGTTTTTTCTTGCGTCTGACTAATAAATAATTAGCAGATAAAACATCAAAAAGTCTGTCTCTTCCCATTTTTATTTGATGTTCTAATAAGAAAGGCTGTAAAAGTTCATATAGCTTTCTTCCTCCCATATGACGATGATTCTTTCTAATTTTTAATACCTCCAAAACAATTAATTCATCTTCAAAAGCTAGTTGTTCCTGATACCAAAAATGCTGATAATATGCCTGTCGGGTTATACCAAGTAATTGGCAAAATTTGCCTAAACCAATTTTAGGATAATTGTGTTTCAACTCCTGAATTACTTGGTATTGGACTTTTTTACAATTTTAATTTTGAATTCCTGTTCAGCTATCTCAATCATTTTACGATAAGCTTCAGCTAAAAGACGAGCTTCTTGGAGTTCTATTTTTAACTGATATAGAGACTCTTGTCCTTCTTTGTCAGATAATTTGTTTGTATAGTCTTTCATCTTAGGTAAAGATACAATACTAGGTTTTGAATAATCAAAGCCCATTTCTTTCAACCAATAAGTCAATCTTGTATGTCCAATATTATACTTATTCTCAATTTCTCTTTTTGTCAATGTTCCGGTTAAAAAATCATTACAAACGAATCGTTTAAATTCTTCACTATACTTAGATTGCCATTTTGAAGATGATGTTTTTGAATATCTTTCCATATTTTTACACTTTTGTGTAAACCTATTTTAGGACAAGACA
>NZ_JBZEER010000029.1:0-2438 GCF_058310175.1 Flavobacterium sp. AK-345 | reverse complement strand
GTAGTTAACATTGCTGATGTTATCAAAGGAAGTGAGACAGTTACAACTCTTGAGAATAAAGGAGAGGGATTGTATACCTATAAAAATGAGGAAGGAACTGAGGTTAATATTGATGTGGTTGGAGATGTTGTTGCTAATGCTTCAACAATTATCAATAATTCAGATTTCAAGACAGGGATTACTGAGATAATTAAGACAGATGAAACGTTAACTACCCTTGACAGCAAAGGAGAAGGTGTTTATGTTTATACAAATGAGAAAGGTGATGCTGTTACTATTGATGTAGTTGGAGATGTTGTAGCTAATGCATCAACAATTTTCAATAATCCAGAAGTTACAAATTTCATCAAGGAAATTTCAGACCAGACAGCCGGAAGTGTAACGTATAACTCAGAAACAAAACAGTTTAGTTATGTTGATGTTGCCGGAAACACTCAAGTGGTGAACATTGCCGATGTTATCAAAGGAAGTGAGACAGTTACAACGCTTACCAATAACGGATCAGGTTCTTATACTTATGTAAATGAAGCAGGAGCTCCATCTGATATAAATGTAGTTTCAGATGTTATTTCTAATGCTTCAACAATTTTCAATAATACTGATGTTGTAAATGAACTTACAAAAATTGTTGATAGCAAGGAAACTATCACAACGTTAGTACATAATACTACAGCAAAAACATTGGTTTATAATGGAGAAGGCGAACAGTCAACAACAATAAACCTTGCAGATATTACAACTACAACACCTTCTACTGTTTTGGCAGTAAGCGGTACAGGTTCTACATTCACTGCAGCTACAGTTAATATTGTTCCTTCAACAGTTGTGGGAGATGTATTAACTACTACTGCAGCAGGAGTAGTAGCATGGAAAGCGCCTAGTGTTATGGCAATTGAAGTAATTAAAGCTGATTATACAGTACTTCCTGGAGATTACACAATTATCGCTGAGGGAATGACTAGTGATATCACAATTAATCTTCCAGACCCGACCTTGTGTAAAGGAAGAATGTTGGTAATAAACCAATTTGATATGGTAAAAGCAGATGGAGAAACTGCTTTAATGGTAAACTTTAATCATGAGCTACATTATTCAAGTGCAAATAAATATTCATATTTAGCGGCCAGCTTATTTCAAGGTGCAACTGCAGGAAGTATGAAAGTTACTTTACAATCAGATGGAAGATTTTGGTATGTGATCACATATACAATGTAATCATATAATATTGTTTTTTTTTTTTGGAAGCCCGATCATGGTAGTGATCGGGCTTCTTGCATTTAATCATATTAAATATGCTTAAGCTTTTTCTGATATATTTTATTTCATCGACTCCTGATTTTTTATAGTTGATTTATGCATACAATCCTCTAAAAACTCAAATTTGAGTTTTGTGAAAATTATCTAAAGAGAAATATTTATATCAATAAATAGTATTAGAAGTGTTTAAGCAGGTTAGGATTTTCTTCATTTCCTATACTGCTTTAAGAGTTTTTCTATTTCGATGGATGTGGTTTGTACCTTAATATATAAGACTAAAAACTTTTACGGGTATAAATAAGATTCATTTAACGAGAACTTTGCACTTCCAAACTTAATGGTTTGATAACTAGTAAGTTTTTAGAAATATGATGGAATTGAATTATAAAAAGCAAAAGTAAAATAACAGTAAAATTTATTGATTATAAGTTTTAAGTGACGGATTGTTAATCTAACACGTTGTTTAGTATTAGTTTATGATTTTACAAATTTTTGCAAAGTATTTTTTTTCTATCCCATAGTATAAGAAAAATAATAACCCATTAAAGATTAAATAATATGAAGAATAGATTACTCCCTTTACTTTTTGTCTTAGGAGGTTTTTCAGCTTACTCACAGGTAGGTATAGGAAAATTGGACCCTAGTCCTTCAGCTCAATTAGAAGTGTTTGCTACAGATAAAGGTATGTTGATACCAAGAGTAAAACTAACTAGCTCTACAGATGCTACTACTATTGGTAAAGGCAATGTAGAAAGTTTGTTGGTTTTTAATACAAATGCAATCTCAGATATTAAACCCGGGTACTATTACTGGTTTGATAACAAATGGAATAGAATACTTATCTCAGGAGAATCTTCAGGAGCTGCCGGAAGTGTAACTTACAATCCAACTACAAATGTGTTCAGTTATACAGATGCTGCGGGAAACACTCAGTTAGTTGATATCAGTGAGATGATTAAAGCAAATGAAACCCTTACTATCCTTGAAAACAAAGGAGAAGGTGTTTATGTTTATACAAATGAGAAAGGTGATGCTGTAACTATTAATGTAGTAGGTGATGTTGTTGCCAATGCTTCAACAATTTTCAATAATACGGAAGTTACGAATTTCATCAAGGAAATTTCAGAGCAGACAGCCGGAAGTGTAACCTATAATTCAGAAACAAAACAGTTTAGTTATGT
>NZ_JBZEER010000028.1:1730-4622 GCF_058310175.1 Flavobacterium sp. AK-345 | reverse complement strand
AGAGACCGGCGCACGGGTGCGTAACGCGTATGCAATCTACCTTTTACAGAGGGATAGCCCAGAGAAATTTGGATTAATACCTCATAGTATATCACAATCGCATGATTGAGTTATTAAAGTCACAACGGTAAAAGATGAGCATGCGTCCCATTAGCTAGTTGGTAAGGTAACGGCTTACCAAGGCTACGATGGGTAGGGGTCCTGAGAGGGAGATCCCCCACACTGGTACTGAGACACGGACCAGACTCCTACGGGAGGCAGCAGTGAGGAATATTGGACAATGGGCGCAAGCCTGATCCAGCCATGCCGCGTGCAGGATGACGGTCCTATGGATTGTAAACTGCTTTTATACGAGAAGAAACACTCCTTCGTGAAGGAGCTTGACGGTATCGTAAGAATAAGGATCGGCTAACTCCGTGCCAGCAGCCGCGGTAATACGGAGGATCCAAGCGTTATCCGGAATCATTGGGTTTAAAGGGTCCGTAGGCGGTTTGGTAAGTCAGTGGTGAAAGCCCATCGCTCAACGGTGGAACGGCCATTGATACTGCCAGACTTGAATTATTAGGAAGTAACTAGAATATGTAGTGTAGCGGTGAAATGCTTAGAGATTACATGGAATACCAATTGCGAAGGCAGGTTACTACTAATTGATTGACGCTGATGGACGAAAGCGTGGGTAGCGAACAGGATTAGATACCCTGGTAGTCCACGCCGTAAACGATGGATACTAGCTGTTGGGAGCAATCTCAGTGGCTAAGCGAAAGTGATAAGTATCCCACCTGGGGAGTACGTTCGCAAGAATGAAACTCAAAGGAATTGACGGGGGCCCGCACAAGCGGTGGAGCATGTGGTTTAATTCGATGATACGCGAGGAACCTTACCAAGGCTTAAATGTAGATTGACCGGTTTGGAAACAGATCTTTCGCAAGACAATTTACAAGGTGCTGCATGGTTGTCGTCAGCTCGTGCCGTGAGGTGTCAGGTTAAGTCCTATAACGAGCGCAACCCCTGTTGTTAGTTGCCAGCGAGTCATGTCGGGAACTCTAACAAGACTGCCAGTGCAAACTGTGAGGAAGGTGGGGATGACGTCAAATCATCACGGCCCTTACGCCTTGGGCTACACACGTGCTACAATGGCCGGTACAGAGAGCAGCCACTGGGCGACCAGGAGCGAATCTATAAAACCGGTCACAGTTCGGATCGGAGTCTGCAACTCGACTCCGTGAAGCTGGAATCGCTAGTAATCGGATATCAGCCATGATCCGGTGAATACGTTCCCGGGCCTTGTACACACCGCCCGTCAAGCCATGGAAGCTGGGGGTGCCTGAAGTCGGTGACCGCAAGGAGCTGCCTAGGGTAAAACTGGTAACTAGGGCTAAGTCGTAACAAGGTAGCCGTACCGGAAGGTGCGGCTGGAACACCTCCTTTCTAGAGCCCCAATTGTTAGCAGTAATGCACGATGGGGAAAAAAGATGATAATTTAGAAGGTTCTGAATCACGAAGTTCAATTACTCTTGCTGTTAGTTCAAATAATAAATTTTAAGTAAAACAGAGTCTCGTAGCTCAGCTGGTTAGAGTACTACACTGATAATGTAGGGGTCGGCAGTTCGAGTCTGCCCGGGACTACTTTTTTAAGAATTTCAATTGGTAATTTAATTAAAAATTGAGAATTAAAAATTAAAAAAGACTGAAATACTTAGAAAAAAGGAAATTTTAGAAGTTGAAAGATTAAGAATCAAAAAGTTCATAATTTTTAATTCACGATTTTTAATTTTTAATTAAAATGGGGGATTAGCTCAGCTGGCTAGAGCGCCTGCCTTGCACGCAGGAGGTCAACGGTTCGACTCCGTTATTCTCCACTGGTTTACTATAAAGATAGTAAATAAAAGTTCATTGACATATTGAGATAAGAAAATAATAAAAAGTAGAAAGCGTTTTTTGTTATAGTAGCAATACAAATAGCAAAAGACAAAAAAAACGGTCTTAATTAATTTTAAGATTGGTACAATAAGCAAAATAAGGGCGTATGGGGGATGCCTTGGCTCTCAGAGGCGATGAAAGGCGTGATAAGCTGCGAAAAGCTGCGGGGACGGGCACACACCGATTGATCCGCAGATACCTGAATGGGGCAACCCACTATGTTGAAGACATAGTACACCGATAGGTGGGCAAACCCGCTGAACTGAAACATCTAAGTAGGCGGAGGAGAAGAAAACAAAAGTGATTCCGTAAGTAGTGGCGAGCGAACGCGGATTAGCCCAAACCAGTGCTGTTACGGCAGTGCTGGGGTTGTAGGACCACGACATTTTATGCACAAGGAACCGGAAGTTGCTGGAAAGTGACGCCAAAGAGGGTGATAGCCCCGTATGGGTAACAAGTGTAATAGATAGTGGTATCCTGAGTAGGGCGGGGCACGTGAAACCCTGTCTGAATTTGGCGGGACCATCCGCTAAGGCTAAATACTCCTGAGAGACCGATAGTGAACCAGTACCGTGAGGGAAAGGTGAAAAGAACCGTGAATAACGGAGTGAAATAGATCCTGAAACCATACGCTTACAAGCGGTCGGAGCCCTTTCGTGGGGTGACGGCGTGCCTTTTGCATAATGAGCCTACGAGTTAACGTTGCTGGCAAGGTTAAGTGGTTAAGCCACGGATCCGTAGCGAAAGCGAGTCTGAATAGGGCGCTTTAGTCAGTAGTGTTAGACGCGAAACCGTGTGATCTACCCATGGGCAGGATGAAGCGCTGGTAACACAGTGTGGAGGTCCGAACCGGTTGACGTTGAAAAGTCTTCGGATGACCTGTGGGTAGGGGTGAAAGGCCAATCAAACTCGGAAATAGCTCGTACTCCCCGAAATGCATTTAGGTGCAGCGCTGAATTAAGTTATATAGAG
>NZ_JBZEER010000027.1:0-6622 GCF_058310175.1 Flavobacterium sp. AK-345 | reverse complement strand
TAAATAAAAGAAGGGCTAATACAATAAGTAAATTTTTGTTCATTTTTGTTTTATTTCTATCCATTTTTGTTTTTTAAATTATTACCGCCGTTTAACATCTTATTCAAAGATGAGCTTTAAAGATGCTTAATGTAAAGCATCAACTATCAGCATCTATATCATTTTCTGCCAACTTTTTTCTGTGTAATAAAATTGTTTGATAACCCTAATAATTGAATCTCATGAAGAATAAATTACTCTCCGTTATATTAATTTTATGTAGTTATACAGCTTATTCTCAGGTTGGTATTGGAACACCAATGCCTAACGCGTCTAGTCAATTAGAGATTGTAGCAAATGACAAGGGTTTGTTGATTCCCAGAATTAGCTTAACAGGTTCAACTGATACGACTACAATTGTAACTGGCAATGTAAATAGCTTATTAGTATTTAATACGGCTACTATTTCAGATATAAAACCGGGATATTACTATTGGTATGACAATAAATGGAATAGAGTTGTAATCTCAAATGAAATCACTATAAGTCCGGGTACGGTTGTTTATAATCCCACTAATCAACAGTTTAGTTATGTTGACAATACGGGAACTACGCAGGTTATTGATATTACCTCGATTATTAAGGCAAGCGAAACCCTGACCACCCTTACCAATAACGGAGCCGGATCTTATACTTATAAAAATGAAATAGGAACAGATGTCAACATTGACGTTGTTGGGGATGTTATCACCAATGCCTCATCTATTTTTAATGATCCTGCGGTAACGAATATTCTGGAGCAAATTTCAAACAATACAGAAGGGAATGTGACTTTTGATTCTACCACCAATCAGTTTAGTTATGTTGACAATACAGGAACTACGCAAGTTGTTGATATTACCTCAATCATAAAAGCAAGCGAAACCCTGACCACCCTTACCAACAACGGAGCAGGTTCTTATACTTATAAAAATGAAATAGGGACAGATGTCAACATTGATGTTGTCGGGGACGTTATCACCAATGCATCATCTATTTTTAATGATCCGGCGGTCACCAATATTCTGGAACAAATTTCAAACAATACAGAGGGGAATGTGACTTTTGATTCGACCACCAATCAGTTTAGTTATGTTGACAATACTGGGACTACACAAGTTGTTGATATTACCACAATCATTAAAGCAAGCGAAACCCTGACGACCCTTACAAACAACGGAGCAGGTTCTTATACCTATAAAAATGAAATAGGAACAGATGTCAACATTGATGTTGTTGGGGACGTTATCACCAATGCCTCCTCTATTTTTAATGATCCGGCAGTAACGAATATTCTGGAGCAAATTTCAAACAATACGGAAGGGAATGTGACTTTTGATTCAACCACCAATCAGTTTAGTTATGTTGATAATACGGGAACCACGCAAGTTGTTGATATTACCTCAATCATTAAGGCAAGTGAAACCCTGACCACCCTTACCAATAACGGAGCGGGATCTTATACCTATAAAAATGAAATAGGGACAGATGTCAACATTGACGTTGTTGGGGATGTTATCACCAATGCATCCTCCATTTTTAATGATCCGGCGGTCACCAATATTCTGGAGCAAATTTCAAACAATACGGAAGGAAATGTGACTTTTGATTCGACGACCAATCAGTTTAGTTATGTTGACAATACGGGAACTACGCAAGTTGTTGATATTACCTCAATCATTAAAGCAAGCGAAACCCTGACCACCCTTACCAACAACGGAGCAGGATCCTATACGTATAAAAATGAAATAGGAACGGATGTCAATATTGATATTGTCGGGGATGTTATCAGCAATGCATCATCCATTTTTAATGATCCTGCGGTCACCAATATTCTGGAACAAATTTCAAACAATACAGAGGGGAATGTGACTTTTGATTCGACCACCAATCAGTTTAGTTATGTTGATAATACAGGAACTACGCAAGTTGTCGATATTACCTCAATTATTAAAGCAAGCGAAACCCTGACGACCCTTACCAATAACGGAGCGGGTTCTTATACCTATAAAAATGAAATAGGAACGGATGTCAACATTGATGTTGTCGGGGACGTTATCACCAATGCATCCTCCATTTTTAATGATCCTGCGGTCACCAATATTCTGGAGCAAATTTCAAACAATACGGAAGGGAATGTGACTTTTGATTCAACCACCAATCAGTTTAGTTATGTTGACAATACGGGAACTACGCAAGTTGTTGATATTACTTCGATCATTAAAGCAAGCGAAACCCTGACCACCCTTACCAATAATGGAGCGGGTTCTTATACCTATAAAAATGAAATAGGGACAGATGTCAACATTGATGTTGTGGGGGATGTTATTACCAATGCATCATCTATTTTTAATGATCCTGCGGTCACCAATATTCTGGAGCAAATTTCAAACAATACGGAAGGAAATGTGACTTTTGATTCGACCACCAATCAGTTTAGTTATGTTGACAATACGGGAACTACACAAGTTGTCGATATTACCTCAATCATTAAAGCAAGTGAAACTCTGACTACTTTAGATAAAAATCCTCTAAACAACGGGCAGTATGTTTATACCAATGAGGATAATATTACATCAACAATTGATGTTATTGGCGATGTTATAAGCAATGCATCGACGATATTAAGTGATCCTACTTTTGTAACGGAACTAACGAATGTTATACAAGATCAGGAAACCGTTACTACCTTATCTCAAAATCTGACATCAGGAGCGATCACTTATAATAATGAAGCTGGGACAGCTTTTATTTCACAAGTTAGAAGTACAGATGCAGCAAATATTATAACAGTTGGAACAGATGGTGGAGCATTATTGACTCCTTCTGCAATTACTTCAGCTACAACAGTTTCTAACACAAGTTCCGGAAATGATTTAAGTACCATTGTAAATGGAGTAATAGGAACAGCAATTCCGATAATTAATACCAATGTTTTGACTGCATCTGGTAATTCTTTAACTGCAACTATAAACGGAATTGCCAGTAATACAATAGATTTAACTTCTGTTATTAATGAAGGAGAAACAACGACCAATATGTTACAAGATCCCATTACAGGGATTATTACTTATACTAATGAAAATGCAGATAACCAGACCGCTATTTTAAGAAGCAATGATGCAGATAATATATTGACAGTTGGAACAGATGGAGGAACATTATTGACTCCTAACGCTATTAATTCGGCGACAACGGTCTCTAATACGAGCTTTGCAAATGATTTAAGCACCACAGTAAATGGAATAACGGGAACAGCAGTTCCGATTATTAATACTAATATTTTGGATACATCGGGCAATACCATAACTTCAACTATTAATGGTGTTGTAAGTAATGCAATAGATTTGACTTCTGCAATCGCAGCAGGAACTACAAATGATATAAACTTGGCAGGCAATACTTTGACATCTAATGTAAACGGAGTAATATCGACAACAGGTACAGTAAGTAGTGTTTCAAATACTTCTACAGCTAATATAGCAACAATAATAGTAAACGGACTAGCAAGTACCGGAGCTCCGATTATTAATACAAATATTTTAGAAACAACTGGTAATGTCTTGACCGCAACTGTAAATGGAGTTGTCAGTAATCCAATTGACTTAGTTGGTTTAGTTGATAATGCAATTTCAAGATCAGATATTACAACGACAACTCCTGCTTCAGTATTAGCAGTAACAGGTACAGGCGCGACATTAGTACCAGCAACCGTTAATATTGTTCCTTCAACGGTTGAGGGAAATGTTTTAACCACAACTGCAACCGGAGTAGAGTGGAAGGCGCCTGCGAAACTAAACGTATTTGGCATCAAAATTACTTCTACTGATTATATATTAGGTGATGCCGATTACACAGTTATTGCCAGAAATTTAACAGGGGATATTACGCTTACACTTCCTGATGCTGCCACAAATACAGGTCGGGTTTTAGTATTTAATCAAAATACAGTTTCATCAGGTGGTACTCCAGTTGTAGTTAATTTCAATGTCCCTGTAATTTATTCAGACACTGCCTCATATCCATATATTGCCGCAAGCGTATTTGGTGGTGTAACAGGAGGAAGTTTAAAAATAACTTTGCAGTCAGATGGAATAAATTGGTATGTAATTAATTATACAATGTAAGATTGCAGAAAAAGTAATTATTGATGATCTTGAAAAAGTCAAATATTTCACGCTAACTTGCTAGCGAAATAAAATAAAGGTAATTTTACTTATTATCATCGAAAGTGTTGATATATAGTAATATAGTCATTGAATTTTTAAACATTATAAATTCAAAAGAATATGATTAAAGTTTATATAAAAGCCAGTATTATATTAATGTTTTTTGATGTACAACTTTCTGCGCAAACTGTTAATTTAGGTGACTTGTCAATTGCTTCTAATACTCAGTTTGCTACAATGTTTGATTTTGACAATAAGCCAAACGGAGATTTTTTAATTGACGGAGATTTCATGGTATATGCCAATTTCAATAATGACGGATTAGTTACTTACAGTACAATTAGCAACGGGAAAACATTTTTCATCGGAACACAGGAGCAACTCATTAAAGGTTCGGAAATTGCACATTTTCAAAATATTGTTTTTGATAATATATCGGCATTGGTTCCTTTTCATTTAAGTAGTACGATTGAGATTGGCAGTAATGTGCAGTTTAAAAATGGAATTATTGACGCTGATACTTATAATGGTAAAATGATTTTTGATCAGAATGCTTTTCATTCCGATGCTAGTAACCTGAGTTTTGTTGATGGAAAAGTAGAAAACATTGGAAATTTAGATTTTGAATTTCCAATTGGTGATAATTTTTATTTCAGACCTTCATATCATGATAAAGCAGCAAATATTAATAACGTATATACTACTCAATATTTTTTTCAAAGTGCAGGGAGTCTTCATCCATATACCAGTAAAGAAGATATAATTATTACTATTGATGAAGCTGAATATTGGAATGTAATCCAAAATCAGGGAAGCGAAAAAATTGTACTAAGTCTAACATTAGATACACATACTACTCCGGCTTCTTTTTTTGAAGAAAAAACAGATACAGAACTGGCCATAGTTCGTTGGGATGATGTAACGTCGAAATGGATAAATGAAAAAGGAGAGACAACAGATCTTCTTACAGGAGCCGATTACACAAAAATGGTAACAACACAAGTTACCGGATATGGTCTTTTTACAATTGCAATAGTTCCTAAAACAATTCCGGTACCTGATGATATAATTGTTTATAATGCGATATCACCAAATGGAGATGGTCTTAATGATAGTTTTCATATACTGGGAATTGATAAATACCCCGATAATAGAGTTGAGATTTATAATCGCTGGGGAATAAAAGTTTATGACGCAGATTCATACAATGAAAGTGATATTATGTTTAGAGGTTATTCAGAAGGACGTGATACGGTTAACCGAAATGCAGGGCTTCCTGCTGGTACTTATTTCTATATTTTGAAATACAAAAAAGGAAACGAAACAATTAATAAAACAGGGTATCTGTATATTAATAATGATAAATAAGTGATTAGGAGATCCTAAAAAAATTTTCATCATCATTGTTGCATTCAATATTTTTCACATCTTTTACAATAGATTTAGAATTCATGTAATTAGTAGTTTCTTCTGCTAATCGACTAATAAATAATAGTATTTTTTTTCATTAAATATAAAACCAGTAATTCTAATTACTGGTTTTTTTTTGTCTTGTTTTGGTTTAAGTTGTTGGTTTTGTGGTATATAATGTGGTGTCGTATTTCTAAAACGCTTTATCTGTTTTAATATTCCCCTCTTTATTCATTATACCCTAATCTACAACACTAAAGACTTTTTAAGGCAAAAAAAGATTGTGTTTACGAAGACCTTTGCACTTTATAACTACGAAAATATTCGTTTAAATAATTAACTATTATGAAGAATAAATTACTTCCATTACTTCTTGTCATTGGTAGCTATTCTGCTTATTCGCAGGTAGGTATCGGAAAAGTGAATCCAAATCGTTCAGCGCAGCTAGAGGTTTTTGCCAGCGATAAAGGTATCTTAATTCCAAGAGTAAAATTAACAGGGTCAACGGATGCTACCAGTATTGTAAATGGTAACGTTGAAAGTTTAATGGTTTTTAATACGGCTGATGTTGCCGATATCAAATCCGGTTACTACTATTGGTTTGATAATAAATGGAACAGAATTCTTATTTCTGGTGAAGCTTCTGGAGCTGCCGGAAGTGTGATTTATAACTCGGATACAAAACAGTTTACTTATATAGATGCTGCCGGTAATACTCAAATTGTTAACATTGCCGATGTTATCAAAGGAAATGAGACTGTTACAACCCTTGTTAATAGAGGAGAGGGGTTATATACTTACAAAAATGAGGAAGGAACAGAAGTTGACATCAATGTGGTTGGAGATGTTGTTGCAAATGCTTCAACAATTTTCAATAATGCAGAAGTTACAAATTTCATCAAGGAAATTTCAGAACAGACAGCCGGAAGTGTAACCTACAATTCAGAGACAAAACAGTTTAGTTATGTTGATGTTGCCGGGAATACTCAGGTAGTTAACATTGCTGATGTTATCAAAGGAAGTGA
>NZ_JBZEER010000026.1:0-7610 GCF_058310175.1 Flavobacterium sp. AK-345 | reverse complement strand
TTTAGATTTTAGATTTTAGATTTTAGATTTTAGATTTTAGATTTTAGATTTTAGATTTTAGATTTTAGATTTTAGATAAAAAAAACTCCATTTGCTTCGCAATGGAGTTTTTTTATTGGAATTTGGAATTTAAAAATTGGAATTTCTAAATTATATCACTTATATGGTGGAAAAAAAATTAGTTTATAAATGATTGCAACAATGGGCAATTGTACTTTTTAAAAGTTGGTGTTGTTTTATAAAGTGAATAAAAATCTACAAGCTCCTTCCCTGCTTTAAATGGATTTTTTTCTTCTTCTTCGGCAGAAATAATATTAGCATAATGATTGTAATAGTTACATTCAAAAATCATTAAACTGGCCAGCGCTTTTTCATTTTTATTTTTAGACATTTTCAAGGCTTTTTCATAATACATTTTTGCCATTGTTAAACTGTAATAATTGCCTTTTTGGTATGTTTTTTCTTTTTCAGAATTATCTCCATAAACATAATCGGTATAGGATTCGCCAGATGTCCAATCGTAAGCAACCATCATCCAGGAATTCCCTAAATAAGAAACATTAAAATACGCATTTGCCAATTGCAGATTGCCCGACGCTGTGTTTTGCTTTTTCAACTGAATTAATTTTGCAATAAATTCGGCTTTATTAAAACGGTAATCAAATTTTCGTTCTTCTTGTTTTTGCAGAATTTTGGGTGTAAAAGGGTTTTCATTTAGAAAATCTGTAAAGGCATAATTCTTTTCCCAAAAATCTTTAGGCATGCTCGAAAAGGTTTCATAAGCCAATTCTAAATCATTGTTCCTAAAAGCAATTGTTCCTTTTAGATCTTTGTAATAATCAACATTTGGAGCAATTGTTCCCGAACAGATGTATTTTTCAAATGGCGTTTTATTTTCTTTTTGTTGTAGTGCAATCAATTTATCAATGTCTTCAACGGTTGCAGTTCGTTCAAAATAACCAATGTACATATAGAAATAAGGATTGTTATATCCTGAATAAACACCTTCATTTTTGATGTCTGATTTCATCATTAATAAACCTGCTGTAACACGATCATTTTTTTTATAGAATTCGCCGCTTGCTATTCTATACAAACTGTATAAGTTTTTGAATAATCCGTTATCCGTTTCAACTAAATTTTCAATCGAATCAAAATATTTAAAAAGCTGATTTTGCACTGTTTCGTTTTTCAAATCATCTTGTTTTAAGGAAACTAATGCCAATTGAATATTTTTCTGCATTTGTATTGATGCATTGGCTTTATCAGAAATCATATTGGTGTATTTTTTTCCCAACTCGATATCATCGTCCATAAAGCAAAGTTGTGCAATTGCAGCAGTTATATAATCTTTTTGTTCACCAGAAGTTTGTTCCCGAATAGCAATCAAAAAATATTCTAACTCTCTTAAATACAGAATATCTTTATTGAAATTTTCTTCTTTTGCATTAGCGTAATCTCCGTACCAATCAGTTCCTTCAAATACTACAGATGGACTTCCGTTTGTGGTATATTGCGGTGTAAAAATCCAGTCTTCGAGTTTATTTATTTCTCTTCCAATTAAAAAACTTAAATTCAAACTATTCGGGCTCAATTCGTAAACTTCTTTGATTGTTTTTAAATCGGGAGCCGGATTACGAAAACTTTCAATTGACAGAATCACACTTCGTTCTTCATTATTTTGGGCCAAAGCCAAAGTTTCGGCAGTTAATTTCCAATTATAATGCTGTAAAACGGCAAATGATTTTTCTTCGCAAGTAGCAAAAACTTTACTCAATAAATAATTCTGTAAAGGCAAATCATCAATGCATAAGGCTTTATAATACAAAGCCCAAGGTTGAAGAATTGTATTTTTATTTTCTGCAAAATAAGTATCGTATAAGCGAATAACTTCATTTTTATCCTGAGCGTAAAAACTATATCTGAGAATTAAAAAAGCATAACGCTGTTTTAAAAAAGGATCTTTTGCAGTTTTAATTTTCTTTTCGAAATCTTCTAAATCTGCTAATTTATGATCTTTGCTATTGTAACCGACTTGTTCCCAGGATTCCCATTTTACATCGATATTACTGTTATATTCAAGTTTTTTAGCAAATAAAATATAGTTTAAAAAGGTTTTGTTTTTTGGCAACAATAAAGCTTCAATAAAAGTGTTTTTTTCGAACGCTTTTTTTAATGATTTAGATTCAAAGGCATTTTCAAACTGTTCAGCATCTGTTTCATACAAAATCGTATGAACATCTTTTGGGTTAATTTTATTTCCTAATTTTTTCTGCCATTCTAAACAATTCAATTCCTGATCTACACCCGAAACTGTATTTGTTGCATAGTAATAATCTGCAGAATAATAAAACGGGGTTAGTTTAAAAAAACCTTCTCGTTGTGCTTTAAACAATACCAATCTGCTGGTTTCCGGCGAAACACTCCATCCGCAGGCAAATGAAACCTGAAGGCTTAAAAAGAAAAGTAAACTACTAAAAACGCGCATAATAGCTGGATATATTTTGGGTTCCATAATCGTTGATATATTTTTTATCAAAAGAAAAAAACGTCACTTTGGTTTGATTATCAATCTTAATTTTATCTTTTATAATCGAAATCATTTTGTCTAATTCTTCTTCAGAAATTTTCTCGATTCTAATCTCGTCTCCGTTTCGCAAATAAGTTTGCCCAACCAAAACATCATCTTCTAAAACATATTTAGATTCAGTTGATTTCTTCAATTTTATCGAATCTTTCAGTAACTGATCATAATCTGATAAAATTCCTTTAAACTGATTCCCTCTAAAAACAACTGCCCAACTATATAACGGCAACGCAATATCGAGTTTGAGTTTATATTCGCTGTGTGTAATATATTGCGCCAATTCGTTGCTTGTTCCTATTGAGTTTTTAGTTTTAAAATCATCTGGTTTTGTCAAATTATAACACATCAATAAACCTTTATCTACTGGCGGAATTCCGGCTTTTGAAGCAAATTTATATTGCCAAAGCCTGATTGTAGCAGATATTTGCGCTGTTGGAAATTCTTTTTTGATTTGTTTTAATAAATAAAAATAATTGTCTTTAGATTTTTCAGACCAATCGCAATCAATTAGAATTTCCTTAAAATCAACTTTTAATTTGGCTAATTCTAACGCTTTTACCGAATCGTAATTAATTCGTTTATAGTCTTTTTGTTTGTAATAATCTTTGGGGTAAACAATTGCATTTGCGATTACATCTGCTTTTGTTTCGTTCATTTTTACACCGATTTGATTAACACGCTGTGCAATTCTAACCGCCAAACTATCCAATTGCTTTTTAGTCGATTGTAAAACAACTTCATTGGTAATAAAAACACTTGGTGTAATATCAAGATTGCTTTCGTTTAAACTGACATTTCCAATGGTTGCCACCGGCAAAGGTTCTTTTGCATACGGATTCCAATCTACGTCAAAAAAGCGAACGTATAGGTGTTTTACATCCAATTCTCTCATTAAGGAATCATCTTCTTTCTGAAAATTTAAATCGGTTTTCCAATAACAAAAAGATCGGATTACTTCGTGGTCGTTCTCACACGAAGCGCCGTTTAAAACCGCAAAAAGTAAAATATAGATGATATTCTTCATAAATTAAATCAGTAGAAATTTGAATCAAAATTAACATTAATCTTCTTGAGAATATGATTTATTTTTAAAGAACTTCAACTTTGGATTCTTACCTTTGCAAAAAAATTATTTATGTCGAATATATATTTAGGATATCATTTTACGATTGAACCGAAAGAACCCGGATCAGAAATTTTAATTGCTGAATTAGGTGAAAAAGCATTTGAAACTTTTACAGAAACAGAAACCGGAATTTCGGCTTATGTAAAAAAAGATTTGTGGGATGAGAATATTCTGGATGACATTTATATTTTAGAATCTGAAGAATTTAAAATTGAGTATACTGTTGAAGAAATCGATCAGGTAAACTGGAACGAGGAATGGGAAAAGAACTTTGAAGCGATTGATGTTGACGGAAAATGCCACGTTCGCGCTCCTTTTCATGAAAAAACCAATGCTGAATTTGATATTGTAATTGAACCTAAAATGAGTTTTGGAACCGGTCATCATGAAACAACGCACATGATGATTCAGCATTTATTAGAAATGAATGTTGAAGGTTTAAAAACGTTAGACATGGGCTGCGGAACTGCAATTTTAGCCATTTTAGCCGAAATGAAAGGTGCTCAGCCAATTGATGCTATTGATATTGACAACTGGTGTTATTTGAATTCTATCGAAAATGCTGAACGCAATAACTGCAAACACATTACCGTTTATGAAGGTGACGCCGCTTTATTAGCCGGAAAAAAATACGATTTGATTATTGCCAACATCAACCGTAATATTTTGCTAAACGATATGCAAAGTTATGTTGATTCTTTAAACCCAAAAGGAATTATACTTTTTAGCGGTTTTTATGAAGAAGATATTCCGTTTATTGATGCTTCCTGCACGGAGAAAGGTTTGACTTATGTTAAAAAATTTCAAAGAAACAACTGGGTTTCATTAAAATACGTAAATTAGATAGTAATTACAAACAGTACAAAAACCTAAAAAACATGAGTACTAAAGAAAAAGTAAGAGAAAGAGTTCGCGAGAAAGAAGCGACGGGTTTTAATAACGAGATCATTGTTTATAATGACGATGTAAATACTTTTGATCATGTTATCGATACTTTAATGCGCGTTTGTAATCATACACCTGAGCAAGCAGAACAATGTTCTTTGATTGTACATTACAACGGAAAATGCACCGTAAAAACAGGTCCGATGGATAAACTTAAACCTCAATGTACACAGCTTTTAGAAGCAGGACTTAGCGCAGAGATTGTTTAATTATGAATAATTTAAAAAATGTTATAAAATATTCTATATTTGAATATTTTATAACATTTTTTTTATGGAAGAATATGGAAAGATATTAATTATCGCTACGCCTATTTTTTTAGTTTTAATTATAATTGAAAAAATATACGGCATCTATAAAAAAGAAGACACTGCGCCTTTAATTGACAGTGTTTCAAGCATCAGTTCCGGAATTACCAATTCTGTAAAGGATGTTTTGGGTTTAAGCCTGACTTTTATTTCATATGAATGGCTGGTTTCTAAAATTGCTGTTTTCCATCTTGAAGCTTCTGTTTTATCTTATTGTATTGCCTTTTTCGTTATTGATTTTTACGGATATTGGAGCCACAGACTGGCACATCAAATAAATTTTCTTTGGAACAAACATGCGATTCATCACAGTAGTGAGGAATTTAATTTAGCCTGTGCTTTGCGCCAGCCCATTGCGAGTCTGGTTAATTTATTTACTTTTTTATTGATTCCTGCTGCATTATTGGGCGTTCCGGCCACAGTGATCGCGATTACTTTGCCTTTGCACCTATTTTTACAATTTTGGTATCATACCAAACATATTAAAAAAATGGGTTTTATAGAACACATTTTGGTAACTCCTTCGCATCATCGTGTTCATCATGCTATAAATCCTGAATATTTAGACAAAAACCATTCTCAAATATTTATTTTTTGGGATAAACTTTTTGGTACTTTTCAGGCAGAAATGGATGATGTTCCGCCTGTATTTGGCATTACAAGACCGGCGCAAACCTGGAATCCGATTAAAATCAATTTCCAACATCTTATTTTATTAATCAAAGATGCCTGGCGTGCCGAAAACTGGAAAGATAAATTTACTATTTGGTTTAAACCAACAGGCTGGCGACCAAAAAATTTTGAAGAAAAATATCCTGTCCATAAAATTGAAAATGTCTATGATTTTGAAAAATACGGAACTCAAAATTCACAAAAACTAGTTTATTGGTCGGTTACTCAAATGTTGATTACCCTTTTGTTTGTGACTTATTTATTTGATAATATTGCCAAAATTGGTTTGCCTAATATTTTTGTTTATGGCTTTTTTATCCTGATAACGATTTACAGTTATAGTGAATTAATGGATAAAAGTAAATATGCAATTTTTTGGGAAGGTTTCCGTTTTGTAATTGTCATTGCAATCATTTCTTATTATGGCGACTGGTTTGGGCTAAATCAGGTTTTTCCATTTTCAAATTACATCATTTTAAGTTTTTTAAGTTTTTCATTTATAGCCACAATTTATTTTGTAGCTATCGATTTTAAATCTCCCCCCGGTATAACACTCAATTCCTGATGACTATGAAACACACCTTATTTTTCAAAATTTATTTTTTTATCAGCCTTATTTATTTGCTTGCGCTGCTTTTGGGATATGAATATTTGGATCTGTATTTAAAACCTACTTTGATTCCGTTATTAGGTTTTGCGGTTTACGCTTACAAAAGATTCCCGTCGCGAAATTTACTCTTAGCTGCATTAGCATTTTCTTGGATTGGCGATATTGTTTTATTATTTGCAGATATAGCTGAAATTTATTTTATTCTGGCGTTAGCTTCTTTTCTGATTTCGCATCTCCTATATTGTACACTTTTTAACAAACAAAAAACCGTTGAAATTAGAAACAATATAGTTTTTAGAATTGGATGTCTTATTATTTTACTTTATGTCGTAGGAATGATTTCTTTTTTACTGCCAACTTTGGGCAGTTTAAAAGTTCCTGTAATCATTTATGCATTCGTGATTTCAACTATGCTTTTATTTGCTTTTAATGGTTTTTTAAGCTGGTCGAAACCGGGAAACAAATATGTTTTTTATGGGGCTGTTATTTTTGTCATTTCTGATAGTATTCTGGCAATTAATAAGTTTTATACTTCAATAGAAAAAGGTTCGTTTTTTATTATGCTTACTTATCTTGTGGCACAATATCTGCTTGTACTTGGAATATTAGAACTGAATCCACAAAAGGAAGAATAATTTAGTTTAATTTTAAAGTCGATGACATAGATTACACAGATTTGCGCCTATAACAAATTATTTTATTCTTTTTTAATTCCTTAATCTGTGGCAAAACTATTTTACTTTTACATTTGTACGACCAATACTCTTAAACCATGAAAAAAATAGCATTTTTTATCATTTTACTTATAACTGCAACCTCGTGTATAAGTACTAAATCGACTTTGAAAAATGTAGATGACAATGCTCCTGATTTAGTTTTAAAGAAAGACAATACTTTTGTTATTACTCTTTTTAGTAAAGACAAAAAGTACGGTTATGATCCTGATTATCCGATCAATATTTTTTTCAGAAATACGAGAGACGAGGCTTTAAACGAAACTCGTTTCCTGAATGCTTTAGCCGGACCAAATGGCGAAAAAATCACGTATTCAAGATTAGAAACCTGTTGCCCCTTCCCGACCAAACGAAGCGATATGGGAGCAGGATTCCTAAATGTTTATGAACTAAAATGGGAAGGTCAAAAAAAACCTGTCATACTTTATTTGAATATTTATGAGAAAGGAATCTTGATGGTTCCTATGGGATTGAGTTTGAAGAAGGAGTAGATTTTAAATTATTAATTCCTTGTTTTCGCTAGCGCGAGCGTCCCGCTCGTACCCGCATGCTTGTCTCGTCCTGAAAAAAGTTTACATATTTATACTTAATCCTAAAATAGATTTACAACTCATTTTTAGCCCTGTTA
>NZ_JBZEER010000025.1:0-10728 GCF_058310175.1 Flavobacterium sp. AK-345 | reverse complement strand
AAATCTAAAATCTAAAATCTAAAATCTAAAATCTAAAATCTAAAATCTAAAATCTAAAATCTAAAATCTAAAATCTACTTAGCCGCATTAAAATCTGTAATAATATTTACAGCTTCGTTTAAATAAGGATTCGTTCTAAGATTATCAATCTGATATTGATTGATAGTTTTTTCGGTAGGGTAGGCGCCTAATAGAAACTGGTTTACACTCGAATTATAAACATCGAGCGGATTATTTTCGTCGTTGAATGTGTTAATCTCAGACCAGATATAATTCACGTTTTTTTTCTGTTTAAAAACTGCATCCAAAGTCATCGGGATTTCAGCTTTAGGAACATTCACCATTTCATCAATTTTTAAGTTGATTTTTTTGATGTTGTTAAAGTAATAATTATCCGCAAGTCGAAGCGTACTGCTTTTAGCAATTTTATCAATAACACTTCTTTTTACATAAGTTTTATATTTTAAAAGTGATTCTATGCTATCATTTTTTATGGCAGTCGGAAAATCGCTTTCTTTTTGATAAATACCTTCATAAAATTCCGGAAGTACAACATCGGGTTTAACCCCAATATATTGGTGGCTTTTGCCCGTAACTCTGTAAAATTTATTAATGGTGATTTTTAAGAAATCAGTATTTTTTTCCTCGTCAAGCGAAAGAATAGTCTGCATGGTTGCTTTCCCAAGTGTATTACTGCCTAATAATAACGCACGATTATAATCTTGCAATATCGAAGAAAAAAACTCGCTTGCCGAAGCCGTATTGCTATTAATCAAAACAACCATCGGACCTTTGTAAATAACGCCCCGATACGGATCATTGATGACTGATCTTTCTTTTTTGTTATCAACAACAATCGAAATAGGGCCATAATCAACAAACATTCCCGCTAGTTTTATGGCTTCTTCCATAGATCCGCCGCCATTATCAATCAAATCAATAACAAGACCTTTAATATTGTCTCTCTCCAGTTTTATCACTTCGCGGGCAACATCATCGGCACAGCCTTTTCTGCTATTTCCATCTAAATCAGCGTAGAAACTCGGAATTTTAATATAACCAATTTTATTTTCTTTGCCCACTATAAAACTAAAAACCGAATTTTCTTCGTCTTTCATCACCTGCTTTTCAATATAAACATCAAAGCTTTTGCCTGAATTACGTTTTATGGTCAGAACAATACTTTTGTTCGATTCTGATAAAATCATGGTAGAAATTGATTCCAATGAAGCACACGAAACCTGCAAAGTTTCCTTATGATTGGATACCGAAAGAATTTGATCACCCTTTTTTATTTGTCCCGTTTTAAAAGCCGGACCATTCGGATCAATTTCATCTATTATAATTTCGTTTTTCTCATTTAGGTTTACGGTCATTCCCAATGATAAATGCTCTTTTGAGAGCGAAGCAACAAAACTCGATTTCGAGTCATTGCTAAAATAAGCCGTATGCGGATCAAAATACAAGCAAAAGAAATTGTATAATTTTTCTTCCTGCTTCAGATTATTTTCCAAAAGCGTAGTGATTCGGCAAATTTCATTAGATAAAACCAATTTTCTGGATGCCAATTCAATTGATGAAAAATTAGTTTTAATAGAATCCAGGTTATCACCTGTTTCTGCAATATCATCTAATATTTGATAGCGAAGTTTTTTAAGCCAGACTTTCTCCAGATTTTCTTTTTTGAGATAAAAATCGAATGATTTTTTATAAAAACGAATCGTATCTTTTTTACTATAATCGATAGTTCCGGAATCTATTTTTTCTAAAACAGCTTTTGTTCTCAAAAGGCCTGTTTTATATTTATTAGTAATATCTGCTAAAAAACTACAATCATTACTCAAAATCATGTCGTCGAGTTTCAAGCGGTATTTTTGCGCCATCTCATCATATTCACTTTTAAAGAAGATATTTCGTGACGGATCTAATTCATCAATAATATTGTCAAAAACAAAAATAGACAAACTGTCATTTACCGGTTTTGGGCGTATATGTTCGGTTTGAATCAGGGCGTTTATTTTGTTTAATATTTCGCATGTGGGATCACCACTCTGACTAAACAGAATGTTTGTACCTAACATTAATACTAATAATATTCTTTTCATAAAAGGCGGAGATCAATTTGCTATATTAAAATTACGCTTATTTTTTGACACCGTTTTATATTTTTTCGAAAATATCTTACAAGAAAATCATTTTTTTATTGCTATTATTATAAAAGTATTCGCCACGAATTCACCAATTCTTACAATAAGAAATTCGTGAATTCGTGGCGAAAAAAAAAGCATCATTTAAGTGATGCTTTTAAAATTTATATAAAATTATTTCTTGTAAAAAGGCAATTTAACCACTTTTGCAGGAACATCATTTTTTCTGATTCTGATAAAAATATCACTGTCAACAGTACTGTTGTTTACAGTAACATATCCTAAACCAATTCCCTTATTCATAGAAGGCGACATAGTTCCAGAAGTTACAACACCAATTACAGCACCTGCAGCATCTACAATTTCGTAATCGTGTCTTGGTACGGCACGTTCCTGCATTTCAAAAGCAACTAATTTTTTAGAAACACCTTCTTCTTTTTGTTTTTTCAAACTTTCAGAATTCGTGAAATCTTTATTAAATTTCGTAATCCAACCCAAACCGGCTTCAAGTGGAGAAGTCGTATCGTTGATATCATTTCCGTACAAACAGAAACCCATTTCAAGACGCAAAGTATCACGAGCTGCTAAACCAATTGGTTTAATTCCAAAAGCCGCTCCGGCTTCAAAAACTTTATTCCAAACCTGTTCTGCTTCGCTGTTTTTACAATAAATTTCAAATCCGCCAGAACCTGTATATCCTGTAGCAGAGATAATTACATTTTCGATTCCGGCAAAATCAGCCACTTCAAAATGGTAATACGGAATCGCTGCTAAATCTATAGAAGACAAAGCCTGCATAGCCTCAACCGCTTTTGGACCCTGAATTGCCAATAAAGAATAATCATCAGAAAGGTTTTTCATTTCAACACCCAAATCGTTTTGAGCCGAAATCCAGTTCCAGTCCTTTTCGATATTCGAAGCATTTACAACCAGTAAATACTCTTCCTCTTTCATTTTATAAACAATCAAATCATCTACAATTCCGCCGTCATTATTTGGAAGACAAGAATATTGCGCTCTACCAATCGTCAAAGTCGAAGCATCATTCGAAGTCACTTTCTGAATCAAAGCCAAAGCATTTGGTCCCGTCAGCAAAAATTCCCCCATGTGCGAAACGTCAAAAACGCCCACACTATTACGAACAGTCTCGTGTTCAGCATTCACGCCCTCATAAGTAATAGGCATATTATAACCAGCAAAAGGCAGCATTTTAGCTCCCAAACCTTCATGTATGTGCGTAAGCGCAGTATTTTTCATTGTGTTGATTTATAAAATTGTGTCGCAAATTTATTCAAAAAATATCTAAAAATGATAGTCTAAATTATAAATTTCGCAATAATATGAAGCAATTCCAGCTTTCCGTTACAAGTCCTCATAAAAAAAGCAAAGTTTCTAATGTTCCAAAAAGAGCTTCCGTTGGTCGCTTTTTTAGAACAAGAAACTTTTGCTTTTTTTACTCCGGGCTTTCCTCTACAATCTGGGCTAGGGATTTACGTTCAAAAGAAACATTCTCTTATTCGAATTTTATGTAACTTTAAGTCATTAAATTTTTTCTTCTTATTGAAATTAAGGCAGAATGTACAGGCGTCACCAAATTTAAAAATCCGTTTTTATCCGCGTTTTACCAAGTAAATCCGTTTTATCCGCGTTACAATTAACCACAATCCATAAGTAATTAAAAATAAAATATTAAAATAGATAATAAGCCAAATGAAAGATCCATTTTTAATTACAAAAGAAGAAATTCTACAATTATATAAGCCAGTAAATCCTAACACACATAAAGGACTTCAGGGACATGCCGTAATTATTGCCGGAAGTTACGGTAAAATCGGAGCAGCCGTTCTCGCATCAAAATCCTGCTTAAAAACAGGATGCGGACTCGTAACCACTTTTACACCAAAATGCGGTTATCAGATCCTTCAAATTTCCATTCCCGAAGTTATGGTTATCACCGACGAAAATACCAATTTCATCACACATATTCATCTTCCGTTAATTCCGCAAGCTGTTGGAATCGGTCCCGGAATAGGGAAGGAGTTAGGAACACAAAAAGCACTATTCGAATTTTTAAGAATCAACAAAGCGCTTTTAGTTCTTGATGCCGACGCCTTAAATATTTTATCAGAAAACCAATCGTGGCTCGAATTAGTTCCCGAAAACACTATTCTGACACCACATCCAAAAGAGCTCGAACGCTTAATAGGCAAATGGAATTCAGAATCTGAAAAGTTTCAAAAAACAATTGCATTTTCAGAGAAATACAAAGTAATCATTGTCATGAAAGGCGCACCAACCTACATCATCAATCAAAGTAAAATTTACGAAAACACCACCGGAAACGCTGCACTGGCAACAGCAGGAAGCGGCGACGTCCTAACCGGAATCCTGACCAGTTTACTGGCACAAGGCTACGAGCCCAAATATGCCGCAAAGCTTGGCGTCTATCTTCACGGTTTAACGGCAGATATTGCGTTGCCAAAAACCGGATATCAATCGTTTACAGCCTCAGATATTATTAAGAATCTGGGAAAAGCGTTTTTAGAATTAGATAATTAGAAAATTAGATAATGTGACAATTAGAAAATTAAATAATGAAATCTTATCTATCAACTTTTGTCTATAAACTAAAGTTTACATTAAAGTATAGTCAATAAAATTCGACATAGTTGTGTCATCTCGACGGAGGAGAGATCACACACGGAACTCTACAAAGATTGTCGATTCAGTTTGCGGAGCTTCTAGTGTGATCTCTCCTCCGTCGAGATGACAAAAACGGCAGCAATTGTTAAACATCAAGCTTTGCGAACTTCCAAAAGCTAGCAAACTTAGGATTTAACCTTAGCGAACTCTGCGTATCCCGATAGCTATCGGGATTGTGATCTCTGCGGTTAAAAAAATAAGAATCTAAATTCGTAAGTTTGTATTCTCAGTAAATACTGCTTATGAAAAACTTCGATCTCAGATCCGTAAACGTTACCCGTTATATAACGCCATTACGCGAAGGCGGTTCCTTACCCGCTTTGGCAGAAGCCGACGATGATTTTAAATACGTCTTAAAATTTAAAGGAGCCGGACATGGCGTAAAAGCTTTAATAGCCGAATTAGTGGGCGGACAAATTGCAAAAGCCTTAAAACTACAGCTTCCGGAATTAGTTTTTGCCAATCTCGACGAAGCCTTTGGAAGAACAGAAGCCGACGAAGAAATTCAGGATTTACTGCAAGGAAGTCAGGGATTAAATCTGGCACTTCACTTTTTATCCGGTGCAATAACTTTTGATCCAGTTGTAACAACTGTCGACGATAAATTAGCATCACAAATTGTTTGGCTGGATTCATATATAACCAATGTTGACAGAACTTTCAAAAATACCAATATGTTGATTTGGCATAAAGAATTATGGCTAATCGATCACGGAGCATGTTTGTATTTTCATCATTCTTGGAACAATTGGGAACAGCACGCCAAAAGTCCGTTTGCATTGATAAAAGATCACGTTTTATTGCCACAAGCCTCACTTTTAAAAGAAGTTGATGCCGAATTTAAAGCACTTTTAAATCCGGAAATTCTGGAAGAAATTGTAAACACAATTCCTCTGGAATGGCTGCAATGGGAAGATACCGACGAAACTCCGGAAACCTTGCGAAATGTATATTTACAATTTTTGCAAACCCGATTAAATAATTCCGAAATCTTTGTAAATCAAGCCCAAAATGCAAGATAGTCACTTATATGAGTACGCCGTAATTCGTGTAGTACCAAGAGTAGAACGCGAAGAATTCCTGAATATCGGAATCATTTTGTTTTGCAAAAAAGCCAAATTTATAAAAGTATTGTCACACATCGATGACGCGAAAATAGAAACTCTTTCAAACGACTTTGATATTGAGCAATTGCATTGCAATGTTACCGCATTAAAGAAAATCGCAGCCGGAGATAAAGACGGTGGGCCAATTGGCGAAATGGATATTCCGTCGCGTTTTCGTTGGTTAACCGCGATTCGCAGTTCGGCAATTCAAACATCAAGACCACATTCAGGTTTGTGCGAAGATTTAGAAAAAACAATTCAGAGATTATTTGAAGAATTAGTTCTTTAAAGGAGGTTCAAAGCAACAAAGGTTCAAAGGCACAAAGGTTTTCTGTAGAGACGCACAGCAGTGCGTCTAACATAAAGTTTATCCGCAATCAATTAAAAAAATTTGCTCCCGAAGCCTCGCGACTGCTACTTTGCACGATTCAAAAAACAAAGGTTAGCGAACTTCGCGGAGATAATGAAACCAGATAAAAAAATACCCAGATTTATAAAAAAATTCCAATTAATTTAAATCTGCTCAATCTGCAAAATCTGCGTGAAACAAAAAAACTCTGTACAAAATAAAAAAGTCAAACCCTATAAGAATTTATACTTATAGGGTTTGACAAAACTAAACTAACTAACTCACATTCTCTAAAACCATAGTTTCAAGTGATGAATTTGAAACTATGAAATTTAAAAATGAAAATTTATTAAAACGATCCGCAAACATTTCCGCCTAAAGTTGGTCCTGCATTTGCAGAAACATCAGCTTTAACAGCAGTTTTATCAAGTTTTACAATTGTGTACGGAGGTGTAAAAGCGGTTTTACTTCCTGCCTGATTTCCAGATGTATTAGTGAAAACGTTATCAACTGCTGTAACAGCTGTATAACCCGTCATTAAATCAATAGGAGTTTTTACACCCTCAAAAACGTTTGATTCTACACGAATATCAGCTTCAAAACCTGCAGCGATACATTTATTGCTCACAGTACTGTTAAAGAAACTGTTTACGATATGCACTTTTCCAAAACGAACTCTTGGCATTCTTTCTTTACATCCCGGAGCCCACCAGCAACGAGCGAAAGTAATTCTTAGTTTTCCACGATCTCCCGTAGCACCGTCGCTTGAACCAATTAAGTTAGAATATCTGTGATCATCTGATCCTCCTGAACCTCCTGCTTTTGGTGGTTTTAGGTAGTGAAATTTAGAATAAGTAACAGAAATATAATCTGATTTGTTTTTGATGTCAAAGTTTCCGTCTACACCGTCTCTGAATTCGCAGTGGTCAACCCATACATTTGTACATTCGTCAAGAATTGCATTATCCCAACCATCAGTATCATAAGCACCAGGGCCTTCAAAAATAAGGTTTCTGATAATGATGTTTTTACATCTTTTGATGTTAATGATTCCAGAAGCATCTTTGGTTTGATTAGTCGAAACCAGTTTTGCACCGCTGGCACCATAAATAGTTTTACCGGTTTGATCTTGAAAAGACAATCTGGTTGTAACAGTAATAGTTCCGCTCACTTTAATAACCTTTACAGAGCTGCTTTCGATAGCTGATTTCAATTGAGCATAAGTAGTAACAGTTGTTTCAGCAGCACTTCCACCACCGGTTGTACCACCATTTTGAGAAGCCCATCCCGGAACCTGTGCACAATTTCCAATTTTTGCTGTCAAATTACCTGAAGCAGGTGTAGTTTCAACAACAGCGCTTGCATCTGTTGATGAAGCAATTTCTTCGGTATTACAACTTGTAAAACCTAAAGTAAGTGCCAATACCAAGACTGACAAATTTAATTTTAATTTCATAATAATTTAAGTTTGGGGTTTTTTGTTAAAATATTTAACAGTACAAATCTGCTTATAATAATTCTTAAAAAAGTTGAACAAGTTCAATATTTTGTATTTTTTTTCGGATAAAATGTTTTTTTAACAATTGTTAAGAGACAAAAATATCAAAAAGAAGTATTTTTACGTAATCGATTACATCTTTTTTTAATTCATTCAAATACTTACGCCCCCAAGTAAGAATAAAAGTAAAAACACATGTACAAAGCCCTCAGATTAAACATTGAACGTAAAATTAACTTAACCGAAGAAGAATGGAAATGCATTATAGAAAAAACCGAGTTTATAAAACTTAAGAAAAATGAATTCCTGCAAATTCAGGACTCAAACAGTTCTTATGAAGGATTTATTTTAAAAGGTGCTTTTAAAACCTACATTATAAACGACAGCGGAGGAGAAAGCGTTATTTTCTTCTCTTTTGAAAACGAATGGATGTGCGATCTCGAAAGTTTCTATCATCAAAAGCCTACAACCTACAATATCAAGGCCATAGAAGATAGCGAGATTTTGGTAATTAGTAAAGCCAACAAAGCACTTTTGTTTGAACAAGTACCAAAGCTGGTGCAGTTTCATATTATTATGGTAGAAAAAGCCAACATAAACATTCAGCAAAGACTTTTAGATGTTTTAAACAAAACCTCAAAACAACGGTATTTGGAGTTTGTAGAAAGATATTCACATAAGATTGATAAAATCAACAACAAAAATTTATCATCCTATCTAGGTGTTTCACACGAATTTCTATCGAAGATTAAAAAAAGTTGCTGAAGAAAGTTACTATCCCGAAGCTTCGGGACTGAGATGCTAAGGTTCTAAGCTTTTTAGCAGCGAAAGTAAAATCTCGCAAAGTCGCGAAGTCGCAAAGAAAAATAAAAACTTTGCATCTCTGCGATTTTGCGAGCATATCGCGCACCAGCTAAAAAAAACTTAGTGCCTTTGTGTCTTCGTGGCAAAAACCTAAACGCACTTCTCTAAATAAATAAACTCCAAAGGCTTATCAGAAACATTAATATGTATATCACTAGAAGGAAAAGGTTCTCTTTCTCCGGTTTCAACATAACCGTGGCGTTTGTACCACGCAATAAGCTCTGAACGAACCGAAACAACCGTCATAATAATACTCGACAATCCTAGAGTTTTAGCATGCTTTTCGCCTTCGGCCAATAACTTTTTACCGATTCCGCTATTTTGTAATTCTGGTGAAACGGTTAACATTCCCAAATACAATTGCTGTTCTTTCTCGACCAATAAAACCGACCCAATAATTTGATCGTTCTCGGTATATTTCAGGAATGTATTTTTAGGATCAGAAATAATTGCCGTTAATTCTTCTTCCGTTGTTCTTTTTCCTTCTAATAAATGAGCTTCTGTTGTCCAGCCTTTTTTAGAAGTTTCGCCTCTGTATGCAGAGTTGATTAAGGTTGTTAAAGCGGGAATATCTTGTAATGTTACTTTTGTAATCATGGAATTTTATGCAGTAATTATAATTTTTAAATATTTTGAATTGCTTCCTGCTTTAGCTGGAAAACAAAATTACAATATTGAAGAATGGCTTCTGCCGAAATTTTTTAATTATTTTTTGGCTTTTTGATTGAGCAAATAGCAATAAGTGAAATGAGTTGCTAAAACTACAGTGATTCCAATGTTCCATAGAGGCATTCATTAGAAAAATCAAGCATTATATTTTCCTTTTTTTGATTTTCAATAACTAATAAATCATAAGGTTCCAGATAATATGGCTTCTCATTAATTTTAATAAGTGTTGTATATAAAGAAAACAAAAGTATTATTTGAGCATTACAATTCTGATTACGCTGTGTTATTTGCAATTTGTGATGGCCTATTTTTTCAGAAACCATCCAATTAAAATCAATACCTTTTGTATAAGAAGTCACTTCATCATCCGAATTAAATCCCATGATTTTATATTTCTCGTATACTTTTTTTTCTTTGTTAACATCGATATTTAAAGAGTTATCAAGCATTACCAAATATCGATGATAGCCCTTAAATTTGGTAAACTCCGAAGGCACTTTCTCTATTGTTGCACTGCTTATTCTAAATACAAAATCCCTATCGCCATAGTTTGCTGTTTCCGGATATATCATATATTCATATGTCAATCCACCACTCCAAATAGCGGCTGTACAATCTTTTTTAGGAAAAAGGTGTATGTTCATTTTTTATTATTTTTAAAATGAATGTTGGGATTTGGGAAGTTTTCTCTCTTTGTGTTCATGAACGGGGTGTTCGCGTTAACTAGTATTTTTGGTGAGCATTCATTCTCTATGGATTCAATTAAAAATCTATCTTAGTCATTCATATTTACTAATTAAAGCGATTATATATTTGTTAGGAAAGTTTTGGTTCCGTTGTCAAAATTGAATTCATAATCATACGGTATATTAGATTCTGTTTCATACTGAATTGTTAAATCTGAACCTTGTAAAATAAAAATTCCATATCCTGTTATAACGTGGTCTTCACTTGTTGAAGGAATTTCCATTACTTCGATTAGTTTATCAGTCATAAAATTGCAAAAGTCGCTATCCTCAAATTGTAATTTATCTAAATAAAAAGTTATGGTTCTACTACTTCCAATCCAGCTAGGACCAATATCACATAATACTTTCCATTTAACTGTTAAAGTTTTATTTTCTAATTCTTGCTTAAGCTCTTGTATAGAATTCATTAAGGTTTTATTAATGTAGACGAAAAAAAATATTCGTTTATTGACTAAATTAGTCAGCGAAAGTTAATTTAGTTTCTTGTTTTCAAATTTATTTATTTTTTTTCTCTCCGTCGCTAGCGCGAGCGTCCCGCTCGTGCCGTCCAATATGCAGTTTGCTTCTCTTGTCTTGTCCTAAAATAGGTTTACACAAAAGTGTAAAAATATGGAAAGATATTCAAAAACATCATCTTCAAAAT
>NZ_JBZEER010000024.1:0-26175 GCF_058310175.1 Flavobacterium sp. AK-345 | reverse complement strand
TGAAATTGGTAGACACGCTGGACTTAAAATCCAGTGAACAGCAATGTTCGTGCGGGTTCAAGTCCCGCTCTGAGTACAAAAATCCCCCTTATTATTTTATAAGGGGGATTTTGTTTTTAAAAAAGGCTTTAGCTATTTTAGCTAAAGCCTTTTTTGTTTAATACTCTGCGCTATATTAATTTTAAGATAATCATTTAAAAGTTAAAGAATAGATGGAATAGAATTGCCACCATATTTCTATTTATCAAACAAAAAATAAATCTTCTATCTTTGAAAAGGTAAACTATGGAAAAACTTAGAAAACATATTGAAGAAATTATACCTATCACTGATGAGGAGTTTGAATCTATCAAGCCTTTTTTTACGATACGGAAAGTTTTAAAGAATCAATATCTTATTCAACAAGGTGATGAAGCAAAATATGAATACATCATTATAAGTGGAATTTTTAGAGTTTTTTATCTTGATGAAGATGGTAAGGAACATATTGTACAATTCGCCACAGAAAATTGGTGGATGTCTGATTACATTGCTTATTTCAATCAAAAGCAGGCTAATATGTATGTTGTATGCATGCAGCCGGGAGAAGTTTTATGCCTCACACTCGATGGCAGAGAAAAACTCTCTGATACGCTTCATAAGATGGAACATTTTTTTAGAATTAAACTCACAAAAGGCTTTATTGCACTTCAGCAAAGAGTTATTTCACTTCTCTCAAATAATCCGCAGCAGAGATATGAGGAATTTGCAGATCTTTATCCAAATCTAATGCAAAAAATTCCAAAAAAATATATAGCTGAATATCTCGGAATTAGCCGCGAAACCCTTAGCAGGCTTTACTCCAACAACAAATAACATAACCTTGATTCTGAAAGTGTGATTCCGGTCACACTTTTTTTGTGACTTTGCTCCTCGTATTGAGGAGTAGAGCTGGCATAAATTTGTCCTATAATAATTCATTAACCAATAAAATTTATAGACATGAAAAAATTTATGCTTTTAACCCTTGCAATTGCCTTTTTTTCTTCGAATGCACAAAGTAAAAAGGAAAACACATCAGTAAAACAAACAGCAACACTTAAAAAAGAATCTACAATGAAAAAGAGAATTTTAATTATTGTGTCTAATGCCAATGCAATTGGACCAAATAACAGAAGAACCGGAACATTTCTTCCCGAAGTAGCACATCCTTATGCAGAATTTGACAAGGCAAACTATGAGATAGATTTTGCCAGCTTAACAGGAGATACCCCATATTTAGATGCACTTAATTTAGCAAATGATCCTGACAATCTTATTTTTCTAACAGGAAAAGGATGGGAAAAAATGCAGAAAGCTGTTAAACTATCAAATGTTGATGTTAGTAAATATGATGCTGTTTTTATACCGGGCGGATTAGCACCAATGGTTGATATGCCGGAAAATGAACTTCTTAAAAAAGTAATTAAAGAAACCTACGAACGAAATGCAGTTGTTGGAGCTGTTTGTCACGGTCCGGTATCCTTATTAAATGTGAAATTAAGCAACGGATCTTATCTTGTAAATGGTAAAAACATCACATCTTTTACAGATGAAGAAGAGCGAGGTTATGCTATCGCAGATGTACCTTTTTTGTTAGAAACTGCATTAACCAAACAAGGAGCAAAATTTCATGCAGCTGCAGTTTGGTCAGCTCACAGCATTGCTGATGGTAATCTCGTTACGGGACAAAATCCTGCTTCGGCAAAAGGAGTAGCTGAAAAAATGATTGTCATTTTAGAATCGCCTAAAAAATAATGAAACTAATTGTATGGATCTTCTTCAGAAAAAAAAGGAGGTTCATACAATTTTAAAATAAATATAATAATATTAAAAAAAAATCAAAATGGAAAATCAAAATCCAGTTCATGTTTTTGCTACATGGAAAGTTAAAGAAGGTCAGATTGAAAAGGTCTTGCACTTGCTAAAAGCAGTACATGACGAAAGCATTAAAGAAGAAGGTAATTTGTTTTATAAAGTTCATCAAAGCAATTCGGATGTAAATACAATTGTATTATTTGAGGGATATAGCAATGAAGCTGCTGTTGCAGAACACAGAAATTCAGTACATTTTAAAGATTTGGTTTTAGGTAAAATTGTGCCTTTGTTAGAGAATAGGGAGATTGTTTTAACGACGGTTTTAGATTTTTAATTTTCAATATTGGGAATTAAGACATTGTAGGTATTGATAATTTGACTAAATTTAAAGAACAGATTATGAAGAAAAGAGTTCAAATATTTGATAATATCTTTTCTAGGATTAAGTATTAAAAAAACATTTATGGAAAAGACCACAAAAATATTATTCCCTTACGATCAGACTCTGGTCAAAGAATTACCGCTGTTAAATAGTAACGATGTTGAGAATATATTAAATACAGCCCAAAAATTATTTAATGATCAATCTAATTGGCTTCCGGCTTTTGAAAGAATTGAAATTTTAGAAAAAGCAGCTTCGATAATGAGTGAAAGAAGTGAGGAATTGATTCATTTGGCAGTAAGCGAAGGCGGAAAGCCCTATAAAGATTCAAAAGCGGAAATACTTAGAGCCATCAAAGGTGTAAAATTAGCAGCAGAACATATAGCGCAAATAAAAGGAGAACAAATCCCGATGGGACTTACTGAAGCTTCTTTAAACAGAATTGCTTTTACGTCAAAAGAACCAATTGGCGTTGTTGTTGCAGTTAGTGCATTCAATCACCCATTAAATTTATCGGTACATCAAATTGCTACTGCCGTTGCCGCCGGTTGTCCTGTTATATTTAAACCATCAAGTAATACGCCCTTATCTGGTCTTGCGTTGGCAGATATTTTAAAGGAAGCCGGTTTGCCCGAAGGATGGCTGCAAGTAGTGTTATGTGATAATGAAACTGCAGAATTATTGGTTACAGATTCAAGAGTCGGTTTTTTCTCTTTTATAGGTTCAGCAAAAGTAGGCTGGTCCCTAAAAAGCAAATTGCCGCCGGGAACAAGATGTGCCTTAGAACATGGTGGCGCCGCTTCTGTAATTGTGGAGAGAGATGCCGATTTTAACGAAATGATTCCTGATTTGGTAAAAGGAGGGTTTTATCATGCGGGTCAGGTTTGTGTTTCAGTTCAGAAAATTTATGTAAATGAGGAAATTTGTGATCGTTTTATTGAACAGTTTTCGCAGGCAACGAACAAATTAATTGTTGGAAATCCGTTTGATGAAACTACAGATGTAGGATCGCTTATAACTCCAAAAGAAGTTAACCGCATTGAGGAATGGGTTAATGAAGCTATTGAAAATGGCGCTAAATTAATTACAGGAGGAAAAAGAATTTCAGAGACTTGTTTTGAACCGACAATTCTGCTTAATCCTTCAGAAGATTCTAAAGTATCGACTAACGAGATTTTCGGCCCCGTTGTTTGTATTTATCCTTTTACAAATAGAGAAGAAGCAATAAATAAAGCCAACGCTTTGGATGTTCATTTTCAGGCAGCGGTTTTTACAAAGAATATTGATATTGCTTTGAGTACGGCCAAAAAACTAAATGCTACTGCAGTTATGATTAATGATAATACTGCCTTTAGAGTAGATTGGATGCCGTTTGGAGGCAGAGATGCATCAGGTCTTGGAATGGGCGGGATTTCATATACTATAAATGATATGACAAGAGAAAAATTAACTGTGTTTAAAAGTAAATCTATATAAGTTTGCAGAAAAATAGCTTTTAAATTTACCCATAAAAAAGTCCTAATTTTAATTAGGACTTTTTTAGATTATTCTTTTTTATTTTCAAGCTGTACTTCGAATTTACCCCAAAAAGGACTGTCAGCCATTAGCGAATGTCCAATTACAATAATATGATTTCCTTTTTGCTTAAGTTGAATTTTTAAATCCATTCCAAATGGACCATCTGAGGATTTATCCGGGAAAATAATTTGGTTGAAACGGATGTTCCCTTTGCCGGTAGACGGAATGATCTTTGCATTCAATTCGCCTAAATCTTCATTTTTAAATTTGACATATATTTTAGAATGAATAGAATCCAAGGAGCCTTCAGCTGTGTATAAACCTTTGTCATTCGCAAAATTCATAAAAATAGTATCGTCTATTTGTTTGTTCTCTTCTTTTTTCTCCTGCTTATTTTTCTTCGCGAAAATAGTGTCTGAGGTTTCAACAGCAGTTTCCTTGGTTTCTTTTTTTTGACATGAAAAAACGAGAATTGATAGTAAAAGAATTAAATAATTTTTCATAATCGTATTTTTAAGTAAGTGTCTCAAATTTAATTCCTTTTTAAAAATGTCTTGTTATATAATAGCATTTGAATATTGCAGGATTTAGATAATCATAATAATTTACTTAAAGTTGTTTTTTGCTCCAAACTATAAATAAGGCGGCAACAATAATGAAGATATTAAACCCAACATCTTTAGCTTCCCCTCGACAAATATGAAAGGTGATAGCGCTAAACATTAATGCTATAATTCCGTAAGCTGAATAAACTGTCAGTCTGGATTTACTATTGAATAGAGAAGGAAATAGAATTCCTGTCGCTGCCAAAAGATCAATTATACCAGTAATCAGTACTAAAATTACATTATCTCTTATCCAGGGAAATGGCAGGTCATGTGGTTTAAAAATTTTCATAAATCCTGCCCATGCAAAAATTGTAAATAGCAGCATTTGAACTATCCATACGATGATTTTTTTCAATTTTTTAATTTTGTTTTCTTCCATTTTTTTATAAGTTTTTATCAAAATTAGATACTTTTACTATCCAAACGATATTACTTTACCTCCGGATAGTACTATCCGGAGGTAAAGTAAATAGATAATCAATACGTTATGATATCAAAAGGTGGTTGCCCTAAAACAATGCTTTCTATAAAAGATGCTCTTGAAGCGGTAGAGGGAAGATGGAAATTACTTATTCTTTTTTCTCTTGCTGAACATCCAAAAAGATTTGGAGAATTATCAAAAAGTGTAGTTGGGATTACAGATAAAACGCTGTCAAGAGAATTAAAATTATTAGAAGCAAATAAACTTATTACACGTCAGGTTTATGATTCATTTCCTCCAAAAGTCGAATATTCAATCACAGAACATGGAATTTCATTAGAAAAAGTATTAGATGAATTGCATTTTTGGGGACTTCTTCACAGGTCAAAAATATTAAAAGATTCCTGATATTGTAATTTTTAATATGAAGACAGGACTTTTTTATGTGAAGACTAATATTTTCCAGATTTCAGGTTCCTTAATTCTTCCAATACGAAAAAAACGACATTAACTAAAAGTCAATGTCGTTTTATTAATTATTTTGGTTTTAATTTATTTGTAAAAAATATTTTAGTTACCAAATATGTATCTAAGTGTAAATTGTGCTTGCCAAACATCAGATGTTGAAGAGTTCTTTTGGAAAGTATCTTTAATTAAATACCTGTTTCCATTAGGATCTGTTTGTGTAGCAAGAGTATAAACAGGCACATTGGCTCCCGTTGTGTTAGTATAAGCTAAAACATTTGGGTTGGTTGCTCTTTGTGATAATCCCCAGTCTTTGTTTACCATGTTTGTAAAGTTCAGGATATCAGCTCTAAATTGGAAAGTATTCTTTTTACCGGCTATTTTGATGTAAATATCTTGAGAGATAGATAAATCTAATCTGTGTAACATTGGTAAAACAGATTCATTTCTTTGAGCATATTGACCTCTTCTTGAACGTAAATATTTATCCTGATTGATATAAGCATCAAACGCAGCTCTTTGCTCATCTTGTGAGTAAGTTCTTGAAGTTGTAACATTATTTACTGTACTAGATACTACAAGAGGAGCAAACGTAAGTTCACTTGCGCTGTTTGGCACATAAAGCAAATCATTACCACTAACTCTGTCTCCGTTCATATCTCCACTGTAAGTGTAAGTAAATGGACTAGCTTGTTCTCCAATATAACCTAGGTTAATAGAAGTTGCACCGCCAAGACCTTTACCGTATTCAATTCTGTAACCAATAACTCCAATTAAACGATTTGGTGTATTGTTGTTTGAATTAGAAACATCCAAATCATTATTTCCATTTACAGATCTTGCACTTGTCCATGAACCAGACGCTACTGAACCTGGAGACATTAAATCTGTTGCATTAGAGTGCGTGTAGGCGAATGATCCCCAAAGTCCTTTTTGATAAGGGTATTCTAATTTAAATGTTGTAGAATAAAAATATCCTTCATCAGAGTTTGTTAAAACGATACCGTTTGAAACATTATCATTTACACGTGTTCCTGCATCATTACGAGAATATCTTGGTCTGTTGTCAGTACCGCTAAATGTTCCAACCGGACCATCAAAGTTGGCATTGTAATAACTGATCGCATTAATGTTTTTTTGAAGTATTCCTTCAACGGTACCCACAAATCCAAAAGGAAGTTTTTGATCAACTGCCATTGTAGTTTTCCAAACTTGCGGAGATTTGAATTTTTTATCATTAAAAGACAAATCATAAGAAGATGGCGCTGTAGGTGTAGTAGGAGTAAAATAATCTGCTGGTCTTGGTGTAAAACCGTAACCTCCTGCAGCTAATGCAGCACCACTCACATCAATAAATCCTGTAAGTATACCATTGTTTCCAATTTGATTTGATAAGTATACCCCTGGAGATCTACCAGTAAATATTCCTGAACCTCCACGTATTATTGTTGAAGTATTTCCATTTAAATCAAGGTTGAAACCAACTCTAGGTTCAAATAAGTAGGCCGGATCCGGCATGTCACCTGTATTAAATTTTTCGCCATTAACAAAAGTCATAGCTGTAATTGCAGGGTTTTCTAATGCTGTATCACCATACCAAACTCTTGAAGCTCTTAAACCAACAGTTAATTTAAATCTATCGCTCAATTTCATTTCATCCTGAGCATATAAATCTACTTTGTTCGATTTCAATATTTGCATTGGTTCTGCGCCTCCTGGCAAAGCAGAATATCTGTATTGAAAACGTGCCGGAGAAGTAATAGTTGCAGTTGATGGAGCACCACCATTTGCTGCTGACTCATTTGCAGCAGCATAAAAATCAGTTAAAGAGTTAAAAATATAAACCCCGTTTGATCCTGAGAAAAATAAGTTACTGGATTTGAAATATTCAAAATTTGCACCAAATACTAAAGAGTGTTTTCCAATAGTTTTAGTCAAATTATCTGTAAAGTGTAGTGTTGAGTAAGAAAGTTTGTTACCCTGAGTAAAAGGATCTAAACCAACCGAAATATAAGTAGCAGCACCTTGTTTAATATCGATTGTTGGAAATAAACCACCACCAATTAAACCTCTGTCTTCAATTTGTTTATCATAACCTCCAATGAAGTTATTGTACCATGAATTACTTAATTTACTATTCAATTCTAATACAATAGATCTTGTGTTGTCTAAAATTGTATATCCACTATTTTTGAATGACATTGCTAATCCACTATTAGTTCTGTTACCAAAACCTAATGAATTTGAGTTAGAAGTTAACTGATCTGAAGATGAATTATGAAATACATAACGAGCAGTAAGTTTATGATTGTCATTGATATTCCAGTCAATTCTCGTTAAGAATTTCTTTGATTCTTTTGAAGAATCATAGTTTTCCCATGCACCTGTATCGTAACCAAACTTATCTTTCATAAAGTTAGAAAGAGTCTGCATTTCAGTATATGTTGGAAGAGAAACCTGACCACTTGGTTGCGGAGAACCTGTAGATGTCCAGTTTGTAGCCGGGCTTACATTGTCAATAGTTTCAAAATTTCCAAAAAAGAATAATTTATCTTTGATAATTGGCGCCCCAATACGAGCTCCCCAAATTGTTTCTTCAAATTTACCTGGTTTAATTGTTACATCCCCAGCGTGAGTACCGATAAAATCTTTTTTATTATTTCTGGTAGAAGTATAAACAGATCCTTCGATTTCGTTTGTTCCACTTCTCGTTACCGCATTAATTCCTGAACCTAAAAATCCAGATTGACGAACGTCATATGGAGCAATGTTTACTTGTAACTGCTCAATTGCATCTAATGAAATTGCAGTCGAACCAGTTCTACCTCCGGCTTGTGAATCTGATCCAAGACCAAATCCATTGTTAAATACAGAACCGTCAATAGTAAAATTATTCAATCTTGAATCCTGTCCGCCAAATGTTCCGTTAGCTCCTGCATTTGCATTGTATTTTGTAACAGAGTTTATCGAACGGGCTCCTAATACCGGAACTGCAGCTATTTCTCTATTTGAAAACTGTTGTGAAGCACCAGTTCTTCCTTTATTAAAATTTCCTTTTGATTTTGTAGAAACCACAACTTCCTGAAGTGCATTTGGTTCTTCATCAATAGTAATGTTTATAGTCAGGTTGTTACCTAAACCGACATTAATGTCTGTTATTTCTGTTGTTTTGTAACCAATATAAGTTACTTTAACTGTATAAGGACCTCCTGGTCTCAAACCTTGTGCCGCGTATCCACCGTCAAAATCAGAAGTTGAGAAGTACTTTGTTCCTGTTGGTTTATGAACAATTTCTACTGTTGCCCCAGGAAGAGCCTCTCCCTTATTTGATCTAACAATCCCTGACATGGCCGAACTCGTAACCTGAGCATGACCTAAAGTAGAGAGTAAAATAATTAAAATAAAAATAATTTTTTTCATCTAATGTTTTATATTGGTTTAATTTTTTGGCAAAATTATGAGATTGAAGAAGCCCGGTGTTAACTCAATATTAACAAAATGTAGTGGTTTGGGTAGTGAATGATTTTTGTAAGAATAAAAGGATTTTAAGACATATTTATTGGTTTTTAATAAAAAAATAAGATGTTTTAGTTTTATATAATCTTAAGAATTTTACGTCAATTTTATGAGTTCTTATTTAGAGCAGTCTGCTTTTTTGACTAACTTTATTATATAACGAAAGATTATTAATCGATTAATTTTTATTTAAAGTAAGTTATACTGCAAAAGCTGTAGTAACTGTAATTAAAAACATTTGATATGAAAAAAGTAATTGGACTTTTCGCAGGAAGTTTGCGTAAGGAATCATTTTCAAGAAAAATAGCCAAAGCCGTTGCAGCAATGGCACCTGCAGGATTTGAGTTTAAAATAATTTCGTTGGGTGATTTGCCGCTTTATAATCAGGATTTTGATGATGAAAATCAAGTGCCGGAATCCTACACTATTTTTAGAAATGAAGTAAAAGCAATTGATGGTGCTATTTTTATAACACCGGAATACAACAGATCAGTGCCCGCAGTTCTAAAGAACGCATTGGATGTAGGTTCGCGTCCTTACGGAAAAAGTGTGTGGGACGGTAAACCGGGAGCCGTATTTAGTAATTCGCCAGGAAATATTTCTGGTTTTGGTGCTAATCATCATTTAAGACAAAGTTTGGTTTTTCTAAATGTTCCTGTTATGCAGCAGCCTGAAGTTTATCTTACCAAAGTAAATGAACTTTTTGATGAACAAGGAAATATTCAGAAAGAAGAAATTAAGGAGTTTCTTCAAAAAGCTGTTGATGCATTTATTGTCTGGTTTAACAAAAATTCCAGTCAATAAAGGTGAAATATCATTTAAAATTAAAAAGCCCTTCTTAATAATTAAGAAGGGCTTTTTGTATCAACGATAATGATTTGTTGTTATTTTTTTGCTGCGTTCACATCAATACCAATCTCAATGTCTTTACTGATCATCCATTCTGCAGGATCAGCCTCAGAAGCTCCAAATTTGATATCCCAATCTGTACGGTTAACAGTAAATTTAGCCTGAATTGATGCAGTTCCTTCAGCAACAGTAACTTTTGCCGGGAAAGTAACATTTACTGCTTTTCCTTTTAAGGTAAGATTACCGCTTACTGTTTTATTAGCACCTTCAATTGCATCTTTAGCAGCAGGATCTAATGCCGCAACTTTTGTAATTTTAAAAGTTGCCGTTGGATTTTTCTCTACATCAAAAAAATCAGCACCTTTTAAGTGAGCCTCCAATTCAGAATATTTTTTATCTTTTTCTGTTACAGATGCCGGATCAACTTTAATAGATTTCATATCTATTACAAAGTCACCTGCTGTAAGTTCTCCGCCTTCAACAGAAACTTCTCCTGATGTAAGGCTAAGAGTTCCCCAACGAGGAGCAAAACCACCTTTATGAAATGCTTTCCAGTTTACTTTAGAGGTTTCTAAATTTACAGGTAAAACTTCTCCTTTTTTTTCTGCAACCTCTTGTTCTGCACCTGTCGTTGTCTCGTTAGATGATTTTTTTCCGCATGACGTTAAAAATAAAGTAACCGCTGCTAATGTAAATACGCTTAATTTTTTCATTTCTTATGTGTTTAATTATTTATTGATTTTAAATATTTGAGAGAGTTAAATTATGGAAATTTTCTCATTATTGCTATTGAGTCAGTTTATTTTTTTTAATTAAAATATTAATCACGTTCTCCTGCTTTGAACACCGAGGTTTTTATGTTCAATAATAATTCCGGCATTTTTCTTTTTTAATCAAACTTACATCCATAGTTAAGTATAGAATGAAGTGTTGTAACTAATGATTTTTAAACTTTGCATTCATAAAAGAAGAGGATGAAAAATAATAGAATTACAATTCTTGCACTGGTATTATTTACAAGCTTAATCAATGCCCAGAATAATATTGAAAATTTTAAAAATAAAACGATGAATGATTTGGAAGTATTCAAAATAGAAAGCCATGTTTCGGGATTAAAAATAGCGATAACACACAAAGAGCCAAAGATTCGTTTAGACGATTATGCGATTCTCTTTTTACATGGTTCTTCATTTCCGTCTGCATTATCTTTTGGTTTTAAGATGAATAATTATTCCATGATTGATAGCATGTCAGACAATGGTTATGACGTATATGCACTAGATTTTTTAGGTTACGGGAATTCAGACCGATATAATGAAATGGAAACAAATTTAGTAAATAGCAAACCTGTTGGAAGAGCCCTGGATGTTTATAAAGATGTAGATAAAGCGGTTGATTTTATTATAAAAAAAACAGGAAAACCAAAAGTATATTTAGTAGGCCATTCTTGGGGAGGATCTGTTGCAGCTTTATATGCTTCACAATTTCCCGATAAAGTTTCTAAGCTGGTTTTGTTTGCAGCAATTACCCAAAGGAAAAATACTTCTGAAGCTGAAAAAATAGAATATTCTTTTGAAACTATGACGCCCGATGAAAGAGTAAATTCAATGAAAAATTTGACCCCACCAGAAAAAGAATGTCAATTGGAAACCGAAGTTTTTAATGTTTGGGGAGATAATTGGCTAAAATCTGACCCATTAGCTGTAAAATTTAAATATAATAGTATTCGTTTTCCCTCAGGGCCATCTCAGGATGTAGAAGATTTATTACACGGAAAATCATATTATAACCCAGCCAATATAAACGCTTCTGTTTTAGTAATTCGGGGTGAATGGGATCAATATCCTGACAATATTGATGCTGGAAAATTATTTTCGTCTCTTGAAAATGCTGTTTATAAAAAATATGTGGTTATCGAAAAAGGAACTCACGTTATGCAGCTTGAAAAAAGCCGTTATCAATTATATGATGAAATTCTTCGGTTTTTAAAATTTGGGCTAAATACTAAATTTAAATAGAAGATTTTAAATTATCACCATCTTTTAAATGCAGTCTTCTAAAAACTAAGCCCGATAAAATAGTTAAAGAACCAACCACCAGAAAGGTGTAGCGAAAGGCGTTATGAATCTCGTTATGAATGAGTTTTACATCACCCTGAAAAATTTTGAGTACCAATAATCCGAAAGCAATACCAAAACCTATTGCTAATTGCTGATTTACAGAGACTAATGAATTACCGCTGCTTGTGTGATAAACCCTTAAATCAGCAATAGAAATAGAATTCATCGAGGTAAATTGTATGGAGTTGAAGAAACCCAAAACAGAAATAATCGGAATGTACCAATAAATAGATGTATGAATTGACGGAATAGCCAGAGCGCAAATTAATATACCAATAATAAAAGTGTTGACCATTAATGTTTTACGATATCCAAAAGTATTTAGAATTTTAATTACCGCCGATTTTCCAAACATCGCAGTAAGTGCCATAGGTGCAACAATCCATCCTGAGGTCACTGCAGACTGACCATAAGCAATCTGGATCATCATAGGCAATAGCAAAGGAATAGAACTAAAACCCAGGCGAGTTGCCAAATTACCAACAATACCCACACGAAAGGTTCTTACCTGAAATAAGTTTAAGGGAAAAATAGGGTTATTATCTTTTGCAGCATGGCGATAATACCAATACAGCATTAAAAATCCTGACATCAAAACAACTAAAACCGGTGATAAACGAACAGTATTGCCAAACAATTCTAAAGAAATAGACAATAGGAGTGAAGCGGCTGCAAAAATCAGGAAGCCTTTTAAATCAAAATCAATTATTGGAGATTTATAATCAGGCATATATTTTAAGCTTAAAATAATACCAATAATACCAAAAGGAATATTGATTAAGAAAATCCAGTGCCAGGATAAATAATCGACCATATATCCTCCAATCAACGGACCTAAAACAGGTCCAATCAAAGCTGGAATGATAGCAAAATTCATTGCTTGTAATAATTCATTTTTTGGAAAGGTTTTAATAAGCGCCAGCTTTCCTACAGGTGTCATTAAACTTCCTCCAATACCCTGAATAACACGGGCAATAACCAAATGCATTAAGTTTTGAGAAAGGGCACAAAACAAAGACCCAAGGCTAAAAAGTAATAAGGCAAAAATGAATATTTTTCTGGTTCCAAATTTGTCCGACAAAAAACCGCTTACAGGCATAAAAAGCGCCAACGTTAAGACATAACTGATAATAGCATTTTGCATTTCCAGCGGCGATTCATGCAAATCTTTGGCAATAGCAGTTATAGAAGTATTAAGAATTGTAGAATCAAGCATTTGCATAAAAATGGAAGTTGCCAGAATAATTGGCAATATTTTTTTCGTCGCTTCTTTATCAATAATAACGTTCATAGATTTCTATTTTTTGCCTGAAACAATTTAAGCTAGAGTTCTTAAAGCCCAATTTAACTCATGTGTTCTATAAAATTACGAAAGATATCCTAATAATTTACTTTTAGAATTTAATTGATTTTAATCTTTAACTAAATAACAAAAGATACCATAATTGATATCTTTTGTTTAAAATTTGAATTAATTTTTAGAAGAACTGTCATTATTGTATTGTTCTGTTTTAGAAGAATCATTCTGAATGTTGATTTGTTATTTTATAACAAAACCATTTGTTTTTAATACTTCAGCAACCTTAATTACAATTTCAGAGCGATGTTTGCCATCCGTAACCTTTAAGTCGGTTTTTACCCAATATCTTATATTGATCTGTACAATAGCACCTGTAATGCCAGACACTACAGCCGAATTTGAATATCCTTTATCTACAATTTCCTCATCTGCTTTCATAACCTCGGTGATCAAATCAATTGCCTTTTTATAATCAGATCCATATTCAAGCCCGATAGTAAAATCCTGAAGAAGAAATCCTTCACTATTAAAATTGATAAGCGTGTTTTTTATTAATAATGCATTTGGAATATAAATGTTTTTGCTGTCACTTTTTATCTGTGTATCACGAAGGTTCAATGCCACGACTTTTCCTTTTACGCCATTACTTTCAATAATATCACCAACAGAAAAAGGTCTTTTGAAAGCAAGCAAAATTCCCGCTAAAAAGTTTTCGCCAATATCTTTTAAGGCAAAACCAATAATAAACGCCGAAATTCCGGCACCGGCCAAAACACTTTGCGCGACGCCTGTAAGCCCAATAACGCGGAACATAAATAAAAACCCAATAACAATAAGGACCGCTTTGATAAGATTGGCAATAAAAGTTGCTAATAATGGATCATGCATTCGTTGTTTTAATCTTCGATCTGCAAATCCCCGAACACGCGATGCTATAAACCAGGAGATTAAAACAACCAGAATTGCGAGTAATAATTTTGGCGTGATATCAACAATGTTTTGATAATATCCTTCTATATGTTGGGCAATGTCATGCAGAAATTCTTTCATAATAGGTTATATTTAAAAAAAATAAAGTTTAAAATTGAATGCAAAAACATCTGCACGAAGTACAGATGTTTTAAGGTAAATGAAAAAAGTAGTGTCTTTTATTACAAGGTAATATTTAGTTTCGTTATTCTGCCGCTACAATATTTACGGTATTTAAGGCAACGTCATTTAGTAAACAATCAGCCTCTTTTTCTTCGGCCAGAGTTTGTGCTAATAATTTTGCAGCGTCATTTTCTCCCAGTGCTTTTGCAAAAGCGACTAAAGTACCATAAGTTGCAATTTCATAATGCTCGATTTTTTGTGATGCTGAAATAATTCCTGCATCTCTAACCGAGCCTGGAATTGTTTCAAGCAAAATACTGTCACCTTCTTTTAATAATCCGGCCATAGCTTCGCATTTTTTTCCTTCGGCTTTTTCTCCAAGTATATCAAAAACTTTATCAAGTCTTGCAACATGATTTTCGGTAACAAGAACATGCTCTAAAATAACGCCCGAAAGACTTGGAGCTGTAGCATTGGCAGACATTTTTGGTAAGGCACCCACAAGTGCATTTTCTGCCCAGTAAATATCTTTAAGACTGTCAATAAATAATTCTCTTAAATCTGCCGCAGCGTCTGATGCGGGTTCGACAAGATTATTTTTCTTGGTGCTTTTTGCGGCAGCAATTTTAGTTTCAGTTGGTTTTTCTGAATTTTTCATATCTTTTTATTTTGAATGTTAATTGTATAAGTTGGTTTCGCGTTCCCAAAAACGATGTTGTGCCATAGCAGCAATAAAATCTAATGCAAATGATTGTGTGCCAGGTTCGCTGGATAAAATAAGCCCGTCATCATTGTTTGTTATTTTGGCTACAAAAGGTGCTGCGCTTAATATTTTTGTTGCCTCGCCATCTGCACCAATTACTTTGCAGTGTTTATAAGCATCGTTTATAAATTCGTTTACATCATCATTTTCAGCTAAAAGGTCAAGGCCTAATCCATGCGGAATGTAAACGGCATCAAATAAAACAGAAGATGCAGTTAGCAAACTATAATCTGCTGCAACTGCTCCGTCAGCATCTGTAACAACAGATCCTAAATGCGGCGCAACTATAAAACCTTTTGCATCTTCTTTAAGAAGCGCACTTTTCATGTTTAGGACTGCGGCTTCAGAAACTCCGTCAGAACAAATAATAGCCACTTTTCTGGAAGCAATTGTAGGCGAATTGGTAGGGTTTTTAAGCATAGAAAGAGCATCAGAACTGTCAACCGATGAATCTACTGTTCGTGGTTCCTGATTTCCATTTTCATTTTCCGGAGATACGCCCTGATTAATTGGAGTTTCCAATACAGGCGGAACCGTAGCTCCAAGACCCAAGGCAACTTTTTCTGCCAATTGCGTATCAACCTGAGATAAAAGCCCCAGCATTCTAACTCTGACGGCAGTAGTTTCAACTTTTCCAAGTTCAAAACGCAGTGCTTTTACGATGTGGCTTTTTTCTACATCTGTCTGGCTGTGAAAGAATAATCTTGCCTGACCAAAATGATCTGCAAAACTTTCACTTCTTTCTCTTACTTTATGTGCATCGATGCGCTCGTTGAAACTTGCAAAACCACCTTCGGCAATTTTAGCCTGATACGGACATCCTCCGCCAAGTGAATTTGGCTGATAACTTACACGACCTTTATTAATTTCCTGACGCATGTGTCCGTCACGTTGGTTATTATGTACGGGCGCAACGCTTCTGTTAATCGGAATTTCATGAAAATTAGGACTTCCTAATCTTGAAAGTTGTGTATCGGTATAAGAAAATAATCTTCCCTGAAGCAATGGATCGTTTGTAAAATCAATTCCCGGTACAACATGCCCTGGGTGAAATGCAATTTGCTCTGTTTCTGCAAAGAAATTATCGGGATTTCTATCTAAAACCATTCTTCCCACAATCGTTACCGGAACAAGTTCTTCGGGAACAATTTTGGTCGGGTCAAGTAAGTCAAATTCATATTTGTGTTCGTCTTCTGCAGGAATGACCTGAACGCCTAATTCCCATTCAGGAAAATTTCCCATTTCGATCGCTTCCCATAAATCTTCTCTGTGAAAATCTGGATTTTTACCCGAAATTTTTTGGGCTTCATCCCACACAACAGCATGTGTTCCTAATTTAGGTTTCCAGTGAAATTTCACAAAAGTCGATTCTCCAGCTTCATTAATCAATCTAAAAGTATGAACTCCAAAACCTTCCATCATTCTATAGCTTCTTGGAATCGCACGATCAGACATTACCCACATAATCATGTGCATCGACTCGGGCATTAAGGAAATAAAATCCCAAAAAGTATCGTGAGCAGACGCTGCCTGAGGCATTTCATTATGAGGCTCTGGTTTTACAGCGTGAACTAAATCGGGAAACTTTGAGGCGTCCTGAATAAAAAATATGGGTATATTATTGCCAACAAGGTCATAAATACCTTCCTGAGTATAAAATTTAACAGCAAATCCTCGTACATCCCGCGCAAGATCTGTAGAACCTCTTGAGCCGGCAACTGTAGAAAATCTGGCAAAAACAGGTGTTTTTAATCCGGCTTCTTTTAAAAATCCCGCTTTTGTTAATTCAGGAATTGGGTTTGTTACTTCAAAAAAACCGTGCGCTCCTGAACCACGTGCGTGTACGATTCTTTCCGGAATACGTTCATGGTCAAAATGTGTAATTTTTTCTCTTAGAATAAAATCTTCGAGTAGTGAAGGTCCTCTTTCGCCGGCTTTTAACGAATTGTTATCATCGTTAATACGAACACCCTGATCAGTAGTCAGAAACTTATTAGTTCCGTCGGATTTGTTTATCGACAAATCACGCTGTTTTTCGTCTTGAAAATTTTTCATTAGTTTTTGCTTTGTTTAGATTTAATTTTTTATGTTATCATCACATTATGAGGTATTTGTGATCTGGAATAAACTTATAAATCAAATTTAGCCTATACCATTAATTTGAATTTATAAGATTATTCCGCAATATTGTACAATTACCATCCAACCAAAATCAATAGCAATTCTTTTTATATAATTTGAAGATGTGGTCGAATTTGCATCGTTACAATATCGCATCTCTTTGGCTGAGATAAACAGAATAGGGCACTCATAGCAATATCATACGCTTCGAGCATTTCCATTTTTTCTATTTTTTCCTTATGCTCTTCTTTAGTGCCTGGCTGCATATCACTTGTTACGGCTCCGGGTTCTATTAGTGAGACTTTAATTCCAAGCGGATTTAATTCCTTACGAAGCGATGTGCTAAAACCTCGTATTGCAGATTTAGTAGCTACATAAATGGTGCTTTCCGGAGTACGGCTCTCGGCACTCATAGACCCAATATTAATGATATGCCCGGATTTTTGCTCTTTCATTCGTAATGAGGCTTCCTGAGCAAAAGCCAGGTAACCAGTAATATTGGTATCAATAATATACTTGTAATCCTTGTAAGTTTCCTGTGTAATTCCCGGAGCACCTAATGCCGCATTGTTAATAAGAATATCAATTCCGCCCAACTCAGTATCTACAATTTGCAATATTTTATCGATATCTTCTTTTTTGGTTACATCGGCAGGAGTTCCATAAACTTCGCAGCCGGGAAATTGCTGTTTAAGATCTTCGACAGCATTTTTAAAATCTTTTTCATCTCTTCCAAAAATAAGAATGCGTCCGCCCAGAGAGACCAATACATCGGCAATTGCTTTTCCTATTCCGGTTGTGCCGCCGGTTACTACAATTCGTTTGTCTTTAATATTTTGTCCAAAGTAATTTGTTAATTGTTCCATTGTTTGTTTTTTTATAAATGATTATTATTTGCAAACTGCTGGAATTTCTAACAGCAGATGATATTTTTTAGTACTGGGTTTTTTATTAAATATTACCATTGAACTTTAACTGAACCCTGACCAGAAATTTTATATTCCTGTATGCTGACATTCTTTGTGAAGGGATCAAGAAGTTCATTATCAAAAAACACTTTCATTTGAATTTTACGGTCTTTGAGTTTTATAATTTTCAAATTGCAGATCATATCTTTGTCACCATCTAATTTGATAGTAATCGATTTTCCTCTTTTCGTATGTTCATTAGGATAATCGATAAAAAGAAGAAAATCTTCATCGATTTTGATGTATTGTCTGGACACAATTCCAAAAGCCATTCCGCTGCCATATACTTCCTGACCAACCTGACCGCTTTTTTCCCAGCCATTGTACAAATCCTCCAAAGGAACCCAGAGATCAGCTTGTATTTCGCCTGTTTTAACTTCTTCCGAAAGCATTTCTTTTGGCAGCATCGTTGGATAATAATAAGCAATCCTGCTCACAGTATATTTAATAAACTCCGGTATCAGCGTTCTTAAAGAGGGCAAAATGTCAACATCTTTAGCCAGTGATAAATATTCTGATAAAGCTGCGTAGACTTCTAATTCTTCATAAGCAGCAGTATACGGTGCATCATTGAGGGGAAATATTGAAAAGAAATTATTATAGTTTTTACCATAGCCATATTTGCAGTCATAAAGCTGGATATTTTTAAATAATCCGCTCAGACAGGTATAACTTATCTCGAGGTATAGCTTTTTATTAGTAATTTTAAATAATTCTAATAATGCCGCAGCGGCAAAAGCTGTATTATTGGCCTGGTATAATATATTTAAACCCAGATCTGCCAATTTTCTGGCTGCTTTTTCTGCTTCGTTTAAATAACGTTTTTCTTTGGTTAATTTAAAAATCAGCAGCATTAAATGTGCGTACGATCCGGGAACATCCCTTTCTCCTCCGGCACCGGGAGCAGTTTCTTTCTTGATTGTTTCGAGGGTTTCCATATTATAAAATACAGGCCATTGGTATTTAAAATGATGTGCCACTTTTATAACATACTCAATAGAATCTAATACCAGTTTTTTTGCTGTTTTGTCTCCGGCTAAAGCCAGTCTTGCCAAATTCATTAACGGATGGTGCAGATACCAGGAATCCATTACCATATCTTTTTTTTGTTCTTCTGACTTGTCAAGTTTGTCTACCATCGAAGGAAGCCATCTGTTAAGGCAATTTATCTTTGGATCATAAAAAGCAGGCAGTCCCTTGATTAACTCATTACAGATCGATTGTTTTTCACCACTCCATTTTTCAAATTCCTTAAAAGGTGCCAGTACAGCCAATTGTACCATACTTTCAGGAGGTGTGTCATAGTCACATAAGTAAGCATTTAGATACTGAATTCCGCTTGCCTGTTGCCATGCACCTTTGTTATGCTGCAAATCATTTAAAACTTTTTGAGCGATATCCGGCCAATTATGATATTCAATTCTAGGCTGTTCAAGCACTTTGTAAATAGTAACAAGATTATTTAAAAAGTGCTCACAAATAGCCGTTGTATCTTTAAAAATTTCAGTCTCTACTATTATATACGCATCTGATATTGTAAATGCCTGATTGGGAGGAAGAGGCAATTCATCCGTTGTTGGAAGCTGAAATCCAATTTCAGGCCATGTTCCTCCAACAGTATTTTTCGATTCTGTTTTGGTAACTTCGCAATACTCAGACAATGAAGTAAGATTTTGAAAATAAAAAAAGGATCCTGTTTGTGGTTTTGTAATGCTGGCAAATAACAATCCTGATCGCGACCCGAATTGTGCCATGTGAATATTCCCAGCCGTGTTTTCTAAACTTCCACTTTGTGTAAGCGGAATTATATCTCGTGGCCAAAACGGAATCATTAAGGCAGTTTTTGCTGTAAATGTTGTTGTATAATGTAATACACCTGCCGGAAAATTGATGCGAACTTCATAACTTCCCAATCTGGAATCGAGTATAAAAACAGTGGTATCTTCATCATCAAAAAGATTTGTAACTTCAAAACAGCTGTTCATTGCAAATGCCGCACGAAAAGCTATTTTTCCGTTTTCAGGCATCAATACCACAATCCATAATGAATCACCTGTATTGTAAAATTGATAGGTGTAATCAACAATTTTTCTTTCTAAAAGTATTTCACTATTTTCAATATCTTCCTGCGCCGTTGCGCTCCAAGGTGTAACTGTTGGCATAATGATAGTTTTAATTGATAAAAGATTTCTTTATTTATTTCAAAAAAATAGCTATTCGCCTGTTTCCATATGAGGGGCATCCACAGGTTTAGATTGTGAAGAGCCAATTTGTCTTAGATAAACAGAAAGTATTACGATGGCAAAAACAGATAAAAATTCGCTTTGCCAGTTTTGAAAAGATTCAAACCAAAACCTCGAATCTCCCATATAATCAAACGCAGATTCCAAAGGCATTCCTTTTAAAGCCAACTGCTCATTTTCATCTTTAAGGCTTCCGTAAAAATGAGCACAAAAAGAAAGTATAAACAATAAGAATAAGGCAATGGTAAGTGAATGTTTGTAGATTTCAAGAATCCATCCGCCTTTTTTTACAGGCCAGGGTGCATCTTTTCGCGTAGGCGAAGGTTCTCTGTCAAATTCTTCTTCTTTGTCTAAATCTTTAGATTCTGAAGAACCCCGCTGCATAAAAAAAATGGTTAATACAACAAACAATGCCATTTGTAGAAATTCGCTTTCCCAATTTTCAAAAGTCGATTGAATAAAATGACCTGAAATAAGATAAGAAGAAAGCGTAATAGCAGTACTGCCTTCATCAATCAATTCTTTATTATGTTCTTCGAACCCAAAAAATATTTGACCGATTAATGCGCCGAAAAATAATAGTAGAAAACAGATACTGAGTCCGTTATTTCGTAAAAAGTTTTTCATGTTTCTTGCTTTTTCACAAATTTCCGAAACACGATTGATTCCATTTTATAGAATTAGGGTAATCATTTATATTATTTTTAGGTAGATTAACTTACAAAAAGTTAATTCAGTTATTAAGAACACGACTGATTATATAATAGTAGAAAAACAACAGTTTTTAAGCAATTTTCATTTCTTAATCTAGGTTAATCGATAAACAGGTATAACGGAAGTAAATTTGTAAAAGAAAATCAAAACAACTTTAATACATTAAATACCATGGAAAATAAAATTTTAGGCTTACACCATATTACTGCAATTGCAGGTGACGCAAAACGTAATTTCGACTTTTACTCAAAAATCTTAGGATTAAGATTCATCAAAAAAACAGTGAATTTTGATGATCCGGGAACGTACCATTTTTATTTTGGTGATGAAGTAGGAAGCGCAGGAACAATTTTAACTTTTTTCCCTTGGGGAGAAGGAATTCAGCAAGGAAGAAAAGGTTCTGGAATGGCTACTGAAATAGGATATTCTGTTCCAAAAGGAAGCCTTGATTTCTGGCAGAAACGTTTTGAGCAGTACAATGTAATTTATAACAAACCTGCTGAGAAATTCGGAGAAAAATATCTTACTTTCTTAGATCCGGACGGATTAAAATTAGAATTAATCGAATCTAAAACAGACGATAACAGAAAAGGCTGGGAAACTGACGAAGTAAAAGCGGATGTTGCAACAAAAGGTTTTCACAATATTACTTTAACTTTAAACGATATTAAACCAACTGCTTTAGTTTTAACAGAAATATTTGGTTACAAATTAATTGATCAGGACGTAAACCGTTATCGTTATGCAACAGATGCTGTAGAAAATGCCGCAATTGTTGACTTAGTAGAATTGGCTGATGAAAAACGTGGTTTAAATGCAAATGGAACTGTTCACCATGTGGCTTTTAGAGTAAAAAATGATGAAATTCTAATGCACTTCCGTGAAAAAATAGAAGAGTTTGGATTGTCAATTACACCACAAATCGACAGACAATATTTCCATTCTCTATATTTCAGAGAACCAGGAGGAGTTTTGTTCGAAATCGCAACAGATAATCCCGGATTTACAGTAGATGAAAGCTTAGAAGAATTAGGACAAAACTTAAAACTTCCGGCACAATATGAATCACAAAGAGCTGCCATTGAAAAGCACTTGGTTAAAATTAATTAATTACTAAAAGATATTTAAATCAATAAAAAAATGAAATTAGTTTACGCTTAAATTAGGCGTAAATTAATTTTATAAATAAAAAATACTATGGAAACAATAAAATTAGAATTAGACGAGAAAAAACATGGAGCTTTTAATCTTTATGTTGATGATAAAAAACTGGGAGAAATGACAGTAAGCATCAAACCGGATTTGCTGACTGTTTACCATACAGGTATTGAGCCTGAAGCAGAAGGAAAAGGTTATGCGAAAAAACTTTTGGATGAAATGACATCCTATGTGCGTGCCAATAATTTGATGGTTTTACCACTTTGTCCGTATGTACATGCGCAGTTCAAGAAACATCCGGATGAATATCAGGATATCTGGAAAAAATAATTTAAAAAATACAATCATGAATTTAGAAAATATAACAGCAGGAACGCCTTTAAAAGAAGCAAAAAAAGCTTTAATCATGCTTCACGGGCGTGGTGCAGGTTCAAACGATATTCTTTCGATTGCGAAGTATCTTAAGGTGGAAGATTTTGCATTAATAGCGCCTCAGGCAGAAAACAGAACCTGGTATCCGTATTCCTTTTTAGTACCGATTGAAGAGAATGAGCCTTCGTTTTCAAAATCCTTGGAAACCATTGCTCAGGTTGTTGAAGCAGTTCAGCAAAATGGAATTGAGAAAGAAAACATTTATTTCCTCGGATTTTCGCAGGGAGCTTGTCTTGCATTGGAATTTACAGCCAGAAACGCTGCAAAATATGGCGGTGTAGCAGCTTTTACTGGCGGACTTATAGGGGATAAAGTGTATGAAAATCATTATTCAGGAAATTTTGAAAACACACCGATTTTCATCGGAACAAGCGATCCTGATTTTCATGTTCCCGTTGAAAGAGTAAATGAAACCGAAGTACTTCTTAAAAAAATGGGAGCTTTGGTTACAAAAAAAATCTACCCTAATATGGGACATACAATAAGCCAGGACGAAATAGATTTGGTTAATGATCTGGTTTTTACAAAGTAAGATTCTGTGTCAAGAGCTTAAAAAACTGCAATTTTACCTGTTTGCATTTCGCCAGAGTTTGTAACTATTTTATAGATATAAATTCCCGATGCAGTATTTTTTAGATTTATAGTATTGGTTTTAGAAAGTAAAGGAGAAGCAATAGTATTTTGTCCATTGATGTTGTACAGATAGAAAATAGCGTTTCCTTCTTTTTTAGCATCAATATTTAATTCTTCATTTTTGCTCAGTAGTGTGGGGTGTACAAAAAACAAATCATCGCCTAAATAATTGGTATCAAGAATTAGCGAACTTACTACGTTATTGTTTTCTAAAATTATATTTATTTTATATTTATTGCTGCCCTTTATCGGGGCAGCATCCAAAAAAGAAAATGTTTTTGAATTGATGTCGCTTATTGTACTAATAACACTTTCAACATCATTAACTATTTTTACCAAATCAATTCTTTTGATGTTGTACAAACTGAAAAGACTGGCATCTATCTTTACTTTATCCTCCTCAAAAACTTCTGCCAAAGTCAACTCAAAATAACAATTTGAGTTTTCGGCGTATTGTAATGTTGACTCACTTTTTATTCCTTCGGTATTGTCAAATACAGGAATTACCGTGTGGATTTTTCCATCAGTATAAGTATAACTGGTGTTTGTGGTTTGTTCTTTAAATTCTAAATGATCTCCTGTTAATTGATAAATATTAAAGGAAGCAACATCGGCAGGTTTATCCCAATTAATTTCTGTTGTGCCGTCACAAACTAAACTGGTACTGATGTTTAAATCATAAGAAATCGTAAAGCTGTCAGAGATATATTCGGTATTATTAATGGTCATTTTTAATTTGGCCTTTGAAAATTTTTGTTCTTTAGGCGTATATGTAAATTGTTCATTATCCAGATTTATATCATTTGCTATAATTTCCCAGGTTTCCCCATTATTATAACTAACAGACAATTCTCCGGAGATACCGGAAAATGATGAATTCCATTTGAAAGGAGAAATAGTTTTTCCATCATAAGGGAAATTATCATTGCTTACAGGATAATTCCATTCAAATTGATTTTCCAATTCATATTCGTAAGCGATACCGTATTCCTGAGATGTATTCGATACGTATGAACCCATAACATTGATAGAAACTGAACCCGACGCAGGGTTTTCAATCGTAATTTGTTCGATAGTATTAATTTTATCTTTTCCTCTTAAAGCTTGCTGCTCAGGAATCTCGGGGTTAAGAATCCAAGGCAAAGATGTGATATTGTCGGCCGAAATAACTTCCATGTCTAAATCGTTCACCAAACTTATATTACTATTAATTGCAGCCGGCAAATCGTTCCATACTAATGTAATTTTTAAGTTTTTTGCATTTGCGGGAATAGTAATCGTATGTGTATTTGTCTGACCAGATGGCAAATTACCTGATATAATTCTGTTTTCGCTGATTGTTTTTAGACTTTTATCAGCATCAATATTACCATAACCATAAGTAAAATCCGGACCTGAGTTACCTAAATCTTTTGCGCTATTAATTAAAATGGCTTTTGTTAGGGCATTAGTCAAAAAACTATTGTTTATAGTTTTATAATGCTGTTTTATAAGCGTAATAATTCCTGTAACCAGTGCTGTAGAATTTGAAGTTCCTTGTGTGCTATAAGCTACTAACTCAGGTTTTATTCGACCATCATAAGCAGGACCTTTTGAAGAAAACGGCATAATTACTTCGTTTTGATCAATACAGCCCAAAACAATACTATTTTTGGATTGCTTAAAATTACCGGTAATAGATTTATAACCCTGAAGTCCACTATTACCAGAGGAAAAGCAATGAGTCAAATCAGGATTTAAAAACAATTGAGAATCGTAAGCATTAGCAAGCGAACCATAAAAATTCTCAATTTCTGTGCCGTATGAATGATTTTGAGTAACAGCACCTTGTAAAGTTGCTATTTCATCAGGATAAATATTCAAAAAGTCAGACGATTGTATTTTAGCCTTTTGGGCAACTCCTTTTCCTAATGCAGAACTATTTCCTAACCCTGCAACTATAGTCGCCATAGCCGTTGCATGACTCGATACAATTGCAGATTGTGTTGAGGAAGGAATGTGCTTATTTAATAAATCAATATCATCCAGATTAAACAAATCATCTTTGATAGCTACAATTTGATTTTCGCCTGTTAAAAGAGGAAAATTAGTATTGGCTTTATTTATAGAATTGATGCTAAAATTTTGATCTATTATTTTAGATTCCCCTTTCGGCCGCAGCGATTCCTGCGAAATAGAAGACACACTGTTGAGAACTATAATTTCATCAATAATTTTTTTAGAATCACTTTTTATAATTACAAGATGGTTATTCAGTATTTTAATATCTGAAATGTTTAATGATTTCAAGTCTTTAATCAAAGCTTCGATATCATCTGTTGCTATTGTATAATGCTTGTCTTCTTTATGATCTGAAAAATTTGAAGGTAATTTCCATAAATTATTTACCGGTAGATTTTTTTTTAAAGTTTGATCTGATTTTAAAGTTTGATTCGATTTTAAACTTTCATTTTCAACAATACAAAAAGTACTGTCCAGTTTTTTTACAATCTTGTATTTATTGTGATGTGCATTTTCTAAAGATGTAAAAAAGTATTTCTCAAATTTACTTTCATTTTCTTTTTTTATGTACCGTTTCCATTTCTCAGAACTTTGTGAGAAACCGATCGTCGTTATCATAAAAAGGAGAAAAGTAATTCGTTTCTTCATTTACTGTAGAGGTTAGGGCAGCTATCTTATTATTACAGCTCATCTTAATTTAGATAAAGCGAGATGAAATTTGTGATTAATGATTTCTATTTTAAATATTTATCCGTTGTAGGTCAATCAAAGTTATTAAATTATTTGTAATAATTTTATGATTTTTTTTTCATTCACAATAATCTAAATCTGTAGGAGAACAATTTTCTTTTATAACCTGTTTGCATTTTAAAATGAATGCAAAATTGTAAAAAACATTTTCTAACACTTTTAGAAAAGAAATAATTTTCGGATACTATTAGATCTTAATAATCTGATTTATATTCAGTTATTGATTTTACTGGGCTTGTAGTAATAATCAGATAATTATTATTAAAAATATGTTATTGAAAAATA
>NZ_JBZEER010000023.1:0-27189 GCF_058310175.1 Flavobacterium sp. AK-345 | reverse complement strand
ATTCATTAATAATACATGAACTTTATTATAGCATAACGCAAAAATAACATAGCGCTTAATAAAAAATTACGGACTTTTTAGGTAAAATTTACGGCTTATTCCAACTGTGTATCAGTTTCTATAAAATTGCCATTCAAAAAACATTTATATAAACGGGAGATAGTCTTGAGTAAAGAATTTTGTTGTTTTGATTTTTATAATGTATTCAAATTTAATTGTTCTAAAACAACAGTTTCATGTTTTATTCTGTCACTATTTGCTGCTATACAGCATTGATAATTTTTATCAATAAAAATTTCTTTCAAATAGAATTTTTCATTTTCTACTATACATTCATTATTTGAAATTTCAAAAGATTTTAATGGAATTAGTAAGCCTTTTCCATGGGCTTTTATGACAGCTTCCTTTTCTGTCCAGTACGAAAAAAAACCCTGCACCGTATTTTTGGAATTACCAACTCTATACAATTCACTAAATGTCATTTGGGGTTTAAAATCCAGATAGTTAATTTTTTTATCTAAAAATTCCACATCGATTCCTATAGGGAAATCTGCAATGACACATGTCACCAAAGAGTTTGTATGAGATATATTAAAGTATATATTTTTACCTTCTAAAAAAGGTTTTTTATCAGACTGATAACAAATTTCAAATTCTTTTATATCATAAAAAGTGCTTAATCCGTATTTCAGAAGTACTCGTCCCAATAAAGATAATTGAGCATCCTGCCATCTTCTGTATTTTAGAATTTTTTCTTTAAACTCTTTTGTACTAATATCTGAATATCTATTTAAAAGATCCTGATGTTTATCTTCTTTTATAAATGCGTATAAAATAATCATTAAAAATCATACTGGTTAAAATCGTTATTTTTTTTCCATATTCCATCCAAAAACTTTTGGTCAATATTCTCATTATACTCTACCTCACATTTTAAGTCTAAATTATCATAGAAGCTAAATAATAAATGGAATCCCGAATGGGTTAAGTGCATGTACCAATAGAAGAAATATATTTCTTCGGGAAATTTTAAGTATTTCTTATTAAATTATTGAAATAGTTTCTAAAGTAATCACTATGGTTAAAAATAAAAAAGTGATTTCCTTTCAATTGAGTAATATTTACTTCTCTGGTTGTTTCATCCCTCCAACCTGTCATTTCTCCTTCTATGGCATCATCTGATCCATAAAATACGTCAATTGGAATACTTAACTTTTGCCTATTTTCGTATTGGTAACTTTCAATTACTTTAAAATCATATTTCAAAATAGGCAAATAATAATTTATTAGTTCCGGATTATTTTTTATCTCATCTGGTATGCCTCCTAAAGCTATTATCTCATTCCAAAAATCTTCATCATTAAGGTTTACTATTTTTTTATCACTTATAGTTGAGGGTGACTTCTTACCACTGACTATTAATTTTTTTGGCATTGGATAGTTTAATTCTTGCAATCTTTGACAGAGTAAATAGGCAATTAAAGCTCCCATACTGTGACCATAGATGACATAAGATTTTTCTTCCTGCACCTGGTTTTTCAATAAAATCACAAAACGATCTATAATTTTATTGAGTTCGGCAATATTATTATTTCGTTCCAACTCAAAAGGAACGTAATTATTAAAATTAGTAAAAATCTTATTTAAAGAGTATTTGTTTCCACCAGCAAAGTGAAGGGATATAATTTTCATATATTAATTTTTCTTTTTCTCGCAATTATGTTCCAATCATACACATATACATTATTTTCTATAACATGTATATTTTCATGTAAAGCAATTGTAGGACAGATATGATCCGGAATACCAATTAATACATCACCAATTTTAATGTTTGAAGTATCTGTTATTTCTATCACTAAATGTTCTTCGCTTTGCATTATACTTTTTGCTTCAGGAAAATTTAAAAATTTTAATCTTGGAAAAGGATTTTCTGCAGCTACTGCTTTATGTCCAACATCCAGGCATATTGTTTTAGAATCCAGAATAGAAATCACTCTTGAAATGATATAAACAGCACATTCAAATTTCAAATCCGGAAACAATCTAGAATATTTCCAATCCCAAAACACAAAAGTTCCTGGTGAACATTCTACTCTTGAATTTTGTGAATGTACAGAGAAAGACGGAGAACCTCCGGCAACAATCTGAAATTTACAGTTATGCAAATTTTCTATCATCTCAATCTGTAAATAGGCTTGATTAAAGACTTCTTTTACAATTTCGTTTCTTTTGTCAATATTAGTTTCCCGAATGTGTCCGTCATAAATATGAAACCCCTTAATGTTTATATTTTTTAATTTCAAAATTTTTTGAAAAAAAACAATCAATTCATTACAAGGCAAACCTGTTCTGTTCATTCCAACATTTACATCTATAAAAATGTCCTGTTTAAAATCATAAGAATTAAGAAAATCATCAAAACAGACTAAATTCTCATAATTGTCAAAAACACAAGAAAATTTTGTATTTGGATATTTAAGACTTAGATTTATAAATCGTTCCATTTTTAAGCGAGTAAGCTGATGTGCTAACAGAACATCTTTTGCATCTATCATTCCCAACATCTCTAATTCAGAAATAGTAGATGCTTTAAATTTGGTAACCCCTTTGTTTTTAAGAATTTTGCAAACCTCCAGAATTTTATTTGTTTTAACATGTGGTCGAAACCTATCTAAAGAAACCATCTCTAAAGCTGCCTCAATATTGCTTTCCATTATTTCCTTAATTAAAATAAGGGAAGGGGAATCTATCTCTGATAAATTTTTTATTTTATTCATTTTTATTATACATTATTGCATCAACTTCAATTTGGGCATTTTTAGAAATAGCCGAAACTCCTAATCTGATTCTGGCAGGATAAGGTTCATGAAAAAATTCCGGCAGAACCTCATCCAACGCTTGAGAAAATCTTACATCAGTATAATATACATTGAGTTTAACTACATCATTAATTTCTCCTCCGGCAGCAATACATATGTTACTAATATTGATAAGACATTGTCTGCAATGTTTAACAGGTTCATTGTCTGAAATTAAGTCACCATCTTTTAATGGTAATTGCCCGCTAATAAAAACCAGGTTATCGACCTGAATGGCTTGAGAATAATTGCCAGAAGGCATTGGGGCATTATTAGTTGTAATTTTTCGTTTCATCTAGAAAATATTTTACATCACTGGCTAAATTCTCTGAAACTTCTTCTAGTGCATCACGGGTGCCCGCTGCTATATGAGGAGTATAAAATACTTTAGGGTGATGAATTAAAAAATGATTATAGGTGTTTAAAATAGGGTCTGTATTATAATGAGGATCAGGGTAAAGACTGTCCAAAGCTGCATACGCAATTGTATCATCTTTAAAGGCATTCAATAAGGCACTATCCTCAATAATTTTTCCTCTGGCTGTATTAATCAAAATACTTCCTTTGCGCATACATTTAAATAACTTTTCATCAAATAAATACTCTGTTGTTGGATTTAAAGAAGTATGAATTGTGATAACTTCTGACATAGATACCACTTCTTCAATGCTATTGTAAAATTTAACATTACTATGGTTATCATTTTTAAAAGTAAGCTCCTTGTTCGTATACACCAAAATATTCTTGCAAAGCGGAGCTAATAAGTCAACAACTTCCTTACCTATAACTCCATATCCAATAACACCAATACTCAGCTCACTAATATTCCTGCCTTGCCAGGTATGTCTTTGAAAATTATTATTTTTTGCTCCAAGGTGTGATTCAAAAAGTTTGTGTGACAATAAAATCATTGTTCCTAACACATACTCCGCAACACTACGGGCATTTCCTTTTGCTGAAGTAAATAATTTTATATCTAATTCATTAAGTGTATTTATATCAATATTATCAACACCGGATCCTGCTCTGGCTACAAACTTTAAATTAGCTGCATCAAGTAAAATTTCTCTATTAATACGATTACCACTCTTAAATATAACACCATGGTAATTTCCAATTACAGATTTAATTTTTTCCTGATCAAATGCACATCCATCATCAATAATTGAAAATTCTTTAAATCTCTCAAGCCCTTTTTCGGCAATTTTATCTAATAAAAGTATTTTAGTCATAGTTAATATCAATTGTGTATTATCTGATTAAACAACCCCAGTATTCCGTCCATATTTTGCATCATGGTCATATGATTCCCATTAATCTCAAGTAACTCAATTGTTGTATTACCTATTTCATCTAATTGATTCAACTTATGATTATAATTTCTTTCAAAAGAACTAATGGTTTTAGGTTTTACTAAAATTATCTTTCGATCTAACTTTTTCGGATTATAATTTCTTATTAACTGGTTCGCCTTTAACGCAGTATCAATATAACGATCTGTAAATATTTTTTCCGGATCTAACTTCTCTAAAGAGATTGTAAGTGATGTTCTGGTAACTTGATCATCATAATCCTGATAATAAAACCCTGGGTCAATTAACATTAAATGGTCAAAAACTACGTTCTCTTTCTTAAAAAGAGCGCTTACTTCATAAGCAATAGTGGCGCCCAGAGACCATCCGGCAATACTCACGCTTTCAACATCAATTATTGTACTCAGGTAGTCATTAATTTCCTTTGCATAATGCATTGCAAGAGTTTCCATGTTTACTGTTGTTTCTTTATCCAATCTTACAGGATCAAAAATTACCAGGTTATAGTCATATGTTAGTATTTCATTTATAAATTGAAAATCAATTGCGGCGTCACTTGCAGGTGTTATAACAAAAACAATATGCTTACTTTCTGGTTTTATGATACTATAGCCGGCTTGATTATCAATACTTTTTATAGCATTTGCAAAAAGTCTGATAGTATTATTTTTGTATAATAATATAGGATCTGATTTTATTCCCAGTACATTGTGCAATTTGTGGAGGAAATACAAAGACAGAATAGAGTCTAACCCAAGTGATCTAAAATCATCCATGGGATCAATATCTTCTTCTATTTTTAATAATTCTTTTAAAATATTTTCTATGCTTTTTTCCAATGATTTATCTAGTGGAGTGTTTTGATCCTTTGTCAATATCGGAATAGACATTTTTTTTAGTTCCTGAGCATCTATTTTACCATTTAACGTTAGTGGAAAAACTGAAATGAAAACATATTTATGAGGTATTGCATATTCTGGCAATTCACCTACAAAATATTCTTTTAGCTCTGTACTACCAATAGGTTTCTTTGAAAATGAACTGTAATAAAACACGATAAAGTTGCCATATTCGTTTGTTTCAACATCTGCATATGCGTTCTTTATATCTGGGTGATTTTTTGCAATAACCTCCAATTCATCTAGTTCTACACGATATCCCCTTATTTTTACCATTCTGGTACCTCTACTCACATAATAAAGGTTCCCATCTTCGCCAATATATCCAAGATCCTCCGTGTTTAACCAGACGCTTCCTTCTCGTTCGATAAACTTATTTTTATTAGCTTCAGCATTTACATAACCAAGCGACAGACAATCTGATTTAATTAAAATAGTACCAATCACGCCAATTGGAACGATTTGATCTTCTTCATTACAAACAATTATTTCTGTATTATAAATGGGTTTCCCGGATGGAATTCTCTTTTCAGAAATCGGTAATTCTTTTGAAAAAGTATGATATACAACAGAAGCTGCCTCTGTACAACCATAACGATTCAATATAATAGTATTTTGCAGTACTTTATTTAAAGTTTCTACCAGATCATGAGAATAGGATTCGCCGCTTACTTCTATAATCCTTACTTCTTTTAGATCAACTAATTTGTTATTTGCTATTAGTAATTTAATGTACGATGGAGTAAGAAAAATCCTTGTTATTTTGTTCTTTTTCATAAATGAACAAAACTCATCTACATTTTTTAACATATTGTTATTTATAATATGCAATGTTGATCCCTGACATAAAGGCTCAAACACTTCGCGAAGTGCAGGAGCAAAAGAAAAAGAAGATTTTAGAACATACTGATCATCTGTTGTTGCCGGAAAATTTTGCAATAACCAATTTAATCTGTTTAAATGACTTTTATTATCAATCTTTACTAATTTAGGTACACCTGTGGATCCAGAAGTATAGTTAATTGTTACTAATTCCTGATTCTCTATATTTATTGTTGGAGCATCTGATTTTTTTCCAATTCCTTGCTGTAGATTAATTCTATTTTCACAGGTAAAAAACGGATCTAAATTTTCTGCTGCATTATCTGTTATTAAAACAGAAGGTTCTAATTGTAGAATAATTTTTTCAATTGTTTTTTGTGAGAAACTGGCATCAATATTTATAAAATGTAAACCTGTTTTAAGAATTCCTATAATCGCCGGCACATAATTTTGTACTTCAGCAAGACAAACAACAACACAATTGATCCCTTTATAATCCATAAGTTGAGAACAGATAAAATTTGCGTTCTCATCTAACTCCCTATATGTGAGTTCTTCACCAACATACGAAAGCGCTATTTTATCTGGTGATTTCTTTACCCAAAGTTCAAACCCTTCTATAAGTGATTTAAATGGCATTTTTTGTTTATATTCTCCTTTAATAACTGAAAGAGCGGTTTTGGTCTGAGAACATTCCAGCTTTTCCATGTTATCTGTATAAACTTTAATAAAACTCTGTATAAAGTCTTCCGTATAAAATGCTGTATTATACTTTACACGTATGGCAAATTCATGTTCTCCAACTTGGTGTACAACAACCGTTAATGGAAAATGAGAAGATATAATATTTTCATTTAACATTTCTATTTGCAGGTTCATACTGTCTAATTCTGCCTTTTTATAATTCTGATATGTGAATAATATATCGAACAATTTTTTCTGGGCAACAGTAGTTACTATTTCTTGCAAAGAGATATATGAAAATTGTTGAGATGTAATTACTTGTTTTTGCAAAATAGCAATATCATCAAACAAGGTGGTTCCAGGCTTTTTAAAATCAAAACAAACTGGAATACTATTAATACATGGACCTACTATACCGTCCATGTTTTCCATTTCATTTGTTCTGTAATTTACAACGTTCCCCCAAACCAATTTCTCTTCATTCTTTAATAAGGCATACGTGTTTCCGAAGATAAAGTTAAAAGCTGAAGACAGCGTTAATTTGTTAGATCTTAAAGTATCTTGAGTTTCTTTGCTGATTTTAAAGGCCACAGAGTGCTCATTAAAAGTGGCATTGTTATTCAGGTTTGTCGTCACTTTCTCCTTTAAGAACATTGAAAGTGTAGTCTTCCAATAATTTAGGGCTACTTTTTTATCTTTTGAACGAATGTGTTGTATATATTTTTTATAAGGCACATAATGTTTTTCTACAGATTTATTCTCATATGTGTTTAATAGTTCATGCAACAAAATAAACATAGAATGGCCGTCCAATAAAGCGTGATGTGCAGTAATAACGAATATATCTGTTTCAATATCAATATTAATAAGCGAAAATTTCATTAGTGGTTTATCGGCAACTACGGCTATATTTTTTAATTGTTTAAGCGTTTCTTTAAGGTTAGTAACAGCTGAATACTCATTAAAAATAAAAGCCTCCTCAAGGTTCAAAACTTCGCTACGGAAAATTCCTTTTTGTACGTCATAGAAATAAGCCGTTCTTAGTATTTCAAATTTCTTAAGCAGGTTCCTGCAACTATTTATTAATTTAACTCTGTCAAAGTTTTTAGTTTCAAATTCCCACTGAGTAATATAGTTTTCAGATTTGTCCTCATTAATTAAGGAGTGCGCAATTAATTCTTTCTGAAAATCAGATATTGAGCCATCATCATCTGAAAGATCTTTCGGATCATTTTTACTATATTCCAATAAAGTCTTTATTGTTCCACTTAATAGCTCTTTAAAATTATTCCATTCATCATCATGTAAACATAGTTTTTCATTAGCATTTAAATTGATAAAAATTTCACTTGCTATCACGCCACAATTCACTTCCAATAAGTAAAAATTTTTCCTTATTTCTTTAAGACATTCACTATTAATGTGTGTGCTGAGTGGAATCAATGGTCTCGCTAAGGGAGAATTATTTAAGTTGGACTGACTGAATACACCCAGATAATTAAATGAAAATGATAACTCCTTGTTCAGGGCATTTCTTATTGGTTGAGGTGCCAAACGCTTGTATTTATCAAACCATACACCATTATAGCGTCTATTTTCATTGGCGTTTACAACATTATGATACGTTTGCACAAGACTTTCTCTATTCGCAGTGTACTTTACAGGGTATTTTGATGTAAACCATCCAATAATTTCCGAACTATCAAATTTATTAACCATCTCTCTACCATGTCCCTCTTTTTCAAAGTAAACATCATCAAATTGAAGTGTCTTGCCAATTGTATATGTTAAAGCTGTCAGAATAATATTTTCGATATTTTTTGAACTTTTATCTACATCTATGTTAGGAATGTTAAGGTTTTCCATTCGATTTTGTGTAATAAAACCCTTCCTGTAAATATTCTTATCAGAAGCCTGTTCAATCCAATAATTAATTTCTTCCTTATTAATATTTCCATTGCTATTATTTAGATGATTTAACAACCACTCTTTATAGGTTTTTGTATAAGTAGGCTTAAGTGACGGATTATTATAATAATACACAAAATCATTAATAAAAATATTCCATGACACTGCATCTATTATTAAATGAGGACAGGTAAAAAATATTGCTGTTTCTTCATTATGTTTAAATAAGGTAACGTATAAAAGTGGTCCTTTTAGTGTATCTATAATTTGTTCTGCTTCTTCTATACAATTTTCTAAATTTTTATCCTTTTCAAATCCAAGATCTTTAAAAACATAGAGTTGTTCTGTTAAAGCTTCCGTATCATAATACTGATGCCAGAAAAGATTTTGTGTGTACCTTAAACGAAAAGAGGAATGCTTTTGACAAATAGCATTTAGTGCTATTTGTATCATTTCAGCCGAATAATTTTCTTCTAATGTATGGGTCGTATACATCAAAAAATTAGCATTACTTGGATTTTTCTCAAAGTACCATTCTTGAATTGGAGATAAAATAAAAGGGTTTTCGTCTAATTGCACAGGTGTTAACTCATCCCCTATCACATTATTAATTATGTTAGCTAAAAAAGGAGCTTCAATAAATGCATCGTATGTAATATGGATGCCAATATTGTTAAGCTTTGAAATTAGGTTTAATAAAGAAAGTGAATCACCTCCATTTTCAAAGAAATTTTTTGAAGGAACAATATTTTTAATATCCGTATCTAATACTTCTGCCCATATAGATAATATTTTATCTTCGTTATTAACATTTATCTGACTTGGTTGTTCTTTTGTAACTTTTTGCTGTTGCAATAATTTATTCCTATCCAACTTTCCATTTATGGTCATAGGAAAAGCTTCAATTCCAATAAAAAAATGTGGTACCATATAATCCGGAAGAAGTTGCTTAACATCATTACGTATAACAGTTTCAATATCTTCTTTATCTATATTCTCAAGAATAAAATAACAGATCAATTTATTCTTTTCATATAATGTTTTACAAGATTTTATATAGTATAGATTTGCGATGACAGAGTCAATTTCATTTAATTCTATCCTAAATCCTCTCATTTTAATCTGCTCATCCTTTCTTCCTAAGAACTCTATATTACCATCTGGTAACCACCTTCCTAAATCTCCAGTTTTATACATTCTTTCTCCTTTTATAAAAGGACTATTTATAAATTGTTGTTTAGTAAGTTCAGATTGATTTAAATAACCTCTCGCTACTCCTGATCCAGATACATATATTTTCCCAAAAACTCCTATGGGGCATAAACTTAATGCTTCATCAAGAATATAGGCCTTTGAATTTGATATAGCACTGCCAATGGGGATATTGAAATATTTTTGGTTCTTTATCTCAAAAGTAGTAGAAAATGTCGTGTTTTCTGTTGGCCCATATCCGTTGACAATTTTTATAGCGGGATAATTTTCAAATACTTTTGATATATGAGTTGCTGAAACAATATCTCCACCTACTATTAACTGCTTGATTGTTTCGAAAACATCAATTTTATTCTCAACCACTTGATTAAACCAAGATGCTGACATCCAAAGACTATTAACATTATGATCTTGAATAACTTTTCTTAAGGCTTCTAATTTTAATAGATTTTCTTGTTTGGTCAATATTAATTTTGAACCATTTAATAATGTTCCGAAAAACTCTATTATCGTTGCGTCAAATGAAATAGATCCAGTACCAAGTAAAACTTTTTCTTCATTCAAAGGAAAAAACGAACAAGGTTTAACTAATCTAATTACATTTCTATGCTCAACCATTACTCCTTTGGGTTGTCCAGTTGTTCCAGAAGTATAAATTACATAAGCTAAATCATTAGGTGTATTAATTTTTTCTAAACTCTCTTGTGAACAATTATTTTTTAATTGTTCAAAATCATATAGGAATTTATCATCTATTATTATTTTACTATTAGTATCTTTTTCTATATAATCTATCCTTGCTTTGGGATAACTAGGATCAATTGGCACATAAGCAGCTCCTGATTTCAATATTCCTAAAATAGTGATAATTATTTGCTCACTTCGTTCTAACTTGATTCCAATTAAATCATCAGGTGAAATTTGATAATTTTCTCTTAAGTAATGTCCTAATTGATTGGATTTTTCATTAAGCTCTTTGTAAGTAAGTTTTATATCTTCAAATACAACTGCGATATTATTAGCTGTCTTCTCTACCTGTTGTTCAAACAAATCTACAATAGTCTTATCTCTAGGATAATCAATATTCGTATCATTAAACTCTACTAACAATTTGTGTCGTTCTGTGTCACTAATCAATTCTATATCTTGCAATATTGTATTAGGTTCTTTACACACATTTTCAATAAGATTACATAAAGCTTTATAAATAGTGTCAATATAATTTGCACTATATAAAGATTCATTATACTCCATCTTAATATTTATTTTTTCTCCAACTATATCTGAAAATTCAATAATAAGATCATACTTTGCCGATAACTCTAATTTATTATGAATTTTAGTTATAAATTCCGTGGTCTGAAAAGCTTCCTGGTTTTGATAGACTACCATAATATTATAAAGCTCTTTAATATTTTCCTGACCTATTTTTTTCATTAAATATGGCAGAGGATAATAACTAAAGTCAATACATTCATTTAAGTTAGTTTTATTTCTTTTTAAGAAATCATTAAAACTAATTTCACTATCTATTTTTATTCTAAGCGGAATACTATTTACATAATATCCTACCTGATCCTGATGATTAAGAAAGTGCCTTGCAGTAACGGGACCTCCGAAAGTTATATCATTACTTCCTGTTATTTTATTTAATAATAAAGAAACCAGACTAGAAAAGCCTATGTACAAAGACGAATTATTTTCTTTACATATTTTTTTAAATTTTTTTAAATAAACTTCCGGAAAAAAATAATTTAAAGATTTTGCAGTTCCATTCTTAGTTAAAAGATTTATGTCATTCTGTAAAGTGGTAGCTGCTTCGAAATTTAAAAACTTCTGCGTCCACATTTCTTCTGCTTCATTATTATCTGCTAATTTCTTTTCCAACCATAGGCAGTAATCTTTATAATGCTGATTTACAGCAGGTAAATTCATTTTATTTCCTAAATAAATCTCGTAAATCTCCTGAGCAATAATTTTTAATGACAATAAATCACCTACAATATGATGGAGGCTTAAAAGCACCAGACTTCTACTTTTCGTTTGAACTAAAACAACTCGCAAAGGATAGCCTTCTTCCAAGTTAAATCTTTTTTGTGCTTCCGTTCTTAAAGTTTTTACTACTTCATCTTCATCATACGCTTCATAATTAAATAAAACAACCTCAAGTTTCGAGTCTTGAACCGGAACGATGATTTGTTTCAGTTGGTTATTTCTCTCCACAAAGCATGTTCTAAGGGCTTCATGCCTTTTTACAACTTCATTTATGGCATTATTAAACCTGTTTACATCAACAATTTCTTTCAGCTCATTGATATAGGTCATATTATAAGAAGACGAAGAAATGTCCTTTTTATAATTAAAATATAAACTTCTTTGATTAGGAGAGCAAGGGTATTCATTATTATCACTTGGAAATTCTAATGCATTTTTTTCCTGTTTAAGAAATGCAATCATTTCAGTCTTCTTTTCTTTCAATTCCTGTAAAAAATGTTCAGGAATTTCCTTGTCTTCATCAAAAATTATTTTAAGTTTATCTTCATCAACAATTATAGAAACTCCATTTTTTTCTAGTTCTTCAATTAATTTCTCCATAATTATTCTATTATAATTTCCTTTTTTTTACTTTTATCAGCTATTTTGTTGACCATGTCTGAAATGGTATTCATATCCAGAAACTCATTTAAAGTAAGCTCGACGCCTAAGTCTGTTTTTATTCTATTTAAAATGACCATAGAGCTTAATGAATTTCCACCTAAGTCATAAAAATTATCATTCATACTTACAACATCAAGATTTAAAACATTTTTTATAATAGTTAATATTTGGGTTTCTTTTTTTGTTTTAGGCAAAACCAATTCCGAATTTATATTTAAACTCTTTCTTGTATTCGTTTCTTTACTTAAGTGTTGACTATGATTCATCAACATTTTTTCAAAATCATTTTGGGAAGTTTCTATTTCATTTTTAGAAATTACACACCCCTTCTCTTTTATTAAAAGTATATTGCTAATAATTTTGAAGATGAACTTTGGATCTAATGCAATTTCATTTAAATTCTTTTGCTCTCTGGCGGTGCTTGTTTTATCATTTAATATGGCATTATGCGCCATACCAACATCTTTAATTGCGGGCCAGGCTATTGAAAAATATTTTTCATTGGTGTTTTCCGTAAAACTTTCAATAAAAAGATTGGCTGCTGTATAGGCTAATTGACCAGGATAAGTAACTGTTGCTGCTTTAGAAGAAAAATTAATAAAAAAATCTAACTCATCCTGATTTAAGCTCTCACTAAGGTTAATGGTACCAAACACTTTTGGCAAAAACAATTTAATATCATTAATGTCCCTTCTTAATATTATACCTGCAAAGTCTCCAAGACCTGCTGTATGAAACACCCCATGAATGGATTTATTTAAATGGTTTTGAATGTTCTGCAAACTTTCCTGTAGTTCTTGTTTGTTGCTAAGATCTGATTGAATATAAAAAATTTCAGCACCTAAACTTTCTAATTCTTTTCTTTTTGTCTCATTCTCATCCTTAGTTCCTACAATAATTATTTGAGCAGAATATTCTTTACCTAGAGTAGAACAAATAGTATAACCAATTCCTCCGTAACCACCCGTTACGAGATATAATCCGTTTTTTCTATATTTAAATTCATATTCTCCAGTTTCCTTTTCTTCCAGATGTTCTATGTAGACATTTTGATTTCTTATAGCAAAAGCAGTATTTACATTTTGAAGAATAATGGAATAAAGTGCATCAAAAGAAACATTTCTCAAATCATCTACATCAATTACTTTAGTTTGAATGTTTTTAAATTCTACATTACTTACTCTGGCCACTCCTAACAAAAGTGCCTTAAAAGGATTAATACTTTCTTCTGCTGTTTTAAACAATGTAGACGAAATAATAGTGATATTCGCCTTCCTGCTATCTCCTATAACTTTATCCAATTGTTTTACCAAAAAGGCAATTGATTTGTAATATATATCAATCGCATGTGAGGCAACTGTAATTTCTTCTAGTGTCCAGCTATGTAGTATAGCGTCTATTGTGGGATTCTCTTCGTAAAGCGATTTAAATAATTCATAAAAATCTTCTTCACATAGAGGATTTATAACATAGCTCATGTTACTGACTTTTTTAAACTCGGCACCTATTTTTACTTCTATAACCTTTTCGGCTTGTTCTTCAAAAAAGTTTTGAAGGTTTTGATTACCAGAAAAATGAACAACTGTTTTATACTTTTCTGTGCTTTTTATTACTTCTTCCTTTTTCCACTTTTTTTTGTATACGTAATAGTTTTTGAGTTTTTCACCACGATTCATTAATTCTTTAAAACCATCCACTTCCGCAGGCAATTCAAGAGTATCAAAATAATAATTAGAAAAAGAAATTTTATTGGTATCTGTATATATTTTACTCCAGTCAACCGGAAGTCCTGCTTCCCACAGTAATCCAACAGACTTAATAAAGGTTTCCCACTCTTCTTCATTTTCTTTATTTAAACTAATTATTTGTGCTTTATTGATATTTGCCTTAATTAGTTTTGTAATGGAACTACCGGGACCAATATCTATAAATAAACTTTGCTCATCATACTTGAAGTTGGATATTACCTGATGTAAATTAACTGGATTTAGCATTTGATCAGCCCAATAACTATTTGTTAATTCACTCATTCTATTTCCGGTTAAACTGGAATAAAAAGGAATTTGTGGAGTATTAAAGTTAAACTGCTCTAAATATTCGAGAAAAGCATTATAAATTGGTTTCAGCGCATCACTATGAAATGCATAACCTGAATTAAGTTTTATATGAGGTATTTTACTTTCTTTAAACTCTGCCATTAACCTTTTTATATTTTCTTCGGTGCCAGACAAAACCATATTGTTTTCAGTATTTATTGACGCAACAGAAACATTATGTTGCTCTATAATACTTTGTATATTGTTACTATTCTCGACAGATACCGATATCATGGCTCCTCCTACTGTTTGTTTTATAAGCTTTGCCCGTTCATAAACTATTTTTAAGGCATCTTCCAAGCTCATAATTCCAGCTGTAACAGCGCTGGCATACTCACCTAAACTATGCGCCATAAGTGCTTGTGGCTTAATACCCAAATCGATCAACTGGCAAGCTATTGCATGTTGAAACAATAGAATCAATGGATGTGTACTTTCTATATCCAATTCATCTATATTCGCATTCCAAAAAATCTGTTCAAAGTCTATAGCCGTATAAGCAGAAAGTAAAGTAAGTCCATTATCTATTTCTTTCTTAAAAGTACTTAACCTACCTGCTAAGTCTCTACCCATATTTAAAAAATGGGTTCCCTGTCCCGCAAAACAAAAAACAATTTTATTGATATTATCATTTTTGTTTGATTCGTTGACTGAAAACTCTAGAGCATTTATTAATTCTTTTTTATCATTAAACGCAATTGCTTTTCTGTAATCAAAGTAATTTCTGTGCACATTTAACGTTTTAGTCAAAGCTGTTAAATCATAATCATACTTTTCAACTTGCTTTTTAATTTTGGTTATCTGTCCACTTAATGATTGACTACTTTTGGCACTTAGCGCCAGTACTTTTATCTCATCTTTACCATTTTGCAGTTTAGGCTGTGGTGCATATTCTTCTAAAATTAAATGTGCATTTACTCCCGTTAAACCAAAATTATTGATCCCAATTCGTAAAGGATAGTTTTTCTCTTTAAAATCAAGTAAGTCCTTGTTAACATAAAAAGGTGTCGCTGCAAAATCAATTTTAGGATTAGGTTCAATAAAATTAAGCTGAGCAGGGATTTTTCTATGCTTTAAACATAAAACTGACTTTATTAATGAAGCTACACCTGACAAAACATTCAAGTGACCTATATTAGCTTTAACAGAACCAATAGGGGTTTCTTTTGAAAAATTAATTTTACTCAATGCCTCTATTTCTATAGGGTCACCAAGAGAGGTTCCTGTACCATGCGCTTCAATATATGATATGCTTTCAGGCTGAATAGAAAACTTCTGATAAGTTTTTTTTATACATTCTGATTGTCCTTTTACACTTGGAGAAGTATGACTAACCTTTCTGTTTCCATTATTGTTTACAAAACTTCCTTTTATTACTCCATGAATAGTATCTCCATGTGCAATAGCATCTTTCAAACGCTTTAATACTACAATTCCAACTCCCTCACCCCAAGCCGTTCCATCAGCATTTTTATCAAAAGGTCTGCATTTTCCATCAGATGATTCTACTGAATTTCCATCATATAAATAACCATACTCTGGATTACTCTTAATATAAGAGCCTCCTGCAATTGCAATATTCGTTTCACCAAGGAGTAAACTTTTAAATGCCATATCTATAGCGACCATAGAACTGGAGCAAGTAGTATGTATGCACAAACTTTTGCCGTTAAAATTTAATTTATTTGAAATTAAACTCGGAATGTGTGTGACATTTGTTAAAGTCTTAAATGTAAATTTATCAACCTCTAATTTATCAATTAGGGAAGAAGCATATACTTTCCAATTAAAATCTTCTTCCATCCCAATAAAAAGTGATGTAAACTCGTTAATTTCACTGGTATTTGTCAAATTACTATCTTCAAGCGCCTCCCATATAAGCTGATGTAAAAGCCTGGATTGTGGTGACAGCAATAAAGCTTCCTGAAAACTATAGTTAAAAAACTTATAGTCAAAGTATTTTTTTTCAGGTTTTTGCCTGTATGTCTTTATATAATTTTTATCATTATAAATATTCGCTGAGATGCCCAAATTATCTAATTCTGTATTCGATAAAGAGCTTATAGATTCTACTCCATTTAGAATATTGTTCCAGAACTCTTCATAATTCTCTGCTCCGGGAAACTTACAAGACATACCCACAATAGCAATCTCTAACCCTGTATACTTGTTATTTTCCATTTAAAAAATCTATAATATAATTATTAATTGTTTCTAGCTGAGATGCCGTTCCTTTATCGTCCATATCTGAATGACGTATATCTTTCAAGTAGATTATTTTCATTTTAAATTTTACCTGTTCTTCTTCACTTGGTAAAACGCCAGGCTCTGGAGGGTAATCACTTCCCCTTAAACTTAAAATTCTTGGGCTTTCTGATCTGGGCAGAAACATTCTTCTATTATCAAGTGATATCGCATTTTTTATAGACTGAGGATATTTTGAAGCAAACAGCATAGTCATGTCTCCACCATTTGAGTGCCCTATCAGGGTAATATCTTTCCAATCCAATGTTGGAAAAATCTTTTTACCTTCTTCAATTACAAATTTTATATTTTGTACTCCACTTTCCCAATTAGGCATTCTGGTCTCATAAAAAATTCCTTCCATTGCCAATGGAGCATCACCAGGAATCTCATGTTGAATAGATATTACAAAATATCCATTTTGTGCCAAGTGTCTGCAAATTTTAGAGTATGTTTTATAACTCCCCGGATTATTTTTTCCGTAACCATGATTGAAAATCACTACTTTTTGTTTCCAGTCATTAGTATTGTAGAAATAGATTGGTATCTGTCTTGCTCTGAGTGTGTCGAATAAAGTAATACCATATTCCCTTAATTCTTGTGATTCCTTACTTTTTTTGGTAGAGCAACTACTTATTATCAGAATGAAGCATATAATAATAACTTTATAAAATTTCTGTTTCATTTTTTATATTTTCTTGTTTTAATTTATTCTTACAGCTATTTTTAGCTTGTCATTTAGAGGCTTAGTGATCGTTTTCTTAAATTTACTCTACTAACAATTTCTCTTCAGAGAATTTAGACACTTGATAACAAAAAAGCATTTTTCGTTCCTGAATTTCAAAATTTTCTACACTTTTACTAATATTTATTTTATTTCTACTAAACATAACATCTTCAATTATAATTGCCAGCTCATCCATTTCTTTTTCATTAAACCCCAGTCTCGTTACTTCTTGAAGACCTATTCTTAAAAAGGTTTGATCAAATATTCGCCTAATATTTATACTTATATTATTCGAATAAAATCGCTGAGCAATTCCTTCGGCATTTTGACCATCAGGTACTTTTATATATAATTGATTAGTAAGCAATTCTCTTTTTTGAAATGGTTCTAAAATAGAAAAACCTTTTTCAATCAAAGAATTGTATAAATACCTTGTGTTTTTAATTATTTTTTCGGCATAAGCTTCACAGAATTCATCCATCTCAAGTATAGCAAGGTGAAGTGCAAGTGTATGATGACTATGTTGGCTGGAGACTAAACTTTTTCCAATTTCTTCTTTTACCTTAGATGCCAAGGCTTTGTTTGCAAAATGTATAATTCCTTTTTGTGGTCCTGGAAATATTTTATGTGTATTGGCCTGCAAAATATCACATCCTTCTAATATAGGCTTCATAAATTGCTGAGCAAATATAAAACCAAAAGGGTGTGATGCATCGTAGACTATAATTGTGTTTTGTCCTAAAATTTCCTTTAATAGCGGAAAGTTTATAGGTTGAAAGGCAAAACTATCATCGATATAAAACATTTTAATTTTTTCTCTGTCCTTCATTTTTGCTATAAAATCATAGTCAAGTGTCAGAGTTTCTCTATTTAAAGGAACAGTCAAAGCTTTTCTTCCTGTTCGTTCAATAATATTTTGTGTTGCAAAGTGCCCGCCTGTTGCAGGATCTACAGTAAGTACATAATCATTTACTTCAGTGACAGCCAAAATTGTGCACATCATGGCATGAACGCCTGAAAGAGGTCTAAAATCAGTGTCAACGCCCCCAAGACGATTATTTAATATAATTGATGTAATTCTTTCCAACTTATTAATAGCCGATATACCTTTATATATATTTCCGTTAGAATAAGTAATATCATCATCACTAAATTTGTCTATTTGCCCAAGGTGATATCTGTTTGAAAATGTACCGGACAAACCCTGAGAAACAAACTCTGAAATTACATTTTCATTAGCTGTTAGATGCAAAAAACTATTTAAGTTATTTTCTTCCTCTTTTATTAATTGTTCTATTTCTCTACTATTCATTTATGCTAGTTTTCAAGATTTTCGTTAAATAAATTTATTGTATCTAATAATATCTCCATATCATCATACTTTAATTCTTCCTCTGTTTCAGCCCCTGTGCTTTCCGAAATAAAGTTGGACATTTCTCTAATATTTGTGTATTCAAAAACAATTACAGCAGATATCTCTTTTTCAATAAAAACTGATTTTAATCTATTTGTCAATTCGATAGCCTTAATTGATGTTCCACCTATGTCAAAGAAGTTATCGAATATACTTATAGGGGAAATATTCAATACACTTTCCCAGATTTGTTTGACTTCTTCTTCGATTTCGTTTTCAGGCGCTACATATTTTGTCTTAGAAAAATGCTCTTCTCCCAATTGGGGTAGTGCCCCGGCATCTACTTTTCCAGTATTGGTTAAGGGAATTTTTTCTAGTATGATAATTGCTTTTGGAACCATGTAAGAAGGCAAGCCGGTTTTGAGTTTATCTGCTATAATTTCCTTTGTAAGTTTCGTATCTTGTTTCAAACTCACATAACAAACAATATAATCTGTATTATTAAATTTTCTAAGCAGGGTAATGGTCTCATTTACACCTTCAATCTTTTCGGCAACACAATTAATTTCATTTAATTCTATTCGAATACCATTTAATTTTATTTGACTATCTATACGTCCGATAAATTCAATATCACCATTTGGCAAGAGTTTGCCCCAATCACCAGAATAATAGCATCTTGCAGATAAAGGCGGAGATAAAAAGGATAGCTCATTTCTAAATTTTTTATCTGTTAGCTCATTATCTTTATAATAACCTAAGGCCAGATAATCACTGGCATAAATAATTTCACCTTCTTCATATATGCGTGCCGTTTGATTATTTTCTTTTACCAAATAAGCTTTCGTTCGGCTTATGGGTTTACCAACTGGTACATGATATTTTGTCGTAGATGTTTCGTTTAAAAATTTTTGACATACTATTGTGGATTCTGTCGGTCCGTATCCATTTATTAAAATGGCATGTGACTTGAAATTATTTTTAAAATCTATAAAATCATTATTATAAACTGCTTCCCCTCCTAAAACAACTAATCGTACATATTTTATTTTTTTCTTAATGATTTTTGTTAATGATCTGTATAAAGTAGGAACAGAATGATATATAGATATTTCATACTTATCCAGCCACTCCGGTAAATCGTAAATACCAATAGCATTTATATCATAGGGATACAATGTAGCTCCGTTTAATAAAGCTCCAAAAATATCCATCACTGCAGAATCAAAATTGTAATAAGGTATTAAGCTTACACGATCATTTAAGCTAATGTGTAATTGTGAGGTGTATACATTTATAAAATGCAATACATTTTTATGAGATTGCATTACACCTTTAGGTTTTCCGGTTGAACCGGAAGTATATAAAATATACGCTAAAGAATCTGGAACTAAATTTACTTTTTCTAACGCTACATTTAAATTTTCTTTATTAGATATTTCTTCTTCAATATTTATAATGTCAATTTGAAAATCTTTAGTGATTTTATAAGCAAGTTCCTCTGTTTTATGATCACATAAAATAGTATCGGCATTAATCTCACTTATAATGTCATAAATTCGTGCTGAATTTAGATTTAAGTCTATAGGAATGTATGCTTTACCAGATTTAAGTACCGCAAAAATTCCAACCACAGCATTATAGCCATGCGTTAGTAAAAGAAGTATTTTATCATTCTTACTATTTTCAACAACATGTGATGCCAAATTATCTGTCAGCTCATTCAGTTCTTTATAAGTGATACTTTTGTTATCTTCAACTATAGCTTGCTTATCTGGATTTGAAACACATATATACTGAAATCGATCAATGATTGAATGATATCCAAGATCCCAATTAATGTATTCATTGATAGGTTTGGGTTCGTTCGTAATTAAAAAATCATCAAATATTTCGATTTCATCAATCCTTACTTGTGGCTCCGAGAGAACTTGTTTCATTACAGAGACAATCCCATTTATCCAATACTCTACTTCATTTTTCTCGTATAAGTCTGTTTTAAATACAGCACTTATTATCATTTTTTCGGCAAATTCTTTGACAAAAAATTCTAAATCAAACTTTGAATCAACCATTGGCTCTTCATCTATGTCCATTTCAATCTCCGTCTCGTAACTTTCTTCAAGAAAATCAAGAATATTGACAACTACTGGAGTTAAAGGAATACTTCTATGAGAATTTTTAATCTTTAAAGCATCACAAATTTCATGAAGAGAAATATTGGAATATTTTATTGCTTCTATCGAAGTTAATTGTACCTGTTGTAAAAAATCGGCAAAACTTTCATCGCTTTTTATTTTGTCATAATGAAATAGGATATTAGTAAAAAGTCCTATTGTATTTGCAAAAGAATAATCATTTCTATTAGCAGAAGGTATCGCAATATTAATAGAATTACTATTAGAAATTCTGCTAAGTACTATCTTTATACAGGCAAATACAAAAGTAGAAAGAGTTACTCCGCTTTGTTGTGTGTATTTTTTAATACCAATAACCACATCATTATCAATAGCAATTTCTACATAATCCCCATTTTTGCTAATTTCTACAGTGCTGCTTCCTGCTTTTTCAGGCAGACCTAAGAAACTTGGAACGTCTTTAAGTTTTGATTCCCAGTAATTATATATCTCCTTTTTATTTCTAGCTTCAAGCTTATTAACATAGTCTTCATATTGAAATCTGATGTTAACAAGATTCTCATTAGAATTTGTATAAAGCGATAGTAATTCATTTCTAAATACGTTTAAAGACCAGCCATCAAAAATAAGATGATGAATTTTTAAGAAAACTTTAAAAGAGTTTTCTTTACAGAGTACATAAATTTTAAATAAAGGAAACTCTTCTAAGCTAAATTTATGTTCATCCTTCGCTTTTTTTAAATCTTCTTCTGATATAATTTCAATACTATAATTTTCATAACCATGCGAAAGTACTTTTTGCATTGGCTGATTGTCAACATACACAAAAGTTGTTCTAAATGCTTTATGTCTATAAATAATGGTATCGATAGCAGATTTAAATTTACCAGGATCAAAAGCCTGCGGTATTTTTACCCCAGCTACAATAATATTAGATGTATTATTCTTTATTTCAGAAATCCACATACTCATTTGTTGGGGTGATAACCCAATCGAGTCAGTATTTGCGCCAAGACTAAAATTATCTTCTGCTTCTGTTAAATGCTCTGCTAGTACTTTAATTTCAGGATTTTTAAATAATGTACTAATCTCTACATTAAGTTTATAAAGAGAATTAAGCTGCGCTACAAATAAAATTGCTTTTATGCTATTTCCTCCTAACTCGAAGAAATTGTCATTTATTCCAACTTGTTCAACACCTAATATATTCTTCCATACAGAAGCAATCTTTTTTTCCGTATCGTTTCTTGGAGCAACGTATGCTCTTCTTACCATATCCACCTCTGTTACAGTTGGCAAAGCGCTACGATTTACCTTTCCGTTAGATGTAAGCGGTAAAGTCTCCAGTTCCACAAAATAACCTGGAACCATATATTCAGGTAATTTTGATTGTATGTAATCTTTTAGATCTTTCTTTTCGACGTTTTCTTCCTTATTTTTTAGAATATAATAAGCAATTAGTGTTTGTTCTCCATTTATTTGCTGAGCTACTACAATAGCATTTGCTATATTATCATGACCAGCCAACGCAAATTCTACCTCATTAATTTCTATACGATATCCCCTTATTTTTATTTGAAAGTCTTTTCTACCATAAAACTCAATGTTTCCATCCGGAAGCCACCTCGCCAAATCTCCGGTGTAATACATTTTTTCATTACTTAGAAAAGGATTTTCAACAAATTTTTCTAACGTTAAATCTTTTTTATTTTTATAACCTTTGGCCAATCCAATACCACCTATATATATATTTCCCACTTCTCCTAACGCACATAATCCTTTATTTTTGTTTAATATATATATTGAAGTATTAGCAATAGGTTTGCCAATTGGAGGAATATGCATTGTAGCATTTTTTTCATCTATTACGTATGTAGTCACAACGTGAGTTTCTGCTGGCCCGTAATGATTATGGATTTTAATATGCTTCTCTTTAACCTTAGCTAAAATTGCATCATTTAAAACTAATTTTTCTCCTGCTACTATAATATGTTTAACCTCGTTATTAAGTGATTCCAGAAATAAATCATTCTCTGCAAGTACTGTAAAATATGCTGTTGGAAAAAACAAGGAATCCAATTTATTCTCTCTTATAAAAGCAGAAAGTTTATGAATATCTTTCTTTATTGCATCTGTTATTGGGAATATTGTTGCACCTATTAATAAGGTGCTAAATATTTCCTGAAATGACACATCAAAGCTTGGATTTGATAAGAATGTTACCCTACTGTATGGTGTAATTGATTGTATATGATAAATAATTAAATTCAGAATATTTCTCTGCTGCATCATTACACCTTTAGGCTGTCCTGTAGTTCCAGAGGTGTAAATTACATATGCCAAACTATCTGGTTTGCTAAGTGTAGAAAGGTTTTCCTTAGTATAAGTATTCTCTTTGTTTTGCCTTGCAAAAGTTTCTAAAAAGTCTTCATCTATTGTAACCTTCGCTTTTGTATCTTCTTCTATATAATCTATTCGATCTTGTGGATAATCCGGATCTATCGGCACATAAGCTGCTCCCGATTTTAATACACCCATTATAACCACTATCATCTTGTCACTTCTCTCTAGCTTAATAGCTATTAAATCATCCGGCTGTATATTATAATTCTGTCTTAGATAATCTCCCAGCTGATTAGCTTGCTCATTTAAATCTTTATATGTAAGCCCCTTACCATCAAAAAATACCGCTACTTTATTCAGATTCTTCTCTACTTGCTGCTCAAAAAGCTGCATAATTGTTTGATCTTCCGGATAATCAGCTTTAGTATCATTGAATTCAACCAGGAGTTTATGACGCTCTTCCTTTGTAAGAAAATCAATATCCTCAATAAATAGATTTGGTATATTTTGCTTCTGGCTGTGTGTTTCTTTTTCTATAACCTGAGTAAGCAGGTTTTCAAGATGTGAAAACATTCTTCCTATTAAAACAGCGTCATAGATATCGGTATTGTACTCAATTGTAAGCCCTAATTGCCCTTTCTCTTCTACAAAAATGTAACTTATATCAAATTGTGAAGTCTTTCTATGATAATCATATCCTTCAACCTGTAAACCAACTATATCTTTTTCTGAATTATTAAATTGTAACTGACTCTGATTCTGGAACACAACCAAAACATCAAATAATGCAGAATGACTGGTATCACGCTTTATATTCAATTTACTTACCAGTTCATCAAAGGGATACATCTGATTTTCATAGGCAGATAACAAAGTGTCTTTTTCCTGTTGCAATAAGGATTCGAAGCTATTATTGTAATCTTCAAATCTTGTTCTTATAGCTAGTGTATTAAGATAAAGTCCTATTTGATTTTCCAAATCAGGGTGTTCTCTTCCTGCTATTGGAGTTCCTATGATAATATCATGCTGACCTGTATATCGGTAAAGTAATGTATTAATACCAGTCATTAATGTCATAAACAGGGTTACATCCTGTTTGTCTGAATACTTGATAAGTTTTTCTGTAAATTCTTTCGAAAAAATATGCTTTAAATTATCTCCGTTATAAGTCTGTATTAATGGTCTTGTTTTATAACTTGGTAACTCTATTACAGGAAGATCTCCTTTAAATTGTTCCAACCAATACGTTTCTGCTTTTTGATATTTTTCTCCCTTGATTTCCTGCTGTAACCATACTGCATAATCTTTGTATTGAATAGATAATGAAGCTGATTTTTCTTCTCCGTTAAGATTACTCCCTCCATAAAGAAGATTATTGTAGTTCCCTACAACTTCTGATATCAATACTTCTGTTGACCATCCATCGCCAATAATATGATGCATGGACAAAAAGAATAAGAACTCATCATCTGCTTTTTTAAGTAACGATGCTCTTATTAATGGAGATTGTTCTAAATTAAAAACTTCACTATTGGCAGTTTGCAAATAATCTTCTATATCAGATTTGTCCTTTTCAGTAAAATTCAAGACCGGTATTTTGAAACTAATCTCTTCTTTTGGTACAACATACTGACGGATTTCTCCCAATACCTTATCTGTCTTAAATAAAGTTCTGGTAATCTCATGCTTGTTTATGAAAAGACCAAAGGCTGTTTCAAAATATTTAATATTAAGTTTTCCTTTTAATGTAACTACTAATGGCATATTATAGGCTTGTGAACCGCCTTCTAACTGGCTTAAAACCCATAGTCGCTGCTGAGATGGAGTTAAGGGATAACTTTCCTGCTCTGCTGCTTTTGGAATTGGGATATAGTCTTTTCTACTAAGATTTTTAACAATTCCTTCAATGGTCGGATAAGCAAAAAAGTCTTTAAAACTTATCTGCATACTCAAGTTTTGGTGCATTTTGTTCAACACCTGTCCCACCATTAAACTATGCCCTCCCATTTCAAAAAAATTATCACTGATACCTACATTGTCAATTCCTAGTACTTCCTGAAATATTACTGCAAGTTTATGTTCGGTCTCATTTCTAGCGGCTAAAAATGCTTTTCTGATTAAATCCCTTCCTGTAACATTTGGTAATGCTTTACGGTCTATCTTACCATTTGTGGTTAAAGGAATACTTTCGAGCTCAACAAAAAATCCCGGAACCATATAATCTGGAAGCTTGTTTTGTAAATATTCTCGAAGAATAGTCTTATTGATCAGCTCTGATTCGTCTGTAGTGTAATATGCAATTAGTGCTTTCTCACCATTTACTTCTTGGGCATTCACTACAATTTGTCTGATATGCTTGTTGAACTGAGAAATCGCAACCTCTATTTCGCCCAATTCTATTCTGTAGCCACGAATTTTTACCTGATGGTCTTTTCTGCCAATGTATTCAATGTTTCCATCAGCAAGCCATTTGGCTAAATCTCCTGTGTCATACATTTTTGTGCCCTCAATAAAAGGGTTATTGACAAACTTTTCCTCTGTAAGCGCTGTTTTATTCAAATAGCCCCTGGCAACTCCAACCCCGGCAATGTATAGTTTGCCAACTGAACCAATGGGTTTTAAAGATAATTTTTCGTCAAGAATATATAAACTGATATTATCAATAGGCTTACCAATTGGAACAGAACTAATGTTATGCTGCTCTGCACAATCATAATAACTTACATCGATACTGGCTTCTGTGGGACCATAAAGATTCATCAAAGAAATACCTGACAACTCCTTATAAAATAAATCCCTTTGATGCAATGTTAATGCTTCACCACTTACAAATACTTGTTTTAAGCTTTTTATGCGTTCTTTTTCATTTGGATTTTCCTTAACGTATTCTAAAAAAACTGATAACATGGCAGGAACAAAATGTATTACCGTTACCTGATTTTTATCTATGTTTTGTATTAATTGAGCCGGATCTTTTTCTGCTCCCGATTTAGCAACAGAAAGCTTTGCTCCGTAGATAGCCCACCAAACTAATTCCCAAACCGAAACATCAAATGAATAGGTCGTTTTTTGGATAAGGGTTTCACCGCAGCTTAATGGATATGCTTTTTGCATCCAGGTTAATCTGTTTACTAAAGAAGTATGTTCGATCATTACTCCTTTAGGATTTCCTGTTGTTCCAGAAGTATAGATCAGATATGCTAAATCCCTCGGAGAATTGATTTTAGCTAAATTGAGAGTCGTGTATTTTTCCCTTTGATTATAGAAAATTCCGTACTGGGTTTCATCAATAATAATTTTACTTTGCGTATCACTTTCTATATAATCAATTCTACCCTGAGGATAATTAGGATCAATGGGAACATAAGCCGCGCCAGATTTTAAAATCCCCAGTATAGAGACGATCATACGTTCGCTTCTTTCTAACTTTATACCTATTAAATCATCAGGTTCAATATTGTATTTTTCTCTTAGATAAGCACCTAGCTGATTGGTTGTTTCATTAAGCTCTTTGTAGGTAAGTTCCGTTCCCTCAAAAACAACTGCTACGTTGTCGGGAGCCTTTTCCACCTGATCCTCAAATAATTCAATTATGGTTTTATCGTGCGGATAATCTACTGTAGTATTGTTAAAATCAAATAATAACTGATGTTTCTCTTCTGAGCCTAATAAATCAAACTCATTTGTGTCACAGTTAATAAATTCCTGAAGATGGACTAAGATTTTCCTAAAACCGGAACCTAAATGCTGTAATAATGATTTTTCGACAAAATCTTCATTATAGTAAATTACTAATTCTAATACCTCATCGGTTATATTAAAATTTAATAAAACGCCATTGCATTTATCCGCTCCTATTGACCCATCGTTTAAACTGATTCCAAAATGGGAATAACAGGCTAAATCCAAATAGGCTGAATCATAGGCTGC
>NZ_JBZEER010000022.1:0-38468 GCF_058310175.1 Flavobacterium sp. AK-345 | reverse complement strand
GATTTTAGATTTTAGATTTTAGATTTTAGATTTTAGATTTTAGATTTTAGATTTTAGATTTTAGATTTTAGATTTTACTACTTTTTCCAAATCTTCGATTTTGAAAAAGTAAACTTTGCGATCTTATCAAAACTTCGATAAAAAGCTTTGCAAACTTTGCGTAAATCTTAGTGAACTCTGCGGTTAAATTATTCACACAAAACATAATTTAAAAAAGAATTGAATTGATTTTGGAAAAATAAGGAATAACCGTATTTTTGCATCTCAAAATAAAAAATCAGTAATGGGAAGAGCGTTCGAATTTAGAAAAGGAAGAAAAATGAAACGTTGGTCAGCAATGGCTAAAACATTTACCCGAATTGGTAAAGATATCGTTATGGCCGTTAAAGAAGGTGGTCCTAACCCAGATGCCAATTCTAGATTAAGAGCTGTTATACAAAATGCAAAAGCCGCTAACATGCCTAAGGACAATGTGGAGCGCGCGATAAAAAATGCAAGTAATAAAGATACTGCCAACTATAAAGAAATTCTGTTTGAAGGATACGCTCCTCACGGAATTGCGATTTTAATTGAAACTGCATCTGACAACAATAATAGAACTGTAGCCAACATTCGCAGCTACTTTAACAAATGCAACGGAACAATGGGAACTCAGGGTTCTGTTGAGTTTATGTTTGACCATACTTGTAACTTCAGAATTGCAAAAGGAAACCTTGATCCTGAAGAATTAGAATTAGAATTAATTGATTTTGGTGCCGAAGAGGTTTTTGAAGATGAAGACGGAATTTTAATCTACGCTCCTTTTGGAAGCTTTGGAGCTTTACAAAAAGAATTAGAGAACAGAGGTCTTGAAATTTTATCTTCTGGTTTTGAGCGTATTCCGCAAATCACTAAAGAACTTACAGAAGCTCAAATCGCTGACGTTGAAAAACTAATCGAAAAAATTGAAGAAGATGATGACGTTATGAACGTTTACCATACTATGAAAGAGGAATAGTTTTTTTGATTTTTCTTATTATATAATTAACTCCGGATAAAACCGGAGTTTTTTTTTGTCAAAATGTGGAATCCCGTAATGAATATAAATAAGTATAATGTAAGTTTGAAAAATTATTTTAAAGATGATAATTATGTAAAATTTAAACGAAAAAATATAATAATTTTTTATAAATAATTCTTTTCCTGTTAAATATTTATAATATATTCGAAGCTCTTAGTTGCTAAATAGTACATCAAAAACCTACATATACATTGAAAAAAACTACTCTTAGATTACGCTTATTTGTATACACTTTAGTTTTATTTACGATCAGTTTAAACTGTTTTTCAAATACTTATATAGACACAATAAGTAATTCGAAAAAACTTTCATTAGCTAAAAATAATAACCTAAAACCAAATTTTCATCCGGAGAATAATTCTTTCAATTTCATTCAAAATTCAGAAAGTGAATTTACTAATGAATACTTAAGAAAGAATTTTCCTATTGCCGAGCAAACTTCTGACGATTTACAGAAGGCAAAGGCAACTTGTCTGAAAATTGATGAAAATGGTAATCTTACAGATAATCTGGAACCAAAGAATTTATCCCAATTACCTTTGGGTATAAAGAAGACAATTGGAGGTATTCAATATCTGTTAGGAATTAGTAGTGCAAAATTTACACCCGAATATACCGAGTTAACGGCTTTCGTAAGAATCATTATCCCACAACACGGGGCTGATGGAAAACCAAAAGAATTGTTTTTTGGTGCAAATAACATCAAGTTATCTCATAAAGGTGGTTTGGTTGGAGATACTAATCTGGTTTTACTGGGGGATGTTCCTATTAAAATAAACGGCGAAAATTTATTGTTGATTCTGAAGGGCGGAATGGACATGAAAACCGGAGTCGTTGAGAACAAAACCTATGTTACTATAGATTGTAATGGTTTTAAAGAACTTGGAATAACGGCTGATGTGCAGTTTTCAAGAAACATGCTGGAACCTGTTGATAATAATTATGTAGCTCTTCCCTCTCCTGCACTCGTTACCGGAAATTTTAAAACTATTGTTTCTAACTGGAATGATATTTTAATCGAAATGTCATTGCCTAAATTTCAGTTAACTTCTAAAAAAGGTTTTTGTTTTGAATTAAATAAAGCAGTAATCGATTTTAGTGATTTACGAAATTCCACAACTGTAAAATGGCCACCCAATTATGCTACCAAATATTTAGTACCTGGCAACGAAAATTTATGGCGCGGTCTTTATGTACAATCTCTTAAAATAGTTTTACCGGAAGAGTTTAAGAAAAAAGAAAGCAATGAAAGAATACGGTTTGAAGCCACAGATTTATTAATAGACCGTATGGGTGTTTCCGGAACTTTTTCCGGGAGCAATTTAATAGGTATTGACGAAGGAGATGCTTCAGGATGGCAAATGTCTCTTGATACAGTTAGTATAACATTAGTAGCAAATTCATTAACTGCAGCCAGTTTTGGCGGGGATATTCTTTTACCTCTTTCTGAAAAATCGGCGAGCTGCAATGGTGGTGCAAGATCAGAGCTTGCTTATAAAGCATTAATTGATCCTGTAAATAATGAATATCTTTTAAATGCGCAGGTCACAAATGGTATTTGCTTTCAGGCATTTAAGGCGAATGCTATTATCGAAAAAAACTCTTATATAGAGTTAAAAGTAAAAGACGGTAAATTTTTACCAAAAGCAGTTCTTTACGGTACTTTATCTTTAAAAGCCAGTAATAAACCAGTTACAGCTGCTGAAGCTCAAGCTGGTACAACTGCAGACAAAAAGGAAACTGTTGATTTTAAAGGAATTATATTTGAAAATTTAATATTACAAACAGTAACTCCATATTTCCGTGCTGATTATTTTGGATATAAAAATATTCAGGGCAAGGATCAAAGTGTTAGTAATTTCCCCGTAACGATTAATGAAATTGCTCTAATTGCCACTGACGAAAGTGCCAGCCTGAAGGTCGATCTTGCCATTAATATGATGGAAAATCAATTTACAGGCCAGACTAAATTTTATGTCGTTGGAAAATTTGACCGAGAAAAAGGGATACAGAAATGGAAGTATGACCATCTAAAATTTGAACAGATTTCAATTGGCGCCGATTTAGGCGGAATGAAATTAAAGGGAAGCATTACTATTATGGATAATGATCCTGTTTATGGTAAAGGCTTTAAGGGATCATTAAGTTGTGATTTTACGGGCGGTATTAAAGTCGAAGCCAATGCTATTTTTGGATCAATAGATTTTAGATACTGGTATGTAGATGCCATGGTGGATAATTTAAACATTCCCGCCGGAGCCATTACGTTTAAAGGTTTTGGAGGTGGTGCTTTTTACCACATGAAAAAAGACGGTTTCAGTAATCAATTTGCTGCTTCGGGATCTAATTATGTTCCTGATATTGAATCTGGGTTGGGTGTCAAAGCCATGATTAAATTTGCAGGTACTGCAACTTCCAGTGCTTTTTGGGGAGGTGCCGGTTTTGAAATCGCCTTTAATACTAGTGGTGGTATAAACAGGATTAGTATTTATGGTGAAGGCCACGTTATGCAAACTTTTGAAATACCTGGTGCAGAGGCATTAACCAGTGCTTTAAAAGCAGTAACGGAAAATGAATCATTATTATCTAAAGCGGCGTTAGAAGTTTTAAAAGTATCTGATTTATCTAAAGCGGCAAAAGACTTATACCCCAATACTGTAGAGACATCAATGGGAATTAATGCTTTTGCAGCTATCGAATACGATTTTAGATCAAAAACACTGCACGGTACATTTGATTTATACATTGACACACCGGGTGGTTTTATAAAAGGCCGTGCTTCAGGAAACAGAGCTGGCTGGGCAGTTTTACATTTTGCTCCCGACAAATGGTACATTCGTATGGGGACTCCTACTGATAGATTAGGAATAAAAATGGCTATTGGTTCTGTTGAAGTTGAAGCAGGCGGTTATTTCATGCTTGGAGATGATATTCCGGCAAGCCCTCCTCCACCTGATATTGTTGCTCAATTATTAGGGGTAGATGTCGCCGTTTTGGATTATATGCGTGATGAAAATAGTGTTGCTTCTGGTAAAGGTTTTGCTTTTGGTTCTGATTTTAGTATCAAAACGGGAGATCTACGTTTTTTGATGTTTTATGCTAATTTTCAAGCTGGTTTTGGATTCGATATTATGGTAAAAGATTATGGCGAGGCAGAATGCAAAGGATCAGGCCAAATAGGTATTGATGGCTGGTATGCTAACGGTCAATCATATGCATATCTTCAGGGAGAACTTGGAATTAATATTAAATTGTTTTTTATAAAAAAGAAAATATCAATTATAAAAGGCGGTGGCGCTGTTTTACTACAGGCAAAATTACCCAATCCTGTCTGGATTCGAGGTTATATGGCCGGTTATTTTAATTTATTAGGTGGTGTTGTTAAGGGCAGTTTCAGATTTAAACTAGAATTTGGAAAACAATGTGAATTCACAACCAATAATCCTCTTGAAGGCATAAAATCAATTGCTGATATTACGCCGGCAGAAGGAACAAAAGATGTAAATGTTTTTACGGTTCCTCAGGTTGGATTCAACATGCCTGTTGATAAAAACTTTAATATTGAAGGAGATAGTGGTATAAAAACATATCGATTAAAGCTTGAAGAATATACGATCAAAAAAGATGGCGTTCCGATAATAGGAAGCTTAAGCTGGAATCAAACCAGTGATTTAGTAAGTTTCAATTCTGTTGAGGTTTTACCTCAAAATTCAGATTTAGTTTTAACCGTCAAAGTTAGTTTTCAGGAAAATGTAAGCGGTAGCTGGAAAACCATATACGATGAGGGACAAATTGCTATGGAAAGTGAAACAAGAAATTTTACAACAGGTGCTGCTCCAAACAATATTCCGGTAACTAACATTGCTTACAGTTATCCTGTTTTTGATCAAAAATATGTTTATCCAAATGAAAGTAAACAGGCATATGTTGTTTTAAAACAAGGACAGTCTTATTTATTTGAATTAAAACCCGGACAATCTCAAAAAGGATTTTATAAAACTGGAGATAAAACTCTGAATTCTGCTATTACTTATAATCCAAGTCTTAAAAAAGTAATTGTTGATATGCCTGTTTTACAAACTCTTAAGCCATACAGTATTTCTTTAATGACATTAGAAGCACCAACTGATGCGAACTCGAATCTTTCTCAAAATTATGAGAAACAAGATCTTGGTAGTGATGCTGACATTGAAATGAAAAGCAATAAATTAAATGAAACTATAATTGGTGGTAATGGTGTAGAACTTTTACAATATAATTTCAATACAAGTCAATATAATACTTTTCAGGAAAAAATAACTGCAAAGAAATCAAAAGAAACTTTGGTTGAAATTATTTATGCAGATGTACACGCTTTACAATCTACAAATAGTTCTTCGGAACCATTTGATCTGGTAGAGCTTATTGGAAATGATAAAACTTTAAATACACCATTGATTAATGCCGAAGCGGTTTTAGATGATTCGTATTATAAAAATGATATTTTCCCATTAATTTATAGTGGATATCCATTGGAAGCCGATCTTGCTTTTGACAGAAATACAGCCATTTTAGGAGTACCTCCAACAAAAGCAGTCGAAACACTGGCATGGTATCAGGATTATGCGATAAATAGTCCTGAAAGTTTTGTGCTAAAAGACTATCTACCTTATAGATATAACCTACCCTATTTCTATAAAACCGATTTTGCAAATCTTAGATATAAAATTGTAAATAAATATGTAAATACGCTAAATCAGGCAATGATTGGAAAGTATAACTATATCATTAACGGACAATTTCCATACATAAAAAAAGGTACTTATAATATAAAATTGAAGTATACCCTTCCTGGAGGGCAAGCTGGTACAAGTTCAATTTTTACATACAACAAAATAAACTAGCATGAAATTTAAATTTTTAATTGTCTTTTTTTTAATTGTAACTGTTTCTGGCAAAGCACAGGTCAAGATCACTAATGATTCGATCTTATCTGAAAAAAAAATAGAAATACAAGTTATTGCGAGGGTTCAAAAAGATAAGATATTACTCCGTTGGGCTGTGAATGATCCTCTTGCATGGAAAAAATTAAATAAATATGGTTATTTATTAGAAAGATACACGGTAACCCGAGACAACAAAACTTTAGAAAAACCTGAAAAATTAGTTCTGGGAAAAGTTGTTAAACCGGAAGCCCTTGAAGCCTGGGAAAAAATTATTGAAATTAATGACGAAGCTGCTATTGTGGCTCAGGCACTATATGGAGAAAATTTCGCTGTTACTGGGGCTGACAATTTACAGTCGATTATAAATCTTTCTGAAGAAACTCAGCAACGATTTACTTTTGCTTTATATACTGCCGATAAAGATTTTCAAATTGCAAAAAAAGCAGGATTAGGTTTTGAGGATTTAAGCCCTAAACAAAACGAAAAATACATTTACAGAATATTGTCAAATGTACCTGATACTGAAATGAAAATTGCATATGGTGGTGTATTTGTAGGCTTAAAAGAATATGAACCTTTACCTAAACCTATGGATTTTACTGCTCATTTTACAGATAGCAGTACCATGTTGAGTTGGAATTTTAAGATTCTTGCACATGAATATGGCAGTTATTATATCGAACGTTCTTCGGATAAAAAAACTTTTAAAAGAATAACTGATAAACCGTATACAAGTTTAAATCAGCAAAATTTAAATAACAATCGTATTTTTTATATAGATTCGATTGCAAACAATATTTCTTATAGCTACAGAATTCAGGGAATTTCGGCATTTGGAGAACTAAGTCCATATTCTGAAATTGTTACAGGAAAAAGCAAGGCGATATTAAAATTTGTACCTCATTTAACTGTTAAAGAATTCAAAGATGATACTACTGTAAACTTAATTTGGGAATTTCCTGAAGAAGGCAGTAATGAAATTAGTGGTTTTGAACTTAACCGTTCAGACAATGACGATAGTAATTATAAAACAGTTATAAAAAATATTTCGCCAAAATCCCGAAACGTTGTTTTTAACAAATTATCATCTACCAATTATTTTACTTTAACTGCTATTGGGAAAAATGGTAATAACAGAACCTCTTTTCCTATGCTTGTGCAACCTGTTGATTCAATTCCGCCTGCTCAGCCAATTGGTTTAAAAGGTGTAATCGACAGTTTAGGAATTGTAAAATTAACATGGACTCACAATAAAGAAAAGGATTTATTGGGATACAGAATTTACAAAGCAAATAACCCTGATGAAGAATATAGTCAGGTAACTGTAAGTCCAAGCGAGCCAAATACATTTGAAGATAAGGTTGTTGTAAAAACATTAAACAGTAAGGTTTATTATAAAATTATCGCTGTCGATTATCGTTACAATATGTCTGTTTTTTCAGAACCGTTGATTCTGAAAAAACCTGATTTAATTGCCCCGGCCTCACCTGCTTTTACGAAATATGAAATAAAAGATGGTTCTGTTTTTCTGGAATGGGCAAATAGTTCCAGCGAAGATGTTGTGGTGCATCAATTATACCGCCAAGAAAACGATCATAAAGATTGGGCTTTAGTTTTTGAAACTAAAAATAAGGAAGAAAAATTTCAGGACAAAAATGTAAAAGATGGTTCTCTTTATAAATACGCCATTTTTGCAAAAGATGACAGCAATCTTGTTTCCAATCCATCACCCGGAGTAAACTTACTTGTGCCTAAATATTCTATTATGCCATCTGTAAAAGGATTTTTTGCACAGGCAAATAAAACTACCAATACAATTGATTTGTCTTGGGAATATTCTAATAATGAAGTGGATAGTTTTGAAATTTATAAGGCCTCTGATAAAGATGCATTGCAGTTAATTCAGATTGTTGTTGGAAAAACAAAACGTTTATCTGACCCTACAATTACCATTAATACTACTTATAAATACGGAATTAGAGCTGTATTTAAGGACGGAAGAACATCCAAAATGGATTTTTTTACAATAAAATTTTAGTTTATGAAAAAAAATACATTCTCTTTTTACCTCTTTCATTGTTGACATGTGAATATAATAGTACCAAAAACTTAAAAAAATGAAAATAAAAGCTTTATTAATATTATTATTTTTTGGATTAACACAAATATGTAATGCACAAGCAGATAAATATGGGATGTTGATCGAAACGTTTTTAGATGGATTTCAAGGTTGGAACGGAAGCCACGCTGGTAATCACAGGGTAACTGTTGGAAGTAAAACTGTCTCTAAAGGAAGTAATACTGAAGACGAAGCTGTTGTAGAATATGATTTTTTCTACGTTACAGATAATCCTACCGTTATTAGATGCAGTGGAAGTACTGCAGGGAATAAAGATGGTTCAGATTGTGATGAAAATAAGACGATTCCTTATAATCCTGAAACTTTTGATAGTGCATCGTTTAGTGGATGTATTGGTAGTTCAGATATTATGGGTATTTACCTGCCACAGCCATCTGGAACAAATATTTGTAAAGAAGATGTTATTAGTTTAACTCGAGGCTGGAATTGGGAATATAGTTTTGAGGATACTCCCTGGACCAGTTTTCCAAATCAATATCAATCTAAAAGAAATATTTCTTTCAAATTAAAAGATTTAGCAGGTTATGATGGGAAAAAGAGATTAAATATCAGAACAGGATATAAAACTCAGTTTACATCTTCAATTTTTTACGATATAATTCCTTGTGCACCAGGTTTAATTGGCGAACCAGAATTAAAAAAAACAACTTGTATTTATAAAAATGACGGAAAGGCAACTTTTAGTTTCAATCGGGATATAGCTGATAATGAACATTTTTTATTTAATGTTTATCAAAAATCAAACGGGCAGCTTATTAAATCACCAACTGTGTTACAAACCGATTTTCCTGATAGGAAATATACTTTTACAGATTTACCAAAAGGAACATATTATTTAATATATCAATCGTTTATAGGTACTCAGCAAACAAGTGTTAACCAGCCTCCTTACCCTGAATTTACGATAGGATCAGAATCTCCGGTAAATTACCAAATATTTGATACACAGCCTATATGCAATAATGAGCCGGGGCAAATTCGGCTGGAAGTTTCGGGTGGAACAGAGCCTTATTATTATACACTAAATTCAAATGCAGAAGTTCAATTTACATCACCAATAAATATAACAGTAACAAGCGGAGATTATTCGATTAAAGTTAGAGATAAATATAGCTGCATCGATCAAAATGCAAACCAATAATAAATGAAGAAACTTTACCTATTACTTTTTTTTCTTATTTGTGGAATCAGTACTAGTCAGGCACAATTGTATGTTATGGCAACAAATACAGGCGGCTGGACGAATTATAGTACTGTATCCGGAAATATGAATATGGGAAATTATTCCACTGAATATTGGATAAAATCAAATGGTGTTCTTCTTCAGCCAATAAAAGAGGTTGGTGATTTTTTAATTTTTGATAAAATACCAACTGCTTACTATTTTAGCGGTTACAGACCGGAATCATACTCTTGTAGTGGCTCATGTGGTGAAGAATGGTCATCAGGATTATCTGCTACTAATTTTAACATAAACTGTTATAGAGCAGTTGGTTACGGAATTGGTTACTCTATAGAAATCATACCCTATTTTAATATAATAAGCAATCAGGTTTTAGTTTCGCCAGGTGCAGACAATAATTTTTGTGATAAAATATCATTAAAAACTGTTGGCTGTACCGGGCCACAGAAGTTTTATTGGGAATATCGAATTGATGGAGGTTCTTTCCAAAAAACGAATATAAGTACTAATTACAATCAGGCTTTTGAATTTATAAAATTAAATTATCTTCTTGCTGCATATTCCGGAAATATTGACTTTAAAGCTGTAATAGATTCAGATCCATCAATTAACGGAGAAGAAGTTGATTCTAATATTATTTCTTATAATATAATACCATGCTCACCAGATTTAGTTGGTGTTCCGGAATTGAAAAAAACAACCTGTATTTATAAAAATGACGGAAAGGCAACTTTTACTTTTAGCCGAGATATAGCAAATAATGAACATTTTTTATTTAATGTTTATCAGAAATCAAATGGACAGCTTATTAAATCACCAACTGTATTACAAGCTGATTTTCCTGATAGAAAATATACTTTTACAGATTTACCAAAAGGAACATATTATTTAGTTTATCAAACCTTTATTGGTACACAGCAAACAAGTGTAAACCTGCCTCCATATCCTGAATTTACTATAGGATCAGAATCTCCAATAGATTATAAAATATTTGATAATCAACCTTTTTGTAATAATGAAAAAGGTCAAATTCGTCTGGAAGTTTCGGGTGGAACTGAGCCTTACTATTACATACTAAATTCAGATGTGGAAGTTCAGTTTACATCACCAATAAATATAACAGTAACAAGTGGAGATTATTCGATTAAAGTTAGAGATAAGTATAACTGCATTGATACAAAAGCAAATGATTAAAAATATGAAAAAAATTATACTTTTATTATTATTGATTACGGGTACACTTAGTTACTCTCAAACAGGTATCAGAAAAGTTTCTATTAAAAATCCACCTGTTATAAATACTATAACAGGAACTATTACTCATGTAAGTGGTAACGGGTTATCTAACGGACAAATTCTGTTAAATCCCATAACAGGAGGTATTACTGACGGAGCCGGACCTTATACTTATACTTGGGAGAAAACTGGGGATACTACTTTTTCTGCAAATACAAGTACAATTTCTAATTTAGAAGCCGGTACTTATACTGTAACTGTTATAGAAAATGCAAAATGTTCTAAAAAAGAAATATTTATTGTTACAGAACCACCTCTTTTAGAAGTAAACTATACAGGCACTAAAGAAATCTTTTGCAATGGAGGAACTACAACCTTGACAGCCAGCGCTAAAGGTGGCTTTTTAGCAACCAATGGTACTTATAGTTATAATTGGAAAATTACGTATGCCGATATCACTAAAGGAGTTGAAAATAAAACTGGAATAACTGTGAAAGGTGCTGCGGGTTCATATGAATTAACTGTTTCAGATAATGCTTCTCCGGTTAATAAGAGCATTATTGTTATTAATGTGACCCAAAATCCATTAATTCAAGTAACTAAAAAAACGATTCAATCTGTAAAATGTAGAGGCGGAAACGATGGTACTGCTTTATTGAATATAACGGGAGGCGTTAGTCCATATACAGTAATATGGGATGATAATCTAACTCTTAATTCTAATTCCAGAACAGGATTGGCTGCTGGAGTTTATACTTTTAAAATTAAAGACAATATAGGTTGTGAGATTTCTGATAATGTCTATATAGAGCAACCAGCAACTGATTTGGTAGTTACATATACCTCAACACAACCAACACTAACAAACAATAACGGCAAAATTGTACTTACTCCTACGGGTGGAACTCTTCCAAGTGGACCCCCCGGCTACACCTACCAATGGTCAAAAATTGGTGATACTTCATTTCAATCGCAAGATGTAAGCCAAAGAACTGATTTAGGAAATGGTACTTATAATATCACTGTTACTTCATCTTCAGGATGTCCTTTTCCAGTAATAACTGTAAAATTAGAAGCTTTAAATCTTGAATTTGTACAACAAACTAATGTAAAATGTTTTGGTGCTGCTACAGGTTCACTTACAGTTAAAGGAGTTGGCGGTACCATAACATCAGACTACGATTATACATGGTTTAAAAACGGAACCGAAATTACAGAAAAAACCGCAGCAATAACAGGACTAACCTTGGGGACTTATCGTGTAGAAATACGAGATAGTAAAGGTGATATGGTAGAAGCTACTTACACAATTACACAACCTAATGCACCTTTATCAGTTACAGATAACGCAGCATTACAGCAAAATGTATCTTGTAAAAATGGTAATGACGGTAAAATTTCAGTTTCAGTTTCTGGGGGAACAGTTGGAAGTGGTTATCAATTTTTATGGAATAATGGAAGCACACAGCAAAATATAGAAAATTTAATTGCAGGAACGTACTCTCTTATAGTTACCGATGCTAATGGATGCCAGGCATTTTTGAATAATATTGTAATTATAGAGCCTACATCTGTAATTACAATTCCTGCAGCAACGATTACGCACGTCGCAATTTTTGGCGAAAGCACCGGAGCAATTTCACTAGGAAACATAACAGGTGGAAATAGCGGTTATAATTACAAATGGTCTTCAAGTACTTATTCTGGATTTACTAGTATTACAAAAGATATTAGCGGACTAAAAGCAGGTTCATACACATTAGTAGTGACTGATAGCAAATTATGTACGGCAACGCAGACTTTTATAGTGAATCAAAATCCTTTATTAACAGTTGCACTAACAGAATCACTTTCTATAAAATGTAATGGAGATTCTAATGGAAAAATTACTTCAAATGTACAAGGAGGTGTGACAAACTACAGCTACAAATGGTACAAGAACAATGCGGAAATTATTGGTGAAACTCAAAATTTCATTGAGAATTTAGGAGTTGGAAAATATAAAGTAATCGTTAAAGATAATGTTGGAGCTATTACAGAATCATCTGAATTAAATTTAATTCAACCTGATAAATTAATCGTTTCCCTTGCAAATAAAGTTAATGTTTTATGTTACGGAAATCAAACCGGAACAATTGATATTACTGTAACCGGAGGAACGCTGCCTTATACATTTGTATGGAAAAAAGATACTGAACAAACTGTATATGCTACAACCGAAGACTTAATAAACAATTTAAAATCCGGAGTTTATAGTGTTGTTATTAAAGACGATAACAATTGCGAAACCACACTTTCGAATATTACTATAACACAACCAAATGCATCTTTATCAATTATAGATGCCGACACAAAAATTAAAAATCTAAGCGGTTTTGAAACTAAAAACGGTAGTATTGAAGTTTCAATAACCGGCGGAACTCCTCTTTATACTTATGCATGGAGAGTTAAAGGTTCTTCTGCAATTATTGGAAATGCAAAATTATTAGATCAATTAACAATTGGTACTTACGAATTGACGGTAACAGACGCTAATAATTGTTCTATTGTTAAAGAATATACTTTAATACAACCTGATAAACTTTTGATCACCGCAATAAATGAAACCGAATCAATAAAATGTTTTGGATACAAACAAGGTGTTTTAAAAGCAACAATTACCGGTGGAGCGCCAATTGGAGTTCCGGATACTAATAAAAATTATATTTACAGATGGTATAATGAACTTGCTCCTTCTGTAACAGTATCAACAACAAATCCAACAGACCTATTAATTGCAGGAAACTATTTCCTAGAAGTTTCTGACGGATTTGGAAATAGTTTTACTTCGAATAAAGTAACGATAAACGAACCCACTCCGGTAAAAATCAATTTTACGCAAACCAATGTTTCGTGTAAAAATGAAAAGGATGGGAAAATTCAGATTACCACAACAGGAGGTACCGGATTGCATACCATTTCATGGAGTGTTTCTTCCGGAGTAAATCCGAATGTCATTGATGAGTTATATGCAGGAAGTTATTCAGTAACGGTTAGAGATGAGAATAATTGTAGTGCTACTCAAAATTTTGTTATAACCGAGCCTGAAATTTTGGCTATTAAAAGTGTAGTTAAAACCCCTCCATCAGCTCAAGGTGTAGACGATGCGAGTATTGCTGTGACGGTTCAGGGTGGAACTCCAAATTATAATTTTAATTGGCTTGACCAGAACAAAAATATAATCTTTACAGATAATAATCAAAGCTCAAATACAAGTATTTATAACATTTATGCAGGTCAGTATTTTATTTCTATAACTGATGCAAATGGCTGTGAGATTATAGAAAGAGATTTAGATAAAGTCGATCCGTTGTTTATAAATGTCGTTCAGATAAATATGGTACAATGTTTTGGTGATGCTACAGCAAGTATAAAAGCGCTTACGTCTGGCGGACTTCCGGGTTATTATTATAAATGGTATAATGTAAATAATCCTGCAATTGTTGTGGGAACAGCCGAAACATTAACAAATGCAAAAGCAGGAACGTATTATGTTATTGCAACAGATTCTTTTGATAAATCTATTCAAAGTCAAAATATTACAATCAATGAACCAACAGCTTTAGCCAATACACTTTCTTCAGAATATGTTCGTTGTGGTGATTTAAATGACTGGACTATAACTTCTGCCGTTTCCGGAGGTACATTGCCTTATACGTATTTGTGGAATACGGGAGCAAAAACGGCTAATTTAACAGAAGTTGTTCCTGGAAATTATTCTTTAGTGGTAACAGATAAAAACGGGTGTACGATCAACAAAAACATAACTATTACTGCTCCAGCACATTTAGATGCATCTGAAAATATAAAAATTCCAACTTGTTATGCAGGTTCTGATGCGTCAATCGTTGTAACTACAATTGCAGGTATTGTGCCATTTACCTATTTGTGGAATACAGGAGAAACATCCAATACGTTGAACAACGCAAAAGCCGGAACGTATTCGATAGAAATTAAAGATGCTAAAGGCTGTATTATTTCAAGAACATACGAAATCGAAAATCCGCCACAAGATGTAATAGATCTTGGGGCAGATGTGACTTTATGTTTTGATCAGACTTTAACAATTAACGCTACTATAAACGACGATCAGGCAAAATATTCATGGACATCTGATAAAGGTTTTAAAAGCACCGATGCTATGATTACCGTTTCTGAACCGGCAACGTATACAGTTGTTGTTACCAATAAATTAGGTTGCCTGGCTACAGATTCTATTCAAATTTCTAGTCAAAATACGGCCATTAGTGCTGAATTTGCGGTTTCATCTCAAGCTTTCCTAAACGAAAAAATTATCATTGTAGACATTAGTAATCCTATTCCCGATGAAGTTGAATGGATTTTACCTGCGAGCGCCATTATTGCTTCTAAAGATAAAGATTATGCAGAAATAAGTTTTAATACAATTGGTGAACATGATATCACTTTGGTTACTAAAAAAGGAAATTGCGTTGCCACACAAACTAAAACCATAATCGTTACCGAAGGCGAATACGAAAATCCGGATGAAACAGATTTGCAAAAGAAATTTGATCTAAAAATCTACCCAAATCCATCTGACGGAAAATTTACTATTGATGTAACATTAGACAAAATCATGCCTGCTCACATCAAAGTGTATAACTTAAGCAACAACCAGGTAATAGATTCTAAATACGAAGAAGGCAAAGATAAATACTCGTTTAATTTTAGTTTAAACGGACTTCCGTCAGGAATTTATTTTGTACTGTTTGAATCACAGCAAGGAACTAAATTAAGAAAAATAATCATCAAATAATTTGTGTTTTTCAGAGTAGATGTTCATTAAATAATGAAAATCAATAAGCAGAAATTAGTACTGCTGATTTGGTTTTTCACAATAAAAAAGATGATTTTAAAAAGATTTAAATTTAATATTATATTGCTATTTGTAAGCGCATTAGGTTTTGCACAAAACTTTAATGTTCAGGAAGTAGCAAAAGCTAAATTAATAAACGTATCGGGAGGTGTGTCTGCAAATAGTATATTCTATTCAGGAAACGCTGCCAGAGAACCTTTTAGTTATTTTCTTAACGGAAATATCAATTTCAACATAGCCGGATTATACAATATTCCATTATCTTTTTCATATACCAATCAAAAATTTGGTTATGATAAACCTGTATTGATGAATCGTTTAAGCATTCATCCATCTTATAAATGGATCACGGCTCATATTGGTGATGTAAGCATGACCTTTTCACCTTATACTTTAAGCGGACATCAGTTTTCTGGTTTTGGAGTTGATCTTACTCCGCAAGGAAAATTTAAAGTTAGCGCGATGTACGGCCGTTTATTAAAAAGCAGCGAGTACAATAACGCTTATCCGGATCTTTTACCAACTTATAAAAGATTTGGTTACGGTTTTAAAACCAATTATGCTTTAGACAATGTAACTTTTGGTCTTATCTTTTTTAAAGCTAAAGATGAAATAAATTCCATTTCAAACCCTGTACCTGTAGAATTAGGAGTTTCTCCAAAAGAAAATGCGGCTGTAAGTTTTGAAACTACTTTTAAACTTTTTCAAAAATTACAGGTTTTTACAGAATTTGCCAATAGCAGTATTACAGAAGATACAAGAACAATCGACGGTACAAAAGCAAAAGGTGTTGCGGCTTTATTTTTAAGTCCGAACAATACAACGGCAAGTTATAATGCTTTTAAAGGGCAATTGGTTTATCCTGCCGGAAAAGGAACTTTAGGATTAGGCTACGAACGAATTGATCCAAATTACAGAACATTGGGCGGTTATTATTTTAATAATGATTTAGAAAATATTACCGTGAATGCAACTCAAAATCTATACAAAGACAAAGTTTCTGTATCTGTAAATTTAGGACTTCAAAAAGACAATTTAGACAAGCAAAAAGAAAGTCAGATGAAACGTTTGGTTTCTGCCCTGACAATTGATTACCGTGCTACAGAAAAACTGAATTTCAATTTAAATTATTCTAATTTCCAATCGTATACCAATAGCCGAAATCAGTTTGACTACATCAATCAGGTTTCTGAGTATGACTATCTGGATACTTTAAACTTTAGACAAGTCAATCAAAATGCATCTCTTGCCATTAATTATTTATTGAAAAATGACAAGCGAATTAAAAAATCGATAAATGCTAATTTTTCGATGCAGGATGCCGTAAACCAACAACAAGGACAAACGATTGCCGGCGGTGCAAGTACTTATTACAATTCCGGTCTTTCGTACAGTGTTGGTTATCCCGAGAAAGATTTAAATATTAATGCATCCATAAATAATACATACGGAAAAACCGACGGCGGTAAAAGTTTTATTATTGGTCCGACAATTGGCGCAACCAAATTATTTTTTGATAAAAAATTTACAACCTCAGCATCAACAAGCTATAACACAAGTTATAATAACGGAGACAAGCAAAATGACATTATCAATTTTAGAGTAAATGGATCGTATATCTATTTGCAGAAACATAATTTCAATATGGGAGTTATTTCGTTGTTCAGTAATTCTTCAAATGGAATTTCAACTCAAAAAAATAACGATTTAACAGGTACACTTACTTACACTTATTCTTTTGATAAGATTAAATTGCGTCCGAAAAGAGAACCAAGAACCGAAGGCTATTTAAATTTAACCGGAGATCCTATTCTGAAAATTAGTTCTGGCGGAAAAATATTTGAAGGAACACGTGATGAAATTACCACACAGTTAAAAGATATGCAACTGGCTTTACAGCCTTTACCTACCGAAGAAAATACCAATTTGGAGCATTTGCTAACATTGGCAACATTAACTCCTGACGAAAAACAATTTAAAGATAAAGTGCTGGATTATCTGGAAGCTTATAATACCGAAGCTGAAACTTTAAATAAATACAACGAATACTTGGCAGAAGCTTCACAAAAACTAGAAAAAGAAATTTCGACTAAAGATGAAAGTCTTGAAAACTCTTATGTAATTGCCATTGGAAGAGTAAACAGCCATCCGCTAAACGGTAAAACTGAAGCAGAAGCAACAGACAAAACTACTTATAAATCGTATTCGAGATTGGTTGAAAGAAGTAATAATAGCCGAGATCAGTTAATGCACCATAGATGGATGATGAAGGAAATTTCGACGCTGGCCAAAATTCCGGCAACCGAAATTCAGAAAAACCAATATGCAGCTGATTTTAGCAAACAGGAAATTGAAGAAGCTTTTAAATTGATAAAAGACAAAAAAGCATCAACAGAAATTGTAGATGCTATCGAATTAAAAATGATTCCGTTTTATCATGATTTAGCTGTAAAAAATGCCACGGTTGAAGAACTTGATTTAAAACATATTCAGAAATAAGATTCTAAAAAACTAAAGTCGGAAGACCAAACAAGATATAATACCAAAAAAATGGATAAACCTCAATTACCCAAAATGCTAAAAAAACTACACCTACTTGTATTTTTTGTATGCGCTCTTATAGGATTTAGCAGTAATGCACAAACATTTCCTGTTACCATAAGCACTCAAATTTTACAGCCCTCGCCTATTTACCTGAGTAATTATGCCGATGCAACGACCATAAATAGTCCTATAAAATTGCAGTTGGTTTTAAACGATTTAACGATCTCAAACCGACAAGTGCGTTTGAAAATTTATTTTCAGGGAAATTCAATTTCGTTTGCTTCAAATGATTTTGTTGTAGGCGCACGACCATTATATCTTGAGGGAGGTTTTCCGCTACAGATAACCAATGTTGACTTAGCACCGTATTTTGAATATCAGAACATATTGGGAATCAATCCAAACCAATACGCACAGCCTTTGCCGGAAGGTGTTTATAATATTTCTGTAGAAGTATATGATTTTGCCACCAACAAAAAATTATCCAAAAAAACAGCTGTAACTACTATTATTTTTCAAAACGAACCACCTTTCCTGAACCTGCCTTTGAATGGTGCTTCGATCATGCAGCAAAATATTCAGAATATCGTTTTTAGCTGGACGCCAAGAAGTATCAATGTAAGCAATGTCGAATATGAATTTTCATTAGTCGAAATTTGGGATAACTATACCCCTGTTCAAAATGCATTTGCGTATTCACCTCCATTGTATACCACGACAACCAGAAATACAACTTTACAATACGGAATTACGCAACCGCAACTTATTCCAGGAAAAAAATATGCATGGCGCATAAAAGCCAAAGCCATACTGGGAGCAGAAGAAATTGGTGTTTTTAAGAATAACGGTTACAGCGAAATTTTCTCTTTTACTTACGAAGTATTTTGTACCGCACCATTGTCTATTACAACAAGCGGCGTAAGTCAGGATCAGGCAAAAATAACCTGGAGCGGCAATATTGACAATTTTGATTATCAGGTAAATTATCGCGAAAAAAATAGTCGTGATTGGTATAAATTGGTAACGCCAAGAGAAACCATAAATATTAGTAATTTAAAACCAAATACAACTTACGAATATACTGTTGGTTCATCGTGTGATGTTGGAAAATATACGCACAGCACCATTCACGAATTTACGACGCTTGCCCAAGACGAAATTGCCTTTGCCGGTTGTGGTATACAGCCGGATCCAAATGATTTAAAAAATAAAAATCCGTTACCAAGCCTTTTCCCGAATGATGTTGTAACTGCCGGAGATTTTCCAATTGTTGTAATAAAAGCTACAGGAAGCAACGGAAACTTTACCGGCGAAGGTTATGTAACCCTGCCCTTCTTAGAAAAATTCAGAAAACTAATTGATGCTGCCGATGCCCTTGGAGGCGACAAAATCGATATTGGTAAATTCTCCCGTATCAGAATTACGTTTAATAACATTGGTGTAAATACTGATTTTAAATTGATTTCCGGGGAGATTGTGGCTAGTTATGATCCTAATTGGGGTGGTATGGCAGATCTTGATGGTGTTGTAAATGATGCATTTGGAGATGCCGGAAATGTTGTTAATCATCAATATGACTTATCTATAAAATCTGTTGTAAAAAATCCTGATGGAACTATAACGATAACCAGTACTACAGGCGTTGTTTCTGTTATAGACAAAACGGTAAATGATGTTATCATCACTGATAAAGACGGAAAACAATTTGCTGTTCCTGCCAATGCTCCGGCAGGAGACATGAAACAAACAGGACAACTCGCTCCAGGCGGAATTCCGACTTCTAAAAATACAAACGGAATGGGATCTGGCGGCGATGTAGCCGAGATTTCGTCTGCGGATGTAAATGTTGTTTTCTCTAAAGGAAATGGAACTTATTCATTTGATACTGCTCCAACAGCAGAAAATGGTAAATTAAATAAAACTTACCAAACAATTCCTCAAAAAAGCGGTGGTACTTATAAAGTAAATTACAAAGCTATTTCAGAAAGTCCGAATTCAACTGATGTTGTAGTGGCAACTGTTGATTTCAAAAATGGAAAAACCAAAAAAGATCTTGTCTTTAAAACCCAAAACGGAACTGCAATCGACAGTACCCAAATTGTTTGGAAAGACAACGTTGCAACGCTGACTCTGAAAAAGACTTTAGATTTTGCTAAAGAAACAATCATAGCTACAGTAAAACCTGCAACAGCAAAAGATCCAAAAGAAGCGGCTGGCAAATATGATATTGCCGGTACAATAGATTTGTGGCATTTAACGAATAAAAAAGTTAATGTAACTCTGGTGAGTATTAATAAAGCGTCTATAACTAATGTAGAAAAAGACCTTAATAATATTTACAATAAAGCTGGAATTAATTTTACTGTTACATCTGCAAATGTAGATTTACCTGCAAGTTACTATCCTAAAAACACTATTGAATGTGGTGATAGTGGCTGGTTAGCTCAATACACTGCAGAACAACAAGCAATTATAACATACGTAAAAACACAAATAAAGTATGAAAAAGACTCTTACTATGTTTTAGTGACAAATATTCTTTCTTCTAAAGGTCTAGCTGGTTTTATGCCATTAAAACGTCAATTCGGTTTTATATTTAGTGGTGCAAAAGACAAAGAAGAAGACAAAGGCAGTACCTCTAAAACCATTGCTCACGAATTAGGACATGGTGTATTTGGATTACAACATCCATTTACTGAATACAATACTACTACTCCTACTGATTTATTGATGGATTATGGGACTGGCACAGAATTTAGCCATAACGACTGGCAGGTTCTTCATGCGCCTGGATTGCAATTGTATTTATTTCAAGGCGATGAAGATGGTGAAAATATTAGAACATACGATAAAATTCCATATAGTTTTGTCAATTTAGATAAAGATCCTAAAGATGAAACAAAAGGAACGGTATCATTTGTTACACCAGACGGGCAAATTGTATCTATTCCTAACAATAAATTAATGAGATATGAATTTATATATGGATCTGTAGTTGCTGATGAGTCTTCAAAATCATATTACAATAAAACAAAAACGGGTGGTCTCTATAGATTTGAAAAGCTCGAAGAAGATGGAAAAACTATACATGAATATGTGTATCAAAAACCTACAGGATATGTAGATCAACAAGATAAAAAAGTTTATAAAGATTTGACAGATTATAATAAAGTTGATGGTTTTATTTATCCGTTATTGAATGAAAATTCAAATTATGCAATATTCAAACTATCATTTCCTATTGGTGAACATCAAAATTTAACTCAATATAATGCTGGTGCAAAAGATATGGCGCTTGATGAATTTATTAATAAAATTGCTCCATATTCAACTAAAATTTTAAACAACTTAACAAAAGAAATTAAAGTCCCTGGAAATTCATGTCTTTGGTGTTATGATCAAAACACAAAAAACATGCTTAAGAATCATTTTGGAAAACCTGAGCAATTATGGATAAATAAAATTGCTGAAATGCGAGTTGTATATCCTGACTTTTTCAACAAATTTGCAGATACGTATTCTGAGCAATCTGGTGCAGGAGCCACTGCATATGCCGGTTCTATAAAAAACACTTATAAATGGGATGAAAACTTTAGAGTTGAGTTAAATGATCATACAGGATGGAGAGGTCAATCAACCAAATATAGTGTTGTTTACGAACTATATAATAGTGCTGATAAACAGAAATACTACGAAAAATATTTTCAGTATTTTGATACATCATTAAATGATCAGGTAAAAACAAATAATGAATGTCTGAAAGCTTTATTTGATCCAAATGTTGCACTTACCTCTATTAGCGAACAGCAAGTAACATGCTTAAAACTAGCTACAGAGCTCGAATTCCAAAAATTAGAATCTGAAAGGGCAATAGCACTGGTTAAAATACTAATGCAAAGAAATCTATGGGATGAAGAAGAAGAAAAAATTATAGTTAAGATAATTGGCTATACTAAATTTGATTCAAACACATTAATAGATTTATTAGAAAATGATAAAGTAGTTTTTAGCTGGCCAAATACAAGAGGTGGTTCAGGTCCGGCAACAATCAAAAGAGAATTCCCTCTTTGGTACATTATGTATCTTAAGATAAATGATAGTAATTTAGTTATCTCTGGTGATAACAGAAAGTTATTAATGAGTGTATTCTATCAGCATTTTTTACGATCAGATAAATACAAGAATGGCATAAATGAAATTGTAAATAAATACAAACTGAAGTCTATAAATGAACTTAAAGAATACTTCAAAAAACCAGAAAGTACTCTTACTTATGATTATCAAAACATTTTTGTAAGAGGGTCTGCTGATTTTGCTTCATATCTTTCGAGCTCTACGGTTATTGGTCTTTTTTACGACTATGATAAAACAAAACATCAGTTTTTATCTATTGATGCTGAATATGACGAAAAAACCAAAAAAATTCATGTAGAACAGGTTTTAAAAGAAGGTTTGTTTAAGAATGAATCAATGGCTTCGAAAACAAAACTGTATTCTCCGTTTGATTTTATATTATATAAGAATTTGTCAAAAGATAATCTGCTTTCTGATTATCCACAAAATAAAGATAAGGATGGAAAACCTATAGCAATTCCTGTTCCTGCAATTTTATCATTATACTCAAGTGATGTGGGCGATAGTCAAACACAGGCAGACATCATTCAAACATCATTTGATGCTTTAACTTTAGCTATACCAGGAGGACAATTAACAAAACTAGGAAGAGTTCTATTCTATGCAGATAAAATAAGTTCTGTCGCAAGTATGGCAGGAACAGCCTTTAGAGAACAAAATCCTGAACTTGCAAATTTCTTTAATAAAGCAAGTTTAGTAACTGGTATCGTTTCTGTTGGTGATTTACTATTGCCAAATAATATGTTGAAAATTTCTAATGAAATAGGAGCTATTAATGATGCTAAAAATATTGGTGAAGTTGTTGAGGATACACAATTGAATTATACAGCAATTGATATAAAAAATCAATCTGTTGAATTTGCAACAGAAGTTAAACTTATAAACACTAATAATAATATAAGTTTATTAACAAAACCAACGAAAGAACTATCTGCCATACAGTTAGAAAAAAACTTAAATGCATTGAAGGATGCAAAAGCTATTACATCTGCAGAAATAGAACTAGTAAGCAGCGCAATTTTAATATTGAGATCAGAAAAAGGAGTTAGTGAGACTGGAGATTTATTAACTTTGCTCAAAAAATCCGAATTAAACACTCTAAACAAAGAAATAAATGCGCTTGGTGAAACATCTAAAGCAAAATTTTTAGAAGATTTTGCAAAAGCTGATTTAGTAACTTTAAAAAGGATTCAAGATGAAAAATTATTAGCTTATTGGACTAAATGGGCCTCAAAAGGAATAAAAAATATTGATGAACTTTCTACTATTTCGAAAGTTGAGAAACTTAATAGAGGAACTTTTGAAGCTTTTGAAGCAACTGTTGGTAATGCAAATATGTCACAAAAAGTAAAGGCTTATGAATTATGGGGTAATAAAGATTGGGATGGCTTATATAGTTATTTTCATGCAGATCCAAAAGATTTAATAAACGGTGGTTGGCCTCCTTTTAATGGATTCATAAAAGTTGATGATGAAATTGCTCCTAAAATTGGAGATCTATTCGATCGTTTTCAAAATCCAAAAGTTGATAAAGCTGATGGAAAAGTTACTGAAGTTACAGAATTAGGAGGTGGTTTTGCTAGTCCAGTAAATTTAGATGAATATAATAAAATTGATATTCCTTATACTTATGATTCCAGAGCTCTACTAGAAGATATACAAGAAGGAATGGTGTATATAAAGTTTAGAATGAAAAATGTAGATGGTTTAAAGTTTAGTTATGGAGATGCAATACCATGGAAAAATAAAAATGGTGTTTTGCAACAAGGACTAGCAAAACAAATTCAGTCTAATCATAAATTTCATGATGCAACCTACTTTATAAAAGGAGCAACTTATGATATAGTACAACGTTCTGTTTTTAGAGGTGGCAAATGGGTAGACGAAATAGAAGACTTAACTTTCAAAGTAGATAAATTAATAAAAAACATTCATTGCAAATGAAACTAATAGAAAAATTTTATTGTATTCAAACTGAAATTTTTGGCGATGGATCTGAAAAAATTATACAAGATATAGTTTCTATAAAAACAGAATTGATTAGGCCCTCAATTAAATTTCTAAATGAGGATGGAAGTATTATATCTTCTGAAAATAGGAAGGCTTATCGAAAAAAAATAATAGTTAATCCATTTGTAGATTCAAACGAGTATTTTAATATAAACGAATTATTGTTTTTATCTAAAACCTATGGATTTGAAATCGAAGAGCATACAATTCATAAAGGTTATTTTTTAAGTGTATTAAAAATCAACTCATTATATACTGCTCCTGGAGAAATTATTTTAATTGAAGAAGAAGGGAAAGAATATATATTAATTGAATTCAGTAGATGGAGCTCAGAAAATCAACCTCGTAGTGCAGCAGAAGATCAATTAGGAGAAGATATTACTTATGTAGTTGGTATATGGGAAAATCCACTATTAACAGATGAAATAATCGCAAAAATTAAAAATAAAGGATAATGAAAAATACATTCAAATTATATTTAACATTATGGGTTATGTTATTTACATTCTTAAATGTAAATGCACAATGTGAAACTATAAAGAATTTCTTTAAAAATGACATGTATACATCTAAAGAACTTGTAGCTTTCGCAGAAAAAGATCCGCAAAAAGCATATGATTCCTGGAAAATATTATATAACGAAAAAGCTGGTCTTACAAGGAGTGTAGAAGAACTTAACTTAGTTTCAAAGAATTTAGATGAAATTGGTAAAGCTGGTGGATATTTGAAATGGAAGGCATTACAAGGAATTGGTAATATAACAAATGACTTTGCAAACTTATTAAATTCAAAAGGTTATTCGTACTTAAAGAATCAATTTACTTCTTTAGATGAAGTTGCTAAAAATAAGTTCATGCGTAATTTTCCTGAAGAAACACCAAGTAATATTTTATCTGCATTGAATGATCCTAATAAGGGATTGTTGAAGAAATGGAAAGAAGGAACCATAAAAGGTAACCCTGAAGGATTTGACAGGTATTATTATCAGTCAAAAGATCCACTTACACATTCTGATATAGGAGATTTTGCAAACCCACACAATCCAAATACATCTTTAGAATCTGGTAAAATGACTGGCGGTGGCCATGGGCAAAGTAACATTGACTATTTGAAGTCTACCGGCAAACAACATAATATTGAACACACATTTGATAACGGTGTGAGGACAGGAAATATTCCTGATCATAAAGTAACAGCAAAAACTCAAGGCATTGGTCAATCATGGTTTCCGTCTAATTGGACAAAGCAGGATATTGATACAGCCGCAAAACATGTTATTCAACAAAATCAATCTACTTATAATTCTTTAGCAGATGGAGTTCCTCTTTTTGATACTTATAATGGTGTAAGGGTAGGTTTAATCAAGACTAATGGACAGTTTGCTACCATTTTTCCCGATAATAAGTTTCAGCCCAATTCAGCAGGTCAACTAATTCTAAACCCTAAATTTTAAAAATGGAATTTAATACTAATTCACAATCTTGTTCGTTTAGCTTTACGGAAAGAGAACTTTTATTCTTAGTATATAAAATAATCGAGGTTGAGTCAAAAGAATACGGTAGCTTTGACCCAGCAGGAATGATACTTCGCAATATCTTAGAAGTTCTTTTGTCCTTGAATGAAACTAAAGCGATCGAGTTTATTGAGTCTCTTGACAATGATGTGAACTTTGAAATTGTATCAAATAGTTTTGGTGCAATAAGCGGAAAATTCCAAAGCAAGGACTTTATTGAAAGGATTGAATATACTACGAAAAAGTATACATCGAGTATCTATTTCAAGAGAATGTTAGACAATATAGACGAAGCAAAAAATGCACTTGACGACAGTGAAAGTCTTACATAAGATATGAGATAATATTATTCATTCTATTCTAAGCCAAATAAGCTAAATTCAGAAGCCTTCTAAACTAAAGAAGGCTTTTTATTTTTATATGAACATCTCAAAAAAATCAAATCTCTACCCTCCCCTTCTCCCCAACATAATTAATATCCAATCCGCCCATTATCATAACTTTAGTCAACTCTTCTGTTTCAATAATTATATCTTGTTGTAAAACATTTCCTTTTACTGATTTTATATCAAAATGCAAATATTCATTCAAAAAGTCAAAAGACTTTAGTAAGTTTAGAACTTATAACGAATTAAACCCAAAGCGAGGAAATTCTATAATTTGAGATTTACAAGTTAAATTTAGGAGCGGGTACGAAGTCGGGAGACTTCGCCAACATCACAGGACAGTTTAGAAGAAAATTTTGCAGAGCAGGTGGTGAATATAAAAGCTAAAATAATTAATATAATGAAAAAAATTATTGCATATACTATCATAGTATTATCATCTTTAATATTAACAATTGAGATGATTAATGATTTTTCTGTACTTAAAACCGGATATTCCATTGTTTTTTGCGAAAATGGTTTCGTAAAAGATGTTCTAATTGTCAAAAAATATGGGACAGCATCAGGTACAGGAAGAAATTCATCATCTAATTTTTTTAACCTTTATGAAGGCTTTTTAATGTCTAACAACAAAAAAGCCTCAATAACAATCAGTAAGCAAATTAGTCCCTTTTCAAATAAATATAAAGATCTCAGAATAATAGTCTATCATTCTAAGTTTACATCGTTTAATTTATTTTTTTCAAAACCAAATAGTATTTTTGAATTAAATTTGAAATATTTACTTGAGCCTTTTTTCTTTTTATTCTCAATATTTTCAATATTATATTTATTATTTAAAAAAAACTAAATGAAAAAAAAATATTTTATTAATACTCTTCATTTAGAATATTTTTTATAGTCAAAATAAAAATTCAAATGGTTATGTTAAAGTTTGGAGTGAAGAAGCGGGTAAAAGATAATACTCTAAATAAGAGAGCGATTACAAATCCTTAATATAATAAAATAAGAAATGAAAGAACAAGACGTAATAAAAGCATTTTATGATTACTACAGGTTTGAATAAAATTTAGGAATGGGTACGAAGTGGGGAGACTTCGCCAGCATTGCTGTCAGTTTAGAAGAAGACGTCGTATAGCTAGATTGAATATAAATAATCTTAAAATAAATAGAATTTACTAAAATGGAAGTAAAAACTCTTCAAAAATATTTAGGGATGGCAGTTCATTTTATTTATCATCATCATCATAGATTGAATAATGAAAAAGTGTTTGAAGATGATTATTGGGAGCATTTATTAAAAATAGGAACATTGGAATATTGGGAAATGTTATATAAATGTCTTGACTTCGCTTTAACTCAAGATGACTATTGTTTATCAATAGTTGATTCACCATTTAAACAGCGTTATTCTGAGGCTGATATTAAATTGTTTTTCGAGAAATTTCACATTTATTTAAAAGCACGTTTACAAGTTAAATCTGATGGTCTTAGTCCATGATAGCAAAAATACTTTTTCTAGAAATGAATTTACTTTATAACCGCGATAGCTCAGATATATATAAACATAGATAGCGCGGAAATTCTTTCCGTGCCCGTTGCTATAAGACACAAGAAAAGTCATAATTAAAGAAATCTATTAAATTGAGAGATTGTTTTCTGGTTCAATGAGAATCATGCAGATTTATAAATAAATTGAAGTTAGTTCTTCTTAATTGATATACTTTGCGGGTACGGAAAGAATTTCCTCGCTATCGTTGTCTAAATGTCCCATATCCGAGCGATCGAGCCATTAGCAGAGTTTCATAAAAATATATTATTTTTTGAAAAAATAAAATAATGATGGAAGTTTTAGATAAAGACTGGAAAATTTTTGATGAAAATTATAAAGTTAGAAGAGACAAATTGTTTCTCATTTTTCCTTATAGGGCAAATTATGAAGAGCTGAAACAGTTATTATTAGAATCAAAAACTGATTCTATTTATGATACAAGATTTAGTAAGATATTATGGAGATTTCCACTCTCTATGCCCGATAGTGATTTTATGAAACTATTACAATTCTTTTTATTAGAGAATTGGCATCATGGTCACGAATCTATAATTGAAACATTCCAAGATAGTTTTAATAATGATAAAGAGAACATAACATATTTAATGCATCTGCTTTCTTCACTTCCTGAATTTTATAAATATGATGACGATCTAAAATATCCATTTATTCGTAAAATAATCTATGCAATCGGTGCACAGCCAGAGCCACACAATATTGAAGCATTAGAAAAAATATCACTATCAGAAGATGAGAAAATAAAGGAATTAGCATTACATCAAATTAAAAAAAGAAAAAAACTGGGTAGATGGGAAGCTAGTAATATATGATTTTTCATTAGCACTCCAATTAAACTTTGATAATAAAAAATTAATTGAAATTACTTTCACTACAATTAGAAAATCATCTGAAAAACAATTGGTATTTTAACCAAAAAAGCCTTCTGAAATCCAGAAGGCTTTTCTACTTCATAAAAACATATCAAATCTCCCTACTCCCCTTCTTCTCAACATAATTAACACCCAATCCTCCCATAATCATAATTTTAGTCAACTCTTCTGTTTCAATAATTATATCTTGTTTAAAAACATTTCCTTTAACTGATTTTATATCAAAAGGTATTGTTTTAGATAAATAATAATCACCGCTTACAATACTAAGATAAAGATTATCACTATTTTTTAAAACTTTTAAAGGAATAGCAAATTCACCCGTCTTTGCATTTACTTTAAACGGAGTTGGTGAATCATTTATAGTCAGCATTAAGTTTGGATATGTTTTATTATTTAAAGGTTTATTTGTTTTTGAATCTAATATTTTTCCTTTTACAATAATTGAAACTTCCTCCTCAACTGGCTGCTTAAAGGCAATTTTACCTACAATGTGATTATTTAATTTCGGAGAAGTAATTTCGGTTTGAATTGGCTCTTTTTCTTGCGCTGAAACATTCGAGGCTAATAAAACCGATGCTGCGATTGCGGCATATTTAAAATTGTTGATTTTTGATGTTTCATTATATGCAAATTCTTCTTGTAACTGTGTTGATTTTACTCGTGCACAAATGTTTTTACCTTTGTTTTCTGCAATAAATTTAGCTACTTCAGAGTTCGATTTTTTACTTAAATCAATTACGTTTTTAGCGCACGAATCACAAAACGAACCTTTTGAATTCGGAATCATTTTATCAAAATTTTCAGAACAAGGACTTGCTATTTCTAAGGTGAATTTCTTTTTCATAGTATATATTTTTAAGTTAAAATCATTTCAAAATGCTTTCTACTTATATAGAGAATGTTTTTCCCGAAAAGGTTGGGAAGAAATAAAAATATTTTTTGATTTTTATAATTTATGGTTAATTTAAATACCTGTAAGATTAATAATTCAAATAAACTATTATATTTGCGGCAATTAGAAGAATAAATAATTTAAAAACAATATCATGCAGACATCAAAATACACAAAATTCGCCGTAATTATTCTGGTGATTTTATTTGTTGTCATAAGCGTTATAAGCTAAAAAGCAAATAATACTAATAATTAAAAAGCCTTCTAAAGTTTAACTTTAGAAGGCTTTTTTACATCATTTCAAATTCATAATCTTTAACTGTATATATACACTCTAAATAGATTTAAGGTTTCAAGAAAAAAATATAATCTCTTATATTTGTAAATCCAAAAACAAAAAAATAAAAAAATAATTTATGAAAACATCAAAATACACGAAATTTGCCGTAATTATAATGGTGATTTTGTTTGTAGCTCTTAGCGTTATAAGCTGTGTTGCACATGTGCATAACGATGGTGGACCGAAAAAAATGCCACCGGGACAAGCGAAAAAAATGTCGGGAAGTCAAAGCGCCAAAGCTTACGCACCAGGACAACAGAAAAAGCATTAAAAAAAGAAGCCTTTTGATTTATTTCAAAAGGCTTTTTTCTTTTATATTTATTAAAAATAGGATTAATGAATAATCTTTATTTTGGCTATTTTTTTGGATTATTGGTTACTTTCAATAAGTAAGTTCCTTCGGGTAAATCACCAATATTTGTAGCATTTGCCCCTGCTACTTTTGTTCCTTGTGAAAAAACCTCAACAATTTTAGATGCATTTTTTGTATCTGTTGCTGATGCAGTTGCCGGAGCTGTCATTTTTATAGGAGCTGCAGTTTTCTCTACTACTACAGGAGCACTTTTTTGAGCTGAAGTACTTTGTTGAGATGCTACAACAGCATTCGTTGGTTTTGAGCTATTATAAGACTCCATAACCTGCTCGTTTGTCATGGCAACGGTATATACTTTTACATCGTCTATATCCGCGTTAATTCCAACTGTTGTATTCAGTTCTCCGAGTCTTAAAATATATCCTTTTGTTAATCGTGAAATCCCATCAACTGATTTTAGTAATTCGCCATTACGATATATTTTTGAGGCATTTCCGTCATAAGTGATGGCGTAGTGATACCAAACATCTTTAGCAAGCGGAACCGAAACAATAACATCATTTGTGGCTCCCCAACCTGCAAGACTTAACTCAGAATTGCCTGCGGATGCCGCTTGTTGGAGTAAACCAAAATATTGCGTATTGGCCGGGCTGCCATAACCTAGAATATAATTTGGTGAAGTAATAGTATTAAATTTCACCCATACAGATATTGATCTTGGTTTATTTCCCTGCGGAAGATCACCTACTACAACTTCAAAACCTTTATTAGTTAATCTCAGAGCACTTTTAACAGCACCTGTTCTGTCATTTACAAAAATAGGGGTTCCCAAAAAAGAAATTGTATTATCGGTACTTTTTAAATTTCCATCAAACTTGAACTCCTGAATGGGATTTTGGGCATTAGTATTTAAAAAACTTACAAACATTAATGTTAGTAATAATTTCTTCATATTTTATAGATGTTTGGGGATTTAAAACTTTATATTTTAACAATACTAAACTATATTATAATGTCTGTGACTAAAAATATAGTCGACAACGAACCTAAATAATCGCTAAATAACCAAAATTGATTATTTAAAACTCTTAATTAAATTAATTTATACTTTTATAAATTTTGTTAAAACTATAAATTTAATTCAACATAAACAAGCACTTATTGCTTATAAATACGTTATTCTCATTCAATCAAAATATTTTAACATTTAATAATATTAAGATTATAGATTTGTAAAACGATTCTTAAAAAAAAACTCCATTCGTTTACACGAATGGAGTTATATATTTTAAAAAGTATTTTTAATTTACTTTACAAATTCAATTTTTTGAACTTCCTCTTCATTAATACTGTCAAAGAATCCTTGTTCGTTCATCCAGTCATCACTAAATACTTTACTCATATAACGAGAACCATGATCAGGGAAGATTGCAATAATATTACTGTCTTTTGTAAACTCTCCTTCTTCTGCATATTGTTTAATTGCCTGCATTACTGCTCCCGAAGTATATCCAACAAACAAACCTTCTTTACGAGTGATTTCTCTTGCAGAGTGAGCACTTTCTTCATCGGTTACTTTCATGAATTTATCGATGATATCAAAATCTGTCGCAGATGGAATCAGGTTTTTTCCTAAACCTTCAATACGATACGGATAAATTTCTTTGTTATCGAATTCTTTTGTTTCGTGGTATTTTTTCAATACTGAACCAAAAGCATCTACACCTAAAATTCTAATGTTTGGATTTTGCTCTTTTAAGAATTTTGCAGTTCCTGAGATTGTTCCTCCGGTTCCGCTACAAGCAACAAGGTGTGTAATTTGTCCTTTTGTCTGTTCCCAGATTTCAGGACCTGTAGAGTTGTAGTGGGCATCAATATTTAATTGGTTAAAATACTGATTAATGTAAACTGAACCTTTTGTTTCTTCATGCAAACGTTTTGCAACGTTGTAATATGATCTTTCATCATCTGCAGAAACGTGTGCGGGACAAACATACACTTTAGCTCCTAAACTTCTCAGCATGTCAATTTTATCTTTCGATGATTTTGAACTTACTGCCAGAATACAGTTATAACCTTTTATAATGCTTACCATGGCTAAACTAAAACCTGTATTACCAGATGTTGTTTCGATTATGGTATCTCCTGGAGAAAGTATTCCTCTTTTCTCGGCTTCTTCAATAATATATAACGCGATTCTATCTTTTGAGGAATGACCCGGATTAAAAGCTTCTACCTTTGCGTAGAAATTTCCTTCTAACTCTTCGGTGATTTTATTTAGCTTAATAAGTGGGGTGTTACCTATTAACTCTAAAACATTATTATAAGCATTTATTTCTTCTTTCATAAAAAAATAGTTAATCGAAGGCAATTTTAAATATACCTTGATAGGTTGCAAATTTAACAAAAAATTTCTAATTAGCTTTTAATTTTCTCTAAATCTAATAAAAAACTAAATTCTTTTGCTAAGTCTTTTAAAGCTTCAAATCGGCCTGAAGCACCGCCATGTCCAGCATCCATGTTGGTATCTAAGAACAAAAGATTATTATCTGTTTTTAAATTTCTCAACTTGGCGACCCATTTTGCTGGTTCCCAGTACTGTACTTGCGAATCATGCAGTCCTGTAGAAACGTACATATTAGGGTATTGTTGTGATTTTACGTTATCGTATGGTGAGTACGACAACATATAATCGTAATATTTTTTATTGTTTGGGTTTCCCCATTCGTCATATTCTCCCGTTGTTAACGGAATACTGTCGTCGAGCATTGTTGTAATAACATCTACAAAGGGAACCTGAGCGATAACACCATTATACAATTGTGGCGCTTCATTTATAATAACTCCCATCAAAAGTCCTCCGGCAGATCCTCCTTCTGCATACAAATGATCAGCAGAAGTGTATTTCTCATCTATTACAAATTTAGAGCAATCAATGAAATCTGTAAAGGTATTTTTCTTTTTTAACAGTTTTCCATCTTCATACCATTGTCTTCCCAAATCTTCACCACCTCTAATATGAGCGATGGCATAAACAAATCCGCGGTCTAACAGAGAAAGTCGTGTAGAAGAAAAATAGGTGTCCATAGTTATCCCATAAGAACCATAGGCATAAAGCAATAAAGGGTTTTTGCCATTTTTCTGTAATCCTTTTCGGTAAATTATCGAAATTGGAACTTTAACTCCATCTCTCGCAGTTGCCCAAACGCGCTCTTCGATGTAATTTTCTTTATCAAATTTCCCTCCTAAAACCTGTTGCTCTTTTAAGATTTCTTTGGTTTTGGTTTTCATATTAAAATCAATTACAGACGATGGCGTTGCAAGCGATTGATAACTGTAACGTAAAACATCTGTATCAAAATCAATATTGGTCGTTGTATAAGCATTATAGGTTTCGCTTCCAAAAGGTAAATAGTAATCCGCTTCGCCATTCCAGGGCATAATTCGAATATGATTTAAACCGTTTGAGCGCTCCTCTACTACTAAATAGTTTTTGAAAATTTCGATATCTTCCAATAAAACATCTTCGCGATGCGGAATAAGATCTTTCCAGAATTTCTTTTCTGTTCTGTTTTCAGGCGTTTTCATCAACTTAAAGTTGGTTGCCTTGTCTTTATTGGTTAAAATATAAAAGGAATCTTCGTAATGAGAAATACTGTATTCCAAACCACGAACACGCTTTTGAAACACTTCAAACTCACCATCAGGATTATCTGAATTTAAAATTCTGTATTCTGTTGTTAAAGTACTTCCAGAACCAATAACAATATATTTTCTTGATTTTTCTTTACTTATCGAAACATTAAAAGTATCATCTGTTTCATTAAAAACCAAAACATCTTTTTCTGAACCTGTATTTAATTTATGTCTGAAAACTTTATCAGATCGCAAAGTAACTTCATCTTGTCTGACATAAAAAATAGTATTATTGTCATTTGCCCAAACAGATGCACCGGTTGCATTTTCGATTTTATCTGCCAGAATTTCTCCGGTTTCTAAGTTTTTTATCTGAATAGTATAAATTCTTCTACCTACAATATCAACACCAAAAGTGGCAAATTTGTTATCCGGACTAATACTTAATCCGCCTAATTTAAAATAAGCGTGATCTTTTGCCAATTCATTGCAATTGAACATAATTTCTTCATCTGCCGAAAGGCTTCCTTTTTTTCTTGAAAAAATTGGATAATCCTGACCAGTTTCAAAACGAGTAATGTAATAATAACCATTATAGAAATAAGGCACAGAGGAATCATCTTCTTTAATTCTGCCTTTCATTTCTTCGTATAAAGATTCCTGAAGACCTTTTGTATGCGAAGTCATACCTTCGTAGTATGCATTTTCCTGATTTAAATAATCAATAACTTCTGGATTTTCTCTGTCGTTCAGCCAAAAATAATTATCAATTCTGGTTTCTTTGTGTTTTTTTAGTGATTTTGGAACTACTTTGGCCTGTGGAGCCGATATATCGTTTTGCATTGGTTGAGCATTAATTTTTATATAAGTCGAGGCAAAAATACTATAAACACAATAGAACAGAATTAATTTTTTCATAAAATATTGTATTGATATAATACAGCAATATAGTAATTTTGTCTGAAATAATTTAAAAATCAACAAAAATGGATTTAATGGGAATGATGGGAAAACTTAAAGAAACCCAACAAAAAATTGAAGATACCAAAAAACGTCTGGATACTGTTTTAATTGATGAGCAAAGTGCTGACGGATTATTGAAAGTAACATTAACGGCTAATAGAAAGATACAATCAATCTCTATTGATGATTCTTTACTTGAAGATAAAGAACAATTGGAAGATTATTTAATTGTAACCTTAAATAAAGCTATCGAAAAAGCAACAAGCGTAAACGAAAAAGAACTTGATGCCGTTGCCAAAATGGATATGCCAATGATTCCGGGAATGGATAATTTGTTTAAATAAGAATCTAAGTTTCTGAGATACTAAGGTTCTAAGATTCTGAGTTTTTTCCAATAGGATACTTCGAATCTTAGAACCTTTGCTTATTTAAATAGATACAGTCTTAACTAAAAAACTTAGCATCTCAGTACCTTAGCATCTCTTTTTTAAAACTTTTGAAGCGTTTCAATCACATAAGTATGCATTACTTCTCTGTAATCTAAATGCGTTACAATACGAAGTTTATTATGTCCCATTGAACTGATGGAAATATTTTTTTGTTTTAGTTTTTCTATTAAAAGCTGATCGTTATAACCTTCGGCCAATGAAAAAATCAAAATATTGGTCTCAACAGGTTCAATTGCCGCAACCCATGGTTTTGTGCTTAAAACTGCTGCAATTTCTTTAGCTCTTCTGTGGTCTTCGGCTAATCTTTCGATATTATGTGCCAAAGCATACAATCCGGCTGCAGCCAAATAACCAACCTGACGCATTCCTCCGCCCAATATCTTCCTGATTCTCAACGCTCTGTGAATATCAGCTTTACTCCCTAACAATACAGAACCTATAGGAGCGCCCAATCCTTTTGATAAGCAAACAGAAATTGTATCGAAAATTGCTCCAAATTCTTTCGGATTTTGTCTTTTGGCAACTAATGCATTCCAAATTCTGGCGCCATCTAAGTGAAATTTCAGATTATTGTCGTCGCAAACCTTTTTTATTTCTCTTAAATCTTCTAATTCATAACAAGCACCGCCCCCTTTATTGGTTGTATTTTCTACACAAACCAAACTCGTTAACGGACTGTGATAAAACTCAGGATCATTGATTGCCGCTGCAACCTGCGCTGCATTGATCATTCCCCTATTTCCATCTATTAAACAGCATGAAACACCGCTGTTAAAAGAAGCCCCGCCTCCTTCATAATGATAAACATGTGCATATTTATCGGCAATTAATTGCTCTCCGGGTTGTGTGTGTAATTTAATTGCGGTTTGATTGGCCATAGTTCCGGATGGAAAAAAAAGTCCTGCTTCCATACCAAAAAACTCAGCTACCCTTGTCTCTAATTCGATAACTGTAGGATCTTGTTTGTATACATCGTCACCAACCTGAGCGTTAAACATATACTGCAACATTTCATAGGTAGGTTTGGTAATGGTATCGCTAATTAAATTTATTTCCATATTCTAAAAACTATATCTTATTTTTGTACAACAAAATTACGTATTACTTATAGTTATTCTTGGCAAGTTTTAGTAAATTTTAACTTGGGAATATCCTAGAACCAAATTAACGTAATATTTATAAAAAACATATAAAACTAATATTAATTTATGACAACTACCGAACAAATAAAAGGTATTGTGGAGCGCCTTGGTGCGTTGAGGAGGTATCTTTGACGTCGATGCCAAGCTAATCGAAATTGCCAACGAAGAGGAAAAAACCTTCGCACCCAACTTTTGGAACAATGCAAAAGAAGCCGAAGTCATTGTAAAAAACCTTCGAAACAAGAAAAAATGGATCGAAGATTATAACAAAGCAATCGAACTTACTGATGAATTGCAATTGGCGTATGATTTTTATAAAGAAGGAGAACTTTCTGCAGAAGAATTAGACGAGCATTACAAAACAACGCAGGACCATATCGAAAACATCGAGTTCAAAAACATGCTTTCTGATGAAGGTGACAGTTTAAGCGCCGTTGTTCAAATTACTGCCGGAGCCGGCGGAACCGAAAGTTGTGACTGGGCCGGAATGCTAATGCGTATGTACATGATGTGGGGAGAAAGTTATGGCTATAAAATAAAAGAACTGAACTTTCAGGAAGGTGAGGTTGCCGGTATTAAAACGGTTACTTTAGAATTTGAAGGTGATTATTCTTTTGGTTACTTAAAAGGAGAAAATGGTGTACACAGATTGGTACGAATTTCACCTTTTGACAGTAATGCCAAACGTCACACGTCGTTTGTATCTGTTTATGTTTATCCGCTTGTTGATGATAGTATCGAAATTGACATTAATCCTGCCGATATCGAAATTACAACATCTCGCTCTAGTGGTGCGGGAGGACAAAACGTAAATAAGGTTGAAACCAAAGTACAATTGGTACACAAACCAACCGGAATCCAGATTCAATGTTCTGAAACGCGTTCTCAGCAAGATAACAGACAACGTGCCATGCAAATGTTACGTTCTCAGTTGTACGAAATTGAATTAAAGAAACAGCAAGCGCAACGTGCCGATATCGAAGCCGGAAAGATGAAAATCGAATGGGGTTCGCAAATACGTAATTATGTAATGCAGCCTTATAAATTGGTAAAAGATGTTCGTACAGGTTATGAAACCAGCGATGTTGACGGTGTGATGAACGGAAATATAGATCCGTTTTTGAAAGCTTTCTTAATGATGATGGGACAAAAAGAAGAAGAATAAATTTTAAAACATTTAAAATTTTTCTTTAAACCATTAAGATATTAAGTTTCATTAAGCTAGAACTTAATTTTTCTTATTATCTTAATGGTTTAAAATAATAAAGAACCAAGACTTATTTTTCTTAATGTTTTAATGGTTAAAAAAATACGATTATGATAAAATGGGCAGATATAATTCGTTTTTCGAATCAGGGAAATCCAACTCCTGAAAAAAGAGTGGAAAAAACCGAAGAAGAATGGAAACAAGTTTTAACTCCTGAAGAATATCAGGTAACACGTTTAAAAGGAACCGAGAGATCTTTTAGTTCTGAGCTTTGTAGTTTATTTGATCCGGGAATTTATGAATGCAAATGTTGTGGCACTGTGCTTTTTGATGCTTCTGAAAAGTTTGAATCAGGAACCGGATGGCCTTCTTTTACACAACCAATTCAGGAAAATGCAATTGCATATCACGCCGACAAATCATACGGAATGATTCGTGTTGAAGTAGTTTGTAATACCTGCGATGCGCATTTGGGTCACGTTTTTCCTGATGGTCCCGAACCGAGCGGTTTACGTTATTGCATAAATGCGATTTCTCTTTCCAAAATAAAAGAGTAAATAAACTTTACATCATTTTAAAGCGACTTCTTTTCTGAAAAAGAAAGTCGCTTTTTTATTTTTTTTAAAAATAGTTTTTCCGAGTTTAAGTACTTAATAAATAGAATTTAAAAGGTAAAATAGAGTGTCTTCTTTTTAAAAAACAAAATACAAATAACAAAGAAATACCTTATAAATATTATACCAAATTTGAGAATTATCAAATAATCATTATTTTAACTAAAATTTTTTATCGATCCTTTTTTTCTCTGAATTAAAAACTGAAAAGAAAAATGAACACTTTAAAATTTAATAGTGATAGATTCTTTAAATCTTCTTTATCATAAAACGTAAGATAATCAGGCTTATTCTTTCTAAATTAATTGCTTTTTATATTTATAGCTAAATGACAACCAGAGGATTAAAAAGAAATCTAATGCCTTTTTTAAATTTAAAATAGATAATCAAAAGTTGTTTTAAGAGATAATTTTCTCATTAAAACAAGGTTCGTAAATTAAAAAACAATCAATAAATTAAT
>NZ_JBZEER010000021.1:0-38493 GCF_058310175.1 Flavobacterium sp. AK-345 | reverse complement strand
TTGAGCATTTTTGAAAACAAGATGAGGAATAAAAAAACCCGCATCGTAGTAATGATGCGGGTTTTCAACGTTTAAACCGATTTAAAAAATCAGTTTCAGTGATCCCAGAAGTTTCCGAACCCTTGATCCTTTGTAAGAAAAGACATAATTATTTTACAAATTTGAAATATTAATTGCAAAATTTAAGTAACTAAAAATCAGCGTTAATACACTCTCAATACCAGTAAACATAGGGTATTCAAATAATATGCTTTAATTTACACTTCGATTTTTCAACACGCTAACAATCAGAAGATTAATTTAATCGTTTTCAAAACAGCTCAAATTTTGAAGGCAAAATCGTGGCAATTTGCAATGTAAATTTTTAAAAGCTTGAAATTACTGGGTTAAAACCTTTAGGTTCGAATCTTTTTTACACATTTTTGGAAAGATGTAATATTGAATTAATAGTAATTTGAGTTGGGTGCAAAATCGGTGCACTGAGATTTAAGAAATAAATTAAATACTGAATTAAAAGAATTTGAAAGTCTAAGTTCGAATGATTACTAACACTTTATTAAACAATCAGCTGGTTTCATCTAAAGAAAATGAAACCAGCTGAATAAATGTAACCAAATATTGGACTATGTATATAATTTGAAGTCGCATATTTCAACTTTCGATTAGGATACAGCTCTTTTAATTTACGTCTCTGCAGAATTTATATCATAGAAAACAGATAGCTGGCAAGATAGACGCTAACTCTTACTATAACCTTACTTTATACCTGTTTTAAATCATAAGTAATTGTATCTTTTATTATTTTGAAGTGTCTTTTAAAAATTTAATTAAACCTTTCATGTAGGTTTGCTGGTCGTCATACATACTCATATGACTTCCTTTATCACAATACAAATACGTTCCGTTTTTAACCTGTGTAGCAATCCATTTCATGTGCTCAGGATTCATCGTATCATATTTTGCACCAATAGATAATGTTGGCACTGTAATTTTAGGAAGCTCTTTTGTAACATCCCATTTTTCGAGTTTGCCCGAAAGACCAAATTCACTTGGTCCCTGCATCGTAACATACAGCGATTGGTTAATTTTACTAAATGCACGATTAACTGGCTCAGGCCATAGGCTTGCATCTAAACGCAAAATATGTTTCGAATAAAAATTAGGCACAAGTAATCCCATATATTCCGGATTTTCAAAATCTTTGTTTTTTTCGATTTCTCTTATTCTGGCTAATACTTTTGGGTCTAGTTGCTTTGCCAGCACTTCTTTTGCGTATTTATCATATTCTATAGCACTCATCATCATATTTGAAATGATAAGTCCTTTTATATTTTGTTGATACTTGAGAGCGTACTGTGCTGCTAAAATTCCACCCCAAGAATGACCCAATAGATAAAAATTGTCTTTATCCAGCTTTAATGCCTGACGTACCTGCTCAATTTCTTCTACAAAACGCGGTAAATCCCATAGTGAAGGATCATTTGGATTGTCAGAATTACCAGTTCCTAACTGATCATAATAAATAAACTCAATACCTTCTGCAGGTAAAAAACTTTCCATACACTCAAAATACTCGTGTGTTGCTCCCGGTCCTCCGTTAAGAAGCAATAACTTGATTTTCGGATTATTTCCAATTCTTTTTGTCCAGACATTAAACTTGCCTTTTGGTGTAGTAATTTGTACAACCTTTACCCCACCCGTTTTAATACCTGAAGTGGTATCGGTCAGGTAAGTAGTAGTGTTTTTATTTTCTAAGGTATTTTCTTTATTACATGCATTTAAAAAAAATGCAGCTAATGCCAATAAAAAAATGTTTTTGTAAGCGATCATGGGGATTGTTTTAATTTATTTATGTTTCTCTAAAAATTCTTAATTAATTTTAACTAAATGTTTTTCAATACTAGCTCTTTGAGATTCGTACTGCTCAGGAAGTTTTAAGTTTTGACCTAATTCTTCTAAACTTTCATCTACTGTAAATCCGGGATTCTCTGTCGCAATTTCAAACAAAACCCCTCCCGGTTCTCTAAAATATAGTGAATGGAAATATTGTCTGTCTATTTGTGGTGTAATTGACAATCCGTATGCTTCTATTTTTTCACGGAAGTGCATTAAAATTTCATCATTTTGTACACGAAAAGCAACATGGTGAACAGATCCGTTTGCAACAAGGCCTCTTTTTTCATCAGCCAATTCTACTAAATCAACAATCGCAGCATTTTCTACAGCAGTTGTTGCATAACGATAACGGTTTACATCCTGATCAATCAATTTGTAACCAAATATTTCTGTTAAGATTGCAGCAGTTGCTTTTATGTTATTTAAAGTCAAAGTAATGTTATGAAAACCTTTTGTAGCCACATCAGCTTTTACTTCATCTGTTTCCCAGGCTTTTCTGTTGTCTTCTGTTTTAGATTCGATTAACTCTAATTTTAATCCATCCGGATCAAGGAAAGTAAGGTATTTTTCGCCGAATTTTTCAGCGGGTTTATTATAGATCACATTATATTGTTCAAAACGTTTCTGCCAGAAATCAAGACTTCCTTTTGGTACGGAATATCCAATTTCAGTAGCCATTCCGGATCCTTTTGTTCCTTGCTGAATACCTTCTCCCCAAGGGAAAAAAGTTAAAATAGTTCCCGCGCTTCCTACTTCATCGCCAAAGTAAAAATGGTACGTTCCCGGATCGTCAAAATTCACTGTTTTTTTGATGAATCTTAATCCTAATATTTTTGAGTAAAAATTGAAATTACGTTTAGCGTCACCTGCAATTGCAGTAATATGGTGCAAGCCTAAAATTTTATTTTCCATGATATTTTATGTATTAAGTTGCTTTTGATTTTCTTTTACAAATTTACTTCCCTCTATCTGCGCATCCATTAATCTGGATTAAGAAATGAAAATCGTTTTTTACGTCCGTTACCATCAAATAATTGTCCCATTCGCAAAAAACTTTTTAAATCCAGAATTAGTTTAGCATTTTATTTTTTTGAAAGAAGGGCCTCTAAATCTTTAATTTGCTGCTCAAGATCTGAAATATGTTTTTTTTGAAGATCAAAGACTTCTTTGATTTCCGCAACTGTATATCGTTGTGTGATATGCTGGGGACAGTTCCAGTCATAGGCTTTAATTTTAAAAATCATCATTTGTTCGGGCTTAAACTTGTAATCTTCAGGTTTGAGCTTTTCATATAATTCACTGTTACCTTCAACATCTAATATCTGGGCTTCTGCATAAATTTTTAAGCGTGCCCTTTGCGGATAAGAAACCATGATAATGGCGACTTTAGGATTTTTCGAAATATTTCCTGCCGAAATATATTGACGATTTCCAACAAAATCAACAATTCCGATCGTATTTGCATCTATAATTTTTACAAAACCCTGTGGCCCTCCCCGATGCTGTATGTACGGAAATTTGTTTTCACCATAAGAAGCCATATAAAAGCTGTCCTGACTTTCTATAAATGCCATCTCCTGTTCTGTGAGACCATCAGTATAGGACATTTTTTCTATTCTGGCATAACTGTTCCGGCTTCCTTTTTTTTCCTGAATTTCTTTTATGGCTTCGCTAAAAGCTAGTTCTTGATAGTTCATCGCAAATTTATTAACATTAAAGTTCCTGAATCTGTCTGACCATTTGATTTGTAAATCCCCATTCATTATCGTACCAGGCCATAACCTTTACTAAATCTCCATCTACGACTCTTGTCATTTCAAGGTCCACGGTTGCGGCATATGTACTTTTAATTATGTCACTCGAAACCAATTGTTCGTGGCTAACCTCAACGACTTTATTGTAGCGGGGCGTTTGAGCTTCTTCTGTTAAAATCGCATTAATTTCTTCTACTGTAGTTGCTCTTTGAGTTACGAAAGTAATATCAGAAATTGAACCAATTGGTACTGGTACACGCACGGCAATACCATCAAATTTGCCAACAAGCTCAGGTAATGCTTTTGTAACGGCTACCGCGGCACCAGTAGCAGCGGGTGCTGAATTAAGCCCGGCGGCACGTCCCATTCTGGGTTCTTTTTTAGAGGGAGCGTCGACTAAAGTCTGAGAAGCCGTATAAGCATGTGTTGTATTTAAAATTGCTTTTTTTACACCAATACGTCTCCCTAATATTTCTATAATTGGGCCAATATTATTAGTTGTACAGCTTCCGCAGGAAAAGATCTCTACTTTGCCTTCATCTGTATTCACACCGTGTACAATTGTTGGAGTATCTTTTGTAGGGCCAGAAATAACCACAAATTTAGCGCCTGCCTGCAAATGTTTTTCTGCATCGGGTTTATTGGTAAAAAAACCCGTGCTTTCAATTACAACATCAACACCAAGTGATTTCCACGGAAGTTCTGACGGGTCCTTAATTGTTGAGTATTTAATTGCCTTTCCTTCAATGAAAATAGTATCCTCTCTAAACGATACCTCTTTTTCATATTTTCCGTAAATACTGTCTCTTTGCAGTAAAAAAACGGCATTTTCAATACTCATTAGATCATTAATCCCTACGACTTCCTGTCCGGCAGTATCGGTAATGATTTTTAACGCGGCCCTGCCTATGCGGCCAAAACCATTAATTGCAATTCTTTTCATCTGATAGTGTATTTAATTTATAATAAAAAATAAAGGGTAACTGTTGCCCCAATAACAATTGCATTTTTTTTCACCCTTGCTATATTAATTTTTTCTTTGAATGCATTTCCCAAATAACCTCCCAAAATAGATCCCGCTATCATTACGAGCGCAAAAGGCCAAAAAATCAACCCTGAGAAAGTAAAAATAAGAATCGCTATTCCGTTATTGGCTCCAACTAAAAACAAGGCTAATCTTTCCAGACTATCATTGTTTTTGATTCCATAAAAACTGTATAGAATAAAAATGATCATTCCCATACCTGCGCCAAAATATCCACCGTAGACACCTAATAAAAAAATTGGAATTAATTTTATATGCGAGTATTTAAACTCTTTTTTGACTGCAAACTCAGCATTAAAATAATTTTGTATCCGATTATAAAACGTAAAAAGAACCCACGAACATAACAAGAGAAAAGGTGCAATAGTTTCAAACACCTTATATGAAAACGCTATGAGCAAAAATGCTCCTGTAACTCCTCCTAGAGTACAGGCTAAAACCATATAATTGAAATGCCTTTTAGAAATTTCTGCTGTTTTTTTAATAGGTTTTGATGAAGCAAGAAAACCGGATAAAAGGATTATTGTTGTAGTTGCAGTACCTGTTACAGGCTGTATGCCTCTAAAAATCAAACTTGGAAAAATAACAAACCAGCCTCCTCCAATAGTTACGTTAACAGCACCTCCACAAACGGCCATTACAAATAAAAAGACAAGTTCAAGATAAGCACTCATAATTGTTTAAAGTTTAAATACCAATATGTTATTATTTCTTCTGCTATTTCATTTCCAAATTCTTCAAGTGCAAAGTGACCTGTAGGATAAAATAAAAGCTTAGAATCAGTGAGGTCTTTTTTTAGCAGTTCCGCTCCTTCTTTTTTGAATACTTCGTCATTTTCTCCCCAGACAATTAAGGTAACCGGCTGCAGATTTTTTAAAAAATCCTGCCAGACAGGATACAGCGCTACATTAGTTTTATAGTCACGCTTTAACTCTATTTGGATCTCTTTAACTCCTTCTCGTTCCAGTAAAAACTGATCTAAAAAATAGGTTTCCGGAGCTATATTTGAAATATCCTGCCCGCCATTTGTGTATTCCCATTTGGTATACTCTAATTCAAAAAACCTTTTTAGTTTACTATAGCTTTCAAAATCATCTTTTTGATATAATGCACTAACCTCTTTTAACACGTCACCAACACCTTCACTATAAATATTTCCATTTTGAAAAATAAGCATCTCTATCATTTCGGGACGATTGATGAGTAAACGCATTAAAATAGGTGTACCGTAGTCAAAAAGATAAAAACTCGCTTTAGTTATCTTTAACTTTTCCAGAAAATGGGCAACAATATCAGTGTAATTTTCAAAAGTGTAACTAAACGTTTCCAAACCTGGAACATCGCTAAAACCAAATGCAGGCAGATCAGGTGCTATAACATGAAAATGTTTTGATAATGCAGGGATCACATTTCGAAACATATGCGACGAAGAAGGAAATCCATGAAGTAATAACAAAACAGGATTTCCAGATTCTCCGGCTTCGCGATAGGCAATATTTATCAAGTTTATATTTATAACCTTATGGCATATTTTCGTTTTCTGCCTAGTTCCAAAATCCATAACATTTTAAATTTTAAAAAATTCATAATAATGAATCATTTTATTTCCCGAACGTTCTTAATGTATTTAAGCGTTTCTACACAACAAACTTAGGTATTGGTTTCGACTGCATTTCTGTTATATTCTCACCAAAAATTATAAAAAATAAAGATTACTCTCTAACCTTTCTATTTTGATTTTAAAGAAATAGAACTAGAGAATACTATTATTTTTTTTAGCTTTTTAAAGTTTAGAATTATGGGTAATTAAGCAGAAAAAATTGAAGCCGACAGAAGAGTAAAAATGACCTTCTTTCCTTGCTGAAGCAAAATTATACCGACTGAAATTTTCATTCTATGTGAATAATTTACTAATGATTATAAAAACCTAAGATTTAATTATTTTTTCCTTTTTAGATTAGCAAACCTTATTTTTCTTTAGTAAATATGCACTGTGTAAGAAGCTGAAATATAATATTTTATTAAAAAAGAACTAAAAATTAATTGGCTGTGATAAACATTTCCGGAATAAAAAATTAAAAGAAAACCAACTTTTTAAAATAGACACATTATTATATTATCTGTTTAAGTAATTTTATATTAAAAAAATCAATGGAAAAGCAAATACCTATATTTAATACGCTAAAAGAGATTAGCGATTGGTTCGGACTGCCTTCAACTGAATTAGTAGGCGATGATTTTATGCTTACGGAAATTAACCAATGGAACAAAAATAAATTACTGAATGTTCCTGATAATTATAAAGCCAATTTCTTTACCATTTTTATAATTAATGAAGGCAGTGCAACACACCTATATAATGATGAAGTAATACAATTAGAATCATCAAGTGTATTTGTAACTGGTCCCGGGCATTATCGTAATTATAAATTCGATCATTTAACGGAAGCCTATTTTATCTGCTTTACCGAAAAATTTCTTGCCAGCTATTGCTTTTACGATATATATAAAGAATTTCCGTTTTTACTTTCTGAATCGTTTATATATAAAAAAGCAGATCCGGAAAACTACCTTATTATAAAGAATAATACAAACGAGATTAAAAGAGAAATTCAACGTACTCAGGATCAAAAAATGATAATAATTGGTAATATGTTAGAATTTCTGCTTATTAAGATTACAGAACTTTTTCAAAATCAGATACACCCTTTTACTGATAATAACAATTCAATCGTCAATACCTTTTATAATGATTTAGGAAACTATTTTAATAAAATTGTAGAGGGAAAAAAGCCGCAACAATTAAAAGCAAAAGATTTTGCAGATTTACAATTTTTAAATGAAGATTACTTTTCCAGAATAATAAAAGCTAAAACCGGAAGAACCCCAACTGCCTGGATTAACAGCAGACTCCTGGTTGAAGTTAAAACGTTATTAACAGAAACATCAATGCCAATAGCAGAAATTGCAGAAATATTTCAATTTACAAACAGTCGATATTTTAACTTTTATTTTAAAAATCAGACTACACTCACCCCCACTTATTACAGGAAAAGTTTGAATGTAAGTTAATATCTTTAAATTTTATAACTAAATGTCAATAATAGATTATAATTGAAAATTTCATATCCGATATCTTTGAAAAATAAAAGTCCCCAATTCATCATTTAAAAATTGTCTAACTTTATTTTCCAAAATTATGATACCAAAACTCACCACAATTAGCAAATATAAAGACCAGATTGATTTTTTAAATCTTCCTTTTCATGATTATATAGATAACGACGAGTTTTCAATAGTGAAGGTTCACGAATGGGATTTGAAATTTCCTTTTCATTCGCCAACTTTTAGATCTGATTATTACAGTTTCACTATTGTCACTAAGGCAAATGGCAGTTTTACTGTGGGTGATAATAAGTTTGAATTGCGTGATAACCACGTGGTTGTAACCTGTCCTGATTCCTTTTTTAAAATTGACTGGACAAATATGGAAAAAGTTTACAATATAACATTCTTAAAATCTTTTATCTTAAAATACTTCCCTGGCGGAATTAATAATATTTTAGACTTTAATGCTAAAAATGGTTATTGCTGCCAACTTCCGGAAGATACGATGGATTATTTTGAGAAAACTTGTCTCGAAATATATAATATTGCAACTTCTGATGCTTGTTATAAAGAAGAGATCATGGCAAACATGGCACTTAATCTCTTGTTTTTAGTGCAATTAGAACAGGAAAATGAAATAAATTTTAAAAAAAACAATGAAAAAAACAATAAAATTATCATCGCCTTTCGTCAGAATATGGAAAATAATTTTAACGAATTGATTAATGGTAATTGTTGCGTACTTATGCGTATTAAGGAACACGCGCAAGTACTAAATTTAGACGAAAATTATTTATGCAAGATCGTAACAAACTGTACCAAAAAAACGGTAAACGAATGGATAAACGAAAAACTTATAGACGAAATTAAGTATCTTCTAAAACATTCCGAAAAATCGATGAAAGATATCGCCTTCCTTTTTGATTTTAATGACCTGAATTATTTTTATAGCTTTTTCAAAACTCAAACTTCTTATGCTCCGGGAGTTTATAGAAAACAATATCAGAGGTCGATCTCCTGATTAATGTTTTTCTTAAAGCAAAAATGAAAATACATATAATGCTGAATAATATTTAAAGATGATTAAGTATCATTTTTAAAGAAGATAAATCAAGTCAATATAAACTATCAACAGAGTCTTACATTTTAAAAAAGATGGCTAAAATAAAGAATAAGGAAACATACGATTTCTACGATAATGTAAAAATCATGGGAAGTGATTTCTCTGAAGGGCACATAGGTGATGACGATTTTTCATTAATAATTTCAAAAATAATACACCCAAAAGAAAGACTTCCGTGGACCTATCCGGCGCATCGTGCTGCCCATTTTATAATGGGAATTGTTATTGATTCTTATGGTTCAATACAATACGAAGATTTAACCGCGAAAATTGAACCGAATATGTTATTTATTCACAAACCCGGAACTTTGCAAGAGTTAACATTTAATGAAGTAACAGAAACTTATGGTTTATTATTTTCTGAAGAGTTTATTGTAAAATATGCCGGAATTTCGATTTATAAAACGTTTCCCTTTTTGCTATTTGAAAGACATTTACCACTGCACACCACTCCCGAATTTCAACAAGAGCTAAGAACAATCATTCAGCTGATTTACCAGGAACTAAAAAAAGATACACCGCTTAAAAAGAAATTATGTGCCAATCTGCTTACCCGGATTTTACTTAAGATAAAACAAGAATTCTGGGAAGGGTATAGTATAAATATACAATCCCGAAATCCTGATATTTTGAACGATTTTATCCAAAATATGGAGTTCCACTATGATCAGCTGCTCAAAGGTAAAGTGAAGAACGTACTACATATAAAAGATTATGCGGAAATGCAACAGCTTCATGAAAACTATCTGTCCACCATCATAAAAGAAAAAACCGGAAAAACAGCTGGTCAGTTAATTTCTGAAAAAACGCTCTCCGCAGCCAAGATTTTAATTCAGGATTCCCAATACACTATGAAAGAAATTGGATATATGTTAGGATTCAGCTATACCTCCTATTTTAGCATTTTCTTCAAAAAACATACAGGACTTACTCCTTTGGATTACCGTAAAAAAAATTTATAAGATGTATATTTTTTTTGTGTTATATAATAGAAGAAAATTGCATTACACAAAACATTCTCGATAAATTAACTTAGCTTACCAATTAGAATAAATCTTAAAAAAACTTCATTATAGTTTTGATACAAAATAAAAATAATTGAGAATGTTTACACAGATTAATATCGCCATTTCAAGATATGTGAACTTCACAAAAGAGGAACTTGATATATTTAATTCTCTATTGTATTTCAAACAAATCAAAAAGAAAACCATAATGCTTCAAAAAGGAGAGAAATGTACTTTTGATGCATTTGTAGTTCGTGGATGTATCCGAAAATATTATATCGATGAAAACGGATTTGAAGTAATCTTGCAATTTGCAGTCGAAAATTCATGGATCAGCGATATTTCATTTAGCATTTATGAAACGGAGGGCAGTAAAATTTTTATCGAAACCATAGAAAACTCTGATCTTTTGCTCTTTACACCGGAAACCAAAGAACAGCTTTTTGAACGGGCGCCAAGATTTGAGCGTGCTTTCAGAATTTTAATGCAGCGCCATTTGGCCGTTACTCAAAATCGCCTTCTTCATAGTATCACCTGTACGGCAGAACAAAAATATGATGAATTTTTGCAAACGTATCCCACTATACCATTACGTGTACCACAGCATTATATTGCTTCTTATCTGGGGATTTCTCCTGAATTTTTATCAAAAATCCGAACCCGAAAACTGAAATCCTAATGGTACGAAAATCTTGTCCTGGTTCAATGCACAGGTTTAATTTATAGTAGAAATTTGCAGCGAACCCAAACACACAACAACTATGGACAGGAAAGATTTTCTCAAAAAAGGACTTTTAGGAACAGGAATGTTTGTCGCCTCGGCAGCAGTTGCCAATATCATGCAGAATGATATTGACGAAATAAAACCACTCGAACCTGTAGGTTTTAATCATCTGCCAGTTCTTGACACCCCTGTAACAGGAAACAGCGTTTTACACAAGGCCGAATCAAGAGGTCATTCCAATCATGGATGGCTTGATACACATCAGACTTTTAGTTTTGCCTCTTATTACAATCCCAACAGAATGCATTTTGGCGTACTCAGAGTTCTCAATGATGATGTTGTAGACCCTTCAAAAGGATTTAGCATTCATCCTCATGACAATATGGAGATCATATCGATTCCATTAGAAGGCGACCTGGAGCATAAGGATAGCATGAACAATGTGGCCATCATCAAAAAAGGTGATATTCAGGTCATGAGCGCAGGTACGGGAATTTACCATAGTGAATTTAATAATAGTTCAGATAAACCTGTTAAGTTCCTTCAGATATGGCTTTATCCAAATAGAAAAAATGTAACTCCGAGATATGACCAGATTACTTTAAAATCAAAAGACCGTCATAATAAGTTTGAACAAATTTTATCTCCAGATGCTAAAGATCAGGGTGTATGGATTTATCAGGACGCCTGGTTTCATCTGGGAGTCTTCGATCATGAATTTACCAGTACATACAATATTAAAAAGAAAGGCAATGGTGTTTATGCTTTTATTATAAAAGGAAGTTTTCTGGTAAACGGCACTTTGCTCAACGAAAAGGACGGAATGGGAATTTGGGATCTGGCTTCTATTGAAGTAATTTCTCAATTAGATGGTTCTGAAATGCTTTTGATGGAAGTACCAATGACGATGTAAAATTATCTTTATTATGCACATTCGACTATTAGTTTTACGATCAGGAAATCCTAAAAAGCTGGCGGATTTTTATTCACTATTTGGATTAAGTTTTGAATATCACAAACATGGAAATTCGCCCTTCCATTATAGTGCTTCAATGGGAAAAACAATTTTGGAAATTTATCCTTTAACAAAAGAACAATCAGAACCAGATGTAAATTTACGCTTGGGTTTTGAATTTGAAAACTTTAGCGGAACTATCCAGAAATTAAAGGAGAATAATGTGACTTTTTTTTCTGAGCCTTCCCTGACAAATTTTGGATTTATGACAATAATTGCTGATCCGGAAGGCAGAAAAATTGAAGTTTATGATCAGAATAGTACTCTTTGAAATCCTGATAATCTCTTAAATTCCAAAAATCAATAGCATCCTTATTCACCATTTAATATAAATATAACCCAAATGATTAAAATCAAACTAAAGCCTGTAAAGTGGGCATTGTCTTTTTCTATTTTAGCTGCTGCAACGCTCTACAGCCAAAACACTTCAAAAAACAATTTGAAAATGTATAAAATTCATGGTAGTATCAAAGGCGATATTACAGATAATTTTGCCTATTTATATTATAATAATGTGGAGGACAGTGTGAAAATTGTCAATAATAATTTTGAATTTAAAGGCATAAGTATAGATACTGTAAGCGCTCAGGTTTATATAAAATCTGCAGAGAATGCTCCACAATTTTATTTGGAGAATAATAATATTGAGATGCAGATTAGCGTAAATAAAGTCCATAAAGATGGGAAATCTGTAGAGACAATGCATATTGACGAAATTAAAGGATCTCGTTCGTCGCAAATACAGACAGAATATTTAAATTTTTATAAATTAAATTCAGAAAAAAAAGACTTCAATAAACTGTTATATTCAAAATTAACCGTCTTTTTGAAAAAACATCGCAGCCATCCGTTTAGCGGTGCAATTATGGCCGAATTGGCAATGGTAAATCCTATATTGGGCAAAAAAGAATTGAATACCCTGTATGCTCTTTTAGATATTACAAAACAAACCGAGCAAGACCTCAAATTCTTTAAAAAAGGAATGGACAAGCTAGGTACTTACGGTGTTGGAAAACCTTTTATTGACTTTGCATTGCCAGACCAAAATGGTTCTCTTGTTGATTTTAAAACATTTAACGGAAAATTTATACTTGTTGATTTTTGGGCTTCCTGGTGTGGGCCGTGCAGAAAAAAAAGCCCTGAACTTATTGCCTTAAAGCAGCAATTTGCAGGAGTCAATTTTGAAATTGTTGGAATTTCAATAGATAAGAATAAAGAACAATGGACTGCAGCTATCGCAAAAGATAAGTTAGATTGGGTAAACCTATTGGATCAGGAGCAAAAAATAAAAAACAGTATCGGAATAGAAAACATTCCTTATAACTATCTTATTGATGATAAAGGAATTATCATCGGTATTAATCTTTCGGCAACAGAAATAGAGAAGATTTTATCAGCCAATACCCAAAAAACATAAAGTTATTTTTGATGCTTTAAATTGTATAAAAAAAGATGGGGCGTTTAACTGCCCCATCTTTTACCACTTCATTATTTCCCCGTTTTTCTTAAAAGGAAATCTTTGATAAGTGCCCCCATTTCACTACCAAAACTTTCAAGTGCAAAGTGTCCTGTGCTGAACAAATGAAACTCTAAATTTTTCACGTCTTTTTTAAAAGCTTCCGCTCCCACACCTGGAAAAATATAATCATCTTTTCCGTATACAATCAACATTTCAGGGTTGTATTTTCTAAAATATTCCTGCCATTCCGGATACAAGGGCACATTGGTTCTGTAATCATAAAAAAGTGCCAATTGAATATCACCATTTTCCGGGCGTTCTAAGTGTCTTAAATCAATTTCCCAGTTGTCCGGCGAAATAACCGAAGTATCTGGAACATTGTGTGTATATTGCCATTTCAATCCGTCAGGAGCATGAAAAGTACTTAATGTAGCTGCTGCTTCTTTGTCATTTCTATCTTTCCAAAGTGCTCTAAATGGATCCCAGAAAGTTTCAAGACCTTCTTCATAAGCACAGCCATTTTGTACAATCAGCGTATCTATTTGACCGGGATTTCTGCTTGCAATTCTAAAACCAACTGGTGCACCGTAATCCATTAAATAAAGACTGAATTTCTTGATATCCAATTCATCCAATAATGTTTTTACAATATTGCTGAAATTTTCAAATGTATAAGCAAAATCCGCCAATGGTGGTTGCTCACTTCTGCCATAACCCGGATAATCTGGTGCAATTAAATGAAAATCATCTGAAAGATCATTTATTAAATTTCGAAACATGTGTGACGATGTTGGGTATCCGTGAAGCAACACTAGTGTTGGCTTGTTTTTATCTCCGGCTTCTCTGTAAAAAATCTCTACTCCGTTGATTTTTCTTGTATGGTAACTTGTTTTCATAATAATGGTTTTTTAATTAAGTTTTTACTTTTTAAACTCTATTTTCTAATTGATTAAATTAATTTTCTCTCACTTTCCTGAATCGGCAGGTCGTTGATACATGCAAATCTTCTCTGCATTAATCCTTCTTCATTAAATTCCCAGTTTTCATTTCCGTACGCTCTGAACCACTGTCCTTCTTCATTATGATACTCATATTCAAATCGAACCGCTATTCGATTATCTGTATGCGCCCAATATTCTTTTTTAAGTTTGTAATCGAGTTCTTTTGACCATTTTCCTGTCAGAAAAGTGATAATTTCTTCGGTGCCATTTATAAATAAATGACGGTTTCTCCATTCGCTTTCTGCGGTATATGCCTGTGCAACTCTATACGGATCTCTGCTGTTCCAGGAATCTTCTGCCAATTGAATTTTCTCAATTGCGGTCTCCAGTGTAAAGGGTGGAATTGGATATTTTTTGACCATGTTTTATATGTTTAAGCATTTCTATACCACAAACTTAGGCATTGAATCCAGTTGCATTTCTGTTATATTCTCACCAAAAATTATAATAAATAAAGATATTGAAGTGCAGTTTTTTATTCTGAAAATGAAAACGAACTAAGGTGTCAAATCATACAGAAAAACTGATTTTTAAAAAAGTATTTTGCTTACTAAAAAGCCATCTGAATTTGGATTCTATATAGAATTTTAACAAGTATCACATAGCCTAAAATAAAAAGCAGCATCCAATAGAATGCTGCCATTTTAAAAAGCGAATTAATTTATTAACCCTGTTGTTTTTCAGCCTAATTATAACCTTTCATTTTTAATTTGAAATATAATCACTACTTAAAAATTAGAATCTTGATCCTGAAAAATCTACATTTTTGTACACTTTTCTCTGCTGATATAATGATCTAACGAATATTTACCTGCGCCCATAAAGCATATCAGTAAAAAACAAAGACTGTAAATCAGGGGAACATCTTTTACCAAAGCCGGATCGTTAAAATGCAGTACAAAATAACCTGTCAGGGTAACCGCCAAAATAGGTAAAGTGGCTATGCGCGTCATTAAGCCAAGTATGATAAAAATGGGCATGATAAGATTTGCAGTTGTTGCAAAAGCTTGATTTAATGCTTCAGGAAGACCTAAAGGATTAGGGACAACTTCTGCAAGTGCCGTCCCAATCCCTATTTTTTTTAGACCATGAGCATAAATAAGTTCACATGAAATGGCAATCCTGAAAAAGAGCAAAGCAATGTTATTCCATTTTGTTCCCAAATTGGAACGTAAGAGAGAAAAAAATACATCTATCATGATTTCTATTACGATATTAATGTTTAAGCATTGCTCGGCCGTATTGAACACCAATTCCATATGAACCACCATATTTTTGAACCAAATCTGTCACCGCTGTATAGGTTTCTGATCTTGACCAGTCACGTTGCAACTCTAATAAATATTGCATAGAAGTAATTGGTCTTGCTCCTGCCTGAACCATACGTGTTACGGCTTGATTATGAGCTTCATCTGTTACATCTCCACTTGCATCAGTAATAACATAAACCGTGTAACCGTCATTTATAGCTGATAATGCAGGTCCTACAATACAAACAGAAGTCCATAGACCGCCCATTACAAGTGTTTTATTTCCTTTACCTGTTACTTCTTTGTAAGCATTGGCATCCTCCCAGAAATTCATACTGGTTCTGTCAAAATACTTAGTGCTTGCTTTTGGATAAAATTCCTGAACTTCAGGAAAAACCGGTCCACTAAAAGAACCTTCGGCCACCGTTGTAATAACTGTAGACACTTTAAAAATTTTAGATGCTCCTGCAACCAGCGCAGTATTGGTTCTTAGCTGATCAACCGGAATATTACCCACGGCAAATGCCATCTGGCTTTCGTGATCTACTAAAATCAAAGTATGATTTTTCGGTGTTAAAAGCTGTGGACTTGGTTTTTGTGCAAATGCATTTAAAGACGATAATGCTGCTACTGTTGCTAAAATTAAATTTTTCATAATAATTCTGATTTAATGGTTAATTGTTTTTTTAATATTTGATTTGTATACCCCGTGTTTTGAGTAAACTTTGGATTATTTTTTTAAATAATTATCTACTCTGAGTTCTTCTATTTTACTTTTTTATTTAAAAAGTTTAAGATCAGTTTAGATATTTCTAAATGATGTTCTTCTAACGCAAAATGACCTCCGCTTAATAAATGAATTTCAGCATTAGGGCTGTCTTTTTTATAGGCATTTGCACCAGCGGCAGTAAAAAACTGGTCATCTTTTCCCCAGATAACTAACATGGCTGGCTTGTATTTAGCAAAATACTGATGCCATTTCTCATAAAGTGCTATATTAGATCCATAATCGCGAAACAAGGCGAGTTGTATAACATCATTTCCTTCTCTGTCCAGGTAATATTGATCAATACTATAACTGTCCGGCGCTATTTTTTCAGGAGCCTCTGCACCGGTTAGATATTGCCATTTTGTAGCATCGATAGTCAGAAAAAAACGAGCTGCCTTTTCAGTTTGGGCATTTGGATTTTCAATATAGGCTATCAAAGGTTTTAAAACTTCACCCAATCCTTCAACATATGCATTTGCATTTTGAATTATAAGTGATTGAATCAGTTCAGGTCTTCGTGTTGCTATTCTCATACCAACAGGTCCGCCATAATCCTGAATGTAAAGACTAGTTTTGGTGATTTTTAATTTATCAATAAAATGCTCCATTGTAACGGATAAGTTATCAAATGTGTATTGATACTGTTGCGGAGTTGGAGCACTGCTTTGCCCAAAACCGGGATAATCCGGAGCAATTACATGGTAATTATCAGCAAGTTCATTGATCAGGTTTCGGTACATATGTGATGATGACGGAAATCCATGCAATAAAATAATTGTCGGTTTAGTTTTTTCTCCCGCTTCACGATAAAAAATTTTCAAACTATCAACGAGTATTGTTTTGTATGTAACCGCATTTTTCTCTCCACAGGATTTCGCATAAGATTTAGAGCCTGTTAAAAAAATAATTATTAAGGCCGACATTATAATTTTTGTCTTCATTTTATTTGTTTTAGATTTTTCATAATTGTCTCTTGAATATTCCCATTTGACCAGAAAATTAAGATTGAATATTTCTAAGCAGTGTATCGGAAATTACTTTTTTTGATATCCTCCATAAAAATTAACCGGTGACCAGTCTGGAATTGCTTTTTCAATTTCAGGATTTAGTTTTGCAAACTCTTTGTCACCAAATACAACATTACCTCCTACTACTGTTAAAACAGCCGATAAATCTTTGATTTTACTTTCCGGTACGCTGAAATAATCATCGGATAATAGTATGAAATCAGCAAACATTCCTTTTTCCAAAGTACCTTTTACAGTTTCTTCTTTTGATACCCACGCGCTACCCTTTGTGTATAATAAAAGTGCTTCCTCGCGAGTCAGTAAGTTATCCAGAGCACTTAATTGTAATCCTCCCACTGTTTTACCCGAAACCATCCAGTATAATGCAGGCCACGGATTATAACTGGCAACTCTTGTTCCGTCAGTTCCTGCGCCTACAGGAATTCCCATTTTGATCATTAATTTTAAAGGCGGTGCATATTTTGCTTTTGCAGCTCCATATCGATCCACAAAATATTCTCCTGCGTACGCCATTCTGGCCTGAATTGCAATACCTCCGTTCAGCGCTTTAACTCTTTTTAGCTGTTGTTCTGTAATGGTTTCTGCGTGATCAAACAGCCACCTTTGTTGGGCTAATTTTCCATTCGTTTCATTATTCACTTCTTCAAGAACATCCAATATATTAGCAATGGTTTCTCCATAGGTTGCATGAATTCTAAACGGCCAACGGCTATCAACATGTAAACGAATCACTTTTTTGATGTCATTTCTCCACGAAGGTCTGTCTTCTAACATCGGTTGCGGTGCTAAAAAATTCTCAAAATCACCTGCACTCCATGTCAGAAATTCTCCCCCTCCTTCTAATTCATATCCATGATCCAAATGAATTTCTCCATTATTTCCGACTTTATTGGTTTTAATCCAATTTTGAAATTCTGCGAACTCTTTTCCTTTATTTTGAGGAAATAAGTAATACGACAACCGTATAGGCATTTCTCCCTCATTGGCAAGTTCTTTGGTCGCGCCATAATCTTTAGGAAACGCATGTCCTCCACCTCCTGCATCGATTCCGCTTGTAATTCCATATCGATTCAATTCTCTGTAAAATTGTTTTGTAGAATTCAACATTTGCTCATTATCCATAGGTGGCAGCGCTCCAATTGCAGCATAAAGGATTGTCGGATTTGGTTCTGCCAATAGCACTCCGGTCAATTTACCATCTGGTCCTTTTTCATAGGAACTTCCCTCAGGCGGTTTTGTGTTTTCATCTATTTTAAGTGCTTTTAAACCACTTTTATTCATCCAGCCTCGACTATACAGAAATAATACAAATGCAGGAACATCTCCTGTAGCTTCATTAATTTCATCGCTTGTTGGAAATCTTTTTTCTTCGAACTGAAACGGACTCCATCCTCCCACCACTCGCACCCACTGGCCTTTAGGTGTTCTTGCGGCTTGCTCTTTTAGCATTTTTAATGCTGTTTTCAATGAGGTTACCCCATCCCATCTTAATTCAGCGTTATAAAAACGTCCTCCTCTGGTTAAATGCAAATGAGAATCATTCAGTCCGGGAATTACTGTACGTCCGTTCGCATCAATAACTTTGGTTTTCTCCCCTTTTAGCTTTAGAATCTCTTCAGTAGTTCCATACGCCAGAACTTTGCCTTTTCTTACTGCGATCGCTTCGCTAATGGTTTTGTTTTTATCCATAATGGCTATTTTACCATTGGTAACAATTAAATCTGCCGTTTCAGCATTAGTTTCTTTTTTGTCTTTCTGACAGGAAATGAATAGTATTATTAGTACTACCAGGAATATAGAATTTCTCATTGTGACTGTTTTTATAAGTTATTAATTGTAAATAATTAATCAATTTTAGAAGCTGAAATAATGACATCTGCCACTGATTCAGGCTGGGAGATATAAACCGCATGACTTCCTTTGACATACGTGGCAATTGTTTTGGAACGTTTGTACATTGCTTCCTGGATTTCTGGCGGAATACTCTTGTCCTCGGTTGCAATTACGCCATATACAGATTTTGATTTCCAAGCTGCGTTTTTAATTGGTGTTGCAAATCCTTTAGCATAAAATGCACCTTGCGAAGCATACATAAAATTGGCATCTTCTTCACTTAAATCAGCGCAAATTCCCATATGGTATTTATTTTTTTCATAATAAATAATACCATTTTCATCCGGAGGCAGGACTCCATTTTCTGGCTCCGGTGGAGCAGTTTGAATCCAATGTAAGGCTGTTTCGCCATCTCCCGGCTGAAATGCAGCTACATAAACTAATGCTGCAACATTTTTATGGTTACCAGCCTCAGTAATTATAACTCCACCGTATGAGTGTCCTACAAGAACAGCGCTTTCGCCTAGTTTATCTAAAGCTATATTCACGGCCTGAACGCCATCTTCTAAAGACGTTAATGGATTATGAATCACTGTTACATTATATCCGTTTTTATCCAGTATATCATATATTCCCCTCCATCCTGAGCCATCTGCAAATGCACCATGGACAAGGATAATATTTCTAATTGTTTTCATCTTGATATTTTTTAGAGATTATAGAAATCATTATTTTTTGTAACTTTTTAATAGTAGAAATAAGGAATATTTCTTTTGTAATTTGTCACATTCAAGCTTGATAACCGCATCTTGGAAATTATGGAATTTGACGTATGATAAAAAACCAAAAATGGATTCCCTTATTTGCTGAAACAAAATTACATTTAATGAAAGCGTGCTTTTCTGTGAATAATTCACTAAAAATTATAATAAACTAAGATTTGAAAAAGTTCTGTCACTTTATATTGGTAAAACCTATTTTTATGAAGGTATTACCATTAGTATTGCGTACAAAAATAGTTTTGTGAACTATTCCTGCATTTAAACACACTCTCTTTTACGCATTTGAAACAAGTAAACATCTTTCTGTACTTAAATGTTTAATAATAAAATGAATTCCAAATCTCTTAAAAAAATCATCTTCCGTTCAGATACATTTTCGTAGCGTTCATTGCAGAAGTCAAAAAATGAGAATTTTAAAAAAGCTAAATCTTCCGCAAATTATTACAGTCAGTAAAACTGATTTCTAAATAATTTCTCTTTAAAAAATTAACAGAGAGTGGTTTCTCAAATTATGAATTTGGAAAGTGGACATCTCAATCACCCTACATTCTTTGAGGACTTTTTTTTCATGTGTTAATCTGTTCAATAAATAATAATGTTCAGAAACAACTTTATACATTACGAAATAAAGTCAAATTTAAATATAAAATAAAACACAACTAATTGAAAATTAGTTATTTAAAAAAATGGTAGGTTTTTTGGTAACATTTATAAATAACAATCAAACACATTCATATTGGCACCAATTAAATATTAAGTACTATCATATACCAAAAGCGCCAAAAATTCGCAAGCGGTAACAGCAATTTTTAGCAACCTAAAAATGAAACTGCAGAGTTTAGATAGCAGTCTAATCGAAATTTTATTGAAGGCCGGCTAATTTTTATTGAATAAAGTGATCTGAGTTTGGTTAACCTTAAAAAACTAACTTATATGAAACCAATTGTAATTAAGACAAGGAACTTTAAAGAGAGTCTTTCTTTCTTGAAAATTCCACTTTGTGAAGAGATGGACTGTAACGACTTTTCTATTTTTAAGATGGAAGAACTGGGTTTGAATCTGCCATGCCAAATGCCAGTTTTCAGGCCAGATCATTTTACCATAGTATTAATAACTCAAGGATCGGCACAATATCATACAGGCGATAATACATACACTATCTGTTCAAATCATATCCTTTTTATACGTCCTAATGCTTTTCTTTTTAGTAAATGGAACAGCGTAACTAAAGCTTACAAAATTACTTTTCACAAGCAGTTTCTACATCAGTACTGGCCAGCATCAGTAGATTATATTCAGAAACTAGAAGATCTTGAAACGTTTTCAGCTTCCCTTACAGATGATTTAACTGAAATATTTAATAGTATCTGTACACAAATTTACGATGAGTCTTTATCCGCGGTACCATATAAATACGAAATGATCACTAATCTTATATTCAATTTACTGTTATTAATACAGCAGTACAATTTAGGAAGCGAGTCTGATTTGACATGGAAAAAATACAGTCCTCAAGCTTCTGCCTTTCTGGATGCAGTTGACGATAATCTGAGTAAGATTTTTTCTGGTGAAATGACCGGATTTTTTGATGTTGGCCATTACGCACAAAGTCATAATATAAATTTAAATCAGTTATCAAAAATTATTTACAACAGTACAGGAAAAACCATAAGCCAGTGGATTAATAAAAAATTAATTGACGAAATTAAGTATGTGCTCAAATACACAGATAAATCCATAAGTGAAATAGCATACCTATACGGATTTAATGACATAAATTATTTTTACACTTATTTTAAAAAAAACACAAAAACAGCTCCCGGCATTTTTCGCAAAAATTTCAAAAATCCTCCAATAAATGTGCTGGCTTAAAATTTTGACTGAAAGAGAAAGTAAACAATAAAGCATGGAAAAGATTCAAATCTGTTTTCTAAAGGGTGGTAATATTTTACCCTGAGGCATATCACTAAGAAGTTAATAAAATGATTTTATATTTTATTATAATTTTGTCATACTGCAGAAAATTATTTTGCAACCACTACTTTAGCATTTAAAATTAATATTGCATATTAAAGCTATGATGTTTTTTTATTGCATTCAGTAAGATAGTCGCCTTAAGTAATAGTAATAGTAAAAATATAATATCTTAACTAATGATCGGGAAAATATCACAATCGAATTTTAAAAACGATGGGAAATAAAGAAAAAATAATGATTGTTGAGGATGAATTCATTGTAGCGAATGATCTGAAGATGATATTAAAAAAAAACAATTTTGATGTTATCGGCATAGTATCCTCTGCCGCTCAGGCTAGAACAATGCTCAAAACCATACGACCTGACTGGGTGTTGCTCGATATTATGATTGAAGGGAATGAAACGGGTATCGATTTAGCTCATGATCTTATAAAAGAAAAAATCCCATATTTATATGTTTCAGCCAATACAAATCAGTCTACACTTGAAGCTGTAAAAAAAACGCATCCTTATGGTTTTTTGGTAAAACCTTTCAGACGTAAAGATCTTTTAGTCATGCTGGACATTGCACGTTATCGATATGCTGTAGAAAATCAAAGTCAGCTTAATTCTAAAAAAGAAGAAAATACTGTATCGATCTTCCCCGGGATTATAGGCAGCACTCCCGCGCTTAAAGAAATATTCTTAAGAGTAGGCATTGTTGCACCCACAGAAGCTGCCGTTCTTATTACAGGTGAAACAGGAACAGGAAAGGAAAAAATAGCACATACAATTCATGAAAATTCGCCTCGCAGAAATAAACCCATGATTGTGGTTAATTGTGCTGCTCTTCCTATATCATTGCTTGAATCTGAGCTTTTTGGATTTGAAAAAGGGGCTTTTACAGGAGCTGTTTCAAAAAGAATAGGTAAATTTGAACAAGCCGAAGGTGGTACGCTTTTTTTGGATGAAATTGGAGAACTTAGCCTTGATGCTCAGGCAAAGTTATTACGTGTGCTACAAGAAAAAGAAATAGAGCGCATAGGTGGTATAGGAATAATAAAAGTTGATATCCGTATCATTGCCGCAACAAATCGCAGCCTTGAGCGTGAGGTAGCAGAAGGCCGTTTCAGACTAGATCTGTATTACAGGCTTAATGTATTTCCTATTGAACTGCTTCCACTGAGGGAAAGAAAGCAGGATATACCGGAACTGGCCCAATATTTTCTAAAAAATTATAATCTTACATTCAAAAAGAATATTAAGGGCATAACATCAAAAGCATTAACTGAATTACAAGCCTATAACTGGCCTGGAAATATTCGGGAGCTTGAGCATCTGATAGAGCGCAGTGTACTTCTGGAAGAAGCACAGGAAATTACAAAAATTAATCTGCCGGCTAATATTGATATAAATACTGCAGCAAAAGATTCTGATAGTCTGGACTCCTTGCAATTTGTAGAAAGAAATCATATCATGAAGATTTTGAACATCTGCAATGGCAAAATATACGGGGAAAGCGGGGCTGCTGCAATTTTAAAAATTTCACCAGTGGCGCTGTATTCTAAAATGAAAAAATTAGGAATTGGACAGGAATATTTTTAATTAGAAATCAATCATGACATAATATTCAAAGTGCTATTATTAATATTTATTTCAACATTTATTATAAGTTAAATTCGGAAGTATGACATACGGCATAGATAATGAAAAAATGATAATGCGTATACAGCAGAGAGAACTTGAGCAATCTCAAATAAATTGCATGTGCGAATCACTGGCTCCTGTCACCACAAGAAACGAACTCAATGATGCCGTGAATAATGATATAAAAAGGATATTGGGCATTAGTGAAATGATGATTTGCATTACGGATGAAATGCAAAAACATTACAACCTCTTTTATCATAGTAATCCTTTAGAATACAAGAAGTATGCGCAGGAATCTTATAATAAAAAAGCTGACTTTTTTTTTTCGATTCTGCATTCCCCAGATCCATTAGTCTTATCTCATAAAAAAATAGAAAAAGGATCAGAGATGCCTTCATTTATCGAAACTGCAGCTCAGGATTCTAAGCATATTGTAATCACTTATTCTATAACTTTTAATATATACAATGCGGTGCTGTTTTTTTGTTTAGACAAACAAACCAGCATGGCAAAAAATTGTTTTCATCTCATTAAAAAGCTTTCAATACAGCTGGGAATTACTTTGACAAACATTTTAGTACGCGAGAAAAATAATGCGGCTAAAGTCTCAGCGTTTTACCTGCAACCTGATACCCGAAATGAAATAGGCGACAATATGGGAATTATAGGAGAAAGTAAACCTGTAAAAAAAATACGCAGTCTTATCAAGATAGTAAGTGTCACGGACAGTAGTGTTCTCATTCAGGGAGAGAGTGGTACAGGAAAAGAACTAGTTGCAAAGGCTGTACATTATAATTCAAAAAGAAATTCGAAACCATTAATTGTAGTGAATTGCGCTGCAATTCCTAAAAACCTGATTGAAAGTGAACTATTTGGCCATGAGAAGGGCAGTTTTACTGGTGCTACATCCAAAAAAAAGGGCAAATTTGAGCAAGCTCATCAAGGCACGATATTTCTGGACGAAGTTGGGGAAATGCCTTTAGAACTTCAGTCAAAAATTTTGAGAACGTTAGAGCAAAAAGAAATTCAGCCTATAGGCAGTAATTTTACAAAGATTGTAGATATCCGAATAATCGCTGCAACAAATATAGATCTGCAAAGCGAGGTGCTGAAAGGAAATTTCAGGGCGGATTTGTTTTACAGATTAAATGTTTTTCCTATAAATGTACCACCACTTAGAAATCATCCTGAAGACATTGAGACCCTCTTGAAATATTTTATAAGCGGGCACTGTAAAAAGTATAATAAACCGGTTAAAACCGTAGCCCAAAAAGCACTTAATACATTGATGGCTTATCAGTGGCCTGGTAATGTAAGGGAGCTTGAAAATACCGTCGAGAAAGCATTTCTTATGGCACAGGGAAATATTATTTCTGAAATTAAACCAAGTGAACAACGCATCATAGCAGACCTCAAAGATAAAAATGGCATCAAACCCTGGCATGAGTTTGAGAAAGATTATATCATTAGAGTACTTAAATTTTGCAGAGGAAAAGTTTCAGGTCCAAATAGCGCATCATCATTTCTAGAAATCCCCTCTACAACACTTAAATCCAAGATGCAAAAACTGGGCATTAAAAAAAGACATTATCTTTTAGACTGAAGATGATTTCTTGTTTAGAAATTGGAACTGGGTTAATAAAAAACAATAAAGTAAAAATACTGTTTTACAACAAAAATCTGGTATTTCAGTGTTTTTCACAGGACCTCTAAATTAAGGTATTTCTCTTCTTAAAGGTTATGATGATAGTTAATCCCGCCATGTTTTCAATTTCAAATATACCATTTATCTGATTAGCAAGCCCCACCATTAGGTTCATTCCGAGTGAGTCTTGTCCTTTTAATTCAAAACCTTTAGGAAGGCCAACTCCATTGTCTTTAATTACCAAACGATAATTCTCAGAGTCCTGTTTTCTAAGCTCAATGGCAATCTTTCCGCTATCTTTACTAGTAAAAGCATATTTTATAGCATTGCTTACAGCTTCGTTGAGAATGAGCCCCAGCGGTACGGCCTGAGTAACATCCAATTCGATACATTCTGTATCTAATTCATAATTTATTTTTTTATCTGTGTGAAAGCAATCTTTGAGATAGCTTACCAATTCTTGAATATACCAAGCCATGTCAATGGTTGCAAGGTCATCTGATTGGTAGAGTTTTTGATGAATCAGTGACATAGCGTACATACGATTCTGACTGTTCTGTATAGCTGCAAGCGCATACTCATTTTCCAAATATTCCGACTGTGTACTCAAAAGGCTAATGACAATCTGCAGATTATTTTTTACTCTGTGGTGAATTTCCTTTATAAGCCATTCTTTTTCCGACAATAATATTTTCAGCTGATCATTCTGCTCATTAATTTTATTTTGCGCACGCTGTTTAATTCTTGAACGGTTGTACAATAATGCTATCAAAAGTACTAACACAAGAAAACTTGCGATAAATAGATATCGTAAAATTTCTGCTTTGCGTATGGTCTGCTGATGGATTACACTTTGTTGTTTTAAAAGTACAATATTTTTATCTTTTTTCTCTGTATCATATTTTAGCTGAAGGTCATTATACTGCTGAGAATTTTTACTATTAAAAATGGAGTCATTTAGGACTTTATAATTTTTAAAATGTTCCAATGCGGCAGCACAATCACCCACAGCAGAATCAGCAGAATAAAATGCTTTTTCAGCCACCAGGAGTTGTCTATAGTCTTTTTCTAAAATAGCCTGCTTTTTTAATTCATTAATATAAAAATAAGATTTATCAGCCTGCCCTGTCATTAACAAATATCGCATTATTGATCTATTGGCAACTGCTATTTCTCTAGCATCCTTTCTATCACATTGTAAGAGTTGCTTATAGTATTTTTTTGCTTTATCATATTGCTTCAATTTGGTGTAGAGCAGCATGTACATCGACTGGTATCTTGTGTTACAGTCTTTAGCCTCATAAGATTTGATATCTTTCATTACGGCTAATGATTCGTAAATTTTATTATCATCATATAAGTACCTCGCAAGATTGAATCGCAGCGTTTCTACGAAATTGGGTCTTTTACTTTCTATAGCCATATTTAATCCCCGTTTATATGCTATAAGGGCTTCATGATGCATATTGAGTGATTCGTATATTATACCAAGCTGATTGTAAATAATACAGCGCCATCGAGGGCTGGCGTGCGACTTCTCAGCGTTTAGGTCAGCCTGAAGAGCATGAGCCAGTCCTTCTTTAAACATTCCTCTTCCAAAATATACCCGTATCACCATAGTGTAATCTCTGTAAAATTCAGGATTCTTAAGATGTTTCTTTATTGCAATTGCTTTTTTAGCATATTTAAAGGCAGTATCTGGTGTGTTTTCACAAAAATCAGCTAAATCAGCATAGGTTTCGCCTTCACCATATAAATTATGAGCCTCTTTAAATAAAGTATTTGCTTTACGAATATACTTTTCTCTAGTAATGCTATCGGTACTTTGAATTTCAAAATCCAAGCCCATATACCTATATATTTCAGCTTCCTGGTTTTTCAGAAGGTTTCGCTGTGTATACTCCAGCGCCTTATTTTTTAACATCGTGGCCAGCTCACTATTTTTTCTTTGCACAGCGATCAATATATCAATATACATGCTGGTTGCTATAATATCTTTCGCTCCAAATTCCTTTCCAATTTCAAATGATTGATTCTTGAGGTCTTCTGAAGTTTTGATGTCCTGTAAAGACTCATTTCTCCTAACGTAATAAAGGGCAAGAGTGTTAAGGAGTCTTGCTTTTTTTATCTGATCTGTTTCTAGCGGAAGGTCTTTTTTAGCTTTTTCAAACTCTTTTTTAGTGATGTATTGTGAATATGAATTTATCGAAAATAAAATGATTATAGCATACAGAATTTTTGATTTCATAAATTTCTAAATTAGTTGACATACATTTTCCCCCGGGATAAGGGCTAAGTCAATACTCTTTAATATAACTATATTACTAGCATAATAGTTTGGTGAATATACTAATTTCTTTAAAAATTTATTGATTTAGATTGGTTAAACTTATTCCTACTGATTCATTATGAATAAAATTTTGTCTTGAATTATTTTTTGATAAACAGTGTCAAATTTTAGTAGTATATAAAAAACTTCTGTTAATTATAATCACTATAATTAACAGAAGTTTTGATAATTCTAAATCTTATCCTGTTAAAGCAATATTATTTTGCTTCTTGACTTAGAATTGCTGCGACCACAGAAGGCTGCGAGAAAAAAGGCGTATGGCTGGTAGGTAAAGAATACGTTTTTGTAATATTAGCAGCTTTTGCCATACTTTTTTGCAAGGTCAATCCTATTGCATGATCGAATTCAGTAAAAATATATACCTTCTCTATTTTACCAAAATTGGCAGCCGTAAGTGCAACTGGAGTTGCAAGAGGCCCAAGTGGCTCCGGTTTGAAATTAGGAACTAGTACATCCGCTATTTTTTTAGGTGCATCTGCTGCGAAAAAATCCAAAATACCTTCTTTAGCAATTCCTACTACACCTGCTTTTTCATCCGGCTGTATATATTGCCCAATATGAGTTTCCTTATCTGCTGCCGAAATTGAAAAAAGGCTTTCTCCGTTAGCCGGTAAAAATGCGCACAGGTAAACCAGTTTTTTGATTTGTCCGGGAATTTGCTCAGCAGTTTGGCTAATCACCATTCCTCCAAAGCTATGACCTACAAGAGTAATATTTTTTCTTGTTCCAATTGCTTTTTTGACAACATCTACATAACCCTGCAGCGTCAATGATGAAACAGGCGTGTTGTCGCTTCCATGCCCCGGCAAATTTACTGTAATCACTTCATTGCCACTCTTTTTAAGTTCTGCTTCAACAGACTTAAAATCTGCTGATGAAGACCATGCTCCATGCACGATAACAATAGTATTTGGGCTAACCGTTTTAGCCTGAATTGGTGTTCCGATAGCGGTCATTAAAATTACCGCTGCAGTTGTAATTGATTTTCTCATCTTTAAAAAATTTATGGTTATATTAATTGATATTATTAAGTTTTTTATTCAATTCTGTAGAAATCGAATAGCTAATATGAAAAATGATCTAATGAAATTATTCTTATAAAACTAAAGTCAAAGTACTGGCTGTAAACAGGATATCTCTACCGTTGCTGACGTCCTGAATAAATTTCCCGCTGTTAAACCATGTTCCTTCTATGGTGAAATTCAAATACTTATTAATCGAATAATCAAATGAGGCTCCTAATTGATTTCCTATTTTTTTTGATGTCGAATTTGAGCTATCAAATAATACCGAAACATTTGGCTGATATATGGCATCGTTCCCTGAAGCCCTCCAAAACATATCATAATCGATATTAAAATTTAATTTTTGGGTTAACTGAAATTCCAGAAAAGGATGCATATCAAATAAATTTGATGGTCCTATTAATGCTGCTAAACCAAAGTATGCCCCTTTTGGAAAAAGAGGATTAAATGTTTCCAGAGACCTATCATTTTGAATTTTATCTCCCGAGATATATTCCGTTTTAAATCCTATTTTTTGAATTCTTTTATTTATTTGATAATTAAAAGAATTATTGATCGAAAATGTCCAGGCATTAATGTTTTGTTTATTAAATTTCCCAAATTGATAGGCCGCTTCAATATCATAATTCCAATTTGAATGAGTACCCCAAATTCTTGAACCTACTGTATTTCTATTTTCTTGTCCCGAAATGGTATTGAATGTACTTTTTGATTTTTGGAGGTTAAGAAAATAAACTTCTACATTGTTTAAAAACCTAACTCCCTTTACACTAGTATACAAACCGAAAAGCTTTGTGTTTTTGTCAATCTTATCGTTAAAGTTTCCAAAGCTATTTTTCACATAATAACCATAAAAAGCGTCTATAGACAAATAATTTCTTTGATACATGATTTTCATCGCATCGAATGCCTGTCTGCTGTTTGGTCCTTCCCGAACTGAAATCAATCTCTGTGATCCATAATACAATTCTTGTCTTCCCATTCTAAATTTTAAATTCCTTACCCTGACATCAAATAATAATTGATGGATATCTAAAGGATTTTCTTCTAATGGATTAGGATCTAATCTCCTAATTGAAGAACTGCTCTGTAATTGGCTAAACAACCGAAACGAGTTCCCAATTTTTAAATCACCATACAAAAGTGCCCTGTTCAGTATAAAACCATTTTTATCCGTATACGCTTCGTCCCAATTTTCATTGTCAAAATATTGGTATTGAGTCCTGTTTTCACCTCCAAAAAAGAGAAATACCTTAGACTTTTGAGATACCGTTATTTGTTTGATTTTATAATATAAGTTTTGATTTGTACTATCAATTGAAATAGTATCATTATACCTTAAAAATCTGAATTCATTTATTTGTTGTGGATAAACAGCGGAACTAAATACAACTATAAAAATTAGGTAATATTTTTTCATCTGTTTAAAAATTATTTTCATTCCACCTCTGCAATAAGCGTATTGATATCCTGAATCAACCGTTTTGTGTCTTTTACACTTAAACCATCATAATAACCTCTTATTCTCCTTTTGCCATCAACTAATACAAATGTGCCATCATGTATTATGTTTCTTTGATCAGCATTACCGTCATCAAATGCCCTTACTTTATAATCTTTGGAAAGTTCAAAAACGGCATCACTATCACCAGTTAGGAAGGTCCATTTATTATTATTTATTTTATAATTTTCCGAATACTGCTTTAACGCTTCAGGACTATCATTTTTATAATCTATACTATATGAAACGATAGCGACCTCATCTATTTTTTCAAAAGCCTTCTCTACTAATTTTAAATGCTTTGTCATTTTAGGACAAATCGTAGGGCAACTGGTAAAAAAGAAATCAACAACCTGTATCTTATTTTTAAAATCTAAATGTGTTATTTTCTGATTAAATTGATTTTTTAATAGAAATTCCGGTGTTTGGTAGTACTTGTTTTTTCCGGTTAGTGGGTCAGATGATAATTCACCTAAAATTGGGAGGTTATCAGTCTTCGTGCATCCCACGAAAAGCATTATAAAGAGTAAAACTCTAATGTTCATTTCTATTTTCATAATCCTTATAAATTGAAATGTTTTCTAATTTTAAAATTTCATCCGGAATATTTCTATTTGGTAATGGCACGGGCTGAAAAATTACATCAATATTTATTTTCTGATCTATGGCCTGAGCAATTTCCTTTTCTATTTCAATTTGAAGAAACACTCCGTTTTGCAACAGCACTGAATCTATATCCAGAATTGGCAAAATCGTAAAAGTCCCTGTGTATTTGCTTTGTTTCTTTCCATCGATCATATACTCAAAAAATACTCTTGCACAATAGGGCTGATACGGAAGCTGCGCTCTTTCAAAATGAAGTATAACGTGAGATCTTTCCTTGTCAACGAAATCTTTACTTATAGATTTTGTATCTGAGGTTTTTAGATTTAAGGGCGCAATACAATCCCTTTTGGACTCATTTCTCTTTGGTTTATCTCCTTCAATATAGGGATTACAAAAATTTGGATTCAGATCTAAATCAGCAAAACGATATCCTAAATCTTCTGTTTTCAATAATTCCTTTATTTTAAAATCTACCGGACGCCCATTTCCATCTGTTGCATATAATTTTTTTTCCAGCCATTCTTCATTTTCAGGTAATTTATTGTCTGGACTGTATGCACGCCAGGCATCCCAAATGCGATCACAATTTCCGTGGTGACCATAAAAAATGGGTTCAAAACCAGACTCTACAAAAGTGGCCATTTGCCCGCCAATCCAATTGTGGATATTATTATGAAAAGACTGTTCTGCCAAACCATCTAACTGTGCATCACCATTTTTTTTGATTGCCGGATATCCTCCAAAAGTTTTATAGTCTTTTGCTCTAAAACCTGCCCCTACATTGATAAAGTCATTCGGTATTTTGTCATTTGGCCCTACAAACCTTGACGCATTAAATAATGGATTGCTCTCGTCTCCCCAGTAATGTTCGGGTATAAAATTATTTTTTGTCCAGTCCCAGTAATGTAATGCTAATTTGGGTTCAGAAACTGCCTTTTGGAGTTTTTGCTCTAGTGACCACAAGTACAATCTATGCCATGGCCATACATACCAATTGTAATGTACCTGATTAGAATACATGCTTGTAGCGCAAAAAGTAGTATGCAACAAAGCATTTGCCTGCCAGCCCATTGGATCCAAAGGCGATATTTTGGAACGTTGTTTTAAGATTCCTACTGCCTCTTTAAACAACTTTATTTCAGGATCATCAACAGGAATGTCAGCAATATTCTTTCTTACCACGATATTTGAATACGTTTTGTTTTCAAAACTGCCGTTATCCGGATTTGTTTTGTCCTCTTTACACCCAATTAATGACGACGAAATAAGCGGTAAACCTGCTAAACCAAAGGAAGCCATCCCTACTTTTTTCAAGAATAATCTTCTGTTATTATTTTCCATATCTATTGTTCTGTAAATTTTTGTCTATTGCGTATTTTCCTCCGCCTAAAATAAATAGAGCAAGAGCCATTCCTATCCAGAGAATAAAGTATTCGTAGCCTTCTCCCTTTAGTGTTCCAAACCAATTCATAAAAAATCCATTTTTAAGATGCGTCGTAAATATCATCCCCAGAGGAAGAACTATATAGAAAAAGGCAATAACTCTGGTTCCCAATCCTATAATAAGGGCAATCGCGCCAAGGGTTTCCAGAAGGATTACCAGAAGTCCCATAATCCAAGGCAATCCCACCGATTCAGTAAAGAATAACATGGTTTTAGAAAAGCCAAAGCCTCCAAACCAGCCTAATAATTTTTGCATACCATGCATCAATACAACAAAACCCAGGACAACTCTCAAAATTAGAGGCGCATATGATTCGCTTGTTTCAAGTAATTTATTTTTCATAATGTTTTATTTAAATAGTAGTTAATATTCTTTTGCATCTTATGTTTTAAACAGTTTCCTGTTTTTCAATAAATGACTTTTATAGCAGTTTAATTTTTTATATATGCCGAATACATCCAGACCATTTTTTCCTGTTCCCGAATGTAGTCACTCATTAAACTGTTAGTTCCTGTATCATCTATTTCTGCAGACAGATCAAGGATCAATCTTTGTTTTGCTAAAAGTATTCCCAGTGATTCTACAACTTTACCAACAGAATGCTGTCCATTAATTACTTCATTTGTTTCTAAAATTGAAGCTGTTTTAAAATACTCGGTAAAATTGTGATTTGGTCTAAATCCTAAGGTTAGTATCCTCTCCGCAACTTCATCAATTTTTAAAAAGAGATTATTGTATAAGTCTTCAAATTTTTGATGTAGTACAAAGAAATCATCGCCTTTAATATTCCAATGATATCCTCTCGCATTTTGATAAAATATTGAATAATTAGCAAGTAAATCATTCAATTGATTTGCTAACTCTTTACTTTTTACAGTATTTAATCCTATGGCATTTAAATTGTTCATTTTTATATTTTTAAAATGTTATAAATAGAAATATTATATATCTAATATTCTTGAGTCACTTACAAAACGCTTCCAATTTAAAAATGGCATGGCATATGATTTCAAAGTTTTATAAATCAAAAACGAAGGGCTGACTTGCGTTTTTATCTTTTTAGTTTTCTGTACTTCTCTAACTGTTTCTCCTATTAGAAATGTACCACCGGAAAAAAAGTCATTTTCTATGCCTGATGAAGCCTCAATTTCGCGATCCAGTCTTATAACATATTGACCTTCTGCCGGGATGTGTAAGTTATAGTCGTAATTTTCAATAACTTTTCTAAAAGCAGCATTATTTGTTACAATAGGATTCGATAAAAATGCTGTTTCTGTTTTATCGTTTAAAGCGATACTTTCAAAGTATCCCTTGATTTTATTTTGTGACTGCAATCTTTTAATTGTCCCCATATCTTTATAATTTTTTTTCTAATCACTATATTTTTATTTATCTCATTTTCAATTTTTGAATCATGGCTGCATTTAAGTTATCGCTATAAGCTCCATAAGCATCTACTAATAATCCTTTTATACCATATTCTGTACTTATTGCGTAAAGTATTGAAGAATCATCCGGATTAGAATCTCCTTCAAATCGATAAAATGCGTCAACATTAAATTCAGTAGAATCAAATGTTCTATTTAACTTTTTACAGTCTAATGTTGAATTACTAAGATTAAAATCAAAAGTATATCCCTCTGCTTGTTTTACAGTTATTGCTTCTGTTAGTGTATCGTAATTTGTCATTTTGTTTTCGTTTTTTTAGAATCTATATTTTATAACAGATTCTAATTGTTAAGTAAATATTTTATTTATTCTGATAAATAGATTGATAGATAGATAGCATCTTAGATTTCTCTTATCGTTTCAAATAATTTTTAATTTGAAAAATTGATATAAAAATCATAATCAATAGATTTCGTTTTCGTTAGAGCAAAACTACTTCTAAACACAACCGGAGTTTCTGTAGAAAAGTTATCAAAAATTATAAATATTAAAGATTTGGAATATTATTGTAGATTTTATTAAGTGTAGTCTATCGTATCTATCAGAATAAGACATGATTACATAAATTATAAAGATTCCTTAATTTATAATGCCAATATAATTTCCTCGTAGTAAATAATAGGATTTTACACAATCAATTTGATACAAAATAATGCGCGTAGCTTTTTATAAGTGAAGAAGTAGTGCGTAAAAGTTAAAATCTTTAAATATTATAATTTTTAGTCAGGATTTGCGACTTATATGATTACATTTTTATGCAATTTTGAAAAATAAAATCAAAATATACAGAAGCCAAATTACTAAATATAAGCAACTTAAGATGAAACCGGTATTAACCAATTTGAGTAAAATTACTGAATGTCTGGATTTTATGAATTTACCAATTTCCACTTACAATAGTGAGAATTTTAGTTTTATAGAACTACATGAAATTGGGATAAAATTACCTTTGCAGTCGCCAACATTTCGACCTGATTTTTATAATTTGTTCATAATAATAGACGGATGCGGCACTTATTATATTGGGAATAAAGAAATTAAAATTACTTCTAACAAAATCATAATTTCCCGTCCCGAATCATTTATGTCCAGCTATTGGACAAAAATTCAAAAAGTATACACGATCAGTTTTCGGAAAAGTTTTCTCCTGCAATATTTTCCTGCGGGAATTGATACTATTCTTGAGTTAGGCGGAGAAAATGTATTTTCCTGCGATCTGACTGAGGAAAGGATGAAATATTTTGAGCAGACTTGCGATGAGATCTATGATATATGGATTTCAACAATGGAATATAAAGGCGAACTTATTGCAAACCTTATTCTCAATCTTTTGTTTTTAACGCAATTACATCAAAAAAGAGACTTAAAAATGAAAATTGAAAGCGAAAAAAATACCACAATTGTGAGCACATTTCGTCGAAATATGGAAAATAATTTCAGCCAGCTTATACGTGGTCAGGACACTTTACTAATGCGAACGAAAGAACATTCCAAATTATTGAATATCAACGAAAATTATCTTTCGAAAGTGATAAGCAATTGTACAGGAAAAACGATCAATGAATGGATTAATGAAAAACTTATTGATGAGATTAAATACCTGCCGAAACATTCTGATAAATCAATGAAAGAGATTGCCGCATTATTCGCTTTTAACGATCTAAATTATTTTTGCAGTTATTTTAAAACGCAGACTTTAAATGCACCCAGCGCATTGAGGAAAAACTTTAACAACGGTGAAAAAAATCAGTCTGTTGTTTATAATCCACAATTTATAAAACATCAATCATTTAGTAAATAATAAGGAAATTTCTATCTGTAAATATTTTTAAAATGGAAAATAGTAAAAAAATTAAATTCACAGATTTCTTTGATACCGTTAAAATAATGGGTCAGGATTTGTCAAACGTAGACTTAGACCGTGTCGATATGTCTCATGGACATTTAGGAGATGCTGAATTCTCGTTTGTCAACTCCAAAGTACTTCATCCTGATGATCAGCTTCCTTTTGTAACACCTCCATTTTACACTACATTTTTCTCAGTAGGCTTTGTTCTGGATGCTTACGGAAAAATTATAGTTGATAAGCTTCCGTTTAATATCAAACCGGGAATGTTATTTGTCAATAAACCGGGCGAACTTCAGCAGTTAACCTGGGATGTTATGAATGAGTCTTACGGAATACTTTTTACTGAGAATTTTATCTCGAAATATGCCGGTGTATCTATTTATAAAACATTTCCGTTTTTACTTTTTGAAAGACAAATTCCATTAAAAACCTCGGAAGCGTTTCAGCAGGAACTGAAAAAAATTGTTTTGCTGATTGTTGATGAACTTATTAATGATTCTCCTTTGAAAAACCATATTTGCGCCAATTTACTGACGCGATTTCTCCTGAAAATAAAACAAGAATACTGGGAAGGTTATATGATTCATAATCCGGAAACGAAAAATCCGGATATGGTAACCGATTTTTTCCAAAATCTTGAATATCATTATGACCAATTGCTAAAAGGAAAAGTACAAAGAACGTTGTACATAAAAGATTATGCTGAAATGCAGCAACTTCATGAAAACTATCTCTCTAGTGTTTTAAAGGAAAAAACCGGAAAAACAGGCGGACAACTGATAGCGGAAAAAACCCTGAGCGCAGCAAAAATTCTTATCGAAGATCCCCGATTGTCATTAAAAGAGATTGCTTACATGCTGGGATTCTCCTATTTGTCTTACTTCAGTATTTTTTTTAAAAAACATACCGGTCTGTCGCCAGCTAACTATCGCAAAAAAAGTCTTGATTAAAATATATTCTAAAAAATTCTGAAATTACCAGGTTGGACGAATGTTTACAACGTTGCCGCGATATACATGAGCACGATCAGAATCAGATTCATTAAAATCTTTTCTTACTGAACTCGGCGTGGTGTTAGTATTCTTTTTAAAAAATGTATAAAAATATTTAGGGTCGCTAAAAGCAAACATTTCAGAAATTTCAGGAATTGGTTTATCGGTATTTTTTAGCAAATAATTGATTTCATCGATAAGCCTGTCGTTAATCCACTGATTAATTGTTTTGCCTGAAGTTTTACTGATAACTTTAGAAAGATAAGTCTCTGTAAGACTTAGCAAATTAGCATGTTCTTTGGTTCTCAGTATAGTCGTACTTTCGCCCGAAATCAACATGTTGAAATTCTGATCTATATTTTTTAAAAATGATGTGACAATCGCGGCGTTTTTTTCGTCCTGAACTTCTAATTTAATTGTATTCTGATGTTGTTGTATCAGTAATAAAATATTAATAAGAAGATTAGAAATCATCTCATATTTGCAATTTGAAACAGAAATAGCTTCGCCGTAGATTTGCTCGCAGATTTCCTCAAACTTGCAGAAATGTTTTTGATCCAGAAAATAATTAAATGCATTTGTATTATTCTTAAAAGGAATATCGTCAATTCCATGCGGAAAATATTTCTCAAAGAAACAACTTGTAAATGAAATACTATATCCAACAGGAGATTCTGTCCAGCCACTTGAAAAATAAACATCTGGTTGTTTCATAAAAACGTGTTGAGGACCAAGTTCATAAATATGATCGCCTACAACAAAAGTTCCTTTACCCCCTTGAATAATGGTTAAAGTATAATAATCCGGTCTAAAGATTGGAGTAAGATACGGCATTTTTAATCCCATATCATGTATTTTTATAATGGCAAAATCATCACTGTCAATATAAGAAAAGACAGGCAGATTCATAAAGGCCAATATATCTCTAAACTTCTTTAAGGACGTTAGTTCTGGTTTCATTTCAGATTACTTAAATTTGTAATTATTGCATTGGTTTTTAAAACAAATTTAGTAAAATATAGATATAGTTGTTATAATTACATTCAACCCAAATTTGTAACGCTATTTCAATAAGACACTAAAATTTTCAAGATTTTAAAAATAGAAATTTTAATTATAAGATTCTAGTATTAACAATTTGTCTCTACGTTTACAAGATCACTACGATATAGGGGAGCTGTTATAATCAGGTGCATTCAAATCTTTTTTAGTAATGAATTATAACTAAAATACTTTTTTTCGACTTATCAAAAAATTGTGTAATTTTGATTTTAATGACAAAGAATTATAACATTCATTTTAAACATATTAAACTGTAAAATAAGCAAAAAAAATGTTATGAAATTGACAATTTCAAATTTGTGGCATATTCGTGGCTCAGTAGTTAGAAAATATTAGAAATGCAGTATAAAAGCGGGATGCGAATTAATAATTCGAATCCCGCTTTCTCCGCGGATGAAGTAAAAGGAGACTTTTCAAATTCTGCAAAAAAGTCCAAATTCACGAAAACTCTGCATTTTAAATATTTATAATATATTTGTAAAACAAAAAGAATAATACTACTGTATGTTAATTCGTTAGTACTTAAAATTTTGAGTATCTTTTAATATTGAAATAGTAAAATTTGAATTTGGGTGCAGAATCGGTGCACAGAGGTTCAAGACATAAATAAAAGTGGCATTTACAGCAGTTTCAGGCGTAAAGTTCGAATCCTGCTCTCTCCGCTAAACTGCTACCTTTTTTAGTTGACAACAAGTGTAGCACATTAAAACGGAAGACTAACTTGAGAAAAATCTCTTCATTAGTCTTCCGCTTTTTATTAAATTATTCCTTTTGATGTATTGTAGCAAATTTCCTCTTCATTTCACTTAACTCCTTCTCCATCCTCTCAATTGTTTGTAAAGTTAACTTACCCGATACATCCTCCTTATCTGCCAGTCTTTGTTTTAGTCCCTTCATTTCACGACCGATAGAAATTTGTTCAGTTATGGCGTACTCCTCAGTCTGACTAACAGATTGATGTCCCAGCATTTCTTTTACAATGTGTATTGGTACGTTATTATTTAACGTCACGGTACTTCCAAAAGTTCTTCTTGCTTTATGAGTATTTAAAGCACTATTAATACCACACAAATCAGCTATTTCTTTAAGATATTCATTCATTTTTTGATTCGAATTCACTGGAAGTACTGAATCTCTTTCAATGCAGATAGGATGATTTTTATATCGCTC
>NZ_JBZEER010000020.1:8762-46753 GCF_058310175.1 Flavobacterium sp. AK-345 | reverse complement strand
TTTAGAAGGATCTGATATGCTTTTTGTTTCTTTTTCAGATGAGTTTCCAAGCGCAACAGCGTTTTCTGCACTTTTTAATTCTTCCATCTCAATTATCATCTTTTAAAAGTTAGTAGTTTAAAACGCTTTATTTTAAATTTAGCCCTTATTTTATGCTACTTGACAGGTTATTAACAGTGAATTGTTTATAAAGTATAATCGATGTAATTTTTCTAAAAACAGATCAAATTTTTAGCTCAATACTAAAATCAAATTGAAAATTCTTTTTTTTATATTAAATCAATTAAAGTGATTATTTTGGTTTAATTAGTAAATTTTATTTATTATTTATATAATCTATTATAATTATATTTTCAATAATTTATTTATATAAAAAGTGACTTTCATATCTTATTTTTAAGCTATTTTTTTATAGTAGTCGACACATTATTCGTTTTTTGAATTATTGTTTGTTATTGGTCTTTATTTTAGTTTTAGCTGTTATTTTTGTCAGTTTAACGGGTTATTAACATACAATTGTTTATAAAGTTGGTATTTTTATCCAAAGGTCAAATCTGAAATTTTATAATTTTAAAAATGACACTTTAAGAATCGAAACTGAGTTTTTCTAAAATTTTAAAATATAATTTTTGTTTTAGAATTTACTCTAAGTCTGAATTCTGAAAATTGGTTTTATGGTCAATTTCTAATTATGATTTTGTTTGATAATACTTCAACGTAAAAGTATTTTTTAATGCATTACATAATTTTTCAAAATTTCATGAAATTAGTTTTGTGGTTTATTTAAATTTTGATTTTCATTTGAACTAAGAAATTTTTTAATCCTTAAATTTAATTATCATGAAAAATTTATTTTTTACACTAGCTATTTTATTTGCAAACATTGCAATTTCTCAAACTCATCAAATTACAAAACACAATGGCGAACTATTGGATGTAAACTTTATTAAAAACGAAAATGGTTTAATTTATTATTCTTTTAACGGAAGTGCAGAAGAACATAAAATAAGTAAATATGCTGTTTCACAAATTACCAATAAACAAACAAATCAAACTCAAAAAATATCTGATAAAGTTATAGTAGATTCAAAATCAGATTATTCAATGGTAACTGTTTTGCCTCAGGAGAAAACAATTGGATTGAAACAAGCGGCTAATTTTACCGGAGTCTCGACAAAGACAAAAGGAGAACCGCCAATAGCTAATAAAAATCATACTGCTATGAGAATCAAAACTAAGTCAGCATCAAATGGTTATCCTTTTGTAAGCATTATTGAAAAAGATGGTAAATATGAAGCTGTGGCTTATGTGTATTAATTTTATTGTTAATTATTAGTAAATATTTTTTAATCAATTATTTATCTTTCAAAAATACTGTACCTTTAGTATTCATTTAAATTTTAATATTATGTCAAATAATTCAAATACAATTGCGGCTATTTTAGCTGGTGCTGCAGTAGGGGCAGCAATCGGAATTTTATTGGCTCCGGATAAAGGTTCGAATACAAGAGCAAAACTTAAGGAAGGCTTTGATGATGCAAAAGGCAATATAAAAGATTCATTAGGAGCTACTTCGGATGTTCTTCGTGAAAAATTTGCCGGTGCTACACAAAATCTTGACGGAACTTTAGATGAGTTGCTATCGAATGTAAGCCATAAAACTGAAGAAGTTATTACTTTTTTAGAATCTAAGTTGGCTGATTTGAAAGCTCAAAACGCTAAACTTCAAAAATAAAATCGATACAAGAAGCACATAAACTTATTTATATACGTAAGTTTTGTGCTTTTTTTATTTTAAAAAATTAAATATGGCTTTTGAAGAGTTAAAAGAAAACACAGAAAAAATTCAGGATCAGACTAAAGTTTATATTGACACTCATTTGGCTTATTATAAACTTTGGGGTTTTAAGGTAGCAATGAAGTCGACAACTTTAATTTTAAAGTTTACTTTGATTTTATTGTGTTTTACTATGGTTCTATTTTTTGGATCTTTTGCGGCAGCTTATGCTTTTGGAGATTTATTCGGAAGTAATGCTCTTGGATTTTTGGCAGTAGGAGGGATCTATCTTTTGTTTACAATATTACTTTTTCTTATAAAAGATAAGATTGTCGAAGGACCGATTTTAGAGAAATTTTCAGAAATATTTTTTAACGATTAAGAAACATGGAAAAGAAAAAATACTCATCTTATGCTGAAATCGACAGAGATTTAGAAATTCTGAAATTAGAAAAAGATATAAATTATCAGAAATTAGTTTTGAGTTTTCAGAAAACTAAAGAAGGCATTACACCACAAAAAATCGTAAATGGATTTGTTTCTTCATATACAGATTACTTTTCAGAATCCTATCCAAAAATTTTACAATCAATTTTACCATTTGTTTTCAATTGGTTTATAAATAAAAAAAGAGGCCATTAAGGCCTCTTTTTCATTTTATTTATTGTTGCACATCTGGTTGAATGTCATCTTCATAACCAGATTGTGGTTGAATAGGTTTTGGTTTTTCTACTTTTTTATTGTTCTTTTTCATCATTTCGCCAACCTGGTTTGAAGCTGTAAATGATGCAACCATATTATTTAACATGTCACTTCCTGCTTGTGGAGAATTTGGCAGCAAGATTAAATTAGAATTTGCATCGGCACCAATTGCCTGCAAAGTATCATAATGTTGCGTAACTACAATTAAGGCAGAAGCTTCCTGAGAATTGATTCCAACATTATTCAAAACTTCAACACTTTCTACAAGACCTCTTGCAATTTCACGACGTTGATCTGCAATACCTTGTCCTTGTAAACGTTTACTTTCGGCTTCAGCTTTTGCTTTTGCAACAATTCTAATTCTTGAACTTTCAGCTTCAAATTCTGCAGCCGTTTTTTCTCTGTCGGCAGCATTAATTCTGTTCATGGCATTTTTTACCTGGATATCCGGATCAATATCAGTAACCAAAGTATTGATAATATCATAACCATAAGTAGTCATGGCTTCATTCAATTCTCTTTTTACTGCAATTGCGATATCATCTTTTCTTTCAAAAACATCATCCAATTTTAGTTTTGGTACTTCGGCACGAACCACATCAAATACATAAGCGGTAATTTGATCATGCGGATATTCCAGTTTATAAAAAGCATCATATACTTTTTCCTGAATAACTTTAAACTGAACCGAAACTTTCATTTTGATAAAAACGTTGTCTTTGGTTTTGGTTTCGATGATAACATCTAACTGTTGAATCTTCAAATTTACTCGTCCTGCAATTCTGTCGACGATTGGAATTTTAAGTTGTAAACCCGAATTTCTTACGCTCAAAAATTTACCAAATCTTTCGATTACAACAGAAGATTGTTGCTTTACGGTAAAAAATGAAGACATGAAAATGAAGAATCCAAATACTAAAAGGATAATTAAAGCTGTGTTCATGGTGATATAATTTAGTTTTATATGATCGGGTAAATTACGAATATTCCTCCAATTTAAATTTTTTAAAGCATAAAAAAACGCTAAGAACATTTATGAATGTTTCTTAGCGTTATGAATTTTATTTTTCACCATTAAGAGATTAAGATAAATTAAGGTTAGCTTTATGAACTTAATATCTTAATGGTGAAAACATTTTAATTATAAAGTTGCTATCGCTTTCTGAATTCTCGAAATAGTTTCTTCTTTTCCGATGATTTCAACAATGTCAAATAGGTGAGGACCTTTAAGAGCTCCAACCAAACTCAAACGGAAAGGCTGCATCACTTTGCCCATTCCAATTTCGTTTTTAGTTAACCAGTCTTTTACGATTGATTCAATATTTACAGAATCAAAACCATCAATATATTCAAGAGTCGAAATCAATTCCTGCATTAAAGCCGGTGTTTCTTCTTTCCAGTTTTTGCTTGCTTTTTCATCATATGATGTTGGAGCTTGGAAAAAGAAATCAGTCAAATCCCAAAATTCAGAAACAAAATGTGCTCTTTCTTTAATCAAAGAAACAATTCTTGTAACGTCATATTTCGAAATATCAACACCTTTTTCAACCAAAATAGGAGAGAAGCTTTTCGCTAAATCAGCATCATTTTGTTTGATTAGATATTGGTGATTGAACCATTTGTTTTTCTCCGGATCAAATTTGGCTCCCGATTTATGAACTCTGTTTAAGTCAAAAGACTCTACAAGTTCTTCTAATGAAAATAATTCTTTATCAGTTCCGTCATTCCAACCTAATAAAGCAAGGAAGTTTATAACCGCTTCAGGGAAAAATCCGTTCTCTCTATAACCAGACGAAACGCCTTCTTCGGTTTTCCATTCTAATGGAAACACTGGGAAACCTAATTTATCACCATCTCTTTTAGATAATTTTCCATTTCCAACCGGTTTTAAAATCAAAGGTAAATGTGCAAATTCCGGAGCATCCCAACCAAAAGCTCTGTATAATAAAACGTGAAGTGGCATAGATGGTAACCATTCTTCACCACGAATTACATGTGAAGTTTCCATCAAATGGTCATCAACAATATTGGCTAAATGATAGGTAGGCATTCCATCACTTTTAAACAAAACTTTATCATCAAGTAAACTTGTTTCAAATTTTACATCACCACGAATAATATCTTTTAAATGCAAAGTTTCATCAATAGGAGTTTTAAAACGGATTACATAATGTTCCCCATTTGCAATTCTTTTAGCAACTTCATCAGCAGAAAGTACTAAAGAAGTATCTAGTTTTTCACGGATTGTATGATTGTAAATAAATGTTTTTCCTTCAGCTTCTTGTTCTTTTCTTAAAGCATCAAGAGCTTCGGGAGTATCAAAAGCATAATATGCCCAACCAGAATTGATCAGCTGATCAGCATAAGTTTGGTATAATTCCTTACGATCGCTTTGTCTGTACGGACCAAATTTTTCATTCTTTCCAACGGTTTCTTCAGGAGCAATTCCCAACCATTCCAATGCTTCCATAATATAAGCTTCGGCACCAGGAACAAAACGGGTTTGATCTGTATCTTCAATTCTTAGATAAAAAACACCATTGTTTTTTTTGGCAAATAAATAATTAAATAGGGCAGTACGTACTCCGCCAATATGTAATGGTCCAGTCGGACTTGGTGCAAAACGCACACGAACTTGCTTTGACATTTGTTTAAATTTTGATGCAAAGATACGTTTTATGATTTTAGATTTTAGAATGTTGATTTTAGATTTTTCCATCTCAGAACCTTAGTGTCTTAGTAACTTAGAATCTTTAAAAGATGTCATTATAATTACTACTTTTATGGGTTATAATTAAAAGAGATTTTATTTTGAAAACAACATCTGCTATATATCAAAAATTAGAAGCGTTTATTAAAAAATATTATATGAATGAATTGATAAAAGGAGGACTTCTTTTTATTGGTTTTGGATTATTGTACTTTCTGTTTACACTTTTTATTGAGTATTTCCTTTGGTTAAAACCTCTCGGAAGAACACTTTTATTTTGGATATTTATAGGAGTAGAAGTTTTTCTTTTGTTCCGATTTATTCTGTTCCCAATTTTTAAGTTGTTCAAACTTCAAAAAGGAATCAATTATAATCAGGCTTCGGCTATTATTGGAAATCATTTTACAGAAGTAAGTGATAAACTAACGAACTTTTTACAGCTTTCGGCTTCTGAGAATTCAGCAGAAAGTTCAGAGTTGATGTTGGCTTCGATAGAACAAAAAGCAAATTCATTGCAGCCAATTCCATTTGGAAATGCTATCAACTTTAAAACAAACAAAAAGTATTTGCCATTGGCTATTATACCAATTTTACTTTTTGCTGTGTTTTATATTTCAGGAAACAGCAATATAATTTCTCAAAGTTTAAATAGAGTAGTGCATTTTAATGCGACATTTTTACCGCCGGCTCCTTTCAAATTTGTGGTTTTAAATCATAATTTGCAAACAGAGCAAAACAAAGATTTCGTTATCAAAATGGAATCGATTGGAAATGTAGTTCCTGAGAATGTAATGATTCATATTGGTGATGAAAGTTATTTTATGGAATCTTCTCAACCAGGAAAGTTTGAATTCAAGATAGAAAAACCAGTTGAAAATGTTTCGTTTTCTTTCGAAGGTAATTCAGTTTCATCAGAAGAGTATGAATTAAAAGTAATCACTGTTCCATCAATTGCCAACTTCGAAATGGTGTTGAATTTTCCATCTTACCTAAAAAAGAAATCAGAAACTATTCAGGGAACCGGAAATGCAATCGTGCCAGAAGGAACTTTGGTAACCTGGAAAATGAATACGCAGTCGACTCAGGAGATTGTTTGGAAAGATGAAAAGGCAATTTTTAGATTTAATAAAGTAGAAAATGAATTTAAATTAGCTAAAAACATCAGTCAAAATACAGAATATCAAATTCTTACTTCTAATAATAAGGTCAAAAATTACGAAAAACTGGATTATCAGCTATCTGTTATCAAAGATCAGCATCCAACAATCACAGTTTCGCCTGCTCCGGATAGTTTAAAATTAGATAAAAATTATGTCTTAGGAAGATTGGGCGATGATTATGGTTTATCAAAATTACAGGTTGTTTATTACGAACGTAATAAACCTCAAACTGCAAAGCGTGGAACCATTCCGGTAAAGCTTGCCGTTTTTGATCAATTCGTTTTTAACTTTCCAAGTAATTTGGCTGTAGAAGAAGGAGTGTCTTATGAATACTATTTTGAAGTTTTTGATAATGATGCACCGCATGGTTTTAAGAGTACAAAGTCTTCTGTGTTTTCAGATCGTGTTTCTACAACAGATGAAATTCAGGATATGGAATTGCAACAGCAAAATGATAATATCAATAGTTTAGAAAAGTCTTTAAAAAATCAGAACAAGCAATTTTCTGAAATGGATAAGATTCAGAAAACAGGAAAAGAAAAAGATAATTTAGAATTTAAAGATCAGCAAAAAGTTAGTGATTTTATCAAACGTCAGAAACAACAAGACGAAATGATGAAACAATTTGCTGAGAAAATGAATAAGAATTTAGATAAATTTCAATCTGAAAAGAAAGACAAAACAGCTGATGATTTGCAAAAGCGATTGGATAATGCCGAGAAAGATTTAGAGAAGAATCAAAAGTTGATGGATGAATTAAAGAACTTAAACGACAAATTACAAAGTGAAGAGTTGTTTGATAAGATGGAAAAATTCAAACAAATCAGCAAAAACCAATCTCGTAATTTAGAACAATTAGTTGAATTAACGAAGCGTTTTTATGTAGAAAAGAAAGCAGAGCAGGTTGCAGAAAAATTAAATAAACTTGCAGATGAACAAGAAAAGCTTTCTAATAAAGAGGGAGAAAACACCAAAGAGAAACAAGATGATATTAATAAAGCCTTTGATAAAATTAAAGAAGATTTAAAAGATTTAAAAGAAGAAAATAAATCATTAAAATCTCCAATTGATATTCCTTCTGACGCTTCAAAAGAGAAAGATGTAGATTCTGATTTGCAAAAAGCTTCTGAAGAATTGAGTAAAAAGAATACTTCATCGGCTAAGCCAAAACAAAAAAGTGCTGCTAAGAAAATGAAAAGCATGTCTCAGGAAATGCAGTCAAGTATGGAAGGCGGAGATCAGGAACAATTAGAAGAAGATGTTGCAATGCTTCGTCAGATTCTGGATAATCTTTTAGCCTATTCATTATCTCAGGAAGATGTGATGAAACAATTTAAATCTATGAAATTAGGTTCTTCTGCTTACACGAAGAATATTAAGATTCAGCAGAATTTAAAACAACAGTTCAAACATGTCGACGATAGTTTGTTTGCATTATCATTACGTAATCCAAAAGTTGCTGAAGATGTAACCAAGGAAATTGGAAACGTACAATATAATATAGATAAAGCTATTGAAACCTTAACCGATGTTCAGGTTCCAAAAGGAGTTTCACATCAACAATATGCAACTTCATCTGCAAATAAACTGGCTGACTTTTTAAGTGATTTATTAAATAACATGCAGATGTCGATGTCTAAACCGGGAGCAGGAAAACCAAAACCAGGTGATGGACAAGGAATGCAATTGCCGGATATTATTCAAAAGCAAAAAGGTTTGGGTGATAAAATGAAAGAAGGAATGAAGCAGGGGCAAAAAGCTGGTGATGGAAAACAAGGCCAAAGTGGAGAAGGAAAACAAGGTCAGGGAAAAGAAGGTAAAGATGGACAGGGCAAAGAAGGACAAGGAAAAGGAAACCAAGGCAAAAATGGTGAAGGTAAAAATGGACAAGGAAGTAAAAATGGAGGTGAAGGTAAAGACGGTGAGAACGGTGATGATGGTGAAGGAGATGCAGAAGCGATCATGGAAATATATAAGGAGCAAGTAAAACTTCGTGAAGCATTACAAAAAGAATTAGCTAAACAAGGATTAGATTCTCAGGGCAAATCTGTAATCGATCAAATGAAAGCTTCAGAAAAACAACTTTTAAACAAAGGTTTCAAGAATGAGAACTTGCAGCGCATACTTAATATTCAGCAAGAATTATTAAAATTAAACAATGCAGTTCAGCAACAAGGTCAGGATACGAAGCGTCAATCTGAAACAAATAAAGCAGAATTTACAAACAGAACGAATGCTTTACCAAGCTCACTTTTAGAATATTTAAACAGTGTAGAGATTTTAAATAGACAATCGCTACCTTTGCGCTCGAATTTTAATCAAAAGGTTCAAGAATATTTTAATACAAAATGATCAATTTTAATTACGAAACCGAATTTACTTTAGACAACGAACAAGCCTTTTCTGATTGGTTGAGTGCTGTAATAGTTTCTGAAGGCAAGAACGAAGGAGAGATAAATTACATATTTTGCGATGATGAATATCTTCATAAGATAAATGTAGAATATCTAAATCATGATACACTAACAGATATTATCAGTTTTGATTATACAGTTGGAAACGAATTAAACGGAGATATTTTTGTTTCTGTAGAAAGAGTAGAAGATAATGCAAAGGATTTTAATGTTTCTTTTGAAGAAGAATTGAAACGAGTTCTTGCTCACGGTATATTACATTATTGTGGATACAAAGATAAAAGTGATAAAGACGCTAAACTGATGCGCTCAAAAGAGGATGAAAAGATTGTGATGTTTCACGTGGAACAATAATTAAACATCTTTTTATAATTTAAATTTTTATGTTCCACGTGAAACATACCTGACACTTAAGTCTGTTTAATAAAACGTTTCACGTGGAAGAGTTTAATTTAAAGTTTTCTGATTAGTACAATTGTAAAGTGTTTCACGTGGAACGTTTATGGTTTAATTTTTAAAACAAAGCCGTACTCTAAACTTTTTTTAAAGTAAAGTTAATTATGTTTCACGTGGAACACAGCATGAGATTTACGATTTTAAATTAAATAGTTTAAATCTGTTCCACGTGGAACATGATTTACGACTGTATATAGGATTTAGAATTTACGGATTGAAACTTGAAGTTTGAATACATCTATTGTTTCACGTGGAACGATTTTTCAGAATTGTAGTTGGAATTTGGGATTTCTAGTCTTGAATCTTATTTAAGATTGATTTGATAATTGCGCGTAAGCGCCGTTCCACGTGGAACAAAAAGAGTAAAGAAGTTAATTCTGAGAACTGCCTTAAACGGTTTGCAGAGAATAATAAAACAAAATGTTTTTAGAAGAATACGATGTTATAGTAGTTGGTGCAGGTCATGCCGGATCTGAAGCTGCGGCAGCAGCTGCAAATTTGGGATCGAAAACTTTATTGGTTACGATGAGTCTGCAGAACATTGCACAAATGTCTTGCAACCCGGCGATGGGCGGAATTGCAAAAGGACAAATTGTGAGAGAAATTGATGCACTTGGTGGATACTCAGGAATTGTTTCTGACCGAACTGCAATTCAATTCAAGATGTTGAATAAATCAAAAGGACCTGCAATGTGGTCGCCGAGAGTTCAAAGTGATCGAATGCGTTTTGCCGAAGAATGGAGAATGATGTTGGAGGGAACTCCAAATTTGGATTTCTACCAAGAGATGGTAAAAGGTTTGATTATCGAAGACGGAAAGATAAAAGGAATCAGAACTTCGTTGGGTGTAGAGATTCGATCTAAATCTGTTGTGTTGACAAACGGAACTTTTTTGAATGGTTTGATTCATATTGGAGAAAAACAATTTGGAGGAGGAAGAGCAGGTGAAAGTGCTGCAACCGGAATTACCGAAGATTTAGTGAAAGCAGGTTTCGAATCTGGAAGAATGAAAACCGGAACGCCGCCACGAGTTGATGGTCGTTCTTTGGATTATTCGAAAATGAATGAAGAAAAAGGAGATGCTAAACCGGATAAGTTTTCTTATTCGGATTTGACCGTCCCGTTAACGCATCAAAGATCTTGTCACATGACATATACGTCGCTGGATGTTCATGATATTTTGAGAGAAGGTTTTGATCGTTCTCCAATGTTCAACGGGAGAATCAAAAGTCTTGGGCCAAGATATTGCCCTTCGATAGAAGATAAGATAAATCGTTTTGCTGATAAAGAACGTCACCAATTATTTGTTGAGCCGGAAGGATGGAATACTTGTGAAGTTTACGTAAATGGATTTTCAACTTCGTTGCCTGAAGATATTCAATTTAAAGCTTTGAGTTCTGTTGCCGGTTTTGAAAAAGTGAAATTCTTTCGTCCGGGTTACGCAATCGAATATGATTATTTTCCGCCAACACAATTGAAACATACTTTGGAAACAAAGTTGGTTGAAGGTTTATATTTTGCCGGACAAATTAATGGAACCACCGGATATGAAGAAGCAGCTTCGCAAGGTTTGATGGCCGGAATAAATGCGCATTTAAAAGTGCATGAAAAAGCGCCATTAATTTTAAAACGTGATGAAGCATATATTGGAGTTTTGATTGACGACTTGATTACGAAAGGAACGGAAGAACCTTATCGAATGTTTACATCAAGAGCAGAGTATAGAACTTTGTTGCGTCAGGATAATGCCGATTTCAGATTAACGCCAATGTCACACGAAATTGGTTTGGCTTCTGAAGCTCGTTTACGAAGAATGGAAAAGAAATTAAATGAATCTGAAAAGATGGTTGCTTTCTTTAAAGAAACAAGTGTTTCAGTTGCTGAAACAAATCCTATTTTGGAATCAAAAGAAACTGCTCCAATTACACAAGGTGATAAAATGTTTAAAGTTTTTTCACGTCCGCAAATTGATTTGGAGGATATGATGAAATTCGAAAAAGTAAAGGAATATATTGAAGCAAATGATGTTGATCAGGAAATTTTGGAACAAGCCGAAATCCAGGTTAAATATTCTGGTTATATCGAAAAGGAAAGAAACAACGCTGATAAACTAACTCGTTTAGAAGAAGTGAAAATTCCTGAGAATTTCGATTACAATAAAATTAAATCAATGTCGATTGAAGCGAAACAAAAGTTGAGCAAGATTCGCCCTATTACAATTTCTCAAGCTTCAAGAATAAGCGGAGTATCACCAAGTGATATTTCCGTATTGTTGATTTATATGGGAAGATAAGTTTTGTTTCAGGTTTTCTTTGTTTCAGGTTGTGCTCTGTGATAAAAATGTGAATAAAGATATAATGATTAAATTGTTCCACGTGAAACGTATTTGAAATTTTGATCTAAATTCTGAAATCTAAAAATGGCATTTGTTCCACGTGAAACTAATTTGATATACTTTGTCATTCCGAGGAACGAGGAATCTCCGTTGCAAGATCGACAAAGATTGGTTCTTTGATTGTGGAGTTTCTTGCGAAGATTCCTCGTTCCTCGCAATGACAAAAAAGATGAAATCTAAAATTTTTGTTTTATGAAGATCGTTGAAAAAGAAGTTTTATCATTAGAAGAAAAAGAAGTTTTAAGAGAACTTTGGAATAACGAATATCCGACAAGATTACATTTAAAAACTATTGAAGATTTTGAATTGTATTTAAACGGACTTTCGAACACAAAACATTATTTACTGTTTGATGATTCAGATGAAATAATTGGATGGACATTTACTTTTTTGAGAGAAGGAGAAGATTGGTTTGCGATAATTTTGAATAGTAAAATTCAGGGAAAAGGAAATGGATCTCTTTTGATCAATGAAATTAAAAAGGAAAAAACGAGTTTGAATGGTTGGGTAATTGATCAGGAAAATGAAGTAAAACAAAACAACGAATTGTATAAATCTCCAATGCCATTTTATATTAAAAATGGTTTTACAATTTTGACGGAAACAAGAATTGAAAATGAAAAAATGTCGGCTGTAAAAATAAATTGGAAGAGCTAAAAGAAAAATATAAATACTAAAATAATAAACCCTAAAAGTTGAAATTTCACTTTTAGGGTTTTGCTATAACATTAAACCAAAATCCCGATAATTAAAAAATGGACGTTTTAAACAAAAAACATTTTCTTACTGTAAAAGACCATTCTGTATCTAAAGAAATTTTCGAATTGTATCACGACGAAACTTTAGACATGTTGATTACATCTCCGCAACCAGATTTGGAAAATCTTGGAAAATATTACGAAAGCGAAGATTATATTTCGCACACAGATAACAAACGTTCGCTGTTTGAAAAAGCATATCACTTTGTGAAAAATATTGCTTTAAAAAACAAACTCAATCTGATCAACGCGGAGCAATCTCAAAAGGGAAAAATTTTAGACATTGGTGCCGGAACCGGAGATTTTTTATTAACGGCAAAAAATGACGGTTGGGAAACGGTTGGAGTAGAACCAAGCGAAAGAGCAAAAAATATTGCGAAGCAAAAAGGAATTTCTTTTGTGGACGAAATTAACGTTCTCGAAAATAATTCTTTTGACGTAATTACAATGTGGCACGTTTTAGAACACGTTCCAAATTTAGAACTTCAAATTCAGGAATTGAAGCGTTTGTTAAAACCAACTGGAACATTAATTGTTGCGGTTCCAAATTTTAAATCATACGACGCAAAACATTACAAAGAATTTTGGGCAGCTTTTGATGTGCCAATTCATTTTTGGCATTTCTCAAAAAAAGCCATTCAGTCGCTTTTTGAAAAAGTAGATATGAAGTTAGAAAAAGTGCTTCCAATGAAATTTGATTCTTTTTACGTGAGCTTATTATCCGAAAAATACAAAACCGGAAAAATGAATTACATCAGTGCGTTTTTTGTTGGCTTAAAGTCAAATTTGAAAGCGGGCACTACAAAAGAGTATTCATCTCACATTTACGTCCTAAAAAACAGCTAAAACGCAAAATAAACGCGTTTGCAGCACTTTTTCTCGCTGGGTGAGGAGAAATATCCTCTTTTTCGAGAAACAGGCTCTAATAACAGCTATAAAAGCCGCTTTTAATAGCGGTTTTTTATGCTTTTAGACGGTTCCATAAATAAAAACAATACCATAAAAAACGAGTGTTTTTTCAAATTTTACGCTGAATTTTCAGATTTCAAATTTGAAAATAGAATGATGCAAAAATTGCTGAATTTTGTTTTTATGTCGAAGTTTTATTTTTGTGTTTTTCAAAGTAAAATTCATAAAGGATACTTTTTATTCGAATTTCTATTTTTGAAAATTGCAGAACAAAAAAAATGAAATTTTGATAATTTTTTGGTTTGTGATCAATTTTAAAAATACCACGGAGTAAAATGATAAACGAATAGCGTTTTTATGCTCAAAAAATGGCTGAAACGCTAAATAAGCCCTTTTACAGTGTTTTTTCAGGAAGAATAAGGGTTTGTGTTGTCTTTTTTAAGAAAATGGCTCTAATAAAAGCTGTGGAAGTCATTTTTAATAATGATTTTTTATGCTAATGTTTTTCTTTATAAGTAAAACTAATATCATAAAATTCGAGCATTTTTTAAACTTTATGTTGATGCTATTTATTTTTTTATATTTTTGTCTTCAATACATTAAAAAAATTAGAAATTTAGAAAATGAAAAAAGCATTAGTAATTATCGCACTTTCAATTTCGGTTGTTTCGTGTAATAAAACAGCAGAAGTTAAGGAAGTAAAAACAGCTTACGTTGATACTTCGGTTTTAATGAAAGAGTACACTGAAGCGAAAGATCTTGAAGCAAAATACAAAGCTCAAGCTGAAGAAAAGGGAAGACAACTACAAGCGGAAATTACTCGTTTTAAACAAGACGCTGCTAATTTTCAAAGTCAGGCACAAGCAAACGGGCAAGCCTGGGCTCAACAAAGAGGTGCTGAGTTGCAAAAGAGAGAGCAACAATTGGGTTACGCTCAGCAAGCATTATCTCAACAATTACAACAAGAAAGTGGTGTTGAAATGGATTCTCTTGTAAGTGGAGTTAAAAAATTCATTAAAGAATACGGTAAGAAGAACGGTTACTCTTATATCTACGGTACTGGTGATGCTGCAACAGTATTATATGCTGAAGATAAGTATGATATCACAAAAGATATTATTAAAGCTTTGAATGATAAATACAAAGATTCTCCGAAAGCAGAAGCTAAGCCTGCAGTAAAAGAAGGCGAAGCTGCTAAAAAATAATACCACACCAACGAAATAATTAAAAAACCTAAATCTACCGGATTTAGGTTTTTTCTTTTATAAAAATAAGATACTTTTAGTTCTCAATTATTGCCAAATGCAAAACGTTTCAGAAGCTGCTGCTTATACTTTACAATTCATCAATCAAACGCAAAAATCTATATTTCTTACCGGTAAAGCCGGTACAGGAAAAACTACGCTTTTGCGCGAAATTATCGCTACAACGCACAAAAACACTGTTGTGGTAGCTCCCACAGGAATTGCTGCCTTAAACGCGGGCGGAGTAACCATTCATTCGATGTTTCAATTGCCATTTTCGGCCTTTATTCCATCATACGATGAAGCTTCAAAATTTACTGAAACGGTGAAGTTTGAGAATAAAGAAACGCTTCGCAGACACTTTAAAATGAACAATGTAAAGCGAAATGTGATTCGAAATATGGAATTGCTAATCATTGATGAAGTAAGTATGCTGCGCGCCGATTTACTGGATGCAATTGATTTTATGATGCAAACCGTTCGCAGAAACTCACGCTCTTTTGGAGGTGTTCAGGTACTTTTTATTGGCGATTTGCTGCAATTACCGCCTGTAATCAGGGATGAGGAATGGCGAACTTTACGCAATTATTACAAAGGAAAATTTTTCTTTCATTCGCATGTAATCCAGCAAAATCCGCCGCTTTACATTGAATTATCCAAGATTTATCGCCAGACAGACGACACTTTTATTTCTGTTTTAAATAATCTTCGTAATAACCAGATTACACCTCAGGATATTACCGTTTTAAACGAATATGTAAAGCCTGATTTCGACCTAAAAAACAATCCCGGTTATATTACGCTGACAACTCATAACGCAAAAGCAGATTCGATTAATGAACAGGCTATTAATGATTTAGCTGGAAATGAATTTGCTTTTCAGCCCTTTATTGTTGGAGATTTCCCCGAGAAAATATTTCCGGTAGAAGAAAATCTGAAATTGAAAGTAGGTGCGCAGGTTATGTTTGTGAAGAATGATATTTCTTTTGAAAAGCGCTATTTCAACGGAAAAATGGGCATTATAAAATCACTTTCACCTGAAGAAATCTTCGTTCATTTTCCCGATGAGAATAAAACCATTGAAGTCGAGAAATATGAATGGAAAAACATTCGCTACAAAGTAAATGATCTCACAAAAGAGGTTGAAGAAGAGGTTTTGGGCACATTTGCCCATTATCCGCTTAAATTGGCGTGGGCAATTACAGTACACAAAAGTCAGGGTTTAACATTTGAGAAAGCTGCGCTTGATGTATCGCAAGTTTTTTTACCCGGACAGGCATATGTAGCATTATCCCGTTTAACTTCCTTAAACGGGCTTATTTTACTTTCTCCGTTGCAAATGAATGGCATTTCTAACGATCAGGACGTAATGGATTATTCTTTGAACAAAGCGACGGAAGAAGTTTTAAAGAACTCTTTGCATTTTGAAACCAAAAATTTTATTCATAACTATTTGATTAACAGTTTTAACTGGACCGATTTAGCGCAGGAATGGCGCAATCACCGTTTTAGTTATAATGAAAACGCAGTGAATTCTGAAAAAGCCAAGCATTCGGTTTGGGCGGCAAAGCGTCTGGAAACGATTGAATTGCTTTTGGATCCATCCCAAAAATTCATCCATCAGCTCAATAAAATTTTCAATAAAGAAACTGTTGATTTGTTCTTTGTGAAGGAAAGGGTAGTGGCTGCGTATGATTATTTCTTTAAGCCGATGGACAAACTGGTGACAGATCTTTTGCAGAAAATGGCTGAAATTCAGAAATATAAAAAAGTAAAAGAGTTTTACGAAGAATTAGCTTTTTTAGATGACTTGCAAACAAAGGCCGTTTTGCGCTTAATGAAAGCTAAATTATTAATTGAAATTGTTGTTGCCGGAGAGACTATTTGCAAAGAAAAATTAAGCTCTTCAGCAATTAAAAATTACAAATTAGACAAGATTGCAAAGATTCGCGAGGAATTAAACATGACCAATACCGATATCTTTAAAAGTGAAGAACCTGTTGTTCGTTATACAGCAAGGAAATTAGATAAAAATGAACCTAAAGCTGCTAAAAAAACGACTATAGAAGAAACGCATGATTTGTGGCTGGAGAAAAATTCAATTGCAGATATAGCGCGCATTCGTAAGCTAACTGTGCAAACTGTTGAAACGCATTTTGTTAAACTAATTCAGGCTAAGAAAGTTGATATTTCAGATGTTCTGCCGTACGATAAAATTCTGGCTTTGCGTGAAGCTTTTGAGTTCTATCAGGAAGAATCTTTAAATCCATTAAAAGAAAAATATGGCGATGAATTTACCTGGGACGAACTTAAAATGTTTAAGGCCAGTATTAATTGATTTTTAGATTTTGCTAATTAACATTATGTAAAATAGAAAAATTAGAAATTATTTTAAGACTTTTTAATTGTTCCACGTTAAACATATAATACTGATTTTTAATAATGTAGAAGCTGTAATGTTCGAATAAAACATTAATTTGCTAACTTTATAGTTATCAGATTTATAATTAATAAAATGATTTATAGATGAAAATTAGAATAATATACCTCATTATTTTTTGCAGTCAATTGAGTTTTAGCCAGGATTTAAAACCAGAATATCAAAAATTTATCAAAAGCTTTATTGCCAATGTAAAAAGCAATAACAAAGAGGGAGTTGCGGCTTTTATTTCTTTTCCGCTCGGAAGAGATTATCCAATTCCGAACGTTAAAAACAAAGCTGATTTTGTAAAAAGATACGATCAGATTTTTGATGCGACGTTGAAAAATGAAATCATTAAATCAAATCCCGCAAAAGATTGGTCGGAAGTAGGATGGCGTGGAATTATGCTGAATCAAGGGACTTTATGGATTGATACTGATGGAAAAATTATTAGTATTAATTATCAATCTCAAGCCGAGAAAAATCTTAGTAATAAATTGATTGCGGCCGAGAAAACAAAACTGCATCCTTCGATTGCTAAATTTAAAGCTCCGGAATATATTCTGGAAACATCAAAATTCAGAATTAGAATTGATGATTTGGGAAATGATAATTACCGTTATGCTTCTTGGTCTGTCAAACAAAAAATGAGTGAAAAGCCTGATTTAGTTATTATTAATGGAAAATGGATTCCCGACGGAAGTGGAGGAAATAGCTATTTCGATTTTAAAAAAGGTGATTATCTGTATCGATGTTACATCATCGTTTTAGGGACAAATGATTCACCGCCGGCCACTTTGACCATTTATCAGAACAACAAAACGATTTTAGAGCAAGAAGCCATTATTGTAGAATAATATTTATTTTAAAAGTATTGTTAACAGGTTTAATAGTGTTAAAATATTAATTAATTATCTAGTATTCAATATTTAAGGTTATTTTTATAGTTGTTTTAGAAAGCATTTAAATGTATAAAATCTTACAAACAAGCTTTTCTAACTATTAATTTTTTTAACCTTAAAACCTATTTTACTATGACGAACAATCCATTTTTGGCCGCTCCAAAGTATGCAATTACTCATTTTGATTCTGCTCAAACCGACAATTTTCCAAATGAAGTTCCGCGAGACTTTAAAAATGTAACATCAGTTTTGCCATTGCTTACACCTTTACCACAAGTTGCAGGCGGACCCATTAACATCATGACATTAGCCTCTACAGATCCGGATTATATGTGGGGAGTTTCACTTACAGATGTTTCCTATATCAGAGTTTCAAATGATAATTTTACGCCGCTTTACAGATTACCACTTCCAGGCGCCCCAACTATTGTAACATCACTTTTAGCATCTGTTTTAAATCAGCCGTTTGCATCAATTACTGCGATTCAAACTGCATTAAGCGCACTCGGGCTAGGTGGGGGAAGCGGTTTTGGGCTTTTTGGAGGAGTGTATAGTGTTGTAGATAATAATAATGATTTGTATGTGAATTATTTAGGAGCAATAAATGCTATAAATTTAAAATCATCAGTTTTATTTCCGGGAATTGAAGTTAAACGAAGTATACAGACGTCTACAGTTCTCCCGAGCGGCGAATCGGTTGCGGGATTATCGATGACATTTGACGGACGTTTGATTGTTGTTGGCGGACGCTCTATTACAATCTTAAACAGAAATCTTACAGCTCCTGCTTTAGCGCAGTATACTTTTAGCCCAACAGAAACAATATCTAATTCTGTAGCAGTAGATGAAGATGGTGGAATTTATGTTGTTACCGATGAAAAAATGTACAAATTGGTTTGGACAGGAACCATAATTTCCTCTAATCCGGCAGATGGTGCCTGGGAATCTGCTTATCCTACAGGAGATACTTTCCCAACTCTTTTTGGTTCCGGCTCTGGCGCAACACCAACTTTAATGGGCTTTGGAAATGATGCAGATAAACTGGTAGTTATTACAGACGGGCTGAAAAGAATGGGCTTGATCGCCTTTTGGCGAAATGAAATTCCGGTTGGTTTTACAGATAGAATTGCAGGACAGATACAAGTAACTTGCGGCTTACCATTGACAACAGAATTTATACAAACAGATCAATCTGTAGCAGTAAGTGGATATGGCGCTTTTGTTGTAAATAATGTTAGTCTGACAGATGACCAGCTAACAGGAGCAGTTCTTGTAGATGCAATTGCCCGCGGACCAATTTTAGACGCCCCCTTTGGAGTAGAAAGGTTTGAATGGAATCCCGTTACACATTCATGGAGTTCTGTCTGGACTCGCGGAGATGTTTCAGATGTAAGTATGGTTCCGGGAATTAGCACAGGATCTAATATCGTTTTTGTAAATGGATATTATAAAGCAGCAGGAACAGGGTGGGAAATTACCGGTTTGGATTGGTTAACAGGCGATACTGTACACAAGAGAATTTTTGGAAATAATATTTTTGGAAATGGTTTTTATGCCCTTATTCAATATATTGGCAATGGAGATTTAATTATGAATAGTCTTATCGGGCATGGCCGTGTACAGCAAAATGGAGTTGTTTACCTGACATAGAGCAAAGATAATTATGAGATAAAAAAAATCCTGTTCCACATGAAACAGGATTTTTATTTTTATATCTGCGCTTGCGCTTTATCTAAAGCCTTTTGCTGATCAATTTGCTTTACTTTAAGTTTTTGAATTTCAAGCTCATTCTTTTTTATTTTTAATTGCTGTTTTTGAGATTCTTCATCAGAAAGTGAACCTAATTTTGAATTCATTTTTTGATTATCTGATTCTAATTTCGCAACTTTTTTTTTGTTCTTTTCTAAGTCTTTTTCAGAATTTTTGAGATCTTTTTGATGTTTCTCTACTTGCTTTTTCTCTTTTTCTACTCGTTTTTGTTCCTTTTTTAATTTTGCCTGTTCGTCATTAAGTTTCGCATGATATTCATCAGATGCTTTTTTAGCGTCTTTTTCGGCCTTCTGGTTGATGATTTGCTGCTGTTTGTCAATAGTCACTATTTTCTGTGCAAAAAACGTCTGAGAAGTCAACATTAGCATTAAGGCTAAAGTAAATTTAATTGTAGTATTCATTGAATGTTTATTTTTAAAATTTACCAACAAAAATAAACGGTGAATTATCTGTACAGTGACTGCAGAAGATTTTTAAGAAACAAAATAGGGCAAAAAAAAATCCAATTCTGCAGAATTGGATTTTCTTAATTTTATAAAGATTCGACTAAAATCCAGGCATCCGGATTTTCGCCTTTCTGAATTTCTTTTTGTGCTTTTTCAGCTTCGGACATTGTTGCATAACTTCCGTACAAAACCGGAAATAAACCATGTTTGTTTTCACCAAGCATTCTCGCACTATAACCGTCTTTAATCAATTGATCATACGCTTTTTTGGCATTTTGTTCACTTCTAAAAGCTCCCGCCATAATGTGATAAGGCATTTTTTTGGTTTCTACAGTTTCAGTTTTTGAAGAATCTACAGAAAGTGTAACTGCCGGCAACGGATTTTGAATAAAAAAAGTTGCTTCTTGTATTTTGTTTTCTACCTTTTTCTGAACTGCACTTTCAACAATAAGTGTTTGTGTTGCAATTTGGTTTTGGTAAATAGGATATCCAATACTTCCTGTAATACCAAGGCCTAAAACGAATATTGCAGCATATCTTAAATATGATTTTGAAGATTTAATTTCATCTTCATCTTCGTTTAAGGCGATAGCTTCTCTTTCTTCAAGTTCCGCCACTTTTTTCTCAAACATTTCTCTTTTTACAACAGGAGAAAAAAACGGACTTAATCCGAAAGAGCTTGTTAGGTAATTATGTTGATCATTTGGTGAAAAAACCATATTTTGATCTGCATTCAAGCGAATATCACCAATATTTTTTAATTGCAAAGAACCATATTCTTCCAGTACTTTTTTCCAGTTTAAAACCTCGTGTGCAATGGCGCTAACAGCAAAACCGTATGATGTGTTTTCTGCCTGAGCAATATGATTTGCCAATAGTCCGTCATTGTTTTTCAACAGACCATTGAATGAGATTGTTTTTTTTGGTGGAAAAAACGAATTTGTGCTCTCATTCACTTGAGCCGGCTGAATTTCTGTTAGAAATGCTCCAAATCCGGGAACCGTTACACACTGATAACGATACAATAATTGCGCGATGTAAGTTTCGATTTTCATAGTAACAAAGTTATGCATCCAATATAGTTATCAAAATTTTATTCACAATTTTTATTAACAATCCGCATTGTTCTACATATTGTTCTTTTTCAACGATTTAAATATAATTAGTTTTTTGATAATAATTATAATAAGGTTTAAATATTTTATTTTAGCAGGAAATTACTTCTGTTTTATATCTTTGTTCTTCTTAAAAGTAGTCGGGATGTTATTGTTTTAAAGATTTTTTCTACTTCTTAAAAATTAAATTTTATTATGTCAGAACAAGATTTGTTTTATTTGTTAGCCTTACTAAAAGTCGAAGGTGTTGGTGATATTATGGCCAAAAAATTACTAACTCATTTTGGAAAGGCAGAAACGGTTTTTACAACAAAAACAAATCAAATTGCTGCCGTTGATGGAATTGGTTCTGTTTTATTAAAAAATTTGAAAGACAAATCTATTTTTGAAAAAGCCAGCAGAGAACTTGATTTTATTAAATCTAATGATATAAAAGTTTCTTTCTTTCAGGACGAAAATTATCCGGAACGACTGAAACATTGTTTTGATTCGCCTGTTTTGATCTTTTCTGCAGGAAATATGAATTTAAAAAACAAAAGAATAATCAGTATTGTCGGCACGCGCCAGATCACTTCGTACGGAACGGATTTTTGTAGAAAACTAATTGAAGATTTGGCACCTCTTGATCCCGTAATTGTGAGTGGTTTTGCTTACGGAGTCGATATCGTAGCCCACCAGATTGCGATGGAACATAATTTGCAAACTATTGGCGTTCTCGCGCATGGTCTAAATCAGATTTATCCGAAAACGCACAAAAAGTATGTTGCGAAAATGGAGGAGAACGGTGGTTTTATTACTGAATTCTGGAGTTCATCAAATCCTGATAAAGAAAATTTTGTACGCCGAAATCGCATTGTAGCCGGAATGACAGAAGCTACAATTGTTATTGAATCTGCCGATAAAGGAGGATCATTGATTACGGCAAATCTCGCCAATGATTATAATCGGGATGTTTTTGCGGTTCCGGGCCGGGTTACTGATAAGTACAGCCAGGGCTGCAATGATTTGATTAAAACACAAAAAGCAAATGTTCTGTCGAGCGCAGCAGATTTGATTTATATGCTCAATTGGGACATCGAGAAAAAGGTAAAATCAATTCAAAAATCATTGTTTGTTGATCTCGAACCTGATGAACAAAAAGTGTATGATTTTTTAATAAAAAATGGCAAAGAATTGCTGGATATTATTGCGCTGCAGTGCGATTTCCCGATTTTTAAAATTTCAGGGGTTTTGTTAAATATGGAACTTAAAGGCGTAATTAGACCATTGCCAGGCAAATTATTTGAGGTGATTTAAGTTTTATTATTTTAACATACATAAAGGAAAAATATGAAACAATTTTTTCTTGAAATAATAACAATTATTCAAAAAAAACATTAGAAAAGTAAGTAATATTTACTTTTCTAATGAGAAATTTATTAGTTTTTATGAATCTATCCATTCAATTTTTTGTTTGGGAAAATCTTTTCGAGAACTCTCGTCTAAAAGTTCGCGTCTAGATACTCCATTAGATACCTTACGTCTATGTACTTTTTGTGAAATAGTCCAGTAATTATCTTTTTTCTTTACAAGAACAATGTGTTGTACAATTTCACCATTTCGTGCTTTAATTTTTACGAGATATTCTATTTTATTGTTACCTGATAATACTATTATTCCAATATTTTCAGGAGCCATTGATGGAGTAACTGTTCCTAAATCCTTCTGAAAAAAGGACTCTAGATTATATGATGTAACATTGTCGTTAGGGTTGTTATGGGTTACCTTGTATATTGTTATACTAACATCATACAATGGAATTTCGCCAACAACAGTAATCCCCCACATTGAAGGACCGTCAGCTATCCCATCCATAGTTTGGAGACCACTTTTTATGTAAGCCCATGACGTACCGCCGGTTATTTGATCTAGTGATTGTTTTGCTAAGTTTGCATTTTCTTGTGTAAGTTCTATTATTCTTTTATTTTTTTCCCCTAATTCTTCACTGTCTTTTATTGCTTGCTTGGCTGCAAGAAAAACGCCAAAAGCGGTAAGTAATCCGCCAATTAATATTATTATTGCTGCTGTCAAGTTTGGTTTTTTTTTAATCATTTATATTTTATAGTAATTATCGAATAACAAATTTATATGTTTTTTATGTAATCATATTTAAAAGGGTGTAATCTAGCCGTTGTTTAATAAAATTATTTGAAGCTATTTAACGAGTAATTACTGAATTAAAATTATTTTTTTCCTTTAAAATGTCTGTATAATTGATAGAGGACAATAATTAAAATAATGGCAAATACAACATTCAGAATCTGAAATAAATAGGGTGGAACATCATAATCTTCTACAAACTTATTCATCTTATTTTGGTTTTGATTATACTTGAAAGTATTGATTTTGATGAAATTACGAATTATTTATTAAAGTTTCTACATTCTAAAATAAAAAAACCTCCTGCGTAAACAAGAGGTTATATTTATTTTTGAAAAGGTTTATTTTCCGAAACCAAGAACTTCGCGAACTTTGGCCAAAACACCATCCGCAACAACAGAAGCTTTTGAGGCTCCTTTTTTCAATAATGCATCCACTTCTTCAAGGTTATTGATATAGTAATTGTATTTTTCTCTTTCTGTTTTAAATTTTTCTGTAATCAATTCAAAAAGAGCTTGTTTAGCATGACCGTAACCATAATTTCCGCCCAAATAATTAGCTCTCATTTCGGCAATTTGGGTTTCATTTGCCAGTAAAGAATAAATAGCAAAAGCGTTGCAGGTATCCGGATTTTTTGGTTCCTCAAGTGGTGTACTATCAGTTTCGATACTCATAACCTGCTTGCGAAGCGTTTTATCGTCAAGGAAAATATTGATAATATTATTGGCAGATTTACTCATTTTTCCACCGTTTGTTCCTGGAATCAACATACTATCTTCCTGAATTTTAGCTTCAGGAATTACAAATGTTTCTCCCATTTGGTGGTTGAAACGGGAAGCCACATCACGTGTGATTTCCAAATGCTGTAATTGGTCTTTTCCAACCGGTACAAATTCTGCATCATATAGCAAAATATCTGCCGCCATTAACATCGGATAAGTAAAAAGTCCCGCGTTTACATCATCTAAACGATCAGCTTTATCCTTGAAAGAATGAGCCAAAGTCAAACGTTGGAACGGAAAAAAGCAACTTAAATACCAGGTTAATTCAGCAGTTTGAGTCACATCAGATTGTCTGTAAAAAGTAACTTTATCAGGATTTAGTCCGCAAGCAAGCCAAGCTGCTGCGGTGCTATATGTATTTTCTCTTAATGTTTTACCATCTTTAATTTGTGTAATCGAATGTAAATCAGCAATAAACAAATATGATTCATTTGCAGGATTGTTTGATAATTCGATTGCAGGAATAATTGCTCCTAATAAATTGCCTAAGTGTGGCGTTCCAGTACTCTGAACACCGGTTAGTATTTTTGCCATTCTCGTTTTTTCTTATTACTAAACGCAAAGTTCGTTTTTTTACGGCAAAGTGTGCAATTTTTTTAACTGCAAATGTTTTTTCTCGGAATGTTTAATTTTTTACCACGGAGAACACGAAGTTTTTCACAGAGGGAAGAAGTTTTTAAGTTTGCAGATAAAATAAATTTTATTGAGAGCACAAAGTTAAGTGCATTATTAATCGTTGATCACTCTTCTGACTCCATTTTTTAATAAAATTTCATTGAAATTTATAAGTAATCCTAGTTTATAATTACCAAGTCTTAAATAAGTTAAGGTTTGAGCTAGATGAATTGTGGTTAAAGATTCTACGCTTTTAATTTCTACTATAAATTTGTTTTCAACCAGTAAATCTATACGGTAACCACAATCTAATTTTACTTCTTCAAATATTACTGGCATCAGCTTTTCCTTTTCTACTAAAAGTCCTCTCTGTTTGATTTTGTAATAGAGACATTCTTGATAAGCATTTTCTAACAAACCAGGTCCTAAAGCTTTATGGACCTGAATTGCTAATCCAATTATGATAGTTGATATTTCATTTTCTGTCATATAACATTTTATTTTTTTAACGCATATTTTCGTATAAAAATAATAATTTTTTTGCCACATGGAGCATAAAGTTTTCGCAAGGTGACGAAGTATTTGCTAATAAATTGAAAATGAAAGGTATTTTTCGAAGTTAGGGTCAAAGTATAAATCTCTGTAATCTTATTGCTTGCAATCAAGTTTCAATCCTACTTCTTTTCTCTGTGAAAAAACTTTGTGTTCTTTGTGGTAAAAAACATTCCAGTTTTATCAACACCAAAAATTCTTTTTGTAAAATTTACTTCTGATTTCTTACATTTGAAACCATGAAAGGAATTAAAATTATTTTTTGGGTTTTGTGGCGCATTTGGTTTTACATTTTAATGGCCATTCCGATATTGATTATGCTGCCGTTTTTGCTAGTTTCTATTATTTCGGAAAGCGGATACCCCTATTTTTTTAAAATGGCCCGCATTTGGGCTAAATTTATCCTTTTCGGGATGGGTTTTTATTATATGATCGAACGTTTGCAGAAACTTGAGAAGGGAAAGAGTTACATGATCGTCGCAAATCATACTTCAATGACAGATATTATGCTGATGTTGGCTATAGTTCGAAATCCGTTTGTATTTGTTGGAAAAAAAGAGCTTTCAAAAATTCCGTTATTTGGATTTTTCTATAAAAGAACTTGTATTCTGGTTGACAGAAATTCATCGAGAAGCAAAAATGAAGTTTTTAAAAGGGCACAAGACAGACTTAGTCAAGGACTTAGTATTTGTATTTTTCCTGAAGGCGGGGTTCCTGACGATGAAACTATTTTGTTGGATGAATTTAAAGACGGCGCTTTTCGCTTGGCAATAGATCATCAAATTCCGATTGTACCTATTGTTTTTGCAGACAATAAAGAACGATTCTCGTATACTTTTTTGAGTGGAAGTCCGGGAAAAATGAGAATAAAGGTTTTGCCATTTATTGAAACCAAAGGCTTAACAGGTGAAAACAGGAAAGATCTAAGAGATCAGGTGAGACAAGTGATTTATAAAGGATTACTTGAATTTAAAAAGAAAAAGTAACCAGAGCACTTAAAATAATAAACCCGGCAAACTGTAAAGCTTGCCGGGTTTTATTTTGAATTAAAACCCCTTTTATATTCAAAATTTATCGATGTATTATTTTCTCAGAAATAAAACGTAATACTTTCTTAATTTTTAATTTGGTTTTTCTACGGTTTTTATTCAACAACACTTCTAGTTTCTCTTTCATGGTTACAAATCTTAAGGGTTGGTAATAAAGAGTTTGATTAAAACTCAAGTTAACGTCACAATTAATAGATTCTAAAAAATGAAAAAGGTTGCGTTTAAACGTAAAATATTTCTTAAAAAAGAATAAAAACCCGTTAGCACCAAAAAAAACTAACGGATCTTTATAAACAATAAACAACCAAATTTATTCTAAAAACAAACTTTTGATTAAGGTATTTATGGCAGTAAATACCGTGTAAAATCTTGAGTCTCTTTATAAGATGTAATTGTTTTAAAAGGGTTGCGTCAGTTTTTTGTTTTTTTTGAAATAAAAAAACCCGACAAGTTTTTTAAAACTGTCGGGTTTGAATTATAAACGCTGCAATTAGCAGATATTTAATATTTTATGCGTTAGCCAATTCTTTGATGTGAGCTTTTATTTTAAGTTCTAATTCATCAGCTAATTCCGGATTATCTTTAATTAATGCTTTTACAGCATCACGACCTTGTCCTAATTTTGTATCTCCGTAGCTAAACCATGAACCTGCTTTTTTAACAATGTCAAACTCCACAGCCAAATCTAAAATTTCACCTGTTTTAGAAACTCCTTCTCCGTACATAATGTCGAATTCAGCAGTTTTAAAAGGTGGCGCTACTTTGTTTTTAACCACTTTTACTTTAGTTCTGTTTCCGATAACATTTTCACCATCTTTAATTTGAGATGAACGACGAATATCTAAACGTACTGAAGCATAGAATTTTAAGGCGTTACCACCCGTTGTAGTTTCAGGATTTCCAAACATAACACCAATTTTCTCTCTCAACTGGTTGATGAAGAAAACAGTACAATTTGTTTTACTGATAGTTCCTGTAAGTTTTCTCAAAGCCTGAGACATCAAACGTGCGTGAAGACCCATTTTTGAATCTCCCATTTCACCTTCGATTTCACTTTTTGGAGTCAACGCAGCAACCGAGTCAATAACCACAATATCAATTGCTCCTGAACGAATTAAGTTTTCGGCAATTTCTAAAGCTTGTTCTCCGTTATCTGGTTGAGAGATGATCAGGTTTTCGATATCTACGCCTAATTTCTCGGCATAATTTCTATCAAAAGCGTGTTCTGCATCTATAAAAGCAGCAATTCCTCCGGCTTTTTGAGCTTCGGCAATTGCGTGTAAAGTTAATGTTGTTTTACCAGAAGATTCCGGTCCGTATATTTCGATAATTCTTCCTTTTGGGTAACCGTTTACTCCAAGTGCTAAATCAACACCAAGAGAACCTGAAGAAATTGTTTCAACTTCTACAATGGCTTTATCTCCCATTTTCATCACAGTTCCTTTACCGTAAGTCTTATCTAGTTTGTCAAGCGTAAGTTGGAGCGCTTTTAATTTGGCTTCTTTTTCTGAACTCATCTTTTCTTTTTCTTTTACTTCTTTTACTTTTTCTTTCATCTATATTTTTATAATTCTTTCATTCTCAAAATAAACCGGAATTTTAATAGCTTCCTGATTTAGATTTTTCATGGGCATGTAATTTTGTAAAATTACTTCTTTTTTTGAAGTTTCATTGTTCCAAATTGTATCAAATTTTCACAAAAATTGTCCTATAAAAATAAAGCCTTTAATTCTGTAGCTTCTGACGGTTTTATTTTTCCGGCAAGCAGTAAACTTAGTTGTTTACGACGAAGTGCGGCGTCAAAACGTTGTATTTCAAGTTCAGTTTCCGGTATAATTGCCGGCACTTCAACAGGTCTTCCGCTATCATCCACCGCGACAAAAGTATAAATAGCTTCGTTGGCTTTGGTTCTGCTTCCCGACTCACGGTCTTCTACCCAAACATCGATAAAAACTTCCATAGAACTTTTAAAAGATCTGGAAACTTTTGCCTCTATTGTCACTACGGCTCCAAGAGGAATAGCTCTATTAAAAGCAACGTGATTTACAGATGCCGTAACTACAATTCGGCGTGAATGTCTGCGTGCCGCAATACTTGCAGCGCGGTCCATTCTGGCTAATAATTCGCCGCCAAAAAGGTTGTTTAAAGGATTAGTTTCGCTCGGTAAAACTAAATCGGTTAAAATAGTTAGAGATTCTGAAGGGTGTTTTGGATTCATTTTTTTAATGTAAAATTATTTTTTGCTATCCGCTAAAGCGAACAATTTATTTTTTGCCACAGATTTCAGATTATCACATTTTTAATCATTTTAATTTGAAATCTGTGGCATATTTTTTAATTCAGCCAATAAACAGCCATAATGGCCGGAACAAAATAAATAACAATGGTTCTTGCTCCATCGTAATCTTTGGCCAATCGTTGTCCAAAAAGCATCATTAACAATGAGATACAGGAAAAAACGGCACCGTAAAAACCAAATTCACGACCACTGTTTGTTACTAATTGTATAGCACCAACTACACATAAAATTCCGGAAATTAATTCTAAAATTAAAAGGTGAAGTAGGGCAAGTGGCACCTGGTTTTTTAGTGGGGTTTTTGCAAAATGTTCTTTTAGCCAGGTAACATTATCTTTCCAGTAAAAAATTTTCTCGTAGCCTGATTGTAAAAATGTTAAGGCCAAAAAAATCAAAAGTAAAATAGAGGCAACATTATTCATTTGAAAATTATTTTTTATGAATTAAACGAGTCAGTTTTATAGATAAATCTGTTAAAATTATTTTTGCATTTCCGTTTCTTTCAATATGGTACATCGCATCTGAAAGTTCTTTGAAAATGTCATGAATGTTGTTTCCGTTTACAAATGGTGCAAAATTTTCTAATTTGAATTTATCAACTTTCGGTTCTATATAGACTAAAGACGGCGCTTCATAATTAAGTAAAAGTGCCTGACGAAACATTTCGATACAAAACTGAATGAATTTTTTCTGGCTTTCACGACCCAAACCGGCAATTTCTTCACTCCAGGAAATTAAATCCTGAATGGCGGCGGCATTTCCTTTTGCTCTAAAGGCAGCGCGAACCCAATTTACAAACCATTGTTCAAAAGGAAATTCAGAATCATCTTCTTTTAGTAAAGAAACTGCTTTGTTGAAATTTCCCTGTGCCTGATGGGCAATTTTTTTGGCTAAGTTGGAATCTATATTTTCTTGAGAAACCAAGGCTTCTGCAATTACTTTTTCGGGTAAACCGTTAAAGTGAATTACCTGACAACGAGATCGTATGGTTTGAATAATATCTTCTTCGTTTTCAGAAATCAGAATAAATATGGTTTTATCTGAAGGTTCTTCTAATAATTTCAAAAGTTTATTTGATGCGGCGATATTCATTTTATCGGCCATCCAGATGATCATAATTTTATAACCGCCTTCGTATGATTTTAACGCAAGTGATTTTAAAACTTCCTGAGCATCTTCGACACGTATTTCTCCTTGTTTGTTTTGAACGCCGAGAATTTTATACCAGTCAAACAAACCTCCGTAGGGCATTTCGTTAATGAAATTTCGCCAGTCCTGAATGAAATCTAAACTTTTAGGTTTTGTTTTTACATCTTCTGTAGTTACGGTTGGATAAATAAAATGCAAATCAGGATGCGAAAGGTTTTGGAATTTAAGATTGCACGAATCGTTTCCATTTGAATTTTCGTCGCCTGTGTTATTGCATAAAATATATTGCGCATAGGCAATAGCTGTTGATAAAGTACCACTTCCTTCTGGCCCAATGAATAATTGTGCATGTGGAATTCGCCCGGAAGCTGCACTTTTTATCAAGTGACTTTTGATGTAATCCTGACCTAAAATTTGTGAAAATTGCATGAAGCAAAGATATAAGAAAATGATGTAGGCAAAAATTTTCAGTAAAAAGTTTAATTCTGTAGGTTCATTTTTGTATTTATGAAATGTTTTTTAACTGAATTGTTGATTTATTTCTTCTTAAGTTTTATCAATACTGAGATGATTTGAATAGATATTAAGATTTTTTTGTTAATAGTTTTTGCAAAAATGTTTAAATCAGATGTCTTTTTTGAGTACAATAATGCGTAAAGAGTTAATTTACTTAAACTATTTCTTACAGGAAAAAATTTTAACAAAATTAACAAAATCTTCGGCAAAACGCATATTTTCTCGACCTACGACCCTTTTTTAAGGTTATTTTAAGGTGAATTTTCGAAAAAAAAAAACATTAAAGTTGCGATTTAACATAATTTATATATTTTTGTTTTCATCAACAACCAATTTTTAATAAGAATTTATGAAAGGGAAAATTATTTTTTTAAGCTTATTTTTTATTTTGACAACTGCGGCAGCATCAGCTCAAGCTAAGAACGCTCCCAGAAGTATTATTAGTACAACAGCTCTTATTCGTAAATACCACGATCAAAAAGAATTGAGCGGTATGCAAAAAGGAGAACTTTTAGAGTTGTACATTGAACGAATTAAAGTATTAGTTAAGACTCTCCCTTACATTGCATTGGTGACAAAACCAGGTGTGACGATGGCAGACTTAGGTATTCCGGACGATTCTGAGCACAAAAAAGTTTTAGACAATCAGGCTGTAGGTACATCAGCATTCTTAGACGTAACTGTAGAGTTTCAAAGAAAAATGATGCCATACTCTGATAAAGGAAACTTAATTGCAGCTATTTTATTTTACGAAAGCACATTAAAATCATTACACGAGTTCAATGAATTGAACGAAATGTAATAAAAATAAAATTTTTTAAAACTTTCTTTGAAGTGTTTACGTAAATGAACTCGAACATTTAAAGAAGTTAAAAAATATTAACTCGTTCTCGATGTGTTCTGATAGCTTTCAGGAAAATCGAGATGAGTTTTTATCATATTACGCATACCCAAATTTATTATTAACCTAATACCCTTTTATCATGAAAAAAATTACTCAAATTATCTGCGTTCTTTTGACAGTTACGAGTATGAGTGCTCAACAAGAAAAAGGAATTATGGGCTACAACAACTGGTTGAACAACTGGACTGAATTTAAGCCTAACAAAGTTGACTATGGTGAAGCAAACCAAATTTTAGCAGGAAACATTTCTGTTAATACTAAATTGCTAAAAAGAAACATTTATGTTTTGCAAGGAAACGTTTATGTTACTAACAATGCCGTTTTAACAATTGAACCGGGAACTTTAATTATTGGTGATTTCGAAACAAAAGGAACATTGGTAGTTACAAAAGGTGCGCAACTTGTTGCAGATGGTTTAGAAACAGATCCAATTGTATTTACATCAAACCGCAGCCAGAAAAAAGCTGGTGACTGGGGTGGACTTGTAATTCTTGGTGATGCGCCAATTAACAAATTTGGAAATGTTGGTTCTTACAATCTAGATCTTGATCCTACACTTACTACTTACGGTGGTGACAATGTAGCTGGTAACTCAGGTATTTTAAGATATGTTAGAATCGAGTTTGCAGGTAAAAAAGTTAAAGGTATGGATACTTTCAATGGTTTAACTATTGCAGGTGTTGGAAACAAAACTATTCTTGAAAACGTTATGGTAAGCTACTCTGGTGGTGACTCATTTGCTTTTTACGGTGGTGATGTAAATGCTAGTAAATTAGTATCATACAAATCAATCAACGACGATTATAAATTTACTCAAGGTATTCAATGTCGTTTATACAATTCATTAGCGGTAAGATCTTCTTATTTATCAAGTAATAAAGATGGTTCTCGTTGCATGGAAGTAAAATCATACGAAAAGAAAAGCGAAACTGATTTTACTAAAAAACAAACTCTTGTTGCTGCAACAAACATTACAATGCTTAATGATAGCGAAAACATCAATGCTGATATTCAGGCTGGTTTAGTAAAAGAAGCAATTTATGTTGCTGAAAATGCTTCTCTTGAGATGAAAAGAAGTGTAATCTCTGGATTTAATCCTGCTGTTTTACTAGATAGCAAAACTGAGATTAACGATGCCAACCTTAAAAAAATCAAATTTGAAGAAATGTATTTCAACCTTTGTAAAGGAAACATCTTTACTGAATACAATTCTAACAACGAAGATTTAGAGAGCTGGTATGGTAATACTGTTTTCTTTAATGTTAAATCTCAAAGTGACAACAAAGAGACATTCATTGATATCTATAACCCTAAGAAACCAGATTTCAGATTACAATTAGGAAAAATTACAGCATCTAGCGGAAACAGATAGATAGATTTAGATTTTTATTTCAGAGCGTAAATTTTATTAATAAAGTCCCCAGACACAATTTATGTGTATTCGTCTCAACGGACCCAAATAAAGATCAAAATATAATGGCCCCGATAAAAAGATATTTTACTTGTATAATATTTTTGATTTCGCCTGTAACGTCATGTCTGTATGCACAGAATACAATAGAAAAACCTACAGTTTCTGTTGTTTCTGATTGCAAGATGACTCCGTGTACACTTAATCAAAAGAATGATATAGCTGATAAACGTATCAGCAAATTAGATAATTCTAATCAGTTTATAGTAGGGCTATCCATCCCCAAGGATAGCCTTGCTATGGCAGCTGATGTAGAGAATCAAACTACTTCAGGATGTGACGAAAATTCAGTAATTGCTGGTTCTTATTCAGTTCTTGCAAAAGACATTATTGAGAACTACAAATATGATTTTTCTGAAACATTCATTGATATTTTGTTTTTTGAAGATATAGATTTAGCAAGAAAACGCACTATATGATTCGAAAAATTACTCTATTTTTTACTAAATTATTAATTTTCTTCGGCGCATTCTTTGCTTTCGAATCAAATGTTAGTGCACAAACAATTGTGCCGCAAACCTTTGATGGTCTTGAGAAACTTTGTGCCGGGGGATCTTTTAATGAATTTAATGCCACCTTTAGCTATATAGATTTTCCTGCAGGAACAACTTTTGTGGTTGAACTGTCAGATGCTACAGGTGATTTTACTACCCCAATTGCCACAACATTACTTCAAACTATTGATCTTTCTGCTACGCAGCAAACTATTAAATATGCAGTCCCAACAAGTTTAGTCGGATCTGATACTTATAGTTTAAGGGTAAAAAGTTCTACTGGAGTTGTGAGTCAGCGTTTTAAAAATTCCTTAGGAAATACTTCTTTTCCAGCTTATTACAAAGATTTCGAAGCTTCATTTTTTATCAATAATAAAAGTGATGCCGCTATGATATGTTCAGGTGGAAGCCTTACACTTTCTATTAGTAACGAAACACCTACAGTTCCAAATTCATCTCCCGTTAATTATTCAAAAATTAAATATAAATGGTATAAAGATGATGTTGCAATTGCAGGACAAAGTTCTAGTACGTTAGTAGTAAATTCTACCGGAAAGTATTACGCCGAAATTGATTATGGGCAATGTACAGATGTGAATTTTAGTTCAAATCGTGTAAACGTTACTTCTTCAAGTGGCGGTTCTGCGGTTACGATAAGTTCGAGTTTAGGGAATCCTTTTTGTTCTAACGGAACAGGAACTGTTCTTACAGCAACTTCTGGAAATAGCTATGTCTGGAAAAAAGATGGTGCTGTAATAGCAGGCGCAACTAACCGTAGTTATACTACAAACGAATCAGGAATTTATACTGTTGAAGTTGATTTTGGTGGCTGTAAAGCTACCGGAAGTATTAATCTTAGTACAAACGGTTTTGATGCAAGTATAGATGTTCAAGATAATTATGAACTTGCAGAAGGGGAGACCTTGAGTGTTTCTATAACAACTGATGCATCAGCACCAACATACGAATGGTATTTAAACGGTAATATTATTAATGGCGCAACATCAGATACGTATCTGATAGCTGTAAGAGGTCTTTACAGAGTTGTAATTTCTCAGGTTTCAGGATGTGTTGCAACAAAAGAATTTACTTTTAGAATTAAAGGTCAATCTGGACCGGCAACAGTTGTTCCTAATATTATAAAATTAAGTGGAGATATACCGTATTGGGATATCCCTGGCGAATATAAAAATGCAAACACCAAAGTAATGATTATAAGTTCGAATGGTGATATGGTTTTGGACGTTGTCGATTATCAAGGAGATTGGCCACAGACCGCAATAGATTTTAAAAATGTCAATCCAGTTTATTACTATGTCATTAAAGGCGACGCAGGTGAAAAAAAAGGATCAATAACTGTGATTAAATAATGAAGAAAATTTTACTATTCATAACTTTATTTTACGGTTTTTCAAATGTACTCTATTCCCAGACCTCTGAGAATGGAGTTGTTTCGTTTTCATTACCAATTAGAAATTCTTTAAAGTTTAATAGATATTTAATTAACCCTGCATTTAGTTTCGTTCGTGAACAAAATGCTTATTTAAGTTTTTATAATAAAAGGCAATGGGTGCAGTTTGAAGATGCTCCAAACACTTATTTATTTGGTTACTCAGGACGTTTTAGAGAAAATGAAGCCTTTGCTTTTGGTTTATTTCAACAAAACTATGGTTTGATGACTGTGTTTGGCGGAGTAGGTAACTTTGCGCATAACATCGTTTTAGATCAGGACAGTAATTTAACTTTCGGTTTAAATGTTGGTGCTTACCAAAGCGGTTTAAACAAAGGCAAAATTATTTCAGATGACACAACTTTAGATGGAGATTATCCATCAAATACAATGCTTACTGTAAATCCTGGTATCAACTACGGAACAGCATTTCTTGATTTTGGAGTATCTGTAAACAATTTAATTCTTTACAACTTTGGTTCAGGAGTTGTAAAAGATGATCCCGAAAGAGCAATCGAATTACATGCTATGTATACAGGATATATTGATAGCTATGGTTTTTTCGAACAAAGTAAATTCTCAGGAATTGTAAAAACAGAAATTAAACAAGATAAAGCAGTTATTTCAGGACTTGCCATGATTTCTATTCCAAAAGGAGTTTGGGCACAGGCAGGATATAATACTTTGTACGGAGTTTCAGCAGGACTTGGATTTAATATTACGCCAAGTATTGCTATAGAATATAATTATGAAAGAGGAATGGGGAATTTCACCAATTTAGGTGGTTCTCATGAATTTGCAATAGCATATAGATTTAAAAACAGAAATTACTATTACGGAGATGATGAAGATGGTGCTCTTATAGATCCAGCGAGATCTAAACCGGTACTGGCTAAGAAAAATCCATCTACAGCTCAGGTTACAAGAACAAGTGGAGCTGAAAAAGCAAAACTAGCAGCCGATGCAAAAGCGCAAGCTGATGCCGATGCACAAAAAATAAGACTTGCAGCTGCAGAAAAAGCCAAGGCTGATGCCGAAGCCGCTGCAAAAGCAAAACTAGAAGCCGACAACAAAGCTAAAGCAGACGCTGAAGCATTAAAAATAAGATTAGCTGCCGATGCAAAAGCAAAAGCCGATGCACAAGCTGCTGAAAAAGCGAGATTAGCTGCAGATAATAAAACCAAAGCCGATGCACAGGCTGCAGAAAGAGCAAGATTAGCAGCTGATACTAAAGCGAAAGCTGATGCACAAGCAGCAGAAAAAGCAAGACTAGCTGCAGATAATAAAGCAAAAGCTGATGCACAAGCTGCGGAAAGAGTAAGATTAGCCGCTGATGCAAAAACGAAAGCCGATGCCCAAGCTGCAGAGAGAGCAAGACTAGCTGCAGACGCAAAAACGAAAGCCGATGCACAAGCTGCAGAGAGAGCAAGATTAGCTGCCGATGCAAAAGCCAAAGCAGATGCACAAGGTACAGCCAAAACACAAATAGCTGCAACCAACCAACCAGCAACAGCTACAGAAAAAACAGCTGCACAATTGGCTGCAGATAAATCTAAGGCAGATGCACAAGCTGCAGAAAGAGCCAGATTAACTGCTAGTAATAAAACAAATGCTGATGCACAGGCAGTAGAAAGAGCAAGATTAGCCGCAGATAATAAAACGAAAGCTGATGCACAAGCAGAGCAAAGAGCAAAATTAGCTGCAGATAATAAAACTAAAGCAGATGCACAAGCAGAGCAAAGAGCCAGATTACTGGCAGATAATAAAGCTAAGGCCGATGCACAAGCCGCTGAGAGAGCAAGAATTGCTGCCGATAATAAAGCAAAAGCTGATGCACAAGATGCAGAAAGAGCAAAACTGGCTGCAGAAAATAAAGCCAGAGTAGATGCCCAGATTGCAGAAAGAGCCCGATTAGCTGCTGCAAAAGGAAAAGTTGATGCCGAAGGAGTGGCTAAAACGCCAGCTGTTGCAGAAACACCAGCTGTTACTGAAAAAGTTGCTGAGCCACAAAAAACAGCTGCAGAATTAGCTGCAGAAAAAGCAAAAGCAGATGCGGAAGCATTAAAAATAAAATTAGCTGCTGATGCTCAGGCAAAAGCAGATGCAGCAGAAGCTAAACGTAAAGCTGATGCCAAAGCGAAAGCTGAAGCGGCAGATTTACAATCAATCCTAGCGGCTGACGCCAAAGCAAAAGCAGATTCAGATGCACTTCAGGCAAGGTTAGCTGCTGAAGCAAAAGCAAAAGCAGCTGCTGCTGCAAAAACTAAAGTAAGTATTGATGCAGCCAACAAAGCTAAATTAGCCGCTGCTGCAAAAGAAAAAACTGCACAAGAAGCTGCATTAAAAGAAAAAGCCGCTACAGAAGCAAAAGCGAAAGCTGATGAAGAGGCAAGACAAGCAAGACTTGCTTCTGAAGCAAAAGCGAAAGCCGACGCTGAGGCATTAAAAATAAAATTAGCTGCAGAAGCAAAAGCAAAAGCAGATGCTGAAGCTCAGGCAAAATTAGCTGCAGAAGCAAAAGCTAAAGCAGATGCAGAAGCACTTCAGGCGAAACTTGTTGCAGATGCAAAGGCCAAAGCAGATGCTGAAGCTCAGGCAAAATTAGCTGCAGAAGCAAAAGCGAAAGCTGATGCGGAGGCACTTCAAGCAAAACTTGTTGCAGATGCAAAGGCGAAAGCAGATGCTGAAGCTCAGGCAAAATTGGCTGCAGAAGCAAAAGCGAAAGCTGATGCAGAAGCACTTCAGGCAAAACTTGTTGCAGATGCAAAAGCCAAAGCAGATGCTGAAGCTCAGGCAAAATTAGCTTCTGAAGCAAAAGCGAAAGCAGACGCCGAAGCACAACAAGCAAAATTAGCTGCCGAAGCAAAAGCAAAAGCGGATGCTGAAGCATTAAAAATAAAATTAGCTGAAGAGGCAAAAGCTAAAGAAGAAGCAGAAGCTCGTGAAGCAAAACTAGCTGCTGAAAATAAAGCAAAAGCTGACGCTGAAGCCCAACAAGCTAAATTGGCTGCTGATGCAAAAGCTAAAGCCGATATGGCAGCTTTACAAGCGAAATTATTGGCAGATGCAAGAGTAAAAGCCGATGCAGAAGCGACTGAAAGACTAAAAGCAGAACAAGAAGCTAAAAAATTACAAATACAAGAAGAAGAACGTCAAGCTAAGTTAGCTGCTGATAAAGCCAAAGCGGATGCTGAAGCATTAAAAGTACAACAAGCTGCAGAAGCTCAACAAGCTAAATTGGCCGCAGAAGCAAAAGCGAAAGCAGACGCTGAAGCACAACAAGCTAAACTTGCAGCTGAAGCAAAAGCGAAAGCAGACGCAGAAGCTCAACAAGCTAAATTGGCCGCAGAAGCAAAAGCGAAAGCAGACGCTGAAGCACAACAAGCTAAACTTGC
>NZ_JBZEER010000020.1:8168-8752 GCF_058310175.1 Flavobacterium sp. AK-345 | reverse complement strand
GCAGAAGCTCAACAAGCTAAATTGGCCGCAGAAGCAAAAGCGAAAGCAGACGCTGAAGCACAACAAGCTAAACTTGCAGCTGAAGCAAAAGCGAAAGCCGACGCAGAAGCTCAACAAGCAAAATTAGCCGCAGAAGCAAAAGCGAAATCAGACGCAGATGCACAACAAGCTAAACTAGCGGCCGAAGCAAAAGCGAAAGCAGATGCAGAAGCACAACAAGCAAAATTAGCAGCTGAAAATAAAGCAAAAGCAGATGCGGAAGCACAACAAGCTAAACTTGCTGCAGAAGCAAAAGCGAAAGCAGATGCAGAAGCTCAACAAGCTAAACTTGCAGCTGAAAATAAAGCAAAAGCAGACGCCGAAGCTCAACAAGCTAAATTGGCTGCAGAAGCAAAAGCGAAAGCCGATGCAGAAGCGCAACAAGCTAAATTAGCTGCTGAAAATAAAGCCAAAGCAGATGCGGAAGCACAACAAGCTAAACTTGCTGCAGAAGCAAAAGCGAAAGCCGATGCAGAAGCTCAACAAGCTAAACTTGCAGCTGAAAATAAAGCAAAAGCAGACGCCGAAGCTCAACAAGCTAAATT
>NZ_JBZEER010000020.1:0-8158 GCF_058310175.1 Flavobacterium sp. AK-345 | reverse complement strand
GATGCAGAAGCTCAACAAGCTAAACTTGCAGCTGAAAATAAAGCAAAAGCAGACGCCGAAGCTCAACAAGCTAAATTGGCTGCAGAAGCAAAAGCGAAAGCCGATGCAGAAGCGCAACAAGCTAAATTAGCTGCTGAAAATAAAGCCAAAGCAGATGCGGAAGCACAACAAGCTAAACTTGCAGCTGAAGCAAAAGCGAAAGCCGATGCAGAAGCGCAACAAGCTAAATTAGCTGCTGAAAATAAAGCAAAAGCAGATGCAGAAGCTCAACAAGCTAAACTTGCTGCAGAAGCAAAAGCGAAAGCCGATGCAGACGCACAACAAGCAAAATTAGCTGCAGATGCAAAAGCCAAAGCTGATATGGCCGCTGAACAAGCAAGATTATTGGCTGATCAAAAAGCGAAAGCTGATGCAGAAGCAAATGAAAAACTGAAAGCCGAAGAAGAAGTAAGACAATTAAGACTTGCTGAAGAAGCGCAACAAGCGAAGTTGCTTGCAGACGCTAAAGCGAAAGCTGATGCAGATGCACTTGCAAGAGCCGCTGCTACAGATGAGGCAGGAAAGGCAATTGATAATTTAGCACTTTCATTAGATGAATCTGCTAAAACTCAAGATGATTTATTAACACAGTTTAATGCTAGTGTGGCAAATAAACAAAAAGATCTTGATGACTTAAAAGAAGAAAACGATTTAAGTGATAAAGGAATTTACAAAGAGCCAAAACCTTTCAAAAGTGTTGCAGCTGAAAATAGTCAGATAGAAGCTTTAAAATTACAAATAGCTGAAGCAAACAGAATTCAGAAAGATGAAATTGCAAGGCTAACTAATTTATATAACGAAAGACTTAAAAAATTCCCTAATAAAAATGATGCAACAAACAGGGCTTATTTAGAAAAAATAAACCAATTGAAAGCGGCACAATTAAAAATGGAAGCGGATAGTGCAGCATTACTTGCGAATTTAGAACGCATTAAAGCTGAAACTGAAATTGAGAAAAAACGAAGAATTAAGCAGGCAGCATATGAGAATGATCAGGGAAGATATGCACAGGATTTAGCGGCTCTTAAACGTATAAAAGAAACTACGAAACCAAGTAGTACGCCGTTAACTGCAAGTGATTTTGATTTTGGTGAAGACCAGTCGAACATGCAGATTATAAAAAATATTAAAAATGCTGACAGCGGTTTTTATTTGATTATTGCAGTTCACAGCAGTGTTGAAAAAAGAGATGAATTCTTAACTAAAGCGGTGGCCGCTGGACGTACAGATGTTAATTTCTTCTACAACGTAACAACAAGTAAATATTACATCTATTACGAAAAAGTCGATGGATTACAAGAAGCTCAAAAAGCAATGGAGTCTAAAGGAAATGCGCCATACAACGGGAAAATGGCGATAGTAAAAGTGGAGAATTAAGAATTGTAAATAATAATATGGACGGCAACTTCTTTTATTAGAAGGACATATAAAAATTAAAAATAAATAAGATTACAAAATTGTTTTTTGAATGCCCCTTCAACAGGCAATTAGTTAAACTGAAACTATAATACTATGAAAAAACCTACTACATTAAAATCACTTTTAGTTGTATTATTTTTTATACAAAGTTTTATTGTATTCTCTCAGAAAAATTTCACCGCTCGCTTTGATCAGAGTTTAAAGGGTGATATGCTTCTGATAGGAAATAATATTTTGAATAGAGATGTAAGGAATGGTCAACGGCCAAATAACGCCTTTAATGCAACTGACCAAAATAATAATGATCTCAACATGCAGTATGTTGATATCGATAATGACAATACTACCTTTAGCTCTAGTTCAGCTAATTTGGTTATCCCAACGGGTAGTAGAGAATGTTATAAAATTGTTTATGCGGGGCTTTATTGGGCTGGTATTTATAGTAAAGGTGCAGTTGATAATGGAACTGTTAATCGTGCTAATTTAGGTTCGATTAAATTTAAACTTCCTGGTCAGACTACCTATAATAATATTACGGGGTCATTGATATACGATTACTATCCGTCAACTTCAAACGGTGATCAGATGCCTTATGCGTATTACTATGACGCGACATCATTAGTACAGGCATTAGCAAATCCTGAGGGAACTTATACTGCAGCAAATATTATAGCTGCAAGAGGTACTATCAATGGTGGATATTCTGCAGGTTGGAATTTATTTGTTGTTTACGAAGATCCTAAGTCATCTGCAAAATATATCACAACGTTTGATGGTTTCCGTTGGATTCAGGCTAATAGTGGTGCAGTTACATATGATATTTCGGGTTTTAAAACTATTCCGGTAGGAAGTGTAAAAGCAAAATTGGCTTTTGCAGCATTAGAAGGAGATGTTAACTTAACAGGAGATCGCTATTCAGTTAATGGTACGGATATTTCTACAACCGAACGTCTTGTAAATAACTTTTTTAATAGTACAATCAACGATACAAATGGTCCTTATACTAATAGGGATCCTGCAAGTGGAAACACACTTGGTTTTGAAGCAGGTATTTTAAATGTACCAAACCCTGGTACCACAGCAAACCCAGGTGGGAGTGTCATAAAAAATAATGATACATCTGCACAATTAAAACTGACAACAAGCGGTGATGGTTACGGACTTTTTTTTAATGCCTTTAATGTTGAAATTATTGAGCCTAAAATTGTTCTAACCAAAATTGTAAAAAATGCTGCAGGGGTTAATATAGGTGGTCAAAATGTAACCTTGGGGCAACAGTTAAATTACGAGATTGGATTCAAAAACACAGGTAATGATAATGCGACCTCATTTACGATAAGGGATCAATTACCAATAAATATTATTTTTAATTACCCTACGGATATTGTTTCATTGCCATCAGGGGTTACGATTCAAAGTTATAATCCAACAACAAGAAATATTGTTTTTGCAGTTAATAATAACGTTGTTAAAGTTGGTGATCCTGAAAAAATTATCAGTTTTAAGGTTCAGGTTGTTCCAGATTGCCATATGTTAAGTGAGGCATGTTCAAACAGTATTGATAACTCAGCATATGCTACTTATAAAGGTACACAAAATACGACTTTTACAATTTCTGATGATCCGAGTGTTAACACTAACACAGGATGTATTCTTGTTCCAAAAGCGACTAACTTTTTAGTTGGTGTTGATGGTTGTAAGTTCACTGAAAATGTTACTTTGTGTGGTGAAAGTATTAACTTAGTTGCAGCAAACGGATATACAAACTATACCTGGTATAGCGATGAAGCTCGTACAAACCAAATAGGAACAGGACAAACTTTTAATGTAAAAAATCCTGGTACTTATTATGTTTATAATTTAGCAGCTGCGCCTTGTAGATCTATTTATCAATCTTTTGTTGTAACAAGATTTGGTAATACTGCAGAAAATCCGGTTATTCCATTTGCAGATCAGGTTGTAACCTGTAGTAATGATGGAAAAAAATTACCTAACATTTTCTTGTGTGGTGCTAATGCATCAAGACAAATCACAACGAATATTTCGGATGCAACAAGTATTGTTTGGGAAAAGTTAAACGAGGCAAGTTGTACGGCCGTAACCAATCAGAATTGTGCAAACGAAAGCACCTCATGTACATGGGCTTCTGTTGGTAGTGGTGCTAATTATACAGCAAGTATAGCAGGACAATATCGTTTAACATTAAATTATAGCGGTGGATGTTTTAACCGTTTTTATTTTAATGTTTTTACCAATTCATTAAATCCGACAGAAACACATGAAGATATTATTTGTGGACTTAATGGAAAAATCACCATTAATGGTGTTCCTGCAGGATACGAATATGCTCTTAGTACAGACCCTAACGGAGCTGTAGGAGCTTATCAGACAAGTAATATTTTTACTATTACTAATCCAAATTCGTACACTGTTCATATTAGACAAATTGGTGTTACATCTAATCCTTGTATTTTTAAAGTTCCTGGTATTTTGATCAGAAAAAGAGATTTACAAATTAGCACGCTTGTAACTCAGCCATCATGTTTTGGTGAAAAAGGAACAATTAAGGTTGGAGCGCTTAATATTGATCCTCAATATTATTACACCATTTATGATGGTAACACTGTGGTTAATACTGTAGGTCCGGTTTCAGACTCAGATTATACATTTAATAATTTAACTCCTGGAATTACTTATAGAGTAAGAGTTACAAACAGACCTATTAATGCTACACAAAATTGTGATGTTTCTGAATACATCTATATACAGCAACCAGTAAGTCAAATTGTTGCAACGGCTGCTTTGGTAGAACCATTAACTGCATGTAGCGATGGAAAAATTGTTATTTCAGCAACTGGAGGAAATTATGCGCCATATTTTTACTTTATAAATGGGTCAGCTACTTTTCAAACTTCAAATGAAATTATAGTAACAACTCCTGGTAAATATGATATTAGAGTGGTTGATTCTAAAAATTGTGAAACAACAACATCTATTACTGTTGCAAATAATGCAAAACCAACTTATACGATTACTAATACAAATAGTAATTGTTATAATGATAATGCACAAATAACTGTTAACGTTTCTAACGCTAACGGATATAGTATGTCTTACAGTATTAATAATGGAGGAACTTATCAAACTAATCCGGTTTTCTCAAATTTACAACCAGGGACATATAATGTTATAGTGAGATATGGTATTTCATATATACCACAATGGCAGTCTCAGCCTCAAATGAAATATTGTACAGATCCTGCAAAACAAGTTATAATTGCAGGACCTACTTCTGCTGTGACTGCTTCAGGTGGTGTTGCAGAATTGGCTGGTTGTACACTTTCTCAACAAGGTGGTAAATTAAGAATCAACAATGCACAAGGAGGAACTGCTCCTTACCAATATAGTTTTGATGGTGGTGCTACATGGCAAGCTTCAAATGAAAAAGATGTATTGCCAGGAAGTTATATCTTAAAAATAAGAGATGCTTTAGGTTGCGAATACACTATTCCTTATGATATTGTTTTAGATCAAAAACCATCTGAACCAACTATTAAGGTTGAAGATCCGGTATTTAATTGTAATGGAAGTGCGACAAGTACAGTTACAGTTACAAATGGTACATCTGCTAATTATACTTATGAATATTATTTAAATGGTGTTGCTAATACGCCAATTACTAATAATGTATTTTTAAACGTTCCTTCTGGATCTCATACAGTTTCTGTTAAATATAATGTAACTACGGTTTCTACTTATAGTAATTTATTACAAGAAGATTTTGGTAAAGGTGGTTATACTACAATTCCTGGAATTAGTCCACTTTATTGTTATGAGGATGAATCAACACCTCACCCTACAACTTGGCCAGCTATATGTGGTGACATTAATGATTATCAGATAAATGATGGTAAGTACGCAGCTGCAAGTTCTATTAAAACTACTTTTGGTAATTCATGGATTTTTGCTAAAGATCACACAGTTCCGGCTGATCCTTTAGGAAGATTTTTATGCGTAAATGTTGGAGGCTCTGCAGGTGTAGGCGGTATATTATATAGTAAACCAATTAAAGATGTAATTGTAAATCAACCCGTAATTATTTCATTATGGGCAGAAAACCTTATTGTTAAGACATCTACATCACATGCTGATCCTGAGTTAACTATTCAATTAATTAATAACTTAAATGGAGTAGGTGGTCCCGAAACAATTGTTGCTACAACTGATACTTCAAATCCATGGAGGGTACCAAAATCTGAAAAATGGGAGTATAAGGAATTATCGTTAAACCCAGGAACCTATAATAATTTAAGTTTTGTTATTCGTTCGTATAGTATTCAATTTAATGGTAATGATGTTCTTTTAGATGATATCTGGGTTCGTCAAATACCTAAATCATGTATTGCAACCAAAGATTTTCCAATTGTTATTGATAGTAATAAGGGGTTCACAGCTTCAGTTACAGGGTTTAAAGATGTTACATGTAACGGAGGTAATAATGGTGAAATCACTATTGCTGCTCAAAACTTTAAACTTCCTTACGGATTTGATTATTCGTTAGACAATGGTGCTACCTGGATTAACTCTAAAGTTTCTCCGGTAACAGCTACTGGATTAACTAGTAAAAATTATAATATTCAAGTACGTTTTGATGCTTCTGCTACAAGTTGTATTGTACCATTAACACAAGAAGTAAAAGCGCCAACAGCCGTAACAATTACAGCTACGGTTACTAAGCAGCCTACATGTACTACAGGTGCAACTATAACTGCTGTTGCTTCAGGAGGAACACCTGCATACCAATATGAGTTAAGACAATCAAATGGTTCTACAGTAGTTACGGCATTCCAGAGTTCAGGTGTTTTCACAAATGTTCCTGCTGGTACTTATACCGTAGTAACTCGTGATGCAAACTCTTGTTCTTCTCCGGCTTCGACTGTAGTTACGGTAACATCATCAGTTCCACCAACGGCAACATTGGCGGCGACTTCAGATTTATGTTATGACACGGTTAATCAATCTACACTTGTTGTTTCAGTAACTGGAGGAACAGGAGCTTTAACTTATAGTTTAGATGGACAGCCTGCTCAAACTTCAAATACATTTATAAATGTTGGACCTGGTACTCATAATATCGTAGTAACAGACAGCAACAGTTGTACATCTTTAATAAACAATATTGTAATTGCACCTCAATTATTAGGTAATGCTACAATTTCAAAAACATTAGATTGTACAAGTGCATCTCCAGATGCTACTATTACGGTTGATATTACCGGAGGAAACAGTGCCTTTACATACAAAGTTAAAAAAGGAGCAGGTGCTTACGGAGCAAGTATTGCCATAACCGGAACATCTTTTGTTTATTCTGCAAGTACAGCAGATACTTATACTTTTGAAATTACAGATTCTAAAGGATGTATTACTACTGTAAACGCAATAGTAAATCCTATAGTAAACCCAACAGTAACAGCAACTAAAGTTGATGCTACATGTAATGGTGCTTCAACAGGTTCTGTACAATTAGTTGGAGCAGGCGGTTCAGGAGGATATACTTACTTATTCTATAATAGTACGGTAACACCTGTACCAACAGCATTTATTGCACAATCTAATTATACAGGTTTAGCTGCCGGAATTTATTCTTACCAGGTAATGGATAGTAAAGGTTGTAAATCTGCAGTTGGAACTATTACAATTGCTCAACCAACTACTTTAACAGCTACTGCAAGTGCAACTACATTTACATGTAACACATCAAATGTAAAACAAGCGGCCACTGTTACAATTGCGGTTCCAACAACGGGAACAGCTCCTTATGAATATAGTTTTGACGGAGGAACAACATTTACAAGTACTCGTACATTATCTGTTACAGATAATGGTACTAATCAAACTATTTCTTATGTAGTTAAAGATGCTCAAGGTTGTAAAACTGGAGTTCAGACTATTACAATTAATAGATTAAATCCACCAACAAATATTACCTTTAGTGCAGCTGCCGTAACTTGTACAGCGACTACAACTACAGTTACAGCAACAGCTACAAATGGTGTTGGAACTATAACATACTCAATTACATCACCAGCAGCTTCTGTAACTTCAAATACTACAGGTGTTTTTGCAGGACTAGCAGCGGGAACTTACAATTTTAGAGCAACTGATGCTAATGGATGTTATTTTAATAAATCATTTATTATCAATGCGGTTACTCCAATAGTAATTACTGCTAACAAAGACAGCGATGTATTGTGTAAAGGCGGTTCAACAGGTAAAGTAACTTTCACAGTTTCAGGCATTGCAACAGCAGGAGCTTATACTCATACTTTGACAGCAGGAACAGGAACTATTACTAAATCTGGAAACACATTAACATTAACCAATGCTGTAGCAGGAACGTATACTGTACAGGTTACAGATACTGCTACAGGATGTACTAATACAGCAACAGTAACAATTAATGAACCAGCAAATGCATTAACATTAACAGCGGTATCAACTAATATTAGCTGTAATAATGGTCTTTCTGAAATTACAGTTACAGCAGCTGGCGGTACACCAAATTACACTTATGCAGTTGTAATAGCCGGAACTACAGCTCCAACTGTTTTCGCAAGTGGAAATGTTCTTTCAGTAGATACTAATTCTGGTGCAAATTTAAGCTGGGATGTTTATGTAAAAGATGCTAACGGATGTATTA
>NZ_JBZEER010000019.1:0-53144 GCF_058310175.1 Flavobacterium sp. AK-345 | reverse complement strand
TTTAGAAGGATCTGATATGCTTTTTGTTTCTTTTTCAGATGAGTTTCCAAGCGCAACAGCGTTTTCTGCACTTTTTATTTCGTTGGTAATTGTATCTTTCTGAATATTGTTTTCTTCAATGCTTCTTGTTTTTGAATCATTTAAGTCTGTATTTTTCTCGTCCAGAACAACATTATTATTTTTAGAGCTATTATCAATAGTTTTGATTCCTGCATCAGAACTAAAATGTAAAACAGTTGGGAGCATTAAACCCAATAACAAGCATGCGGCAGCAGACCACCAAAGAATCGCTCTTTTTTTCTTTTTTGGTTTGTCTAGTTTTTCTTCAATCTGACTCCATAATTCAGGAGGCGGAACACTTGAAAAGTTTTCCATTGATGAAAAAATATCTTCTATATTTTGCTTTTTCATGCTGTCTTAAAATTTTTTATGCTCAAAATTCTCTTTTGCAAAATGCGCTTGGCCCTGTTTAAATTTGATTTTGATGTTCCTTCTGAGATCTTTAGTAATTCGGCTATTTCCTTATGTTTCATTTTTTCAAAAACATACAAGTTAAAAACCGTCCTGTATTGATCTGGTAAATCCCGAATATATTCTAACAGTTTTTCTTGTTCTATTGGCGGGATATCCAGTTCCTGTTCTTCAATAAAATCGGTATCAGGATCAAAAACATCCAAAAAGAAACTTTCTTTTTTCTTTTTATTTAAAGCCTCAATGAGTTTGTTTATAAAAATTCGCTTCATCCAGCCTTCAAAACTTCCTTCAAACTTAAACTGATTTATTTTTTGAAAAACAACAATAAATGCTTCCTGAAAAACATCCTTTGCATCATCTTCGTTTTTCATATATTTTAAGCAAATGCCATATAAAACCGGAGAGAACAACTGATAAATTTTCAGTTGTCCCTCTCGTTCATTTTGCATGCATTGGCGAATATATTTTTCTAAATCGTCTTTCAAAAAGTGGTTAGATTTGTTTTGGCAAAATTAGCTTTTTTTAACTCATTTAACTATCTTTTAAAAATAGTCCGGGTAGCGTCTGAGTTATTGCTTAAAATGGTTAGGTTTTGATTATCAAGCTTTTCGATTACATAAGTTTTACCTTCAAACGAAATAAGGTCATGTTCCAGATTATCTGCTGCACCAAGGCCTTTTCCAATTTCATAGCTGCTGTTTCTAATCTCTACATCATTTTTATACGTGATCACCCTTCCATCAGAAGTAAAAACTACTTTTTTAGTAAATCCACTTGTTTTTGGTGTAGCCGTGTAAGGATTATTGGTTCCTCCAATAGATTTTTCCCAAATCCAGGTATTTACTATCGCATTGGAATTTATTGTCTTTTCTGTAGCACAAAAGCTTGAAAAAAGACAAAAGGCAATAAAAAACAATAAAATTCTTTTCATAATCGGATTATTTTAAACTTGTAATTTTATCCTGAATGGCTTTTTTGAAAAGTTTTATAGCGTCGCTTTGATCTGCAGTATCATAAGTATCAATGAAAATTTTAGTAACAGTTCCTGCCTGACGCATTTGAAAATAAACGCCGCCCTGATCTGCAGTATCCGGAGCACCGTACGTTTTGGTCTGACCTTTAATATTTAAAATTTCAGCTGGAACATTTTTTAAGAACAAAGTATATTCGCCTCTTTTTATTGTGCTGGTATATTTGTATTGCTCAAAACTATAACTTCCGTAAGCAACATCCTGAAATTTAAGAATGTTAAAATCATTTAATTGATAGAAATTACGAATACTGCCAATGTTTCCAATAATAATATTATCAGGAGACTCTGAAGTTTTGATAAAAACAAGTGGCTTTTTAGTTGCAGGAATTAAAATAAAGTCTGAAGGATAAGTTGGTGTTTGTGTAATTTGTTCACCTGCCTGTGGGCTTTTTTCATAAAAGGTGATAATCATTTGACAGCTATTTTCATACATAGAAGTGACTTTAATTTCATATCCACTTGTTGGTTTTGCTCCGGCATAAACCCCAACTAAATGGGTTTTTGTAAAATCAATATTAGGATCACTGGCAACAGGACAAGTGTTTTCATGCTTTGTAAATGCCTTATCCATACTTTCCTGAGTATCTATATAAATAGCCTGAGGGTTATTAGGCATATTTTTTACACTATAATTACATAAAAGAGGAAATCCTGTAAAAGGCACATTTACATCAGGTCCGCAATCTGTATTAAAATCATCGTTGTTAAGGGAGCAGGCACTAATTCCAAAAGCTATAAATAAGCCAAGCATTATTTTTTTCATGATATTTTTTTAATAGGTTATATTTAATAGATAATCATCTTTTAAAAAGGTTGCGTAGAACGGTTTTTTTTGAGCGTATTTTTTGAAAAATGGTTCAGAATGTTTGTTTAATTTTGAATTGATAATAATTCGTGAAATTTAAATTTTAAAATTCGGGACTACGTATTATTGCGTACTTTTACTTAAAAAACAACTTAGTTATGTTCGACTTCCTTCCATTTTTATTGGTTTTTATAATCGCATTGTTACTAGGTATTTACTTTGGAAGAATATTGTTTTCGGCTAAATTTCAATCTGAAAAAGTTAGCTTGGAAGAAAGATTAAATGCCAATGTAAATCAGTTTCAATTGCAGAAAGAGCAATTTGAAAATGACAGAAAAAATTTTGAAAGACTTTTGCAGCAAAATAATCTGGAAAAAGAAAATATCAGAACCGAAAAAGATAGTCTCGCCATACAGCTTTCAAAGAAAGAAGTAGATTTTGAAAATTTATGGGAAAGGCATAAAGAACAAAAAGCAGAAATAACAGAGCTTCAGGAAAAATTTACCAAAGAATTTGAAAATTTGGCGAATAAAATTCTCGAAGAAAAATCGGCAAAATTTACAGAACAAAACAATGAAAATATGAAAAGTATCTTGTTGCCGCTGCAGGATAAAATTCATGTTTTTGAGCAAAAAGTAGATCAGACACACAAAGAAAGTATTGACTATCATGCAGCTTTACGTCAGCAAATTTTAGGTTTAAGTGAAATGAATGCTCAAATGAGTAAAGAAACCTTAAACTTAACAAAAGCATTAAAAGGCGATAGTAAAATGCAAGGGAATTGGGGCGAATTGGTTCTGGAACGTGTTTTAGAAAAATCCGGACTCGAAAAAGGAAGGGAATACGAAGTACAGCAAAGTTTTACCAATACAGAAGGAACCCGAGTTTTGCCGGATGTTGTAATTAATTTACCAGACGGAAAGAAAATGATTGTCGATTCGAAAGTTTCTTTGGTAGCCTATGAAAAATGGATCAACGAAGAGTCTGAGATTCTTAAAAGTGATTTTTTAAGAGAACACGTACTTTCGATTAAAAGACACGTAGAACAGCTTGGTAGTAAAAATTATCATGATTTATATCAAATTGAAAGCCCGGATTTTGTATTGCTTTTTATACCAATAGAGCCCGCTTTTGCGATTGCTTTAAACGAAGATTCTACGTTATACAACAGAGCTTTTGATCGCAATATTGTAATTGTAACGCCAACCACATTATTGGCCACTTTACGCACCATTGATAGTATGTGGAGCAATCAGAAACAGCAGGAAAATGCTTTTGAAATTGCTAGACAAGCCGGTGCATTGTATGATAAATTTGAAGGTTTTGTAACCGATTTAGTAAAAATTGGAAACAAAATAAAAGATACCAAAACCGAATATGAGAATGCAATGAACAAACTCGTTGATGGAAAAGGTAATCTAATTTCGAGTGTAGAAAGATTAAAGAAAATGGGAGCGAAGGCCAAAAAATCACTTCCGGAAAATATTATTACAAGAGCCTCAAATACCGACGAAAGTCAATCCCTAAATTAAAACCTAACCAAACAGAATAAAAACATGACTACAGATTTTAAGCCCGTTTCATCATCAAAAATTAGTATTTCCGAATTAATGTTACCATCGCATACCAATTTCAGTGGTAAAATTCATGGAGGATATATTCTTCAATTATTAGATCAGATTGCCTTTGCTTCGGCATCAAAATTTTGCGGTAATTATTGCGTTACGGCTTCAGTTGATACAGTGAATTTTTTAAAGCCTATTGAAGTTGGGGAATTAGTTACAATGAAGGCTTCCGTAAATTACGTAGGACGCAGTTCCATGATTGTAGGCATACGGGTTGAAGCTGAAAATATTCAGACTGGTGCCGTAAAACATTGTCTTTCGTCTTATTTTACAATGGTAGCAAAAGATAAAGAAGGCAAAAGTGTGCAGGTTCCCGGACTTATTTTATCCAGTTTAGATGAAGTACGCAGATTTAGAAAATGCATCAAACAAATAGAAGCTAAAAAAGAAGTAGAAGATCATGCAAAAATTACGAATGTAAATTCTATAGAAGATTTGGCAAGTTTAGATAAATATAATGTTTTGTTAGAAATAGGATAATTCTATTTAAAATGATTTTTGTAAATTGAAATCTATTATTAAAAATTAAAAAAGTATAGAGATGGTCAAATTTGGATATACAATATTATATGTAGAAGATGTAGAAAAGTCGATTGTGTTTTATGAAAACGCTTTTGGTTTTTCAAGAAAATTTATTACACCTGATAATGATTATGGTGAATTGATCACAGGTGAAACTACGCTTTCATTTGCATCAAAAAAACTGGCAGCACAAAATTTAGAAGATGGTTTTGTCGAAAGCAGTTTAGAAGATAAACCTTTTGCAATAGAAATAGGTTTTATAACCGATGACGTACCCGAACTTGTACAAAAAGCAACTTCGTTTGGCGCAATATTGGTAAAAGAACCAACACAAAAACCGTGGGGTCAAGTTGTAGCGTATGTGAGAGATCTTGATGGTTTTTTAATTGAGATTTGTACCGAAGTTGAAGGATAGGAATTTAATTCACAAATTAATTATTATATAGTTCCTACGGGATACTTTGAAACACACATCCGCTTCAAAGTGTCCCATAGAGACAATACTTCATTACCAATATTTCTGCCTCATTCTAAATTTCAAGAGCAAAAACATTTCACAAATATTTAGCATAACACCAGCGACTAAGCTCCGGAAAATTACGTAACTTTAGGTGTATATATAAGTTGCTATATTTAACGGAATAACTGCCATTCGATTTTTCAAAACTGATTTTTTCAGTTGTCTATTTTAATTTAAAAAATGGAGTGACATAATTGTTTAATTGCTGACGATTATGAAAAGAACTACTTTACTTATTTTGCTTTTTACTGCATTTTCTTTGTATGCTCAGGAAAAATTTACAACCAATACAGCCACAGTAAATTTTGAGGCATCCATTCCTCTTTTTGAAGAAATAAAAGCAGTAAATAGATCGGCTGTGATAGTTTTAGAGCCTAAAACCAGTACATTTATTTGTACAGTTATAATCAGAGATTTTCGATTTAAATTAGATTTAATGCAAGAGCATTTTAATGAAAACTATTTAGAGAGCCATCGTTATCCTAAAGCCGTTTTTAAAGGAAAAATTGCAAAATTTGATATTAAAGATATTGATGACGCCGAAAAGGAATATTTGATAAAAGGAAAATTAACCGTACACGGAAAATCACGAGAAATTGAAGTAAAAGCCTTGTTGAAAAAAGTTAATGAAGGAATACAAATTCATTCTGATTTTCCAATTTTGGTATCTGATTTTGATATTTCAATCCCGATGAAAATCGGTTCAAAAATCTCATCGACTGCAAATACAGGTTTGACCGGAGTTATTAGAAACGAGGAATTGGCTCTTTTAACTTTAAAATAAAAAATCATGACAAACTATGAGAAAGTGCAGTTTCGATATCAGTAAATTGAAACTCAAAACCCGTTTGTTGTATTTTTTCAGAAGAAACTCTTTGTCCTTCCAAAACAGCAACACTCATTTCGCCCAAAGCAAAGCGAATTAAAAAAGCAGGTACTTTTGGGAGCCAGATTTTATATCCGTACAGGCTAGCCAGAATTTTAGAAAATGAGCCATTGGTAGTATTGTCTGTAATCGCAGCGTTATATGCACCGTGCATTTCCGGATCAATGACAGCTTTTAAATAAATCTGGCACAGATCTTCAATATGAATCCAGGGCAAATACTGTTTTCCGGAACCTAAAATAGTGCCAAAACCTGCTTTGAATGAGGGTGCAATTTTTTTAAGAAAGCCCTCATTTTTTCCAAAAACAATTCCGGTTCTTACTTTTACGGTTCTAATTCCTAATGAATTAATTTCGTCAACAGCATCTTCCCATTTTTGGCAGGTTATTCCTAAAAAGTCATTTGCCGGAGGCTGGTCTTCGGTGCAAATTTGTTTGTTGGTATATGCGCCGTAAATTCCAATCGCCGAAGCCGAAATAAAGGCATCCAGTGATTTATTTTTCTTCTTTAAAACATTAAAAACTAGTTTGACCGGTTTTGTTCTACTTTCCAGAATTGCTTTTTTTCGTTTTTCTGTCCATCGTTTTTCAACAATTCCTTCACCTGCTAAATGAATAATATAATCTGCCTTAAGTATAGCTTCTTCCTCGATAAAATCATTTTCTAAATCCCATTTGTAATAAGTGATTAAAGGTGTGTTTTTTCGATCAGCGCGGCTTAGTACAGAAACCGAAAAACCATTAGCAATTAATACTTCGGTTAAGTATTTGCCAATGAACCCTGATCCGCCGGTAAGTAAGACATTTTTGGACATGATTTATAATATATTTAACAGTGCATCTTGTTTAGCGATTAGTAAAGATAATTAAACATTGCTTACCTTTAAGGCGAATTCTAAATTAATTAAAATGGATACTAAAAAGAAGATAATCAACAAAGAAGATATCGTTTCGCTATACATGAATGAGATTTTAGAGAAAGGGCAAAAGCCAAAATCTGTGTACCATTTTGCAAAAGAAAATGATTTTGAAGAAACAGAATTTTATGCTTTTTTCGGAACATTGGAAGGTTTAGAAAAAGAAATTTTCAGACTCTTTTTTGTTAATACAGTTGATTTGCTTCATAAAAATGCAGATTATCTGGAGTATGATATGAAAAACAAAATGTTGAGCTTTTATTTTACTTTTTTCGAAATACTGACTGCCAACAGAAGCTACGTCCTGCAATCATTAAAAATAGATAGAAATCCCTTAAAAAACCTTTCGCAATTATCATTGCTTCGAGAAAGTTTTAAAGAATATGTTTCAGAAATCCTGACAGATGATTATAGAATTGAGCAGGAAAAATTTCAAAAATTTCAGGAAAAAGGGATTCAGGAATCTGCCTGGCTGCAATTAATGATGACGATTAAATTCTGGATGGATGATGCATCTCCGGCTTTTGAAAAAACGGATATTTTTATCGAAAAATCGGTAAACGCTTCATTTGAATTAATGAATGTTGCGCCATTGAACCATCTTTTAGATTTCGGAAAATTTCTTTTCAAAGAAAAAATATACAACAAACAATGAAAACAATAGATTATATACCAACCTCAAAAATAGAAAGAGCCGGAAAACTAGTGCAGACCGGTGCCAAAATTGGGGTAAACTACGTTAAACATTATGCTGAAAAAATAGTAAATCCTGATTTAACCCGCGATAAACTCAACGAGAATAATGCCGAAGATATTTACGACGGTTTAAAAAGCCTAAAAGGAAGCGCACTTAAAGTGGCGCAAATGCTAAGTATGGACAAGAACTTTTTGCCTCAGGCTTATGTAGAGAAGTTTTCGCTTTCACAATTTTCTGTTCCGCCATTATCTGCCCCATTGGTTTTAAAAACATTTAAAACTAATTTTGGGAAAACACCTTATGAAATCTTTGATGAGTTTAATGCAAACTCTGTAAATGCAGCAAGTATTGGGCAAGTGCATTTAGCAACTAAAAACGGTAAAAAACTAGCCGTTAAAATTCAATATCCGGGTGTTGCCAATAGTATTTCTTCAGATTTGGCTTTGGTTAAACCTATTGCAATCAGAATGTTTAATTTGCAGGGGAAAGATTCTGATAAATATTTTAAGGAAGTTGAAGATAAACTGATAGAAGAAACTAATTATTTATTAGAACTGGAACAAAGTAAAGAAGTTGTTGAAGCTTGCAGTAAAATAGAAGGTATACTTTTCCCCAATTATTATCCTGAGTTTTCATCAGAGAAAATTATTACAATGGACTGGATGACGGGAATTCATCTTTCTGAGTTTACCGCCATTAATACAAATCGTGAAGTTGCGGATAAAATTGGGCAGGCACTTTGGGATTTTTATATGTATCAAATTCATGTTCTTAGGAAAGTTCACGCAGATCCACATCCGGGAAATTTTTTGGTAGATGATCAAAATAATCTGATTGCTTTAGATTTTGGCTGTATGAAACAAATTCCGACAGACTTTTACGTGCCTTATTTTGAGTTGATCAATAAAAACGTGATTACAGATCCAACTCTTTTTAATGAAAAATTATTTGAGTTAGAAATTCTTCGCCCAGATGATTCGCCTTCGGAAATCGAATATTTTACCGAGATGTTTCATGATTTATTGTCACTTTTTACAAAACCTTTTCAAGAAGACACATTTGATTTTGCAGATGAAACTTTCTTTGAAAATATTGCCAAATTAGGCGAACGCTTTTCAAACGATACCAATCTCAAAAAAATGAACGGAAATCGTGGTTCTAAACACTTTATTTATATGAACCGTACTTTCTTTGGCTTGTATAATTTGATGTTTGATTTAAAGGCGAAGATTAAAGTAGATAATTATTTGAAATACTAATTCTTTTGTTTCAGGTTTCAAGTTTCAGGTTGCGTAACTTGAAACTTGAAACCTGAAACAAAAATAACTATTTTAAGATTCCCTCCTTATAAGTTGCAATCGCGCGATCTCTTGCAAAGGCATGATCAACCATTGGTTCGTTATAACCAAAATCAAATTCAGGGATCCATTTGCGAATGTAGATTCCTTTTTCGTCAAATTTCTTTTGTTGAATTTCGGGATTAAATACTCTGAAATATGGTGCGGCATCGCAACCTGTTCCGGCAGTCCATTGCCAGTTTCCTACGTTGGATGCCAATTCAAAATCTAACAATTTCTCTGCAAAATAAGCCTCGCCCCATTGCCAATTAATTAGCAAATGTTTGCATAAAAAGCTTGCTACAACCATTCGCACGCGATTGTGCATATATCCAGTTTCGTTAAGCTGACGCATTCCTGCATCGACCATAGGATAACCTGTCGTTCCGGAACACCAGCGCTTAAAATCGTCTTCGTTATTGCGCCACTGAATCCCGTCGTAAGCCGATTTGAAATTGTGATTTACAACATTGGGAAAACTAAATAGAATCTGAATAAAAAATTCTCTCCAGATTAATTCACTTAAAAACGTTTGATTTTTCTTGTTTGCCCAATTTACTAATTTTCGAATACTAACTGTTCCAAAACGTAAATGTGGTGAAAGATACGACGTGCTATCCAAAGCCGGAAAATCACGAGTTTCTTTATAATTGGCAATTTGAGTTAAGTTATGAGGAAGTACTTTTATAATGCTTTCTTCAAAACCTATTGCTGCTAATTTTGGAAACGTAAACTGATTTTTTGCAAAATTTTTTAATAAAGCTTTTGTTTCATATTCTGGGGCTTGTCCTGAAAGATGGTATTTTTCCAGCCATTTGTTTTTGTATGGTGTGTAAATCGTGTACGGAAGCCCATCTGCTTTTGTAATTTCTTTTTCTTCAAAAATGACGTGATCTTTAAATGAAAAAGTTTCGATATTATTTTCTTTTAATAAAGAAGAAATTGCCAAATCTCTTTTGATAGCAAAAGGTTCATAATCTTTATTGAAGAATACTTTTTGAATGTCAAATTCTTCCAGAAGTGATTGCCAAACCTGAAGTGTTTTTCCTTTTTTAATTAAAAGTGAAGTGCCAATTTCTGAAAGTTGAGCATTTATTTTTTGAAGTGAAACATAAATAAAATTTACTCGCGCATCATTTTTAGGAAGATTTTCTAAAATTTCATCGTCAAAAATAAACAACGGAATTACGGGAAAATCAGATTGTAAGGCTTCAAATAATCCTGTATTATCTTCTAAACGTAAATCACGTCGAAACCAGAAAAAAGTAACTTTTTGTTTTGTCATTTTATTGATTCTCTTTTTTTTGCCACGAATTCACGAATTTTTCAGTTATTTTAATTCGTGAATTCGTGGCTAATTTTAGATATAATCTTTCAAATCGTAAAATCTGTGGCAAAAAAATAATTTATGTTTTAGCTTTGAATAATCCATCGATTATAGTGCGACGATAATCAAAGATGTTTTTCAGTTTGTTTTTAACTACCAAAGTATTCATGATGCGGCCCAGAAATCCTAAAGGCAATGCATAATGAACTATATCTGTCATTTTTGTGCCGGTTTCGGTTGCTTCAAAAAAATGTTTGTGATGCCATAATGCATACGGGCCAAAACGCTGTTCGTCAACAAAGTATTTGTTTTCTTCTGAAACTGTAATGATCGTCATCCAGTTAATTTTGATGCCGAGAAGAGGTTTTAGCGTATAGGTGATAACTTGTCCGGGATACATGCGTTTGCCGTCATAATCCTGAATTTCAAAAGTCATGTCCTTAGGCGTTATGGTTTGAAGATTTTTTGGACTTGAGAAAAAGTCCCAACATTCTTCAATTGTGGCGTTTAAATGCTGAACGGTTTCTAATTTATATACTTTCATGAAAATTAATTATTACGAATTGTTTTTGAAAACACAGTTGCGTTAGGGATTGTAGTGGAGCTCTTTTTTTGAGAGGCTTTGCCGAACAAAAAAAAGCGGGAACGTAAAGCCCGACCCTTGGGGAACGCCCAAATTATACTACATCTTATAATATTTGAAAGGCACAAAGAGCATTCCGAAACATTCTCCGTGTTCTTTTCCCAGATGTTTGTGGTGAATTTTATGTGCTTTTCGTAAACCGATGAGGTATTTGTTTTTGGTGTTTTTAAACCACTTAAAACGCTGATGAATCAAAACATCGTGAATTAAAAAATAGCATATTCCGTAAAGTGTAACACCACAGGCGATAAAAAATAAATAGTTGAATCCGCCCTGAACTCCAAAATAAAAAAGAGTTATACTTGGAATAGCAAAAATGACAAAGAAAATATCATTGCGCTCAAAAGTATTTTCATATTTGGGCTGATGATGATCTGCATGGAAATACCACATTAGACCGTGCATAATGTACTTATGCGTAAGCCAGGTAATGCATTCCATGAATAAAAAAACACCTAAAAAGATTAAAAAAGAAATCATTTTGTATTTGTTGAATTGTTTTGATGTAAAAAACTAGACCAATTTTAATTTGTAAGTTACAAAAGATTGCGCTAAAAGCCCGGCTTTTGTATAATTTGAAACTCTTATTCTTGAATTTCCAATTTCATAATAAGGTGTATTTTTAAGTTTTTTGAGGAGCTTTTTGTAATAAACATAAGCTGTATAAACTCCAAACTTTGCTTCGATAGGCAATTTTACAATTCCCTGATAAGCAATTCTGAAATCTTCTTCAATTTCTTTGATGATGGCAGTTTTTGCATTTTCATCAAAAGATTTTAAATCAACGCCCGGAAAATAATTTCGGTTTAAAACCAAATTATCATCTTTTAGATCCCGAAGAAAATTTACTTTCTGAAAAGCAGAACCCAGTCTCATTGCTTCGTGTTTGAGCTGTTCATATTTTTGATTGTTTCCTTTTACAAAAACTTTCAGGCACATTAGACCCACAACATCGGCAGAACCATAGATGTAATCTTCATATTCTGTTTGTGTGTCGTAATTTGATTTAATGAGATCGAGTTTCATGCTTTTTAAAAATGCCTGAACAAGATCATCAGTAATATTATATTGTTTTACAGTATGTTGAAAGGAGTTTAGAATTGGGTTTAAACTAATTCCGTTCTCAATGGCTTTGTAATATTCTTTTTCAAAATCGTTTATAAGGTTTTCTTTGTCGTAATCATGAAATGAATCGACAATTTCGTCTGCAAAACGAACAAATCCATAAATACTGTGAATACCATCTCTAATGCTTGGAGATAACATATTTACCGCCAGCGAGAAGGATGTGCTGTAGTTTTTGGTTACCAACTTACTACATTTAAAAGAAACTGTATCAAATAGTGATTTCATCTTTTTACGGTCTAATAGATTTTTGAATTAATTCGGCAACCAATTTTCCTGAAATTAAAGCTGGCGGAACACCTGGTCCGGGAACAGTTAACTGTCCCGTGAAATATAAGTTACGTACTTTTTTACTTTTTAGTTTTGGTCTTAAAAAAGCGGTTTGCAATAATGTATTGGCCATTCCGTATGCATTTCCTTTGTATGCATTATAATCTGTCACAAAATCATTTTTACAGAATGACTTCTTAAATATAATATTATTTTTAACGTCTTGTTGTGTAAGTTGCTCAAAACGAGTGATTATCTTTTCAAAATACTCATCCCGAAGTTCTTCGCTATCGTTTATTCCGGGTGCTAACGGAATAAGGAAAAATCCACTTTCCATTCCTTCCGGTGCTGCTGTTTTATCTGTTTTTGATGGAAAATTGGCATAAAATAAAGGAGCATCAGGCCATTTTGGATGATCGTAAATATCGGCCGCGTGCTGATTAAAATCTACATCAAAAAATAAAGCATGATGGGTAACGTTTTCTATTTTTTTATTAAAACCAACAAAAAAGAGTAGGGAAGAAGGTGCAAAAACACGGCTTTCCCAATACTTATCCGAATAAGTTCTGAATGTTTCGTCTAATAAAGTTTCGGTATGGTGATAATCTGCTCCACTTAAAATAATATCTGCATTAATGATTTTGCCATTAGTTACAATTCCTGTTGCGGTTTTATTTTCGATTATTATTTTCTCGATTGCTGAATTGGTTTCGATAGTAACTCCCAATTCGAGAGCTAATTTTTCTATTCCCCGTATTACATCAAACATTCCGGTTTTTGGATGCCAGGTTCCTAAACCAAAATCGGCATAATTCATAAAATTATAAAACGAAGGTGTTTTAGATGGCTTGGCTCCGAGAAATAGAACGGGAAATTCAAGAATCTGAACTAATCTTTCGTTTTTGAACTCTTTTCTAATGTCGTTGCTGACAGTGCTAAAAAATTGATTGAGTTTTAGAATGGTTTGTGGCGTAATTAATTCTAATGGTGAAACTCCGGGACGATAAACCAATTCTTTAATAGCAATATCATAATTGCTTTTTGCATGACTAATAAAAACTTCAAGTTTTGCGCCGCTTCCTTTTTCGATATTCTCAAAAGTGGATTTTATTTCTTCTAAATTATCATAAATATTAATGAAGTCATTTATCCCGAAATAAACCCTATAAGCAGGATTTAGTTTTATTAGTTCGTAATAATCAGAGGTTTTTTTGTTAAAGTCATGAAAGAAACGTTCAAATACATCGGGCATCCAATACCAGCTTGGCCCCATGTCGAAGGTAAAGCCGTCTTTTTTAAATTGCCTTGCGCGACCGCCTATTGTGTCGTTTTTTTCGTAAATAGTGACTTTGTTTCCTTGTTGAGCCAGGTAACACGAAGCGGCTAATGCAGAGAAGCCTGATCCTATTATTGCGATTGTTTTTGTCATTTGTTTAACAAATATACAAAAACTTTAAACAAAACATTAAATCGATTCTATTGTTTCTTCCATCGAGTCAAAAATTCTGATTCTGTCCGGTAGATTTTTGTCTATATGTTCAGTCATTTTACCCATAAGCCATATTTCATTGGTTTTCTGAAGTAATTTTTGCCCCATCGTTTTTACATACTGATTGATAACATTGCGATCAGGCTGAATAGTCATAAAAGAAACAAACGTGATGTTTTCAAAATGTTTGGTAAGATCCTGAAGATTTTCGATTGGCATGCTTTCACCTAAATAAATGGTTTTGTATCCTTTAGATAAAATTTCATATTGCAGATACAATAATCCAATTTGGTGAATTTCGTTTAAAGGGAGTGAAAGAACAAAAATTCTGTCGGTTTTGGTTGGTTTAAGTATTTGAAGACTTTCTGTGTAAATTAAAATCTTTTGTTTGATTAAATAACTCATGAAATGCTCGTTTGCCGGAGTTATCGTTTCAGATTGCCATAATAATCCCAGTTCTTTTAATAAGGGAAGAAAATGTTCTTTGAAAACTTCCTTAAACGATTTTTCGGAAATAAGCCAGTCGAATGTATTGAAGAAAATTTCCTGATCAAAATTCATCATTGCCATTTTAAAAGAAGTAATGGCGTAGTTTTGAGCATTTTTCTTTGATATAATCTCACGAACTAATTGTGGGATTTTTTCTTCGGGGAAAGTTGATATTTTAGAAATTTTATAACCGTAGTCGTGCAGTAAGGTTATATTTAAAAGTTTTTGTAGGCTGTGTAAATTATAAAGACGAATATTAGTATCCGTTCTCATGGGTTCAAGAATATTGTATCTTTTCTCCCAGATACGAATTGTATGTGCTTTTATTCCTGATAGGTTTTCCAGATCCTTTATGCTGAAAACAGTCTTTATGTTGTTTATCATTGTAGATTAATTGGGTGAACAAAAATAAAACAAAATCTGACATTACCTTTAAAACTTGATTAAAATGATGATTTATAAGAACTTTGTAGTATGATACTGATTTAATTTGTCAAGATACAAAATCGTTTTAGTACCATCTTTGCTTCTGTTGTACATTGTTTCGAATTTTGCGCCATAAATAATCTCATTAAATGTATAAGATGTTCGTGCTGCAACTGTATTACTAAACATATCATCAAAAGTGGTAATAAAGACCAGAATTTCACCGTGAGTCTTTTTGAAATCATCTTCTGTAAAATTATACAACGGACTTTCTTCTGTTATGGCATGTACCAATGTCCAGCTTAATGAAAGCGCATTTATACGGTCTAATTCGAGATCAAGAGTATAGAATTTATTGGTTCTGGCGCCATTTTCTTCTACGCTCATTCCTAACGTGATTTTTGCTTTTGCATCTGTAAAATTGGTGTTCTTAAAAGGAACAACCCGAATCATTAATGCTTTTTGTTCTTTATAAGGAGAAATTAATGCGTTGTGTGAAAATTTTAAAAAAGCGGTTGGTTTACTGAATCTTCCAAAAAATAATCCTGTCGCAATGGCAAAACTCAATAGACCTATTAAAGCTTCGGCAGCTGATAAAGCGCTGGTCAAAAAACCGGTTGGACTAATATGTCCGTAACCAACGGTGGTAAAAGTTTGTGCACTAAAAAAATAGGCCTGACCAAATTGAGTTAAAACACTTTGCGATTGCGCAATTCCGTCAAGATGTTCTATGCCGATTGCATAGTATAAAATAGCAAAAATAAAATTGATTACAATATAAAAGGAAAATAGGATAAACATGAATTTCCAGTTTGGCATGTCGATCATGGTGTGATACCAACTAATTCGACGCAGTAAATTCATGCCTCTTTTTTCAATATTGGCAGTTCCGTTTTTGTTTACAAATCTTCCTCCGTAACTGTTTGCATTGGTTCCAAAACCAGAATTTTCGTCTGTCTTGGCTTTATTGTTTAGTATTTTAAGAAGTGCCATTGAAAATTAATTTATCGAACAAATGTAGTAATATCTTTTGTACAGAGTTGGTAGGTAATTAACAGAAAAAGCAACCTGAAAAAAAATGATTTTACAGATTGCTTTGTGTTTTTGTTTATTCAATTTTATTTGCAGAAAGTTGCCCTGTTTTTGATGGCGCTTTGGCTTCCTAATTCGATTGCTTTAGAGAAATCTTTACATGATTTCTTTTTTTCTCCCATTTTATTGTAACAAAGTCCTCTAAGATTTAAGGCAACATAATCTTTAGGATTCATCATTAAACAATAAGAGCAATCTTCGACTGCAGCGTCGTAATTTAATAATTTGTACTGTACGTTTGCTCTTCCTGTAAAGGCGTCAGAATTCATTGTGTCTAACTCTATTGCTTTAGTAAAATCAGCAAGAGCGCCTTGCAAGTCATTTAATTTGTATTTTGCCACGCCTCTGTTTGCGTAAGCTTCTACAAAATGCGAATTCATGCTGATGGCTTTGGTGTAATCCGCGATAGCACCTTTTGTATTGCCGGCTTCGGCTTTTTTCATCGCCTTGTCAAAATAAGCAGTTGCAGATTGTGCCCATGTAAGGCTGGTAATCATCATAAATGATACGAGTAGTAGGTGTTTCATAAACTAATTTGGGGTTAGGTTAATGGTTGATTAATTTCGAGACGAATTTAGCAAAAGTTTTATTTTGTAAAGTGATTTCTTGTAAAAAAAAAGTGAGGAAATGATGAAATAATTGAGTATGTATTTGCCAGTTTAAAAAACAATTAATAGCAGATATATTTTTGTATGAAAAATAAGTTTGTAAACTAAATCGAATATATTTACGAAGTGGAAAAACCAAAGAAGGTTTTTTAAATAGACTGCATTGTGCAAATAATAAAGCAAAAAAATAATAATAACCTTTAAAACAATTAAATGAAAAAAACATTACTTATTGCAATACTTTTAGGATTTGTAAAATTACAAGGCCAAATTTCTCTTGAGCATTCATATGATAATAGTCTGTCAAATTCGGTACTATATTCTAATTATTCGTTTTCTTTCAATACCGAAAGTGCTACCTATTATTATTACTTTAGTTCGGGTGATAATTCAATCAAGCTATATAATGAAAATCATTCGTTATACAAATCAGTATCATTGCCAATCCCGGCAAGCGGTTATATAAGTATATATGCACCCAGTGACAAATTGTTTAATAATGACGCACTAATCGAATTTATAGTTATGATTTCGGGATCACCAAATCAAATGTATTTATTGAATGAAAATGGAGATGTTATTAATAATTTAGGAGATCGAAACCGGGCAAATATCATTAAAACTAACGGTGGAGATTTTAAACTTGTTACATCTAAAAATGACGGCAACATTATCGATGTTTATGCTTTGAACGGTACATTGTCGACAGATCAATTTAATCTTTTAGCTAAATTAAGTCCTTTTCCAAACCCTACTGATTCTATTATCAATATTACAATTCCAGAACAAGTAAATAAAAACGCCGATATTAAAATTTTCTCTGCTACCGGAAAAGAAGTAATGAGTCAAAGAAATAATAGTGATTCTAATAAAATAAGTTTAGACGTTTCGTCTTTATCATCCGGTATTTACATTTACAAGGTTGAAAATCAAACCGGAAAGTTTATTAAAAAGTAAATATTGTTGAGTTTGTAAAGTAAAAATCTTCGATAAGATTTTCGAATCATAAAAAAGCCTGAGAATTTATATTCTCAGGCTTTTTTATTTTTTTAAAGCTCTAATTATCTGTGCTTTATTATGATAATATCATCATAAATGAGTTTTAAAAGTATTTTTTCATGGTGTAATTGTAAATAATAATTAATATATTCGTACTATATTTATTACATTTTTAAGCCTTTAAAAGCAAGAAAAAACATCTACGATGCGTTTTTAATAGATAAATGAGCCTCTGTTAAAGCACTTTTTCTAGCAGTAATTTCTTGATTTATACCGAATAGAAAACCGTTAGAAATATTCTTTCAAACATTTATAAAAACCTAATCTTATTACCTACGGATTTTATTTGTCAATGCAAATTCCTGTATTGTGATTTAAAATAACAGAATGTTAGGTAAATAACTATAGATGTGTCAATTGCACTTTTGGAATACTGAATTTAAAAATACTTACGCTTGTTTTTGTTAACAGGTCTCTATAAGCCATTTTATTTATTGAAAAGCGACATATAGCATACTACAGCTTTACTTAATATTATTTATACTTAATCATTAAATCTTATGGAAAACTCTTTAACACTTACGGATGAACAGTTGCTTACAAAAACGCAGCAATATGCATTTAAATATTTTTGGGATCATGCAGATGCAAATTCAGGAATGGCACATGAGCGTCTTCCCGTTTCGAGAGGACCCGGACCCACCGTTACCTCAGGTGGCTCTGGATTTGGATTGATGGCTATTTTGGTAGGAATTGAGAGAGGATTTATTACCAGAGAACAAGGACGCGAGCGTATTGATAAAATTGTTGATTTTTTAACCAGCTCGGCAACAAATTATAAAGGGGCTTTTGCCCATTGGATTAATGGAAGTACCGGTGAAACCATTCCGTTTAGTAAAAATGATAATGGAGCTGATCTGGTAGAAACCTCTTTTCTAATGCAGGGTTTGATTACGGCACGCCAGTATTTCAACCAGCCAGTTTTGACAGAACAGAGTCTGGTTGTTAAGATCAATGTACTTTGGAACAATGTAGATTGGGATTATTTTCGATTTGGATCAAACAAGTTGTACTGGCATTGTAACAATGAGCTGCAAAATACTCTCACATTGCAAGTCGTCGGTTGGAACGAGTGTATGATTACTTATATCTTGGCTGTTGCTTCATCAACTCATCCCATAGATCCCAGTTTATGGAAAAACGGTTGGTCAACTGGTGGTACTTATCATACTAAGAATCAAAAATTTTATGACATTACCCTTCCTATTGGAAGCGGAAGTGAAAAAGGCGGACCTTTATTTTTTTCTCATTATTCATTTTTAGGATTTAACCCGAAAAATTTGAGAGATAGTATTAATGATGTAAATTATTTCCAGCAAAATCAGGCTCATACATTGATAAACAGAGCTTATTGCGAACAAAATCCGCTGGTTTATAAAGGATATGGCGAGAACAAAGCCTGGGGATTGACTGCTTGTGATGGAAATATAACTTATACTGCACATTCGCCGGGAAATGATAAAGGTGTGATTGCTCCAACAGCTGCTCTTTCGGCAATGCCTTATACGCCTAAAGAATCATTAGCCGCCCTGAGATATTTTTATGAGAAGCTGGGAACAAAGATCTGGAACGAAAAAGCAGGATTTGTAGATGCTTTTAATGAGACCGTCGATTGGACTGATACTTATTATTTGGCTATCGACCAAGGTCCGATTATTTGTATGATCGAAAATTACCGTACAGGTCTGTTATGGGATTATTTTATGTCGGCTCCTGAAATTCAATCAGCATTAGGTAAACTGAGTTTTAAGCCGGATTTTTATCCGCATCCAATAATTAGAGAACCACTTGTATTTGATAATTTTGAAAACGGAAAGATCAACTTTACAAATCAAATAAAAATTAATCCTGTAGCCGATATGCGGGTTACGGTGGTAGATAATCCGGACAAAACAGGATCAAACATAAGTAATAAGGTTCTGAAATTAGAACGCATTGGAAATTCTGTTATATGGGCAGGATTTTTCTGTACTCCAAATGTACCGCTTTCTGAGTATAAGTATTTGTACATGAAATATTATCGCAATAATCCGAATTCTCAGATCAGAATTAATGCTTCAGATGGAGGAAATAATGAATTCTTGTCTCAAAGTCCATTGGATAAACAAAACGAATGGGGAGTAGCGATATTTGATTTATTGTCAAACAAAGTAAAAAATATCACTATGTTTGGTATTCAGCCTGATTATACAGCTAATGCTGCAATTGGAGATATAGTTTATATTGATGATTTAATTTTTAGCGATACAGAGATTGATATTAATCCTTTCTACAATAACAATCCTAAAGACTTAAAAGCAGTCGACGTAAAGACTAATTCTATTTCTTTATCTTGGGATGCAATTCCCGCAGTAACTTCATACGATGTATTTAAAGAAGGTGTTTTTTATCAAAATGTTACTGTCAACGCAATAACTGTACATAATTTGAATTCATTTGATATTTACTGCTTCGCGGTAAGAGGCAGGGATGACAATCTGGATATTTTGACTAAGTTGAGTAACACTCTTTATGTAACGACCCTTGAGACAAAAGAACATAAAGATCAACGAATGACCTGGTGGCGTGAAGCAGGTTTTGGCTTGTTTTTGCATTGGGGAGGCTACTCTGGACTGGCGGGACACTATACAGGGCCAACTTTAATAAAATCAGGTTCGGGAGTTGGACCTGATTATTGGATGCAGGATTATTATTCAACTTATCGCCCGGAATGGATTAATCCAGACGGAACTATTAAAATTGATCCTGCTACAGGTGAGCCTTACAAACCCGGTCAATATGCCGAATGGATTATGTTTGCAGCCCAGATTCCGAGAAACGAATATAAAACACGCTGGCAGCAAAATTTTACGGCACAAAACTTCAATGCTTCAGAATGGGTAAGAATGGCAAAGGATGCCGGCATGAAATATATTGTCATTACCGCCAAACACCATGAAGGATTGGCTTTGATGCGCACACATCACGTTGGATATAATATTGAGGATGACACTAATATTTCAGCCGATGTTTTAAAAGACTTGGTGACAGAGGCTCATTCGGCAGGATTGAAGGTTGGATTTTATTATTCTCAATGTCTGGACTGGATGAATCCTGGAGGAATGGGATGGATTCCTCAGAATACAACGCCAAATCATGAAGCTTCCTATCAGGAAAAGGCACAATATACTGATACTATTGTGGTTCCTCATATTCAAACTATGATTAATGACTATAATATTGACCTGATTTGGTGGGATATGGGAGGCTCCAGCACACCCGAATTCCGTTACCGAATGATGAAAGCAATTAAAAACATCCCCGGATCAGATCGTTTGATATTCAATAACCGAATGAATGATGGTTTGACCGCAGACTTTAAAACTCCTGAACAAAATATTCCCACTATGCCGCCAAACGGAGATGGAACAGATTGGGAAACATGTATGACCATGAATGATAATTGGGGATATGCTGCTCACGATACACGTTGGAAAACCCAAAAAGATTTAATTCAAAAGTTAATTGATATTGTTAGTAAAGGAGGTAATTTTCTTCTCAATGTAGGTCCGGAAGGAGACGGGACATTCCCGCCTGATGCAATCGACAGACTTAATGGATTTGCCTACTGGATGAGTATAAATAAAATGGCTATCGATAAAACCCAATCCAGTCCTTATACTACACAATTACTTTGGGGACGGGCTACTCGCAAAATTGTAGACGGAACACAATATCTATACCTGCATGTATTTGCTGATTATTGGCCTCTGAATGAAAAATTAAATGTTCCTGATCTGCCTGATGGAAGTGTTGTAAAAGCGTATTTCCTTGCAGATATTCACAAAACAGCATTAGATATAACTCCCAATGATGGATTTTCCGGGTATACTATTTCGGTGCCTGCAGCTCCTCTGGATAATATCAGTACAACCATTGTCTTAGAAATGTCACGAATAGTGGATCTTCTTTTCACCTTTGTTAAGCAATTCAAGGATGGGACACTCAATTTAAATCCAATCGATGCTGTTGCTCCTGGATTAAGCATTCAAAATCCGCCGCTTTATGAACTCGGGACATGGATTAATGATGCTAACTTTGCCACATGGCACGTTGAAGTTATCCAATCCGGAAATTTCATTTTAGATGCAGTTGTATCAGGCTATTCGGGACAGTTTGTGCTAAAAGTAAATGGAGTAGATCAGGGACCGTATCCATTTACAATTACAACAAGAGGTTTTGAGAACTATCAAGTCTTAACCATCGGAACAATTAATTTACCAGTTGGTATTTATAACATCGAGCTGCACCGTATTTCGGGCGGAGGATGGGATCCAGTAAATGTGCGTCAAATTTCAATTCATCCCTACATTGATAAAACTCCTATTATCAATCAAAATGCAGATAGAACCCTTGTTGTTGCTGGACAAAATGCCATATTGCACGGAAGTGGTATTGGGATAGGAAATCCACCTTATTACAGTATTGCCGGATGGACAAATCCAGCTGCTTATGCATCTTGGAGAGTGAAAGTGAATGAGGCAGGTATTTATCACTGGCAATGTGAACTGGCAGGTATTTCCGGTAAATTTCAATTGGTGATAAAAGATATTTCAAGTATTATTTATCCGTTTACAACAACTGACAATAGTTTTACAAATTATCAAACCAAGCAATTAGGTGATGTTTATCTGTTCGAAGGAATTTACTACATTGAATTACACCGTATTTCAAACGGAGGATGGGATCCTGTCAATGTACATGAAGTAACCTTTTATCAAGATCTGCTTGTTGATACTGTAGAAGTAACCGATGCAGGTTTGGATAAGACAGAATAAAGGAAAGAAATTGTCTTTAGGTTTTTGGAATTAAAATATCGAAAATTTTGTTGACCAAAAAGCCTGAGAATATAGATTCTCAGGCTTTTTTATTTTTATTTCGACCTTTATTGCACAAAATTCGAATCTTTTATTAATAGATTTTTAGTTTTTAAGCGACTTAGCAGAGGTTTGAAAAAAAAAAGTATTTGATTTTCAATGTTTGGTCATAAATGCTAAATAAACTTGAACCTCTTAATTATGTAATTGATTTTTGAGAGCATACAGCTTGCTTCTAAGATTTTGTAACATTAGAAGATCAGCAGCTTTGTCTTTTGTCCCTGATAAAAAAATGGCTTTCCCGATAGTCATTTTTAGTTCGTGTCCTTGTTTGTTAAACATTTCTGAAATCAGTTTTGAAGTTTGCAACATCGGGTGAATTGATTTTAGCATACTGAAGAAAAAACCATTATTTCCATGAAAATATATAGGTAAGATAGGCACATTCGCTTTGCTGATAATTTTTCCTACTACAGGATGCCATTCCGGATCTGTGATTTTACTCGTCTTAAAATCATATGATGAAACTTCTCCGGCAGGAAATATCGCGACAGGAATACCTTCTGATAAAGCTTTGAACGTCATTTTTAATCCTGTGATACTGGCAGAATTTTGTACATTTTCAAATGGATTTACCGCAATAATGCATTTTTCAAGATTTGGAATTTCCTTCAATAAAAAATTTCCCATATACATGGTGTCAGGACGTATTTTCGCAATTGTACTTAATAAGGCTAATGATTCGATACCTCCATAAGGGTGATTAGCCACTACGATAAAGGCTCCTTCACTTGGGATATTTAATAATTCGGCAGCATCATACTTGACTTTTACGCCTATTTTCGTTAAGGCATAATTAGCGAAATCTGCACCTTCAAGATTCCCTGCTTCCTTAACCATTGTGTTTAAATTGTTAATTTTCATTACCTTCATTAAATAAGAGGATAATCCCGGTATAGGAATTTTAGAAAGACCGGCAGCTTCAGAAAATTTTTCTTTGGATATCAATGTCATATGTTATAACTATTAAAGTTAAATGCGAAAACTAATAAAAAACCTAAACGGAATTGAAATTAGTAATGCTATTGTTTATTTGCGAAATTTTTTATTATAACTTATGACTTCAGGAAAGAATTTTTAGGTTCTAAAAGTAGAAAAGCTTAATTCATCTATATATTCTTTATTGCAATCACGGGTAAAGATACTCGGATTTTATATGCAAAATTGAATATGCAAAAACATTATGAAGAATGAAGATGTTTATTTTAATGCTGTCTTTGTAATTGTAGAAATAAAAAAAGGTAAAACACATTTATGTATTTTACCTTTTTTTGTGACCACGGTGGGATTTGAACCCACACGCCCTTACGAGCACCACCCCCTCAAGATGGCAAGTCTACCGTTTCTCCACGTGGCCTAAAATGAAAAAAGGTCAAGTAATAAATTACTCGACCTTTTGTGACCCGACTGGGGCTCGAACCCAGGACCCCATCATTAAAAGTGATGTGCTCTACCGACTGAGCTATCGAGTCATTGCTTTCAAGAAACTTATTTTGTTAGTCACAAATTTTGTGACCCGACTGGGGCTCGAACCCAGGACCCCATCATTAAAAGTGATGTGCTCTACCAACTGAGCTATCGAGTCATATGTTCCTTGAATGCGGGTGCAAATATAAGGAGTTTATTTTATTATTTGCAAGCAATTTTATTATAAATTTGTCTTTTTTTAAACAAAATTTACAATCCCCTAATTTATAGTGTTTTATTAGAATGAAAAAAATCGTCTTATTAGGATATATGGGCTGCGGAAAGTCAACAATTGCCCAAAATCTTTCAAAAATTACCAAAATCCCATTTTTAGATTTGGATAAATGCATCGAAAAAAGAGCCAATTTATCAATAAATGAGATTTTCGAACAAAAAGGAGAAATCTATTTTAGGAAATTAGAACACGAAATGTTTGTCGAATTGCTCCAATCTACAGAAAATAGTATAATAGGTTTAGGTGGAGGAACGCCTTGCTATGCCAATAATCACGAATTATTGAAAAAAGACGATGTTACATCTATTTATTTAAAGGCTTCAATAGAGACTTTATATAATAGATTAATTCATAACAAAAGCAAGCGCCCGTTGATTGCTAATATGAATGAGGAAGAAATGAAAGAATTCATCGCAAAACATTTGTTCGACAGAAGCTTTTATTATAACCATGCACAGCATAAAGTGGCGGTTGATAATAAAACAGTCGAAGAAACAGTTGAAGATATTTTAGAAATTCTAGCTTAAGAAAGCATAATCATTGCCATTGTCATCAAAAATTACCTGAACATGTTCAAGTAAAGAAGTAGAAAGTGAAATTCCTTTAAAATCTGCTTTCACAGGGTATTTTTTATGATTTCTGTCTACAAGTACTGCCGTTTTGAATTTTTTAAGCGGAACGTCTAAAAAATGACGAACGGCGTATATTAAAGTAGTGCCTGAATTTAATACATCATCAACCAATACTAATCCTTTATTGGAGTATTCTGATGCGTTTAATGAGGTTTGTATTGGTAGTTGCGGATTTTGTTTATCGACCTTAACTTCGCAAAGTGAAATTTTAAGAGTAGAGATGTTGCTTAGCGCCAAAGCAATTTTTTCGGCAAAAATAGATCCGTTAGAAGCGATTCCGGCAATAACAACTTCTTCTTCATCAACAAAAGTTTCGTAAATTTGGTACGCAATACGTTTTATTTTATGTTCGATTTCCTGATGTGTTAAGATGATATTTTTGCTCATGATTTTATTTTTTGCTAATATAACTAATTTAAATTCCAATATAAAAAATCCAAATTCCAATTTTTAAGAAAGGAAATTCTAATTTTTAATGCTTGGGTTTGTTTTTAGTTTTTTTGAATTTATATATAATAATTAGATACGCTCCGATTTTGGAATTTGAGATTTATCCCGACACTTCGGTATTGGAATTTAATTTTCATCTTCGTCATCAAAAATCTCGTTTCCGTATTCGTCAATATCTCTTCGGTCTTTTTTGGTTGGTCTTCCTGTTCCGCTTTTGCGATAGTGCTCTTTAGAAAGTTTTAATAACTCTAAATGTGCATATGCTTCTGCAGGAGTTTCGTTTTTTCGATAGATATCGACAAGTTTTGCCCCAACACGACTTTCAGGAATATCCAAGACAGTAATAATTTGTGTAATTTGATCTTTTCTAAAGGTAATTCTGTCCGTAGGAAAAACTTCTTTAGATGGCTTGGCAACCTGCCCATTTACAGTAATATGGTTTTTTTTACAAGCCTCAGTAACCATGTTTCTGGTTTTGTAATAACGAACGCACCATAGGTATTTATCTATTCTCATAATTTTTCTAAAATCCAAGTTAAATTCTTTACAAAAATAAATCAATATTGTATCTTGCGCACCTAAAAAATTAACAATAATGAATAAATTTAAATATTATTTTGTTTTATTGCTCGCTGGTATTGCAATAGTTTCTTGTAACAAAGGTGACGATGATACTCCTGTTGAGCCTTTAAGAGACTATCAGGAGCAATTTAATACAGATAATGCTAATATTGAAGAATATTTAACTACAAATTATATTACTGTAACAGAAAGTGCCGGTACACCTGAAGATCAGGATGTTGTTATAGATAGTATTACAGATCCTACAACACAGCCTTCTATAATGTCTTATTTGAATAGTGAAACTTTTCCAAAGTTGTTGGCAAAAAATGTTGATTTAGATGGGGTTACTTATAAAATGTACTATTTGATTTTGAGAGAAGGTACAGGAACATCACCAATGAATACTGATGGAGTTTTAGCTGCATATAAAGGAGAATATTTAAGTCGTGTTGCTAAAACGGATAAAGCACCTACTTATTTGAAGACTACTTTTTTTGAAGAAGTTAAGTTTCCACAAACAAGTGTAGACTTGTATACGGCGATCGTTGGTTGGGGTGAAACTTTTCCTGAGTTGAAGACAGGAACTTCAACTACGCAGGCGGATGGGACTATTAAATATGAAAATTTCGGGTCTGCAGTTTTATTTATTCCTTCAGGTTTAGGTTATTATGCCGGAAATAATTCGATTCCTTCTTACTCTCCTTTAATTTTTAGTGTTAAGTTTTATGATTATAAAAGACTTGATCATGATTTTGATGGAGTTTTTGATTATCAGGAAGATATAAATGGAGATCGTTATGTTAGAGATTTTAGAAATACAACTTTATATCCAAATGCTCCGGTAAATCCGGATGATACTGACAAAGATGGTATCCCTGACTTTTTAGATGCTGATGATGACGGAGATGGTTTTACAACTTTCTATGAAATATCTAAACCAACAGGACAAATTGGAAATGTTGGTGGAATTAATTACGGAATAAGTGCTTATTATCCTTGGAGTCCAATTGTGGATAATCCAGCTACGCCAAATACAGATGAAACAGAGCCTAGAGGAATTCCAAGAAGACCAACAGGCGAACTTACTAATCCTGCAGCAGCAGAGTCGGCATCTAATCCTAGAAAATATATAGAAGCGGATTATACAGATGAGCCAAGATTAAGAATACACTTGGATAATACATATCCTATTAAGAAGCAATAAAAAGGATTAAAAGATATTTTTTTGAAACCTCCAAGTCTTATGATTTGGAGGTTTTTGATTTTTTATACATCTGATTGTAAATCATTTTTTTTTATCAAATTTGAAGAACCTTTTTATAAAATAGTTATCTTGAAATTAAAAAGGGGGTATGTTGTTATAAATAATAAGAGAGAATCAAATTATGAAGTTAATCAATAAATTAAGTGACTTTTATGATAGGTTAACTAATGCTGATTCAGATTGGAAGAATAGGACGTATGACTTTTATTTATTATTTGGGAATGAAGACGAATCCAAATCGCCTTGGCTGAAATCGAATTGGGACTCCAATTTTAAACCTTATTTTGAAGCAATACTGAATCAGGTTGAAAATAATAATGAGACAGGAATTCGTGTAAATAAATACAAAACTGAAAAAAGAGTGTCTCAAAAAGACAATAAAGAATTCATTTATCATACTGAAATAAAATTGGGAAGATTAAAGTGGAATGATAAATCGCACGATAAATGGACAGTAGAAAATGGGAATGAAGAATACTTTCAAAGTTTTGAACTTTGGTCACCAATTTGGGCAGTTTGCGAAAAACGTCAATCGCCTCCTGAAGTCTTTATTTCGATATCGAATCAAAGAGATTTTGATAATTCACGAGATATTCAATTTGGTTATTTTATAGTAGTTGCAATTGCAAAAAGTTTGAATGTTGATGCAAAATCTATTTTATCTGAACTTTCGAAAAAAGTAAATGCAAAAGCAACGGTTGTAAAACATAGAAGTTGGGGAATGCCTAAAAAAGAAGGGAAATGGGTTTTTATGAATGGAATTCAGGATACTTTTAGTAATAGTATTTATGAAAAAGATTTGCATACTTTAAATTTCGATGAATTAGAATTTGAGCCAGTATGGGAAATAATTCACCGACAGAAATAAAATAATAGAAATAAAATAAGACATAAAAAAACCTCGAAATCACTTTCGAGGTTTTTTGTATAAAGTAAGAAAACTAAAAATTATTTTCTTTTGATAACTTTTTCTACAGCTTCAACAATAGCCTGATTGTTTAGTTTGTATTTCTCCATTAATTGCTCTGGAGTTCCAGATTCACCAAAACTATCGTTTACAGCTACAAATTCTTGTGGAGCAGGAGTGTTTAGAGCTAATACTCTTGAAATGCTTTCTCCAAGACCTCCAAGAATGTTGTGCTCTTCTGCAGTTACAACACATTTTGTTTTTGCCAATGATTTTAGAATCGCTTCTTCGTCAAGTGGTTTAATAGTGTGAATGTTGATTACTTCAGCAGAAATTCCTTTTGCTTCAAGAGCTTCAGCAGCGATAAGAGCTTCCCAAACTAAGTGTCCTGTTGCAACAATTGTTACGTCAGTTCCTTCGTTTAATAAAATTGCTTTTCCAATTACGAAAGGCTCATCAGCAGGCATGAAGTTAGGCACAACCGGACGACCGAAACGTAAATAAGCTGGACCATGATGATCTGCCAATGCTAAAGTAGCCGCTTTAGTTTGGTTGTAATCACAAGTGTTGATTACTGTCATTCCAGGCAACATTTTCATTAATCCAATATCTTCTAAGATTTGGTGTGTTGCTCCGTCTTCACCAAGTGTTAAACCGGCGTGAGAAGCGCAAATTTTTACATTTTTATCTGAATAAGCAACAGATTGACGAATTTGATCGTAAACTCTTCCTGTAGAGAAGTTAGCGAAAGTTCCTGTAAAAGGAATTTTTCCTCCAATTGTTAAACCTGCAGCAATACCAATCATGTTAGCTTCTGCAATTCCAATTTGGAAAAAACGCTCCGGGTGATTTTTCTTGAAATCATCAAATTTTAATGATCCAATTAAATCAGCACAAAGTGCTACTACTTTTTCATTTTTTTGACCTAATTCAGTCATTCCCGCTCCAAAACCCGAACGAGTATCTTTACTTCCTGTATTTGTATATTTTTTCATTTTGTTTTATTGCTGTACGCAGTAGGCTGTAGGCAATAGGCATAAAGCTTATTGCTTAAAGCTTAAAGCTTTTTTTAATAATCGATTTGATCTGCAGAATAGTTTTGAGCCAAAGCACTTGTCAACTGATCGTTGTTTGGCGCTTTACCATGCCATGCATGTGTGTGCATCATAAAGTCTACTCCGTTACCCATTTCAGTATATAATAAAATACAAACTGGTTTTCCTTTTCCTGTTCTTGATTTAGCATCTGTTAAACCTGCAAGAATGGCATCGATACTGTTTCCTTCTTTAATTTCAAGAACATCCCAGTCAAAAGCTTCAAATTTAGCACGAATGCTTCCCATTGGTAAAACTTCGTCAGTTGTTCCGTCAATTTGTTTTCCGTTAACGTCTATGGTTGCAATAAGATTGTCTACTTTTTTAGCAGAAGCATACATGATCGCTTCCCAGTTTTGACCTTCTTGTAGTTCACCATCTCCGTGTAAAGTATAGATCAAATGATTGTCTCCATTTAATTTTTTTGCCTGAGCTGCTCCAAGAGCTACAGATAAACCTTGTCCTAATGAACCAGAGGCTATACGAACTCCAGGTAATCCTTCGTGAGTTGTTGGGTGTCCTTGTAAACGTGAGTTTAATAATCTGAAAGTGGCAAGTTCTGAAACAGGAAAATAACCGCTACGTGCTAAAACGCTGTAAAATACTGGGGAAATATGACCATTTGAAAGGAAAAAGAGGTCTTCTCCAATTCCGTCCATATCAAAACCTTCTTTACGGTCCATAATATTTTGGTATAGTGTTACCAAAAATTCAGTACAACCTAGTGAACCACCTGGGTGTCCTGAGTTGACAGCATGTACCATACGAAGAATATCTCTTCTTACTTGGATAGTTAAATCGCTTAATTGTTGTGTGTTAGGCTTCATTTTGTATGTAAAAGTTAAACTGAAGCAAAAGTAATTTTTATTTTGCGGGGAGACAAATGATTTTTTGTATTAGTTTGATGCAATTGTTAAATTATGCTTCTTTTTTTATTGATGTGAAAAAAAACTTCAAAATCTTGTAAATTGTATATAAAAAAATGCCACACATTAAAAGATTAATTTGATTTTAAAAATCTCTTCAAATCTTTTAATGTGTGGCAAAATAAAGTTGTAAAAATTCTTGTATTAAGGGCAAAAAGGGTTATTCAGTGTCGCCTTCGCTGTAGAAATTGTTTTCTTCGTCTTCAGAACCAATGTTTTCTTGTTCGTCATCAAGTTCGGCTCCCGGAATATCCAAGTCATTTCCTAACTTGTCACTGTTTTGTTTCCATTCATTGTCATAGTTGTCATTGTTAATGACTGTCCTTTCACCCGAAATTCCTTCCGGATCGATATCTTCCAGTTTTTCTTCCTGATTATAAATATCTTCGTTTGCCGGATAATCTAGATTATCCAGATTTCTTTCAATTCGTTCTTCGGGTGTTGTGTTTTTATTTTCTGAGCTTATCATGATTTCTATAATTTTAATTGATATAATTTAGTTTTTCCAGATAATTAAAATTAAGAAATCAATACTCTTATTATGTTACACTTTATTAATGTGGTTGTTGCAACTTTTACATTTAAGTTATTTATCGAAAAGCTGTCAGATGTGCGCGTTAGGGATAGAAGCGAAAAGCCCACAGCCTGACGAAGGAAGTGCGAGGACTTGCAGCGGATAGCCCGACCGGAGGGAACGCCCAAACTATTTAAACTCCAAATTTTCTAAAATTCCAAATTCCAATTTTTACATTTTTGCTTTTTAAAGTAAGGTTGGGAATCATTATCTAATTTTCTAATTGACAAATTTTCTAATTAATTAAATTTCCCTGAAATTAGTTTATCTTTGCCGTCCCGAACAATTGGGAGAAAAAAGAAACAGATGAAGTTTGATTTATTACAAAAAGATCCGCAGTCGAAAGCGAGAGCGGGAAGTATTACTACAGATCACGGCGTAATTGAAACGCCTATTTTTATGCCTGTTGGTACGGTTGCTTCGGTAAAAGGAGTGCATCAGCGTGAATTGAAAGAAGATATTAATCCGGATATTATTCTGGGAAATACATACCATTTATATTTACGTCCTCAGACAGAAATTCTTGAAAAAGCAGGTGGATTGCACAAATTCATGAATTGGGATCGTAATATTTTGACAGATTCTGGTGGATACCAAGTGTATTCTCTTTCGAGTAATCGAAAAATTAAGGAAGAAGGAGTGAAGTTTAAGTCTCATATTGACGGTTCTTATCACTTTTTCACACCAGAAAATGTAATGGAAATTCAGCGTACAATTGGTGCTGATATTATCATGGCTTTTGATGAATGTACGCCTTATCCTTGCGATTACAGATATGCACAGCGCTCAATGCACATGACGCACCGTTGGTTGGATCGTTGTATCAATCATTTAGATAAACTTCCTTATAAATACGGTTACGAACAAACGTTTTTTCCGATTGTTCAGGGAAGTACTTATAAAGATTTGCGTCGTCAATCTGCAGAATATATTGCAAATTCAGGTCAGCAAGGAAATGCAATTGGAGGATTGTCAGTAGGGGAGCCTGCTGAGGAAATGTACGCAATGACTGAAGTTGTCTGCGAAATTCTTCCGGAGGATAAGCCTCGTTATTTAATGGGTGTTGGAACGCCAATTAATATTCTGGAAAATATTGCATTAGGAATTGATATGTTTGACTGTGTTATGCCAACGCGTAATGCAAGAAACGGAATGTTGTTTACGGCAAACGGAACTATCAATATTAAAAATAAGAAATGGGAAGATGATTTTTCTCCAATTGATGAAATGGGACATACTTTTGTTGATACAGAATACACAAAAGCCTATTTACGTCACTTATTTGCTGCCAACGAATATTTAGGAAAACAAATTGCTACAATTCATAACCTTGGTTTCTATATGTGGTTGGTTCGTGAAGCTAGAAAACATATCTTAGCAGGCGATTTTAGACCATGGAAAGAAATGATGGTTAAAAATATGAGTCAAAGACTATAAAAGAGTTTCAGGTTTGAGGTTTCAAGTTTCAAGTTCCGCACAGAACCTGAAACCTGAAACTTGAAACTTGAAACAAAAAAAACAAAAAGAAATCTATGTTAACAATAATAGATAAATATATTTTAAAAAGATATCTCGCTACCTTTTCGGTGATGTTGTTGTTATTTGCCCCTATCGGAATCGTGATTGACGTTTCTGAAAAGGTAAATAAGATGTTGGAAAACAAGATTCCGTTTATGGATATTGCGTTCTATTATTACAATTTCACAATCTATTTTATCAATTCCTTATTTCCGATATTTTTGTTTTTATCGGTAATTTGGTTTACTTCGAAATTGGCTAATAATACAGAGATTATTGCTATTTTGAGTTCGGGAATTTCATTTACACGCTTTTTACGACCTTATATTATTGGTGCAACAATCGTTTCTATTTTTGTATTGTTGATGGGATTTTTCATCGTTCCTGCCGCCAGTGAAGGATATAATAATTTTAGATATACCTATTTAAAAGGAAATGGAAAAGAGCTCATGCGGGGTGAAAACACCAATGTTTACAGACAAATTAATGATAACGATTTTATTTTTGTAAACAGTTTTAATGAAGAATCGAAAACTGCTTTTAATTTTACGCTGGAGCATTTCGAAAAAGATAAATTAAAATATAAAATTACAGCGAGCCGCATCAAATGGGATCCGAAGAAGAAAACATACACCATGTATGATTACACTAAAAGAACACTTGGAGACCTGAACGATGTAATTGAAAAAGCTCCTGAAAAAAATACTGCTTTTAAGTTTGAATTAGAGGATTTAACTCCGGTAGTTTATATTGCCGAGACCTTAACTTTGGGTAAGCTTTATAAATTTATCGAAAAAGAAAGAAAACGTGGTTCCGGAAATGTAAATACTTATTTAGTAGTTCTTTATAAAAAATATAGTGTGCCGGTTTCTGCATTTATCCTTACAATTATTGCTGTTGCCGTTTCGGCAATGAAACGTAGAGGAGGAATGGGGATGAACCTTGCGATCGGAATTGCAATTGCCTTTTCATTTGTTTTTTTTGATAAAATATTTGGTACTCTTGCCGAAAAATCTACTTTTTCACCTTTACTAGCTGTGTGGTTCCCTAATATGGTTTTCGGAATTCTGGCAGTTTATTTATTACGTAATGCGAAACGATAATTTAAAAAGTTATTTAAATCTTCATTTAATTGTTTTTATCTGGGGTTTTACAGCGATTTTAGGAGCTTTAATAACAATTGATGCCGAAAATTTAGTATGGTTCAGAATGTTTCTTGCAGGGATATTTCTTGCTGGTTTCATTGTCTATAAAAAGCAGTCTTTTATAATATCAGCTCAGTCTTTTGCCAAATTAATTTTTGTTGGATTGCTGATTGCGCTTCATTGGATTTTCTTTTTTAAGGCTATTCATGTTTCTAATGTTTCGATAACCTTATCAATATTTTCTTTGGGTGCTTTTTTTGCCTCTTTATTAGAACCGCTTTTTTACGGAAGAAAAATATTATGGTATGAAGTTTTCTTTGGTTTGATAATAATTGGAGGTTTAGCACTAATTATGCAGGTTGAGGTTAAATACCTAAGCGGAATGTATTACGCCTTGGCTTCTATCATTTTAGGCGTTTTATTTACTTTAATGAACGGAAAATTAATCTCTGATCATGAACCGTCTGTAATTACATTTTATGAATTTGGTGCAGGAGTTTTCTTTATTTCTATTTATTTTTTGGTACAGGGAAAATTCACGGCTGATTTTTTTACAATGTCAGTAAACAATTGGATTTTATTACTCATATTAGCATCGGTTTGTACGGCTTATGCGTTTACGGCTTCGGTAAAAGTAATGCAGAAGCTAACGCCTTATACAGTAATGTTAACCACTAATTTAGAGCCTGTTTACGGTATTATGCTAGCTTATTTTATTCTTGGAGGCAAAGAAAAAATGAGCACAGAGTTTTACATTGGTGCAATCATAATTGTAATCACAGTTATTCTAAATGGTGTTTTTAAACATTATCAAAACAAGAAGAATCTGTAATACTTTACTTATTTATAAATTACATTTTTACATTTTAAACACGAATTAATCATACGAATAGTATAATATTTTTATATTTGCGGTTCGATTTACAAACAAAATTCAAAAATCCATGGAATATTTAGATTTTGAGCTTCCAATAAAAGAACTTGAAGAGCAGTTAGAAAAGTGTGTTATAATTGGGAAAGAATCTGACGTTGATGTAACACCAACTTGCAAGGAAATCAACAAAAAATTAGAACAAACAAAAAAAGACATATATAAAAACCTTACAGCCTGGCAAAGAGTCCAGCTGTCAAGACATCCTAACAGGCCTTACACTTTAGATTATATCAGAGCAATTTGCGGTGATACTTTTTTAGAACTTCATGGAGACAGAGGTTTCAAAGATGATAAAGCGATGGTTGGTGGTTTAGGAAAAGTAAACGGACAGTCGTTTATGATCGTAGGTCAGCAAAAAGGTTATAATACCAAAACACGTCAGTACCGTAATTTTGGTATGGCAAATCCTGAAGGATATCGTAAAGCTTTGCGTTTGATGAAAATGGCAGAGAAATTCGGAATTCCGGTTTTAACTCTTGTAGATACTCCAGGTGCATATCCAGGACTTGAAGCTGAAGAAAGAGGGCAGGGAGAAGCTATTGCCAGAAATATTTTTGAAATGGTTCGTTTAAAAGTGCCAATCATTACCATTATTGTTGGTGAAGGTGCTTCTGGTGGAGCTTTAGGAATAGGTGTTGGTGATAAAGTATATATGTTAGAAAATACTTGGTACTCTGTAATTTCTCCAGAATCATGTTCTTCTATTTTATGGAAAAGCTGGGAATACAAAGAACGTGCAGCTGATGCTTTAAAATTGACATCATCTGACATGAAAAAACAAAAATTAGTTGATGATGTAATTCCTGAACCACTAGGTGGAGCGCATTATGACAGAGAAACTACTTTTAAAACAGTAGCCGAATATATTACAAAAGGATATAACGAATTGAAAGACTTATCAACAGCCGACTTAATTGCTCAGAGAATGGACAAATATAGTAATATGGGCGAGTACAAGGAGTAAATTCTTACAATAATATTTAAAATCCGAAGCCCTACAGTTTCGGATTTTTTTTTGGTTATCAACAAAAAAAACTTATTTATAAACAATTAATAGTTATAACTCGATAGCAATTTTTTTTTAAATTTTGTTACTTTCGCTATATGGAAAATTTCAAGAACATAAACCCTGTAAAGGTAGATAAAACCACCATTATTAATTTAGAAAAAGGAAAGTTACCGCCACAAGTGCTTGAATTAGAGGAGGCTGTGCTTGGTGCAATGATGATTGATAAAAAAGGTGTGGATGATGTAATTGATATTTTGCAACCGGATGCGTTTTATAAGGATGCACACAAATATATTTTTGAAGCGATTGTGCAGCTTTTTACTGAAACGCAGCCGATTGACTTATTAACCGTTTCGGCTCAGCTGAAAAAAAATGGAAAATTGGAAGTTGCAGGGGGAGATTTTTATTTAATTCAGCTTACGCAAAAAATTGCCTCTTCGGCGCATATTGAATTTCACTCACGTATCATACTTCAAAAGTTTATTCAGCGAAGTTTGATTCGAATTTCTTCTGAAATTATCGAAGCCTCTTATGATGAAACAGCAGATGTATTTGATTTACTGGATCAGGCTGAATCAAAATTATATGAAGTAACACAAGGAAACATCAAAAGAAGTTCTGAAACAGCGCAAAGTTTAGTTTTACAGGCAAAGAAACGTATTGAAGAAATTGCCGGAAAAGAAGGATTGAGTGGAGTTGAAACCGGTTTTACTAATTTAGATAAACTGACTTCGGGATGGCAGCCAAGTGATTTAATTATTATAGCGGCCAGACCAGCGATGGGAAAAACCGCATTTGTACTTTCAATGGCTAGAAATATTGCCATTGAGTTTGGGCATGGAGTGGCATTATTTTCTTTAGAGATGGCCTCGGTTCAGTTGATAACAAGGTTGATTTCATCAGAAACGGGACTATCATCGGAGAAATTACGTACCGGTAAATTAGAGCCCCACGAATGGGAAATGTTAAGTACTAAAGTAAAAAACTTAGAAAAAGCGCCATTGTATATTGACGATACCCCGTCGCTTTCTATTTTTGATTTAAGAGCAAAATGTCGTCGTTTGGTTTCACAGCATAATATCAAAATTGTCATTGTTGATTATTTGCAATTGATGACTGCAGGAGGAAATGGTAAAGGAGGAGGAAATCGTGAACAGGAAATTTCTACAATTTCCCGAAACTTAAAAGCTTTGGCAAAGGAGCTAAACGTTCCGGTAATTGCACTTTCGCAGTTATCTCGTGCCGTTGAAACGCGTGGTTCAAGTAAGCGTCCGTTGCTATCGGATCTTCGTGAATCTGGAGCAATTGAACAGGATGCCGATATTGTTTCATTTTTATATCGACCAGAATATTACAAAATTGACGAATGGGATGATGATGAGGCTTCCCCAACTGCTGGTCAGGCAGAAATAATGATTGCCAAACACCGTAATGGTGGTATCGAAAATGTTCGTTTGAAATTTATTGGACACCTTGGAAAATTCGATAATCTTGATGATTTTTCAGGTAGTTATGACGATTTACCATCAAAAATGAATCATGATGATAACCCGTTTATCACTAAAAATCTGCCTTCAGCAAATGAAGCATTCGGGAGTAATCTGAATGATGACGATGATGACAGCGATGTGCCGTTTTAATTTTAAAATATAAAAGAAAAATCTTCAGGAGTTTTTAACCCCTGAAGATTTTTTTTTGCAAATAATTTAGATTTTTAGTACACTATTTTGCACAAATAATATTTCTTAGATAAGAATTAATTCGGTAGATTAGCCAAACTATTAACAAACCAATTGATTAAATCTAATATTATTAACTAATTTAAAATTGTAAATTATGAGCGAAGAAACCTTTCCCGGACCAATTCAAATTCCATTAGCTACAGCTAAAGAATGGGAAAAGAGATACCAGGATGACACCACCGTTGAAGACCCTAAAGACAAAGTCAAATCTTATTTAATTCCACGTGAAAGTTTAGAATTTGTATTGCAGCTTGATGCAGATGCAGTTCGCGCTTACATAGGTATTAATGACCAGGGAGAAAAGACATTGCTTTTTGTTGGAGCAAAATTTGATAAGGAAACAGGTCAATATATTGATGTCTACGGACCTCCTACAAGCCAACAAAATAGATCGGCTGCCGAAGAGATTGTTTATGATGGTGTAAGATCTTGCCCTCCATATTGATTTTTAAATTATATTAAAGTGGATGATTTTTTAATTTATTCAGGATATTTAATTTTATTATTAAATCTAATACTATATTCATATAGCTTTTTCCGTAAGGGAAAAGCTAATGTTTTTTTTGTTGCTTATTTGGCCTTTGCCTTTTTAATGCAGTTTTCGATGGAGGTAATGTATTTCTTAAGAATGAAGAATCAATTTGTTATCAATATGTTTTTTGCAGGACAAATGATACTATTAGGGTTGTTCTATAATTCATTATTGCAGATAAAGAATCAAAAAATATTTGTTAAAACTACATTAGCAGTTTCATTATTAATTTTGGGATTCCAATTGGTTTTAGATCCTTACCAGTTTGTAAAACTTAATTTATTCGAAATTATTTTAACCTCTTTACTGCTGGTTGTTTATGCTTTGATTCACTTATATAATATGCTTACGGATAATAAAAAATACTATTATATCAGTTTTGGTTTTGTAATGTATTTATTGTCAAGTACAGTTTTGTTTTTAGTTGGAAACCTTTCATCAGGACTTAGCGATGATGTGAAATTTTTAACCTGGATATTTAATGCATTTTTAATTTTGGTATTGCAATTCTTTATTTTATACGAGTGGATAAAAAGTTTTTCAGCCAAAGCTTCATTAGTTTAATCACAACTCTGTAATAAAAATTTTGCTATGAATGCTAGTACAATTCCAGAAAAAGAACTTGTTGCGGTTATTTTATATATTTCTCTTTTCTTTATAATTGTTGCTATTATATTGATAGTATTTTTCTATTTCTCAAGAAAAAAAATAATTCAGAAAGAACTCGAAAAAAAAGATTTAGTATTACAATATCAAAAAGAGCAGCTTCACGCTATTATTCTAACACAGGAAGAAGAACGCAAAAGAATTGCTCAGGATCTACATGATGATATTAGTTCAAAATTAAATATAGTATCATTGAATAGTCATTTATTAACTTCTCCAAATTTAACAGAAGCTGAAACTATTGAAATCACAGAAAATATAATTGCTCTAACTACAAAAGCTTTAGAGAATTCCAGAAAAATTGCCCACAATTTATTGCCCCCCGTTTTCGAAAAATTTGGATTAAATGCCGGTGTTGAAGAATTATGTGAGGAATTTGAAAGCAGTAAAGCCGTAAAAATTTATTACAAAAATGAAATTGATTTTGATGAAAATGAAATTGATCGTCATTTACATGTTTTTAGAATTTTACAGGAATTGATGAATAATTCGTTGCGACACGGAAAAGCAACCGAAATTTGGATAGCTTTTAAGATTATAGACGAAATAAATACTTGTCACTATGAAGATAACGGCGTCGGTTTTGATTCTCAAAATATTGAAAATCAAAAAGGACTAGGTATGAAAAATATTGATAGCAGAATTTCTTTTTTGAATGGAACAATTAAAATAAATTCTGAAATTAACCATGGTATTGCGGTAATGTTTACTTTTTAAAGCTCTTTTAAGATTAATAGTTGTATTTGATCAATAAAATAGATTGCTTTTTCTCATTTTGTAAAGCATATTTTGTAATTTCGAAATTCCAAAGAACCAAATACATAAATAAAATGAGCAGCATTGTAAAAATTGCTTTAGTCGATGACGAAGTTTTATTTCGGAAGGGAATTGCTTTTTTATTGCAAAAAGAAGATAATTTTGAAATTATTTTTGAGGCTTCAAACGGAGAAGAGCTTATTTCCAAATTAAATAGCAGCGAATCAAAGCCCGATATTATTATAATGGATTTGAAAATGCCTGTTTTAAATGGTGTTGAGGCCACAAAAATTATTCGCAAATCTTATCCTGATATCAAAATAATTGCGCTAACCAGTTATGACACAAAATCATTTGTAGCAAATATGATACAGGTTGGTGCTGTTGCTTATTTGATAAAAAATACAACCCCCAAAGATTTAATTCATACCGTTAATGAAGTAGCAAAAAAAGGGTTTTATTACAGCCAAATAGTTTTAAAAACAATTCAGGAAACTATTGTTTCATCTAAAAACTCAAAAGGAAATTTAGAAACCGGTTTTCTTTCACCTCGTGAAATAGAAATTCTTCAACTTATCTGTCTGCAAAAAACAACCACAGAAATAGCAGATCATCTTTTTTTAAGTCCGAGAACTGTTGAAGGGCACCGCAATAATCTGCTGCTTAAAACTGAATCCAGAAATATTGCAGGATTAGTGGTTTATGCGATTCAAAACGAAATAGCAGTTTTAACAATATAAATTTTAGCTGGTTAAGAATTGAATTGACAATACATAATAAACAATTATTATCATTATTAGGGCGCAAATACCTATTTTCTGTAATATGCTTAATCCTTTTGGTTGGTTTTTACTGCCATTAAATTTCATTGTTAAATTTTTCACTGATTCATTAATCGATTATTTCTATAAACAAATTTAAATAGAAACTATATTTTCATAATACGTGTTTATACCTGATTTTGCATTATAAATTTTTAATTTCAAAATTATTTTAACTTCATAGTTGCTTAGTTTAGTAAATTACCCTAAGCTATTGTGTTTTTTAATTCTTCCTTTATATCTTTACTAAAATAATTTATAATGCATAAAAGTTTAGCTTACATATTTATATTTCTTTTTTCTTTGACTGTTAAAGCTTCATTTCTTCTACTTCCAATGGATGAAACAACACAGCAAAATCATCTTAAAGCATATGGAATTACATACTGGTGCTTAAGTAAAGATTACAAAGCCAGCTGGTTGCTAAATTATAGAGGCGGCTCTTTTTTGCTTCCTGATGTTGAAGAAATCCGAAAAGAATGTCAAATTCGTGGAGTAAGCTTTGAAGTGCTTTCAGATAGTGAAGAAGCTTCGATTTTAAATGAAATTTCCAGTCCTTCTCAAAATATGGAATCTGTGATTCTTGAAAAAGCACCAAAAATAGCTGTTTATACACCAAAAGGTAAACAACCCTGGGATGATGCGGTGACATTGGTTTTAACATACGCCGAAATACCCTTTACACCAATTTATGATGAGGAAGTTTTAAGTGATCAATTACTGCTATATGATTGGCTGCACCTGCATCATGAAGATTTTACAGGACAATATGGAAAATTTTATGCTGCGTACAAAAACACACCTTGGTATATTGATCAAAAAAAGGATGCAGAGGCTTTAGCGGCAAAATTAGGATATTCGAAAGTATCCCAGGAAAAAGGAGCTGTGGCAAAAAAAATAAGAGATTTTGTTATTGGCGGCGGATTTATGTTTGCAATGTGTTCTGCAACAGATAGTTTTGATATTGCGCTAGCTGCTGATGGTGTAGATATTTGCGAGGCAATGTTTGACGGGGATGCAAGCGAACCAAATTATCAATCGAAATTGAATTTTGGAAATTCGTTTGCTTTTAAAAATTTCACATTAGAGAGACGTCCCGAGCAATATGAGTTTTCAGATATTGATATGACTTTAAAACGCAGAATTCCAATGGAAAAAGATTATTTTTCTTTGATGGAATTTTCAGCAAAATGGGATCCGATCCCGAGTATGTTATGCCAAAATCATACACAATTAGTTAAAGGATTTATGGGGCAAACTACTTCTTTTGATTCTGCTTTAGTAAAATCAAATGTTTTAGTAATGGGTACCTGCGAATTAAATGGAGAAGCAAGATACATTCATGGGGAAAAAGGAAAAGGAATGTTTACTTTTTTTGGAGGCCATGATCCCGAAGATTTTCAACATCAGGTTGGTGATCCGCCAACGGTATTAGATTTACACCCTAATTCGCCAGGTTACAGACTAATACTTAATAATGTATTATTTCCTGCAGCCAGAAAGAAAAAGTTGAAAACGTAACTAGTTTAAGGAAAATTCAAACCAAATCGGAATATGATCTGATATTTTTCGGGCTTCTTGTAAGGAATCAAACGTTTTGTAAAATGGAATTATGCCAGAGTTAATATATTTTAAATTATTTTTCTTATAAAAAATATTGTCAAACTCAGATGCCAGACAAATATTATCTTTGCATTCTTGTTTTAATGTTGTCTTTTGTTTTTCTAAAATAGGAGTGAACCCCATTTTTTTCAATGGATTAAAAACAGTATGTGATTCCGGACAATTAAAATCCCCAATAAAAACCAATTTTAGGTTTGGATATTGTTGCGGTAGAAATTTAAAATATTTAATTTCTTTTTCAGGCTGTTTCTTTTTGGTAATAGCATGAAAATTAACTAAGGTAAGTGTTTTTTTGTCAATTATAAAAGTGGCAAAATAAGGTTCGCGGTCAATTTCTAAATTATATTTTTTTTCCAGCCAGGTATTGCCTTGAAGTTTTGCTTTTGATGTTTTCCAGATATAGGCATATCTTTCCTTTTTGTAACTGTCACCACTTGTAGGATTGCTAATGCTGTAGTCCCATTTTATTCCTTTTTCATTCAGAATTTCTGCCAGTTTTGCCACTGCCTGAGCACCTCCATAACCTGCTACAACTTCCTGAATTGCTATAATATCGTAGTTACGAATCGTATTGGCTATAATGTTTAACTCAGAATCTGTTTTTGATTTTCCAAAGTTTTCTAAATTCCAGGAAAGAATTTTTATCTGTGAAAATGAATGAAGTGTAAAGAATAAAATTAAAAGGATTAGACTGTTTTTCATGTAATGTTTAAAATATCAAATATAAACCATTTCCAGATTTAAGGATCAATCTGGTATTTTTAATTTTTTTGATACTTTAATTCAGCAGCTAATGTTTTTTATATCTATTCTTTAAAGCAGTTGATATAATTATTATTTGTAAAACTAAAAGCGCTGGTATGAAGATCATTTTCCAGTTAATTTCTAACCATCCTGTTTTTTCTGACACTAAAGCAAAGCTAATAGATAGGAATAGACAGAGTAACATTGTTTTCATTATAATTTTATTTTTTGTTGTATAAAATTTGGAAATAAATTTCCGGTATTGAATCTCATCTGAATCGATATCTGAATGTGGTTTCATTTTGTAGGTTAAGGGGTTTTAAGCAAACTTAAACCTATAAGTAACAATTTCCTTACGGGAAACCGTAAAACCATATAATTACACAAGACCAAAGTCTTTTGCAATTGCAATTAAATGAACATTATTGTTAGCCTTAAAGTAAATTTTTAATTTATTAATTCGTTTTTCCAGACTACTGGTTCCATTTGGGGCTATTGAACTTGCTTTGAATTCGCTGGAAATATTTTCTAATGTTAAGCCCTGAGCTAATAATTTTAAAATAGAAATGTCATAACTTTCTATTTCGATCAAAGTTTTATCATTGAAGCTAAAAGATAAATCCGATGAAAGAATTTTTTCTTCGTTTTGAAATGTCCTTTCTATTGCTTTTTTTAATTCGTTTATGCTATTTCTGCCTTTTGAAACATATGCATTAATTTTGAGATCATTAAATAATGATTTTATTCGGTATGATTTATCTTCAATCGAGAATACAATTTTTTTAAGTTTAGGCTGAACTGCATTAATAGCCTCTACTAAATCTTCTCCACAGGTTAAATTTACTTTGCGATGATCTGATTTAAAAGACAAATCGGTAATTAATAAATCGTATGGTTCATTATCATTTAATGCTTTTTTTATTTTCAAAATCCCATCGTCGCAATATTTTACATGATCAATTACAGGAACTTTTAGTTCTTCAAGTACTTGAATAACAGCTATGCTAATACTATCCAGATCTTCGGCAACTAAAACTTTTTTGTACATATTGATTGTTTATAAAGGGAACGAGAAACTTAATTTAAAACCTTTTTTATAATTTTTGTCAAAAGTAATGGTTCCATTTATAGTTTTTATACGGTTTTCCACATTTGCTAAACCATTTTTGAAAATTATCGAAGAATTTTCATTCCCGGTTCCGTTATCATTATAATCTACAAAGATGTTTTTATCCTTTATTTTAAAGGTAATGCTTATTAAAGTGGCGTTGCTATGTTTTTTCAGGTTATAAAATAATTCTTGTAAAACGCGGTAAAGAATTATTTTTTTGTTTTTTTGAATTTTATTCCATGAAATCAAATCAAATCCATTCAGTAAAATATGAATATTAGGCGTCTTAAACTCGGCAATCATTTCTCTTAAAGCAAAAGGATAATTTTCATCAGTAGCAATTTGGCTGTTTTCTTTAGAAATATTTCGTGTTCGGGAATACATAATTTCTAAATTATTTAATAATTGATCCTTGTTTGTATCAAGTTCCAAATCTTTATGCGTTACAAACTGAAGTGTTTCATGAACATCATTAGCGAGTTCGTCATGTAATTTTTTAGATATTCGCATTTCACTTTGATAAATTACCTCATTTGTTTCCTTTTTTTCTTTTGATTTTAAATGAAAATAAAAGAATGTAATGAATCCCAGAATAAATGCAATGATAATATAAGAGATAATATTTCGTTTTTTTTGTCTTTCCAACTGTAATTCATAGGTTATTTTTTGAGCTTTTAGCTTCAGGTTTTCATCTTTGTCTGTTTTCGAAATATATTTAATATTAGTAAATTGGTTTTTTGCACTTTGTCTTGCATTAGTAATACTATCAACAAGTTTTATATAAGCTAATGAATGTTGTTTCAAATCATTTCCATCACTATATTTAATTAATAGCGAGAGGGCAATAACTTTACTTTTTGGATTATTTACTTTTAATGCATGCTTGTATGCTTTATCTGCATAGACTCTGGATAAATTAGGATTGCTTTTTTCAAAAAATATAGAGAGATGTTTATATGTCAATACTAGGCCTTCTTGGGTTTCAGGTTTTAATCTAATTCTTAAGGCTTGATAAAAACAATCTAATGCTTTTTTAGTATTTCCCAGCTTATAATAACAATACCCTAGATTGTCTATTACAAAAGAATAAATATTATGATTTATTGCATCATATTTTGAAACGTTTTTTTGTGAGGCTAGTATAAGCAGTATTTTTTTAGCTTCTTTATATCTGCCTTGTTCCATATAAATAGCAACTAAATTATTTAAGGCAGTAAATTTCCTCCATGCACTGGTTTTTAGTGCTATAGCTTTTTTGAAGTATAAAATAGCATTGTAATTATCGTAATTATTGCTATATACAATTCCTAATAAATTATAGACAATCCATGAATATCTGGGATTTTTAATTTTTTTTAAGTAAGGCAATGCTTCCGTTGCATTTTCTTCACTAGCAATATAATTTCCTTGTTCTATTTGAAGTTCAGCGATACAGGATAATGCATAAACATAATCTATAGTATTTGTATTAGGATTGCAAAGTTTTTTAACTTTGTTAAAAACATAGATTGCACTATCACTTTTATAAGCATCAAAATATACATCGGCTATATCAGTAAGTCTTTTTATTTCTTTAGTATTATCCTTTTTTACATGTTTTAAAGGTTTTTTGCTTTTATAAGAATAAAATAAAATTACGCTCCCAATTAATAAGAGGGATAGAAATATCATGAGATATTTCAGGGCAGTTTTGTTTTGAAAGAAATAAAAAGTTTTTGTCATGATTATAATGGGAATTTAAAAAAGACTTTAAATCCTTTGTTTGGCTGCGAATCAATATTGATTTTTCCTTTTATTGCCAGAATTCTGTTTTCGATATTTTGAAGACCGTTTCTAAAAGTTACGTTGTTAAGATCACAACCTTTACCATTTTCAGTATAAGAAACAGTAACACTTTGATCTGTTTTTTTGAAAGTTATGCCAATTAAAGAAGCATCACTATGTTTTTTTGTGTTTACAAGTAGTTCCTGTAAAACCCTGTAAACAGTTATCTTTTTGTTCTTTTCAATTTCATTCCACGAAATAGTTTCCAGGCCGTTCAATATAAAGTTTATGTTTGGATCATTGAATTCCGAAATCATTTCCTTTAATGCAATACTATAGTTTTCATCTGTAATAATAGTACTGTTTTCCTTTGAAATATTTCTTGCTCGTGAATAAATGACTTGTAAATTATTTAATAGCTGGTCTTTATGTTCAATTAGTTCAATATCTCTATTTTGGGCAAAAGTCAGTGTTTGATAAACATCGTTTGCGAGTTCATCATGTAGTTTTCTTGATATTTGCATTTCACTTTTATAAATAGCTTCATTTTTATCTTTTTTTGATTTTGAAGTTAAATAGTAGTATAGAAATATAATTATTCCTAAAGCGAAAATTATAATTACCGAAGAAATTAAATTTCTGCTTTTCTGTTTTTCTATTTGTAATTCGTTTTCAGCTTTTTGAGATTTGAGTTGAAGGTTTTCTTTTCTATCTTTTTTTGAGTCATACTTAATATATGCAAATTGATTTTGAGCTTTTGACCTGTTTGTAATAAGACTGTCAATTATTTTGATATAAGCTAATGAATATTTTTTTAATTCATTTCCTTCCGTTTTTTGAATTAATAAGGCAAGACCATTAGCTTTAAATGTTGCATTATTTACCGCACATGCAGTTGTGTATGATTTTTGTGCATAAATTTTGGAAAGTTTTAAATTGCTTTTTTCATAAAATATGGCTAGATATCTATAAGTAGTCATTAATTCAAAATCCCGTTTATATTTAAGTTTTATTTTTAAACTCTCCGTAAGATATTTTAAAGCTTTTGGATTCCCGAGTTTATAATAACAAAATCCTAAATTATCTAATAACATTGCATAATGGTTAATGGTCCGAAGACTATCAGTATCATGTTTGATTTCTAGAGTATTTATTGGTTCTAATATTTGAACAGTTTTTTTATATTTTTCTTCTCCTATATAAATATTAGCAATGTCATTTAAAATTTCTGCTTTTTTAAAAGGCTTTTTTGCTAGTTTTAAGGCTTTTATGTGATAATTTATAGCACTTGTGTTGTCATATTTATTATAATAATTATAAGCTGTTATAGTGTAAACGTTATAAGTAAATTTGGGATTTTTTAATTTTTTTAAATATGGAAGTGTTTTAGTCAATGTTTCTTCACTGGCATTATAATTACTGGCATTTTGTTGAATCTCTGCTATTGAGATAAGGGAGTAAATATAGTCTTCTAAATAATCTAATTTTGGGTCACAAAGTTGTATTGCCTTATTGTAATAAAAATATGAACTGTCTGGTTTATTATCAAAAAGAAAATCTGCCTTTTGTATCAGCTTTTTGATTTCACTTGTTTTGTCTTTTCTCTTAATTTTTAATGGTGTTTTATTTTTATATGAATTTAAAATAACCAATAAAAGTATAGAAATAGTTATAAGAAGATATTTAAGAATCTTCTTATTTGCAAAAATGTAGAAAGCCTTTTTCATCATTACAAAGGAAATTCAAAAAAGACTTTAAATCCTTTATCAATAGCTGAATCAACATCAATTTTTCCTTTTATAGCAAGAATTCTGTTTTCTACATTATGAAGACCATTTCTAATTGTGATTTTATTCAGATCAATACCTTTTCCATTATCAGTATAAGTAACAATAACACTTTTATCAGTATTTTTAAAAGTAATGACCACTAGGGTCGCATCACTATGTTTTTTCATGTTTACAAGTAATTCCTGTAATACTCTGTAAACTGTTATTTTTTTATTTTTTTCAATTTCATTCCAATAAATCGTTTCTATGCCATTCAATAATATATTAATATTTGGAGTATTAAATCCGGCAATCATTTCTTTAAGGTAATAGATATATTCGTCTGTGGTAATAATTGGACTATTCTCTTTTGATATATCTCGCGTTCTTGAATATATTAAATCCAGATTTTTTAACAATTGATCTTTATTTTCCGCCAAAGAAAGGTTTTTATTTTCGGCGAAAGCCATTGTATGATAAATGTCGTTAGCAAGTTCATCATGAAGTTTCTTTGCAATGCGCGTTTCACTTTTATAAGTAGCTTCTATTTTTTCTCTGTTTCCTCGTGAAGTCAGATAGAAATAAAGTACCAGAATAAGACTTAAACTTAGTGCTATAATAATATATGAAATAATATTTCTATTCTTTTGCTTCTCTAATTGAAGCTCATTTTCGGCCTTATGTGTTTTAAGTTTTAGATTTTCGTCTTTCTCCTTCTTTGAATCATATTTGATTCTTGCAAATTGATTTTTAGCTTTTTGTCTTACTTCAAAAATACTGTCCACCAGATTAACATATATTATTGAGTACTTCTTTAATTCTTTATCCGAACTATTTGTCATTATTAGTTTTAAAGCAGACAATCTTTCATCAACATTATTTATAATACTAAACTTTTCATAGCTTAATAACATATATTTTTTTGCCAGCAAAGGATTGTCTTTTTCATAAAACTTTGCAAAGTGAATATAACTTTTTCCTAAATCAAAAGGTTTTTTTTCCTTTTGTCTTATTTCAAGGCTTTTATTAAAATAGTAAAGCGCCTTTTTAGAGTCATTTTTTTTAAAATAGCAGAAGCCAATATTATCCAAGACCTTACCCTGGAATTCATTATCGGCTAATACGTCTTTTTTTGTTATTAGTGAAAGAAAAATTTCAAGAGACTCATCGTATTTTCCCTCTTCAATTAATATAACAGCTATATTATTTTTTGCAGCTAATTTTCTCCATTCCTTTGTTTTTAATTGTAAAGCCTTTTGATTGTATAATATTGCGTTTTTATATTCGTAAGTATTTAAGTAATTTGTGCTCAGGGTTACATAAGAGTTCCATATCTGAGCTGTTTTTTTTACATACTTCAAATACGGAAGAGCTTCGGTAATTGTAGCTTCACTTCCGGCATAATCACCATGAATCTGCTGAATTTCGGCCATACAGTTTGACACAATAACATAATTGTCTGCATCTGTTATCGGATTACAAATAAACTTTGCTTTGTTATAATAATAAAAAGCGCTATCTAACTTATTATTATCATAAAACAGATTGTCCGCAATAGCAATCATCCTCTTAACTTCGGCTTTTGTGTCCTTAGGTTTAATAGGGGCGTCATTCTTTTTTTGACAGGATAAAAGAATCAAAAAACTAAATATAATATATAAAAACGACGGTATTCTTTGTGGTATCATGCGCCAAAAATATAGAATTATAAGTGTTGGGAACACGTATAAATACCTGTTTTTGAAAAATTTTCAAAATTAAGACATTGAGATTCTCATTTAGAGGCATATACAAACAAACCTTCACACAGGAAGGCTTGTAGTTGATCTGAATGTTGTAAAATTAATCTTTATAAAATTATACGGCTCTCCATCCCGTTGCTATTGCTAACCTGTTCCATGAATTAATTGTAATGATAATAATTATAATTTCAGCAAGATATTTTTCATCAAACAGGTTAGCGGCATTTTGATAAACTTCATCAGATACGTGATTACTAATCATTGTAATTTGTTCGGTTAATGCCAAAATTGCTTTTTCCTCTTCAGTATATACATCAGCTTCACGCCATGAACTTAACAGGTAAATACGTTTTTCTGTTTCGCCGTACTTTCTTGCGTCTGCGGTATGCATGTTAATACAAAAAGCGCAGCCATTAATTTGTGATGCACGAATTTTTATTAGCTCTTTGTGTGTTGTAGTGACTGATGTTTTTGCGTTGTATTTTTCTAAATTCATTAAGGCTTCATAAGCTTCAGGAGCAACTGTTGGAACAACGATTCTTGGTTTCATTTTATTATTTTTTAAAGTTTGATACAAAGGTCAGGCATCTCTTATTTAAAAAACTTGAACTACTTCAAGAAAACTTAGACTTTACCAGCTCTTATTTTGCTCATAAATTCTGCCAAAAAATCAAGGTAGGAGGCAATCATATATTGGGGAACACGTTGCACAAATTCCGGATGCAGATTATTGAAATGATGATACCTTTCTTCTGCCGACATGGTAAATAAAAATTTAATTCTCATTTGTGCAGCTCCAAATGATTTTTGAGATACAATTCGGAAATATCTTTCCAGTTTTGGAATTTCAATTAGAATTGCTTCTAATGTTGTTTTTTCAATGGCAACTACTGTTGAGTTTTCTACAGCCTGAATGTAAAAATGCGAAGGAATATGATTGTGATAGCTTAAATAATCGGTTATCCACCAATTCTCGATACCAAATTGAAGAGTTTGTTCTATGCCTTTAGAATTAATTATATATTGCCTCATACAGCCTTTTATAATGAAATAGATAGTATTGCAAAGCTGACCTTCTTGTAAAACGAGTTCTTTCTTTTTTATTTTGGAAATGCTTAAAGCAGCTTCTAAAATATCAATTTCTGATTGCTCGAGATTAATATGTTTTTGAATATGTTGTAAAAGTGAAGTATGCATCTAAAACTATTTTATGCAAATTTACTTATTAATTTAATTTTGAAACAATGAATCTCTGGAAACATCATAAAACAAAAAACCATCCTGAATAGGATGGTTTTTCTATGATAAGTAAGTAATCTAAATTGAGTTTATAAAACGTTTATTTTACTTTATTAAGTATTGCTTTGAAAGCTTCTGGGTGATTCATAGCTAAATCTGCAAGAACTTTACGGTTCAATTCGATTCCGTTAGCTTTAACTTTCCCCATGAATTGAGAATAAGACATTCCTTCTAATCTAGCTCCAGCGTTGATACGTTGAATCCATAAAGCACGGAAATTTCTTTTATTCTGTTTTCTGTCACGGTAAGCGTAGCTCATCGCTTTCTCTACCGCGTTCTTAGCAACTGTCCAAACGTTTTTACGTCTACCAAAGAAACCTTTGGCTTGCTTCATTATTTTTTTTCTTCTTGCTCTTTTAGCAACTGAATTTACCGATCTTGGCATAATTTTAATGTGTTTTTGTAGCAGGCGTCCTGAATTAAATCAAAGGAACTTAAAGGCCATACTCCAAGGTTATATAAATAATTTTTTAACCTAAAGAATTATTAGATAATTCTTAATTGTTGTTTAATGCTTTTCATATCTGTAGAGTGAACTAGCGCTGAGTGAGTCAAAGCTAATTTACGTTTTTTAGATTTTTTAGTCAAGATGTGACTTTTAAAAGCATGCTTTCTTTTAATTTTTCCAGAACCAGTAACTTTAAAACGTTTCTTGGCGCTAGATTTTGTTTTCATTTTAGGCATTTTTCCTAGTGTTTTAATTTATTCTTACTTACTTATTTTATTTCAGATTAGCAGTTTCAAATTCAAGACTGAATACTGAAACTGCAAACTGATTACTTTTTCTTTTTCGGAGCAATGAACATAATCATTCTCTTACCTTCTAAAACCGGCATAGCTTCAACCTTACCGTGTTCTTCTAAATCTGTAGCCAAACGTAGTAATAAAATCTGTCCTTGATCTTTATAGATAATCGAACGTCCTTTAAAGAAAACGAATGCTTTTAATTTAGCACCTTCTTTAAGGAACTTCTCAGCATTTTTTCTTTTAAATTCATAATCATGCTCATCAGTCTGAGGACCAAAACGAATTTCTTTTACTACAACTTGCGTAGATTTAGCTTTTAATACCTTATCACGTTTCTTTTGTTCGTAAACAAATTTCTTGTAATCCATGATTTTACAAACCGGCGGCTCAGCGTTTGGCGAAATTTCAACCAAATCCAATTCGAATTGATCTGCTAAACGTAAAGCTTCTGCAAGCTTAAATACACCTGGTTCGATGTTCTCGCCTACTAGTCTTACTTCTTGTACACCACGAATATTATTATTTATTCTGTGTGCATCTTTTTTTTCTACTCGAGGTTGATAACCTCTGTTGCTTCTTATTGCTATGACTTTATAATTTAAGTTAAACTGTAAAAACTTTTAATGTCTTTTTTATTTCTTCGTTTACAATAGCGACAAATTCATCAATTGTAACTGTAATATTCCCTTTTCCTTCTTGACCGTGACGACGAATTGAAATAGTTCCGTTTTTCTCTTCTTCCTCACCAACAATCAGCATAAATGGTATTTTTTGCATTTCTGCATCTCTAATTTTCTTGCCAATTGTCTCGTTTCGGTTGTCAATTAGGGCGCGAATTTCGTGATTTTCTAGCAAATCTAAAACTTTTTTAGCATAAATTTCGTATTTCTCACTCAAAGACAATATTATAGCCTGTTCTGGCATAAGCCAAAGTGGGAAATTTCCTGCAGTATGTTCTAGTAAAATTGCGATAAATCGTTCCATAGAACCAAAAGGAGCTCTATGGATCATAACTGGACGATGTAATTCATTATCAGCACCTTTATAGGTTAATTCAAAACGCTCAGGCAAGTTATAATCAACCTGAATAGTTCCTAATTGCCATTGTCTTCCCAAAGCATCTTTTACCATAAAGTCAAGCTTCGGACCATAAAAAGCAGCCTCGCCATATTCTACTACAGTATTCAGTCCTTTGTCAGCCGCAGCGTTGATAATTGCATTTTCTGCTTTCTCCCAATTTTCATCAGAGCCAATGTATTTCTCTCTGTTTTCCTGATCTCTTAATGAAATTTGAGCAGTAAAGTTTTCAAAACCTAACGAACCGAATACATAAAGTACAAGATCGATAACTTTTTTGAACTCTTCATCTAATTGCTCCGGAGTACAAAAAATATGTGCATCATCCTGAGTAAATCCTCTTACACGAGTTAAACCGTGCAATTCACCAGATTGCTCATATCTATATACAGTACCAAATTCGGCATAACGCTTAGGTAAATCTTTATATGACCAAGGTCTTACATTATAGATTTCACAGTGATGAGGACAGTTCATAGGTTTCAATAAAAATTCTTCGCCTTCAGCAGGAGTATTTATAGGTTGAAAACTATCAGCACCATATTTAGCATAGTGACCAGAAGTTACATAAAGTTCTTTCTGACCAATATGTGGAGTAACTACTTGCTCGTATCCGGCTTTCTTTTGAGCTTTCTTTAAAAACTGTTCTAAACGATCTCTAAGCGCAGCACCTTTAGGTAGCCATAAAGGTAAACCTTGTCCAACTTTTTGAGAAAAAGCAAACAATTCAAGTTCCTTACCTAATTTACGGTGATCACGACGTTTTGCTTCTTCAAGAAGTTCAAGATATTCAGTTAGATCCTTTTGTTTAGGAAAAGAAGTTCCGTAAACACGAGTTAACTGTTTGTTTTTCTCGTCACCTCTCCAGTAAGCACCGGCAACGCTCATGATTTTAAAGGCTTTAATAATTCCGGTATTCGGAATATGTCCACCGCGACATAAATCAGTAAAAGTAGCATGATCACAAAAAGTGATAGTTCCGTCTTCAAGATTCGAAATCAATTCAGTCTTATAAACGTTATCCTTGTACATTGCTAAAGCGTCGGCCTTACTAACCGGACGCATTTTGAATTCGTGTTTTTCTCTTGAAATCTCAAGAACACGATCTTCTATTTTTTTAAAGTCAGCTTCTACAATTTTTTGATCTTCAAAATCAACATCATAATAAAACCCATTAGAAATTGCAGGTCCAAGAGTTAATTTAATTCCAGGATACAATTCCTCTAAGGCTTGAGCCATTACGTGGGAAGTTGAATGCCAGAAAGCTTTTTTGCCTTCCGCATCATTCCAGGTATATAAAATAAGACTACCGTCGGTCGTCAATGGAGTTTCGGTTTCAATTGTTGTACCATTAAAGGATGCTGAAATCACGTTTCTTGCAAATCCTTCACTAATGCTTTTAGCAACCTCCATCGGAGTTACGCCAGAAGCAAACTCTCTAATTGACCCGTCGGGTAAAGTAATCTTAATCATTGTTTATAATTTTGTGAATGCAAATATAACGCATTACTAAAATACATACAATATATATATGCATGTTTATACTATATATATGTAAGGAATAAATATTAACCTTAATCTAATGCTTTTCTCTACGTATATATAAGGTGAAAATTATACTATAATATATAAGTGTGATTTTGTCAGAGCGAAGTCGGAGTTCTTTTATTGGAATTTAGTTTTTAGAAGGAGCTGTTTCCCGCTGTTCCTTCCAATCTTTTGTGGTGAACCCCACCACAAAAGGATTTTCCCTCCCATCGGGGCTAGGGGAGT
>NZ_JBZEER010000018.1:0-54091 GCF_058310175.1 Flavobacterium sp. AK-345 | reverse complement strand
TAGCACCAATAATAGTATTTTCTCCAATTATAACATTAGGTAAAATTACTACTCCTTCACCAATCCATACATTACTTCCAATATTCTGTAAACTGTCCAAAATCTTCTTTTAAAATTCAGTTTTGCCAAAAAGTCAATATTTTTTGAGTTTAAATACCAAATAATATTATACTAAACATTCTCAAAAGAAATTGAAGTTTTAGAGATTACAATAAAATGTAATTGCTAGTATATGAGAAGTTTAAGTTTTTTAAAAATCAAAATTAAATTATTTTAGATAGAATTTTATTACTAAATTTATATAAAAATACAAGCACTTCTTATTTTTATTTACTACACCGGATTTATCTGCCTAATACACATTAAGTGTTTTTCCTCAATACTGACTATTAAAATCAAGCCAACAAACGGGCAAGATTTCACTATATGACAAATGTCATTTTGTGTCAGAATTTATTTATTCAATTTTGTGTTTCAATATTAGAAAAAAACATTTTTCTTAAAAACCGATTTGTTTTTAAATACATATTATAAATAGTCTTTTTATGAGTAATCTATCTCAATCTCACAAAATTTTATTTCTAAACACACTCGCTTTTACAATATGTTTTGCATGTTGGACACTAAATGGCGTTTTGGTTACTTATCTTGTAGACAAAGGAATATTCAACTGGACAGTGGTAGAAACAGGCTGGCTGTTAGGAATTCCGATTTTATCAGGTTCAATATTCCGACTCCCTATTGGCATTTTGACAGATAAATATGGCGGTAAAATTGTGTTTTCGATTTTATTACTACTTTGTTCCGTTCCGCTATTTCTGCTTCCCTTTGCCGGATCATTCTGGAGTTTTGCTGTATTAAGTTTTTTCTTCGGATTAGTGGGAACAAGTTTTGCTGTGGGAATTGGTTATACCTCAATTTGGTATCCAAAAGAATGGCAGGGAAGAGCCTTGGGTATTTTCGGGATGGGAAATGCCGGTGCGGCCATTACTACTTTTATTGCTCCAACCTTATTAAATCATTTATCAGAAAAAGATCCCGTTAACGGATGGAAAATGTTACCTGTTATTTATGCAGTAACATTGGTTATTATAGGAATATTGTTTGTTGTTTTTGCCAAAAATAAAACCAATCAGGGTGTTTCAAAAACAATGAATGAGTTGATGTCTCCTCTTAAAAACATTCGGGTTTGGCGTTTTGGAGCTTATTATTTTTTAGTCTTTGGATTTTTTGTGGCGTATTCACAATGGCTGCTTCCCAATTTTATGAATGTGTATCATACAACATTGGTAATGGGCGGAATGTTTGCTACGATGTTTAGTTTGCCTTCCGGAATTATAAGAGCCTTTGGCGGCTATTTATCAGACAAATTTGGTGCCCGAAAAGTAATGTACTGGGTATTAGGTTCATCAATAGTAATTAGTTTTTTATTGATGTTTCCAAAAATGGAAATTTTCACAGCAGGTCCCGGAGTTTTGTCTTCTGCAAATGGTGTTGTCACAGCCATTTCTGCCAATGAAATTACCGTAAACGGAAAAACACATAAAATTAATGAAAAGCAAATTTCAAATAATGATGATGCGGCAATTTTTCCTGTAAAAAATTCATGGCAGGAAATTGTTGTACAACAAAATCAGGAAGTTAAAAAGAAAGAATTATTAGCTCAGGGTGTTACACAAATTAAGTTTAGCGCCAATCTTTGGGTTTATTTGGTTTTGGTCATTCTTATAGGGATTTCGTGGGGAATAGGAAAAGCCGCCGTTTACAAACATATTCCCGAATATTTTCCTAACGAAGTTGGTGTAGTGGGAGGAATGGTAGGATTAATAGGCGGTCTGGGTGGTTTTGTCGGACCAATTATTTTTGGTTATCTCCTAAATTATACCGGACTCTGGACGAGTTCCTGGATTTTTATTTTCGTCGTATCCGTTCTTTGTCTACTGTGGATGCACCGAACAATCATCAATGTGATGAGAACAAAATCACCAAATTTTACCAGAGATATAGAACACAATCATTAAAATTAAATAAGAATAAATATGAAAACTTGGTTAGACAAATGGGAACCTGAAGATGATACGTTTTGGAACTCTAACGGAAGCAAAATTGCCTGGAGAACTTTAACAATAACAACACTAACTTTAATATTATCATTTGCCTCCTGGTTTATGATGAGTGTTATCGCCGTAAAATTACCAGGATTAGGGTTTCGTTTCACAAAAGATCAGCTTTTTTGGTTAACAGCAATTCCTGGTTTGGCTGCAGGTTTTTTAAGAATCATTCACACTTTTATTTTACCAATATTCGGAACACGACATGTGGTTTCTTTTGCAACTGCCATTAAATTAATTCCGGTAATCGGAATTGGTTTTGCAGTAATGGATGTCAATACTCCTTTTTGGGTATTTGCACTTTTAGCTTTTACTACAGGTTTTGGTGGTGGAGATTTCTCTTCGTATATGCCAAGTACAAGCTTATTTTTTCCTAAAAGACTTAAAGGAACAGCACTTGGAATACAAGCCGGGATAGGAAATTTTGGAGTATCAGTAGCACAATTTGTTACTCCCCTTATAATAAGTGTCAGTATTTTTGGTGCCGCATCACAATTTACAAGCATTGATCATAAAGAAGCAATAGTTGTTTTTCAAAATGCCAGTACTCAAAAACAACATGAGGTTTTTGTAGCCCTGGATCCAGATGTACAGGCGAGAATATTGACAAACGTAAAGAAAACAATTATTGACTCTGTAAGTACAGCTATCAAATCAGAGGATAAAGTGGATCTTTTTACTTCATTGCCTTTAAAAGCAAAAGCAAAAGCGATAGCCAATGCAAACCCAAAGATGGCTGAAAAAATATTAAATGATATCAGCCCAAATAATACTGCGGTTAATAACAAAGAAATCTATCTGCAATCGGCAGCCTTTTGGTACATTCCATTTTTAATAATACTATCAATTGTAAGTTGGTTTTATCTTAGAAGTATTCCGATGAAAGCATCTGTAAAGGAACAGATGGATATTTTCTCTAATAAACATACATGGTATTGTACTATAACATATGTTATGACTTTTGGAACATTTGCAGGTTTATCGGCAGCTTTTCCTTTAATGATTAAATTTTTATATGGAGATTTTCCAAATGCTCCGGATCCTTTAGTTTATGCTTTTTACGGACCACTTATTGGTTCAGCAAGCAGAATTGCATTTGGTTTTGTAGCCGATAAAGTAGGAGGCGCGATATTAACGACAATTACTGGTTTGGGAATTTTAGCTGGATCGATTATTCTGGTTACCGAAGGATTAGTAGCACCAACAAGCATGGAACAATTTCCTCTTTTTGTTGCCGTAATTTTAGGAATGTTCTTCTTTACAGGAATTGGAAACGCGGGAACATTTAGACAATACCCAATTATTTTTGCAGAAAACCAGCGCCAGGCAGCCGGAGTTATTGGTTGGACTGCAGCAATCGCAGCATTTGGACCGTTTATATTTTCTAAATTAATAGGTAATAATTTATCTGCAAATGGAACTGTAAATCAATTTTTTATAGGAGTTGCTGTTTTTACTGTCTTAGCTACAGGAATCAATTGGTGGTTTTACAATCGTAAAAATTGCGAGAAACCAAGTTAAATAAGTAATCATTAAATTTAATTAAGGATGAAAAATAAAACATTTAATACCAAAGCTTTACTTATAGCAACTCTGGTTTCTGTATTGACTATTGTATTAGTTTTTTACGGATCCAGAGAATTACAAAATTTTGACGCTGCATTAATTACGTATTTATTCGGAACTGTATTCGCTTTCTTCGGAATCGTATATCGTTATACAGTATGGTTGCAGCGTCCGCCTACATGGATGTATTTCAAACGAAGTTTCCAGTTTTTATTTACTGGAAAAATCTTTGAACATGTATGGTTTTTAGGAAAAGAATCTGTTGAGAACATTGTAGTTCAAAAATTTATTTATCCAAGAAGTAAATACCGATGGTTAGCCCATTTTTGTATCGCTTTGGGCTGCATGTCAGCTTTTGCAATCACAATACCGCTAACATTTGGATGGATTCATTTTACATTGGCGCCTAATTCTATTTCTATTTACGAAGCCCATTTTTTTGGTTTCAAAATAATGGATTTTACGATAGGGTCTTTTCTCGCATTTCTAATTTTTCACGCTCTTAACTGGTCTTCCTGGCTGGTTATAATTGGATCTGTGTATTACTTAAGAAGACGATTGACAAATCCGGGATTAATTGCAACCCAATCTTTTGAAGGAGATTTATTGCCATTGATTTTATTAATAGCGATTTCCGTAACCGGATTATGCCTTACTTATTCGTATCAGTTCATGAAAGGATTTGCATATGATTTTCTGGCCGTAATTCATGCCGTAACAGTAATTATGTTTTTGATATGGATACCATTTGGAAAATTCTTTCACATCATTCAGCGTCCGGGACAAATTGGGGCGCATATTTATAAAAAAGAAGGAATAAAAAAAGGAATGGTAGTTTGTCCCCATACCGGAGAAGAATTTGCAACACAACTTCATATTGACGATTTAAAAATTGTAACCAAACAATTAGGTTTTGATTTCACACATGAAGACGGAACATCACATCTCGATTTAAGTCCCGAAGGAAAAAGATCAAGATTGGCGCAAGCACACTTAAAAGCAAGATTAGAAAGCGGCGGAAGCTTATTTGGATAAAATAGAGAGTTTCAGGTTTCAAGTTTAGTTTTTTTTGTTTCAGGTTTCAAGTTTCAGTTTACTATAGCTTGTCTATAAACTAAAGTCTACACAAAGTGTGAACTTGAAACTTGAAACAAAAAAACTTGAAACAAAAAAATAAACCTGAAACAAAACAAAAATAAAAAGACATGGCAAAATTACCTGTATCAACTGAAAAGATTATTGAAGATTTTGGTCCGCATTTAAATTATGCACCAAAAGATGGTTACGAAGGTAGAGATGAACCAGATAAATTGGTAAAAACACATTGTTGCTTTTGCGGAATGCAATGTGGTATTCAATTATCAGTAAAAGATAATAAAGTAGTAGGTTTTGAACCCTGGATGGAATTTCCTTTTAACGAAGGTCGTTTATGTCCAAAAGGAGTTCAGCGCTATTTGCAAAATAATCATCCTGACCGTCTTTTGCATCCAATAAAAAGAGTAGAAGGAAAAGGTTTCGAGAAAACAACCTGGGATGAAGCGATGGATAAAACCGTCTCTGAAATAAAAAGAATTCAGGAAAAATACGGTAAACATGCTTTTTCGATGTTATCCGGAGTATCATTAACCAATGAAAAAAGTTATTTGGTTGGAAAATTTGCCCGTGTCGCCTTAAAAACCAGAAACCTGGATTATAACGGAAGGCTTTGCATGGTAAGTGCCGGAGCAGGAAATAAAAAAGCTTTTGGACTTGATCGTGCCTCAAACAACTATTCTGATTTAGAATATGCAGAAGTAATTATTGTTGCCGGAGCCAATATCAGCGAGACTTTCCCAACGTTAACCCATTGGATCTGGAAATCCAGAGATCGCGGGGCAAAATTGATTGTTATAGATCCAAGAATGATTCCGTTAGCCAGAACTGCCGATGTTCATTTGGATGTAAAACCCGGAACAGATTCTGCTTTGTACGGTGCAATGCTAAAATATCTGGTAGATCACGATATGCTAGATCATGATTTTATTGATAATTATACATCAGGTTTTCAGGAAACAATTGATGCTGTAAAAGACTATACCTTAGAATGGGCAGAAGAAATTACGGGAATCGATAAATATAAAATACAAGAAGCTGCAGAATTATGGGGCAAAGCCAAAACCAGTTTTTTATTGCATGCACGAGGAATCGAACATCACTCAAAAGGAGTTGATAATGTTTTAGGATGTATCAATCTGGTTCTTGCCACTGGAAGAATTGGCAGGCCTTATTGTGGCTACGGAACCATAACAGGACAAGGAAACGGACAAGGAGGAAGAGAACACGGACATAAATGTGATCAATTGCCAGGAAATCGTGATATCGAAAATCCGGAACACAGAAAATATATCTCTGAGGTTTGGGGAATTGATGAAAAAGATATGCCCGGCAAAGGCCTGACCGCTTATGAAATTATAGAAGCCATTCACAGAGATGAAATCAAAGGATTAATATCGATTTGTTTTAATCCATTGGTGTCTTTGCCAAATAACAATTATGTAAGATCTGCTCTCGAAAAACTAGAGTTTTATGTTTGTATTGATTTCTTCTTAAACGAAACCGCCCGCCATGCAGATATTGTTTTAGCAGGATCTTTACAGGAAGAAGAAGAAGGAACAACAACATCTGCAGAAGGTCGGGTAATTAGAATTCGTCAGGCTGTTACACCTCCCGGAGAAGCCAGAACAGATACTTCGATATTATTAGAAATAGCCAAACGATTGGGTGAAGAAGATAAATTTACATACAATGATAGCGAAGCAATATTTAATGAATTGCGTGTTGCTTCAAAAGGCGGAACAGCAGATTATTTTGGAATATCCTATAAAAAAGTAGAAGACAATATGGGCGTTTTTTGGCCTTGTCCTACAGATGATCATCCGGGAACTCCAAGATTATGGGAAGATAAAAAGTTTAAAACTCCAGATGGGAAAGCACATTTTAATCCTGCGCCATACAAGCTTCCTGGTGAAGTTACAGATGAAGAATATCCTATAACCTTGACAACAGGTCGTGTGGTTTCGCAATATTTAAGCGGAACACAAACCCGTAGAATAGGAAAATTAGTAGATCAGTTTCCGGAACCAATGCTGGAAATTCATCCCGAATTGGCAGCAAAATATGGCATAAAACAAAGAGAATTAGTGCGAGTTGCAACAAGAAGAGGAGAAGGGATTTTTCCCGCCAATATTGTAGAAACAATTCGAAAAGATACTGTTTTTATACCGTATCACTGGCCGGGTGCGAAATCAGCTAATCAGTTAACGCCGGGAACATTAGATCCAATTTCTAAAATACCTGAGTTTAAAGTTTGTGCCTGTTTGTTAGATCCTTTGAAGGAAATAGCACCGCCATCTAAAGAATCAGAAGCTTATGCAAGTGTTTAATCTATAAAAATAACAATATGAACTTGACTAATTTTAATAGAAATGAAGAGTTTTTTGTAGATCTGCAGCGCTGTATTGGCTGTAAAGCCTGTGAAATGGCTTGTGCAGAATGTGAAACAAACGGTCAGGAATCACTAATTAGCGTGAATTATGTCGAGCGTTCCTCAACAATTCAAACAACAGTGCAGGTTTGTATGCATTGTGAAGATCCTGTTTGCGCCAATGTTTGTCCCGCTGATGCTATTTCGCAAGATGAATTTGGTGTTGTCCACACAGCAAATACCGAAAGATGTATTGGCTGTTCGAATTGTGTTATGGCATGTCCGTTTGGTGTTCCTAAAAAAATGGAAGAATACGATTTAATGATGAAATGCACCATGTGTTACGACAGAACAAGCGTTGGTAAAAAGCCAATGTGCGCCACAGTTTGTCCAAGTGGAGCATTATTTTACGGTACAAGAGAACAAATTGAAGAAATGAGACCTAATAGTACGCCAATTAATACTTTCATTTTTGGACAGGAAACCGTAAAAACCAAAGTAAATATTATGATGCCAAAAGGCAGTAATGAATTAAGAATATATTAAAATCTAAATCCATGTCAAAAGAAGATAATTTAAATCAAAACTGGAAAAAAGATTTCCCAATACAAAAGCAGGAATCAACACAAGTAAGCCGACGGGATTTTGCCAAGTTCCTCACTTTTGTTTCTGGAGGATTAATGATCGGAAGCGGATTTGTAGCGGCCAAAGCTTATTTATTGCCAAAAGAAAGCGTGCAGGGCGAACATTTTATTTGTGATAAGAACGAAATTCCGGTAGGAGGAACAAGAGGTTTTGTAATCGAAGGAAGCACAATTCCGTATATTTTGATACATCTTGAAAGTGGCGATTTTAGAGCTTACGAACAAAAATGCACGCACTTATCCTGTTCTGTTTTTTATAAACCCGGAACCGGAATTATACATTGTCCGTGCCACGAAGGATCATTTGATGCCATGACAGGCGATGTAATTGCAGGGCCACCGCCAAGAGCTTTGCCACAACTAGAAGTATTTTTTAAAGAAAATGCTGTTTATGTAAAAGCAACGATTCAGGAAAAAGAAAGTTAATGTCAACTAAAAACAAATTATCATGAGTACTTTTAGAAGAAGCCAGAATCGTGTAAATCCCAATAAGCTGAATAACATACTTTCGACACTTATTTTTATTTTAATTTTAAATGTCAGCATTCAGATTTGGTTGTTATATGCATCTTTAAACAACGCATTAGAAAATAATAAAGAGATCCTGTTACCAGCTTTTATAGCATCTGCGATTTTATTTTTTATTGGATTTTCCTGGTTGTATTATCTGCCAAAAGGAAATTTCCAAAAGAAGTAATTTGGGGTTTCATTATTTAAATAAACAGGTGCAAGCTATTTGATTGGTTTTTCTAAAAGAATTAGAAGAATTAAGCTTAAATTTATAATCTTTTTAAATTTTAGATTATTAATTAATAAAACTAAGTAAAAATACTTATATTTGCAATAAGTATTTTGCTTGTCTATAAAATAGCAGCCATGATTCAAGTCGAACAAGCCTTATCAATTATTGCAGAGAACAGCAGTACAATGCCAGTTCAAAAAATTTCAATGCAGAAGGCATTAGGATATATTTTGGCTGAAACGATTTATTCGCCAATCAATATGCCGCCTTTTCGACAATCTGCAATGGATGGTTACGCTTTTATTCACAGCGAAAAACATCAATATGATGTAATTGGTATTTCGCAGGCAGGAGATCATGCTGATATAAAATTAAAAGAAAACGAAGCCGTACGTATTTTTACCGGAGCTTTTGTTCCTAAAAACGCTGACACCGTTGTAATGCAGGAAGATGTTATGGCAAACGAAAACTCAATTTTGATTACCAAAATGCCTAAACAATTTACAAATGTTAGGGCAAAAGGAGAACAAATAGTAAAAGAAGATGTTGTTTTTGAAGCCAATACTTTGATTACCCCAGCTGCAATTGGTTTTTTAGCCTGTTTGGGAATTACAGAAATTGAAGTCTATAAAAAACCTAAAGTTGCTATTTTAGTAACAGGTAATGAATTGGTAAAAGCAGGTAAGGAATTGCCAAAAGGAAAAATTTACGAAAGTAATTCGGTAATGTTGCAGGCAGCTCTTCAGACTATCGGAATTAAAAAAGTAAAAAGTTTTAAGGTAAAAGATAATCTTAAAGCAACGAAAAAAGCCTTAAAAAATATTCTTCCAAAATTTGATATTGTTTTAATTTCCGGTGGAATTTCTGTTGGAGATTATGATTTTGTAAAAGAAGCATTATTAGAGAATGCAGTACAAGAGCTATTTTATAAAATTAATCAAAAACCCGGAAAGCCAATGTTTTTTGGTTCAAAAAATGAAACATTAGTATTTGCTTTGCCAGGGAATCCCGCTTCATCGCTAACTAATTTTTATATTTATGTATATCCGGCAATTAAAAACAGAATGGGATTTTCGGACATTCATTTACCAAAATTGGTGCGAAAATTGAATACAGATTTTATAAATACAACCGGAAAAACATTATTTCTAAAAGCGCTTTATGATGAAACCAATGTAACAATTTTGGAAGGACAAAGTTCAGCAATGTTAAATACCTTTGCTATAGCTAATAGTTTATTGATTGTGCCGCATGACAAAGAATCGCTAAAAAAAGATGAACAGGTGACTTTGCTGCCAATAAATTAGAATTAGATAATTGAGATAATTTGAAAATAAGATAATTGAATATGAATTGTAAAATGCGGTATGTAAAATAAAACATATCAAACTTGAAACTTGAAACAAAAATAAACCTGAAACATAATATAAATGAATCTCCTTAGTTCCGAAAATATTCTTCTGTTCAGCTTTGCTTTAATCGTGATTGCCTTTTTATACTCTAGTGTTGGGCATGGCGGTGCATCGGGATATTTGGCTTTGATGACGATTTTTGCTTTTCCGGTGGCAATTATGAAACCTTCGGCATTGCTGTTGAACTTGTTTGTTTCGAGTATTTCATTTTTCTTTTATTACAGAATGAATTATTTCAAACCAAAACTTTTTTATCCTTTTGCAATAGCTTCAGTTCCGGCCGCATTTATTGGTGGTTTTGTAACTTTAGATAATACAATTTATAAGATCATTTTAGGAATTGTATTAGTTTTTGCAGCACTTAGATTGTTTGGTATTTTTAATTTTAAAGAAAAAGAAGCGGTGGAAATAAAATTACCTTTTGCACTAGCAATAGGTTTTGCAATTGGTTTATTATCCGGAATGTTAGGAATTGGCGGAGGAATTATCCTGAGTCCGATTTTATTATTTTTAGGATGGGCATCTGTAAAAGAATCGGCAGCTATTTCGAGTTTATTCATTTTTGTGAATTCATTTGCAGGAATGCTGGGTTTCTTTCTAGGAGGAAAAACAGTTCCGATGGAGAGTTTTTATTTAGTTCCAATTGCAGTTGTAGGAGGAATTTTGGGTGGATTTTACGGAAGTGGTAAATTTTCAAACAGAACATTAAAAATGGTTTTGGGAGCAGTAATTTTAATGGCAAGCATAAAATTGATTTTTCCGTAAAATTGAAAATTGAATGTAAATACACATAACGGACCCCACGGTTGAAACCGCGGGCTATGTCTGAAAAACCATATGCTTCCCGAGGTTGAAACCTCGGGCAATGTTAAAAGCAGATGAAAGAAATGTTATATAAACATAGCCGCCGGTTTCAACCGTCGGGACAAAGATTGGCAAAACCTGAAACCTGAAACAAAAATAACCTGAAACAAAAAAAGCCATGAAAACATTAAAAGTTTTTATTCTTTGCGGAGGAAAAAGTTCTCGAATGCAGTCGGAGAAAGGATTGGTTTTGTTTCAGAATAAACCGTTTATAGAACATATAATTCAGGCAATTTTGCCTATTACAGATAATATTACGTTAATTACAAATACAAAAGAATACGATTATTTGCCGTATACAAAAATACCGGATATTGTGACAGATAAAGGTCCGTTGGGAGGAATTTACACAGCACTATCGAATTCTGAATCTGAATTTAATTTAATTTTAAGTTGTGATATTCCATTAATTTCAACCGAATTATTGTCGGAATTAATTTCAAAACAAAATGAGGAAGCCGAAATTTCGGTTTTTGCTTCAGAGAGCAGAATGCATCCGTTAATCGGAATTTATTCAAAGAAAGTATTACCTGTTATCAAAAGCGCAATTGATAACGACGATTTAAAAATGATGAATCTAATAGCGAATGTTCCGCATCAGATTATCAAAATTGACGAAAGTGAAAACTTTCATTTAACTAATATTAATTCGGCAGACGAATTAAACGATCTGAATATCAATTTAAGTTAAAAGTTATGCGAAATTCAAAAACACCAAAATTAACGATTGTAGGCGCAGGTCCCGGTGACGCTGAATTGATTACTTTAAAAGCAATTAAAGCCTTAGAAAATGCCGATGTGGTTTTGTATGACGCACTGGTAAACGAAGAATTATTGCAATATGCGACAAAAGCAGAAATTGTTTTTGTAGGCAAACGTTTGGGATGTCATGCTTACACGCAGGACCAGATTAACGAATTGATTGTGTCAATGGCCAATCGTTATGGTCATGTTGTTCGCTTAAAAGGCGGCGATCCTTTTATTTTTGGAAGAGGAAGTGAAGAAATTGAATATGTAGAAAAATTTGGTCTGGAAACAGCCATTGTTCCCGGAATTTCATCTGCTTTGGGCGTTCCGGCTTCGGTTGGAATTAGTTTAACACAACGCCAGATTGCCGAAAGTTTTTGGGTAATTACCGGAACAACTTCAAATCATAAATTGTCTAAAGACATTCATTTGGCTTCAAAATCGGCTGCGACCGTAGTTATTTTGATGGGAATGCATAAATTAGAAGAAATTATTTCTATTTATAAAGAAAACAGAACGGATGATTTGCCAATTGCCATTATCCAAAACGGAACAAAAAATACTGAACAAAAAGTAGTTGGAACTATCAGTTCAATTGCTAAATTGGTATCAGAAAATAAAATTTCTTCACCGGCCATTATTGTCATTGGTGAAGTAGTGAAAAATACATCAAAATTAACTTCTTATTTTCAGGAGCATTTTGATGACGAATTTATTTTTCAGAATTTAAATTTATAAAAATGATTGAGATTAAATATTTTGGAGCTGTCGCTGAAAAAACCAAATGCGAGTTTGAAAAGATAGTTTCTTCTGAAATTTCATTGCAGGAATTACTGCTGGATTTAGAAGAAAAATATCAATTTAACTCACTGTCATTTAGCGTAGCAGTAAACCAGAAAATAGTACCAAAAGCAACAGATTTTACTTTAAAAACAAGTGATGTAGTAGCTTTATTACCTCCGTTTGCAGGAGGATAAAACAAAATTTATGAATACATCTGAACGCTATAACAGACAAATTATTCTTCCGGAAATTGGAGAAGTTGGGCAGTATAAATTATCAAAATCTAAAGTTTTGGTAATTGGTGCGGGTGGCTTGGGTGCTGCCGTATTGCCTTATTTGGCGGCGGCAGGCGTTGGCGAAATCGGAATTGTAGATGATGATGTTATCGAAATTTCAAATTTGCATCGTCAGGTAATTTACAAAAGTTCGGCTGTTGGAAAATACAAAGTCGATGAATCCAAATTGATGATTTCTGAATTGAATCCATTAATAAAAGTAAATGCGATTTCTGAGAAATTGTCTGGCAAAAATGCGATTTCATTATTTGAAAAATATGATATTATTGTTGATGCAACTGATAATATCGAGATCAAATATTTGATAAACGATGCTTGTTTAGTTACAGATAAACCAATGGTTTACGGTTCTATTTTCAGATTTCAGGGACAGGTTTCAGTATTTAATTATCAAAACGGACCAACTTACAGATGTTTGTTTCCGGATGAAAACACTCAATCGTTAAATTGTGAAGATGCCGGAGTTATCGGAATTTCTGTTGGAATTATTGGAATGCTTCAAGCAAATGAAGTGATCAAAATGATTCTGGAAATTGGAGAAGTAATGAATGGTAAGGTGTTAGTTTATAATATTTTAAATAACGATCAACAAAAGTATGACTTTGAAAAGAGCACAAATTTTGCAATGAATAAAGAAGCTTTTGAAGAAAAGTATAAAGAAGTTGAAAATCAGGTTGAAGAAATTTCTGCGTCAGCAATTTTAAATGAAATTGATAATCACGAAGTTCTTTTTCTGGATGTTAGAAATGAAGATGAGGTTCCGAAAATTAATTTCAAAAATGGTATACGGATTCCGTTAATGAATTTAGAAAACGAATTTAAAAAACTGGATAAAAATCAAACGATTTATGTTTATTGCCAATCCGGAATCAGAAGTAAAATAGCAGTTGAATTGCTTCAGAAAAAAGAATTCAAAAATGTAAAAAGTATTGCCGGAGGAGCTTTAGCAATGAAACAATTATTGAAAGAAGAGAAACTAAGCTTATAAAGGATAGCACACAGATTCAACGGATTAAACAGATTGAACACAGATTTTTAATTTTAAATTCGTGTAATTGCTTTGCCTGTTCGATATCGCTCGGGTCTTAAAAAAAATCAGTTAAAATCTGTGTAAATCTGTGGGCCAACTCGCAATCTATTTTATAATAATCAGTGGCAAAAAAATAAAAAAAAATGAGTAAAAATGTATTTGTAGAAGGACCAATTGCTCCTGAATTTATAGCAGAATCTATCGCAAAACATCAATCGAAACATACCATTGGTGCGCACAATATTTTTCTGGGTCAGGTTCGTGCCGATGTGATTCACGACAATACCGTTGTAGCGATCGATTATTCGGCTTATACCGATATGGCTAATGAAGCTTTACACGCGATTCGAGAAAAGGCATTTGCGAAATTCGATTTGACCTGTATGCATATTTATCACAGTTTAGGTGTGGTAAAAGCGGGCGAAATTTGTTTATTCGTTTTTGTTTCGGCAACGCGACGCAAACAGGTTTATGAAGCGACGGAAGCTATTGTAAACTGGATAAAAACCGATGTGCCCATTTTTGGTAAAGAAATGTTTGAAAACGATACATTCACCTGGAAACAAAATACCTAACAAAATATAATGGTAGATATTACGCATAAAATAAGCACGTTAAGAGCTGCAACAGCCACAGCAATTGTAAAAGTTAGCAAACAGGAAACAATTGATGCTGTGGTGAATAATTTGGTTCCGAAAGGAAATGTGCTGGAAATGGCAAAAACAGCAGGATTATTTGCTGTAAAAAACACGCATTTGTCGATTCCGGATTGTCACCCGATTCCAATCGAATTTACTTCGGTAGCATATAAAATTGAAGGTTTAACAATTCAGATTATCTTCAATGTAAAAACCGTTTACAAAACCGGAGTTGAGGTCGAGGCGATGCACGGCGCGTCTATTGTGGCGCTGACGATGTACGATATGTTGAAACCAATTGATAAAGAGATTGAAATTTCGACTATCAAATTAGTGAATAAAGAAGGCGGAAAATCTTCTTTTAAAAATAAATTTCCAAACGCAATAAAAGCGGCAGTTTTTGTTTGTTCCGATTCGATTTTTGCCGGCGAAAAAGAAGATCGTTCCGGAAAAATTATTGTTGAAAAATTAACTTCTTACGGAGTTGAGACAACACATTATGAAATTATTCCTGATGAAATTGATATTATTCAGGAAAGAACAAAGGCTTTCGCCGAAGAAAATCAGTTAGTGATTTTTACCGGAGGAACCGGATTATCACCAAGAGACGTAACTCCCGAAGCATTGTCGCCATTACTGGAAAGCAGAATTCCGGGAATTGAAGAAGCAATTCGCGATTACGGACAACAAAGAATGCCATACGCAATGTTATCAAGAACAGTTGCAGGAACATTAGGAAAAAGTTTGGTTTTGGCTTTGCCGGGATCAACAAACGGAGCCAGAGAATCAATGGACTCTGTTTTTCCGCATGTAATGCACGTTTTTCATATTTTAAAAGGAAAAAATCATGACACCCTCTAAAGCCATTTTAACGGATGATTTTGGGCGAAAACACAATTATTTGCGTATTTCGTTGCTGGAGAAATGCAATTTGCGTTGTACGTATTGCATGCCTGCTGATGGGATCGCATTGTCTCCAAAAGCCAGTTTAATGACTGCCGAAGAGATTTTTGCTTTAGCCCAGACTTTCGTAGAAAATGGTGTTGATAAAATCAGATTAACTGGCGGTGAACCTTTGTTAAGAAAAGATTTTCCGGAGATTATTTCGAAATTATCAACTTTAAAAACGTCGCTTTCGATTACCACAAACGGAATCTTAATTGATCGCCATATTGACGCTTTAAAGCAGGCTAACATCAAAAAGATCAATTTGAGTCTGGATACTTTGGTTCCATCAAAATTTCATTCTGTAACACTTAGAGATCAGTTTGAAAAAGTAATTAGTAATTTGCATTTGCTTTTAAATCATGATTTTACGGTAAAAGTTAATGTAGTTTTAATGAAAGGTTTTAATGATAATGAAATTATAGATTTTATTAAATTAACCCAGTTTTTACCAATATCAATTCGGTTTATAGAATTTATGCCTTTTGCCGGAAACGAGTGGGACAGAAGTAAAATGGTTTCTCAAAATGAGATTTTATCTCAGGTAGAAAGTGTTTTTTTATCTGAAGAAATTCAGAAATTAGAAGACGAAAAAAACTTTACAGCGAGAACATACAGAATAAAAGGTTTTCTGGGTGATTTCGGAATTATAAGTTCTATTACAAATCCGTTTTGTGATGGCTGCAACAGAATCCGCCTTACGGCAAACGGGAAAATTAAAAATTGTCTTTTTTCTAATTCAGAAACTGATTTGCTGACACCTTTTAGAAACGGTGAATCTATCGAAAACTTAATTTCCGTATCGATTAAAAATAAAAAGAAAGTCAGAGCCGGGATGGTTACGATTGAAGAAATGGATGATCCTTCTTTGCATTTTGATAATCGCAGTATGATTGCAATTGGGGGATGATTCCTTCGACTTCGCGAGTGCATTGTCATTTCGAGGAACGAGAAATCACACTCGTAACTCGTAACTCTACAAAGATTGGCGATTTTGATTGCGAAGCTTCTTGTGTGATTTCTCGTTCCCCGAAATGACAAATTAGACGTTTAAAACAAAAAAAGGCTCAACTCCATATAAAGTCAAACCTTTCTATTCTTATTTTTTCTTCTTCGATTTCGCTTTACTATCTTTCTTTTTTGCAAGCTTTTTTAGTTTCGCCTTAGCTTTTTCTTTCTCTTTTTTTGCTTTTTCTTTCTTTTTAGTTTCAGCTTTTAGCTTTGCTTTCTTTTCTTTTTCCAGCTTTTTTATAACTGCTTTAATCTCTTTTTCTCTTCTTTTTGCTTTCTCTTTTTTCTCTTTTTGCTTGTTTTTAGCATCTTTCAACTTATCTTTTATACTCTTAAAAACGGTTACTTCTTGATTTTCTATTGGCTGCTGTTCGTCAGTTTTTTTATCAATCGTAGAGATTTCTATAATTTCAGGAGTTATTGTTCCTGTCTTTGCAGTTGATCCCGTCGTTCTTTTTATAATTGCTTTTGGAGTATTTGCAGAAGCTGGTTTTACAGGTGTTTTTGCTGTTGTTGCAGGTGCTTTTGTTGCGGTTCTCGGCGCTCTCTTAACAGGTGTTTTTATAAGAGGTTTATCCGTTTCCGGAATGCTTTCTGTAATTGGCGCTATTGGTTCTTCGGCAGGAATATCTGTGTTTTTTACGGCTGATGTTCTTGGTGTTCTTTTTATCATAATGGTATTTTTAGTTGAGTAAATTGATTTCACTAAGATAAATGAAGTTGTTATTCATCAAAAGATAAATTCTTAGCTAGTTAAATTTAAGCAATAATTAAATACAAGAATGTTAAGATTTTTATAAGTCGTTTATTATAATTGCTTTAGTTAAAGATCTTGCCTTTAATTTTCTACAATTTCTAAAATCCTGAAATTACTCTTTGGAGCTTCACAAAGTGAGCAGCAATAGCTTTCTGGCAAATCAGTAAATAAAATGCCTTTTGGAATATTTTGGCTTTCGTCTCCGTATTCTGATTTATAAAGTGTTAGGCATTCCTGGCACTGATAAATATCCAATTGTGCTTTCTCCTTTTTCTGAGGATTTTCGGCTATTTCAGAAGTAGAATTTCCGAGTTCATCGAAATATTTTCGGCTCAATTCAATTAAAATTGTGGGCAATTCAAGTTTGTCAATATCTTGAGAATGCACGATATATTCTCTGGTATTTGGATCGAAATTCTTTGCAAACAAAACATTATAAGTATCTCTGATTTTTATGGATTCTAAATCTTTTGGCAAATCATTTTTTTCGACTACAACCGAAGTAAAATAATGGCCATCGCGATTGTATTCTGATATTCCAAAGGTTAATCCATAAGTACTAATATCAAATTGATCTAACGTACGAACTAAAAATGTTTTAAGATTCAAAGCCCATTCCATGGCAACAGGCAAGTGCCAGTTCAGTTCCAGTAAAGAATGACGAACATTAATTCCTTTTTTACCCAGGAATTTTTCCCATTCCAGTTTTCGGTCTTTCGGAATTCCTTTTATAATAAATGATTTCCAGGGCGTGATGCAGATTTTTCCAATTTTGCAGTCAAAACACAAATCACACATTTCTTTCAGGAAATCCAGATCGTATAAATTATTTCTCCAATATAAACCCAGCCAATATTGATCAATTCCCATTCGGTTCATGCCTTCATAATACGGAAAAGGATAAAACGGAACATTTAAAGGTTTGTCAATTGTTCTGTTGTTGGTGTCTAAAATTTCACTAACCAAACTAAAAATCATATCAATTCCGTATGATTCTTCGCTTACGATTTTCTCGATTTCATAATAGAATTTTGCAATATCCCAACTGTAAATCAATACGGGATAAACTTCCATGCGTTCCCATTTTGGTAAACGAATATATAAAAACCAATAATCTTCATGCTCTGAAGCAATAAAATTAAGATGACCGGTGAACAACGGAACCAGCTGTTGTTTAGGATCTGTGATGTTTACTTTTAATTTGGGCTGTTCCTTAAATTGTTCTAAAATATATAAAAACATATTGCCGGTAAGCCAGTTTGTATTCCTGAATATATCAGTAGAAACATAGGAAGAAACAATATTATTACCGCTTGTTTGATCGGGAAAAACAAAATGATGCTTACCCAATTTTTCTTTATCTGAAGATTTTAACCCTTTCGGGAAAATAATATCTTGTCGGGAACCGAAGGAAATCGAATCTAAACCCTGATCCATAGCAATATTAACCACTTCCCGCAATTCTCCCGGCGAAATAACGCCTCCTTTTACTATAAGTCTTGTCAATTCCATTCTTTTAGTTTTTTTAGTTTCAGGTTTCAGGTTTTTTTAGTTTCAGGTTTTTGGATTGTCAATAATCTTTAAGTCGACAAAGTATTGTCATTTCGACGGAGGAGAAATCTCCGCAAGTAACTCCGCAACGAGAATCCAATCTTTGTCGAGCTTCTCGTGGAGATTTCTCCTCCGTCGAAATGACACACAGAACGGCAACTTGAAACTTGAAACATGAAACTAAAAAAAACTTGAAACATTTTTTAAACTTTACACTTTGCGAGTATCTCTTTAACCTCCGTCTTACAACTTCCGCAGCCTAATCCTGCACCAGTATTTTTACATAAATCGGTAAAATTGTTAACACCACTTTTAATAGTTTCTTCAATATTTCCGGCTCCAACCTGACTGCAGGAACAAACTAATTTTCCTAAAACAGGTTTTGCGTTTGAACTTCCTCTCAATAATGAATTTCGCTTGTCTGATAATTCGATTTTGCTTTCAATCATCGTTTTAAATTCGGCAAACTCATTTTTGTCGCCCATTAAAATCGCGCCAACAAGCAAATCATCTTTTACAATACATTTTTTGTAATAGCGTTTTTTTAAATCGGCAAAAATAATTTCTTCGTATGAATCATCATTTTCGGGAATTTCGATATCGCCAATGCTGCACAGGTTTATATCTTCTAATTTTAAAATATTCATAAGAATCGAACCTTTGTAATAACTGCTAATATCGCCAGCCAAAAAGTTGGCTAAAATATCAGCCTGTTCTTCGGCGGCAGAAGTGATTCCGAATAATTTATTATCAAATTCAGCTATTTCGCCAATAGCAAAAATATCTGGGTTCGACGATTGTAGATATTGATTTACCTTTACACCGCGACCACAAATCAAACCTGTTTCGCGGGCAATTTCGATGTTTGGAATTGTTCCGATAGTATACACAATCGCATTTGCTGTGATAATTCTTCCACTTTTTAAAGCAATTTCTATTTCATTGTCATTCTCAGTTTCAAAAACAGTACTAACTTCATTATCAAAGTAAATTTGTATATCACGAAGCTGAACTTCTTCTGCCAGTAATTTACTCGAAATTCGGTCTAATTGACGTTCCATCAAACGTGAAGCTCTTTGTATAATAGTAATTTTTACCTTTTTATGTTTTAAGGCAGCTGCCAATTCTAATCCCAGTAAACCACCGCCAATGATAACAACATGTTGCTCTTCGGTAGGTAAATTGGTATTATCCAGGTATTTTTTTAAACGATCGGCATCTTCTTTTCGTCTCACGGTAAATCTGCCGGGTAAATGAAGCTGGGCATTTTCTGGTACAAAAGGACGGCTTCCGGTCGCCATAATCAATGAATCAAAAGTATGCAGATTGCCCAGATTATCTAAAACCGTTTTATCATTTGCATTTATTTTATCAATCGCTACTCCGGCATTCATGGTAATTTTTAGCTTGTTTAAAGCTTCTCCGTCTTTTACTTTTAAAAGTTGTTCCCAGGTAAATTCGCCCGTCATATATTCAGGAAGTAATACGCGATTGTAAAACGGATTTACTTCATTTGAAAAAACAATAATTTCGTCGGTAGAATTGAATTCACGATAGTTTTGAATAAATCGAAAAGAAGCAGCTCCTGCGCCTACGATAACAATTTTTTGAAAAGGCTTTACATATTTGGTAATTGCAACTGTAGTATATTTAAAATCAGGTTCTTTTGAAACCGGATCGACAACCGTATTGGTTAGATTATTGGTTCTGTTTAAATCATTTTCGAGTTGTTTTCCCCAATGCATTGGCAGAAAAACTACTTTTTCTTTTATAGTATCCGTGACTTTTGCCTTTACCCGAACCTCTCCGTTTTTACTCGAAACGGTAACAATATCACCATTTTTAATGTCGTTTTTATACGCATCGATTGGATTTATTTCTAAAACGGGACTTGGTGTATGCGTCATTAATCGCGATACTTTTCCGGTTTTTGTCATCGTATGCCATTGATCGCGAACGCGGCCTGTTGTGAGAATAAATGGATATTGCGGACTTGGCTGTTCTGAAGTATTTTCAATCACTGTTGGTAAATTGAAAATTGCTTTTTGCGATGGCGTATAGAACTTTTTGTCTGTAAAAAGGCGGGGAGTTCCCGGATGCCCGTAATCTGGAACGGGCCATTGAAAAGTACCTTCGGTTTTTAAACGATGGTAATTTAAAAATGAAATATCAATATTGGTGTTTTTTGTTAATGCACAATGTTCTTTGTAAATTTCCTCGGCGCTATTAAAATTGAAACCGTTGAAATTCATTTTTTTAGCAAATCGAATTAAAATCTCAATATCCGGAAGAGCTTCTCCGGGAGCGTTTATTCCTTTTGGTAAATAGGAAATTCGACGTTCAGAATTGGTCATTGTACCTTCTTTTTCTAACCAGCCTGCAGCGGGTAATAATAAATCGGCATATTTTGAAGTATCTGCATTATGCGAAATATCCTGAACTACTACAAATTTGGCATTTTGTAACGCTTTTTCGATTCGGCGTGAATCCGGCAGACTTACTAACGGATTGGTGCAGATAATCCAAACGGCTTTCATTTTTCCAGATTCCAATGCTTCAAACATTTCTGTTGCAGTTAAGCCCGGTTTGTCTGAGATTTCATCAACGCCCCAAAAATCGGCCACTTCCTTACGATGTTCCGGATTTGCAATGTCTTTGTGCGCAGCCAAAAGTGTAGCCATTCCGCCAACTTCTCGTCCGCCCATTGCATTGGGTTGTCCGGTTAAAGAAAATGGTCCGGAACCCGGTTTACCAACTTGCCCTGTTAATAATGATAAGTTTAGTAAAGCCGTATTTTTATCAACGCCAACGGCACTTTGATTCAATCCCATTGCCCAAAGCGAAATAAATCCTTTTGCTTTGCCAATAATATCTGCGGCAAGTTTGATGTCGTTTACAGAAATTCCGCAAAGTTTTGAAGCTTTTTCTAACGAAGTGCCTAAAACTAAATCTTTATATTGTTTGAAATTTTCGGCATTATTTTTTACAAAATCATGATCAACGTGTCCTTTTTCGATAATGCGTCTCGCGATAGCATGATACAAGATAATATCAGATCCGGGAATAATCTGTAAATGCAAATCGGCGAAAGCCGCTGTATCGGTTCGCCTCGGATCAATTACTATGATTTTTATTTTCGGATTTTTCTCTTTGTGTTTTTCTATTCTTCGAAATAAAATAGGATGGCACCAAGCGGGATTTGCGCCGGTAATCAGGAAAGTATCTGCCAATTCAATATCATCATAAGCAATTGGAACAGAATCTTCTCCGAAAGTTTTTTTATAACCCACAACTGCCGAACTCATACAAAGTCTGGAATTGGTATCGATATTATTGGTTTTTAGAAATCCTTTTACTAGTTTGTTTACCAGATAATATTCTTCGGTTAAACATTGCCCTGAAATATAAAAACCAACGCTGTCAGGACCATGTTTTTTGATAATTGAAGTAAAAACGGCAGCGGCGCGATCAAGAGCTGTATCCCAAGTTACGCGTTCCAGTGGATAAGATTTACTACCGCGCATTTCGGGATATAAAATTCTATCTGAAGTATCATTAACTACATAATGCAAATTCATTCCTTTCGAACATAACATTCCTTTGTTAACAGGATGATCTTTATCGCCCGTTACCATCACGCCATTTTTAGCATCGTTGGTAACGATAATGCCGCAGCCGACGCCACAATATGAACAGGTAGTTTTGATTTTGGTATTTTGCATTACAGCTTCTTTTTTAAATACAACTATAGTAATTATGCCCAGTCGTAAATGCCTCACGTATTTGACTTAGACAAAAATAAGTATTTTTACGTATAAATACGTATTTTTTTGAAATTATTTTTATATTTTTGATGAAAATAAATGAGGAACAACAAATTAGTTTTTAAATCGATTAAAATTTAGGACTTATGAAAGAAGAGCAGCCCATTTGTTATTCCTGCGCCAACGAAAACTGTTTTATAAAAAAACACCTGCATCTGGAGCAAATGAAACAATATGTTCAGAAGAAACATAGTTTTGTTTGCAAAAAAACGCAGCAGTTTATCATTGAAGGTGCTCCAATTCAGGGGCTTTATTTTATTTGTAAAGGAAAAGTAAAAACGGTTAAAACCGGAATTAACGGCCGTGAACAAATTGTTCGTCTTACTAAAAACGGAGATACAATTGGTTTTCGTGGTTTCGGAACAAGTAAACGCTATCTGATTGGTGCTTATGCTCTTGAAGATACAGTTTTATGTAATTTCAGCAATGAAACCATGATGGAAATTCTTCAGAGCGTTCCTGAATTTACGTATGCCTTAATGTTGTTTTATGCCGATGAACTTAATAAAAGCGAAAACAATATCCGCAAAATCGCCCATATGAATGTACGCGAGCGCGTAATCGATTTGTTACTGTACATTCACCGAAAATTTGGACAAATAAACGGTCTAATTGACATCGAACTGTCACGAAAAGAAATTGCCGATTTCGCCGGAACTACTGAGGAACAAGTTATTCGTGTGCTTTCAAGCCTAAAAAAAGAGTCACTAATAAAAACAGTCGGCAAGAGAATAGGCATCCTCGCCATTCCAAAACTTCAATCAGAAATCATGGAACATAAGTACTTTTAGGAGGGGAAAAGTTTCAGGTTTTGATCTATTCCGGTTAAAACCGTTGGTCATGTTTATTAATTCGTTTTTTCAAATATAGCCCGAGGTTTCAACCTCGGGAGACGTATCGTTTAGCGTTTCAATGCTCTCAACGGCTAAAACCGTTGGCCATGTTTATTAATTCGTTTTTTCAAATATAGCCCGAGGTTTCAACCTCGGGAGACGTATCGTTTAGCGTTTCTTGCTCCCAACGGTTAAAACCGCTGTCTATGTTTTATCATCCAGGGTTATCAATCTCAACTCTAAATTACATTCTGCATTCATCGTTGCTCTATCCTCTTTTTACATCCATCCCAACAATTATCTAATTTTCAAATTGACACATTATCTAATTAAGTTGAACTACGTAATAACTAAAATCCCTTATTTTACTGACATTCGCCTTAGCTTCATGCGAAAACGCAGAAAACAAATTGACTTTAAAACGCTTTTTATGGGTTAAAAAAAATGTTTTGATATGGTATAAGTATTGTACTTAAGTATTTATACGTATATAAATTTGCTTGATACAAATCAAACCAAATTATTATGAGCAAATTAACCAATCAAATATTAAAAAACCACAACGCTATTTTTACATCAAAACTTTCAAGATCTATTCTATTAGGTTTTGTACTTACAATCTTAGGAAGCTATGAAGCAAAAGCGCAATTTACATTTACAGGTCAGTTAAGAGACCGTGTTGAAATGCGTGCCGGACAAGGAACGTTACAACAAGAAGGCGATAAAGCAGCTTTATTTACAAGTCAGAGAACAAGATTAAATGCCGGATATTCTGGATATAGATTTAAAATTTTTACAGCGCTGCAAGACGTTCGCGTTTGGGGGCAAGATGCTTCTTCTATTAACAGAACGACAACAGAAGCAAATAACGGAATTTTACTGCACGAAGCCTGGGCCGAGATTTTTTTGAATGATACAGTAAGTACGATTCAGAATTTGTCTATAAAAGCAGGACGTCAGGAAATTTCTTATGATGATCAAAAGGTCTTGGGAAGTTTAGATTGGTTACAACAAGGAAGGCGTCATGATGCGATCGTTTTTAAGTTTGCCAATAAAGGCTGGATTGCAGATGTTGGAGCTGCTTTTAATCAGAATAAAGAAAATAATACAGGAACAATTTATAATGGTACAAATCCAGCTTATGGCGCAGGAACTAACGGAATTGGCACCATGTACAAATCGTTTCAATATGCTTATGTGGGCAGAAAATTCTTCTTTGGCGACTTGTCTTTTTTATTTTTCAAGGATGATTTCAATAAATATACTTTAGTGACTGCAGGAATACCAGCGGTAACTACAAAAGTAAACGGAACCGGAGTTTGGAGCAGAAACACAACCGGAATTTATTTCAATACCAATGTAACCCGAAAATTAAATTTGACAGGAAGTTATTACTATCAGGGAGGAAAAAACAAAGATGGAAGATCATTAAACGCTAATTTATTTTCGATTACATCAACCTTGCAAGTAGGAAGAAAATTGTTTATTGGTCCCGGAGTTGATTTTTTATCTGGAGATGACGGAACCAAAACTGTTACAGCCGATTCAAAAGACAATCGATTTGATCCGCTTTACGGAACGCCTCATAAATTCTGGGGAAGCATGGATTATTTTTATGCTGCAAACGGTTTTGGAAAACAAGGTTTACTGGATTACTTCTTCAAAATAAAATATAATGTCAAAGACAATCTAAGTTTTGCATTGGATATTCACGGTTTTGAGTCGGCAAATACTTTATCTAATGGTGCAGGCGGAAAACTAAACTCCTATTTGGGAACTGAACTTGATTTGCTGGTAAAATACAACCTGACTAAAATCGTCAATATTGAAGCAGGTTATTCTTTCATGAAAGCTACAAATTCTATGGCTTCTGCAGCGGTTAAAAATGTTGCGAATGCTGATTTAAACCCACAATTTGCTTATGTAATGCTAAATATCAAACCCAATTTTTTAGCTAAAAAATAAAACAAATAACTTTTAAATTTCTTAAAAATGAAAAAAACACAGATAATTACAACAGAAGTTTTCAAAAGAATGTTACTGACATTAATACTCGTTTTGGCTTTTTCTTTTTTAGAAGTTTCAGCGCAAAATGATCCTGTAAAACTTGGATTTATTCCATTAACAGATTGCTCTCCAATCGTAATGGCAAAAGAATTAGGATTGTTTAAAAAATACGGAGTTGAAGTCGTGGTAACCAAAGAATCTTCATGGGCGAATGTTCGTGATAAAATTTTAACCGGTGAATTAGACGGAGCGCACTGTCTGTATTCAATGCCGTTTTCGGTTTACACAGGGGTAGGAGGGAAAGCAGGTTCTGAAATGAAAATCGCCATGATGCTGAATGTGAACGGTCAGGCGATTACACTTTCTAATGATTTTTGTGGCAAAGTAGGTTTCAAACAAATGAATAAAATTGCGCCTGTTGTGGCGGCTAAACTTAAGGCAGAAAAAGAAGTGACTTTTGCGATGACTTTCCCTGGAGGAACACATGATTTATGGCTAAGAAACTGGATGGCCATTGCAGGTGTAAGTCAAAAAACATCTAAAATTATTACAATTCCGCCTCCACAAATGGTAGCGAATATGAAAGTGGGGAATATGGATGGTTATTGTGTTGGAGAGCCTTGGGGCGGTGTTGCGGTTAAACAAGGAATTGGTTTTACACAAGTTGCTTCACAAGATATTTGGAAAGATCATCCTGAAAAAGCTTTGGTTGTGAACAAAGAATTTAGCGAAAAAAGAAGAACTGATCTTGTAAAAGTGATGAAAGCAGTTTTAGAAGCCTGTATTTGGTTAGATAATCCGGCAAATCGTAAAAAAGCGGCTGCAATAATTGGAAAAGCGCCTTATGTAAATGCTCCTGCAGATGTTATTGAAAATAGATTAATTGGAAATTACGATTTGGGTTGCAATCAGGGAACGGAAGTTTATGCCAAAGATTATATGTTGTTTTACAAAGGTGGTCTGGTGAATTATCCTAGAAAATCTTACGCGATTTGGGCCATGGCGCAATATGTTCGATTTGGATACTTAAAAGAAGCACCAAATTATAAAGCAATCGCAGATAAATTGATTTTACAGGATTTATACGAAGAAGTGGCCAAAAGCATGAAAGTAAAAGTACCAAATGACGATATGAAGCCTTTCTCGTTAACAATGGATAAAACGGTTTTTGATCCTTCAAATCCGGCGGCATATTTAAAAGTGGTTAAAAAATAATTTTTTTCCGCCACGAATTCACGAATTAATTTTTCTATTCAGTGCTACAATAAATTCGTGAATTCGTGGCGAAAATCCTTAACAGAATTGTCAAATTTAAATCAGAATATCATGTCTAATAAAGATACATTAACGCTAAACGACATTGCGGATCAAACAGAAGTTTTGATGGAAAATACCGCAATTGATAACGGAAGAAATGAGAAATTAAAATTGATTTTAAATTCAGTTTTAATTAAACTAAAATCAACTGCATTTGCAGGAATCGGAATTGCCTTATTTATTGGTTTTTGGAGTTTATTGAGTCTTTACACTAAAGATGCACTTCCGGGACCTCTGGCTACTTTTACCGTTTTGAAAGAAATGTTAAGCGATCCGTTTTATGATTACGGACCAAATGATAAAGGAATCGGGTTGCAGTTATTCAATTCAATAAAAACCGTTTTATTGGGCTTTTTATTAGGTTCGTTAGTAGCAATTCCAATTGGGATTTTGATGGGAGCGAGCACGATTTGTAAGCAAATTATGTATCCAATTGTACAGCTTTTGAAACCTGTTTCGCCTTTGGCATGGTTTCCTATCGGATTGGTCGTTTTTAAAGACACTGGTTTGGCGACTATATTTATCGTTTTCATTACGTCGTTATGGTCGACTTTAATCAATACTTCTTTCGGGATCGCCTCTATTCCACAAGATCATAAAAATGTAGCAAAGGCTTTTGGTTTTTCTAAAATGCGTTACCTGACCAAAATTTTAATTCCGTTTAGTTTGCCCCACATTATTACGGGATTACGTTTAAGCATCAGCGTTGCATGGCTGGTTATTGTTGCCGGAGAAATGCTTTCTGGCGGAGCCGGAATTGGTTTCTTCGTTTGGGACAGTTGGAACGCCTTAAGTTTAGAAAAAGTAATTTCAGCCATCATCATTATTGGAATAGTGGGTTTGATATTCGATAAATTCTTCACGTTTATAGAAAATAAAGTTTCTTACAAAGCTTAGTCAGAGGTTCAAAGTAGCAAAGGTTCAAAGGGACAAAGGTAGGCAACCTGAAACTTGAAACTTGAAACCTTCAAAAATCTAAAATCAATCCCGAGGCTTCGGGACTAAAATTATAAACTCATGAGTTATTTAGAAATCAAAAATTTAGAGATATCATTTCCAACTCCAAAAGGGAAATATATTGCTGTTCGTGATATTAATTTATCCATTCAAAAAGGAGAAATCATTTCTATAATTGGGCATTCGGGTTGTGGAAAATCAACGATTATGAATGCTATTGGCGGCATGTTGACACCAACTGGCGGTTCTGTCGAATTAGCCAGTCAAAAAATAAAAGGGCCGGGACCGGATCGCGGAATCGTTTTTCAGAATTATTCCCTTTTACCATGGTTAACAGTAGAACAGAATATTTTTCAGGCTGTTGATTCGGTTATGAATTGCTCTAAAAAAGAGAAACACGAAATTGTGATTCAGAACCTAAAAATGGTCAATTTATTTGAACATAAAGACAAATTACCCGGACAACTTTCGGGCGGTATGAAACAACGTGTTGCTATTGCGAGGGCTTTTGCAATCAATCCGGGAGTATTGCTTTTGGATGAGCCTTTCGGGGCTTTAGATGCCTTAACAAAAGGATCGATGCAGTTGGAAGTTTTAAAATTGTGGAACTTAGACAACAGGGAAAAAACGATCGTAATGATCACGCATGATATCGAAGAAGCGTTGTTTTTATCGGATAGAATTGTGGTGTTGAATAATGGTCCGGCATCAACCATCAGAGAAATTGTTGAAGTGCATTTACCAAGGCCGAGAAATAAAATAGAAATCGTAAAAATGCCTGAATATATTGCTTTGAGAGATAAATTATTGCATTTATTGACAGACAAATTCTCTATCGAAGATATGGGAATGAAGTATAAAAATTAAAGAGAATTTAATTGAGATGTTCTGTTGAGACGCAAATTTTTGCGTCTCAACATTATGATTTACTTTTTCTTTCCAACAAATCGAATAACAGAACCTTTTCCGTTATGGAACAAACCTTCGTTCAGTTCAATTTCTGTTTCTTCTAATTGAATGATTTCGTAGTTTGGGAAATCAGCTTTTATTTCCTCAATGGAAAATAAAGATTCAATATCTTTTGGTCCGCCAACTTTATCGTTTATTGCAAGATATTCCAGATGTTTTTTGCTGAAAGCTTCAAAAATTATAATCCCGTTTTGGCGTAAATATTTGTCAAGCGTTTTATGGATTGAAGATTTTATTTCAGCAGGAAAGTGTGCGTAAATCAATGCAATAGCATCAAATTGTTCAGCTTGATAATTTAAAGTTTCCAATTCGCCAACCTGATAATCTATCGAAACATTATTTGTTGCGGCTAATTTTAAAGCTTTGTTTTTTCCTTCTTCGCTAATATCAAAAGCAGCAACTTTCCAGTCTAATTTTGCGGCATAAACGGCATTTCTACCTTCGCCTTCGGCAGGAAACAGGATAGTTCCTGTATTTAGTTTTTCTATTTGTTCTTTAAAGAAATTGTTAGGTTCTTCACCATAGGCAAATTCTTCATTGCTGTAGCGTTCATCCCATCTTTGAGTCCAGTTGTTCATTTTTATATATTGAAATTAATTATTAAAGGTTTGTGATCACTCAGCATTGTCCAATCCTGATAAGTTCCAACTTCAACGCTTTCTAAAGTTTCGATAAAATCGTTTGAAGCAAAGCAATAATCAAGATGATACGGTTTGTTTTCGTGTCGATAAAGATACAAAGTTGGATGTTCTTCTTTGCCCTGTATTTGATTGTAATATTGATGGTAAGTACTCAGGATTTTTTTAGATCCCAGTTTATTTACAACTGTAGTATGATTTCCTTCTCTTCTTGGTCTGTCCCAAATAGTATTGCTGTTGAAATCGCCAATTAAAATAGTTTTATTTTCTTTGATTAAATCTTCGTAATAATGAATTGCTTTCCAAACCTGAGTTACATATTGTCCATCTTTATCTTCGGGATTATTTGCCCAGATTGCAAATAAGGTAAAATCAACTTTTCCGCCAGTAACAGCGATTGGCAGAATGTTTTTGAATTGCGGATTATGGCAATCCAATAATTGAAACCGATAATCACTATAAGAGAAAACCCCAAGCCCTTTATGCGGATTTGTACCATACCAAAGTATATCGGTTGGTAATTTTGTATCGCTTGCAAATTTCAGTTTTTCGGGATTTTCACATTCTGAAATTACGGCAATATCAGGATTATAAGCCAGAATAAATCCTGCCTTTTTTCTGAATGCCATGTTGCAATTCCAGGTTATGAGTTTCATTAGATTAAATGTATATGCGAATTTAAATAAAATATCGCTTTCTACTTTTAATCTTAACCAACAAGTTTTGTTACACCACTATTAATGTCAATTTCTGCAAAATTATGTTTTCCCATAACTATAAGTAGTTTGTTGGCATTATATCCTACATATCTTATTTCAGGATTTCCACGTTTTGGTTCTCCACAAACAGAAATTACATTGGTTTGCCATTTCAATTTGCTTCTTTTGTAGGCAGATATAGTTTGTAAGTCATTTTCAACATAGTAAATAATGTTGTTTTTTTTGATTCCTCTTTTTTGTGTTTTTGCAAAATTTATTTCTGAATCTTTTGAAATTAATGCATCATTGTATTTTTGAGCAATACCAGTTTGTGTTACAATGAAAGTTAACATTGATAGTTTTAAAAATTGTTTCATGTAGGATAGAATTTGGGATTCGTATTCGATTCAAATATAACTAATTAAAACACATAACAATTTTTTGGAAAGGCAAAAAAAATACCCTTTTTCCGAAATGGGAAAAGGGTAAAATATAGGACTTAATTTTGCAGAAAAACTATTTTTTCCAGCTAAAAATTCTTGGATTTACAGAAATCATCAGCCATGCCCAATTGTTGGTATGCCCTGCGTCTCCGGCTTTTATGAATTCTAAAGTTTTAGATCCGAACATTTGTGAATATCCTCCTGTTAATGTAATTTCTTTCTTGAAATTAAAGCCCGCAGTAAAGTCAATTTCAGTTCCTAAATAAGAATCAAGTTTTTCATTTACTGGAGTAACTACATCAGCAGCAGATAAAAATATATGCGGCATTAATGCAAATTGCCATTTGTTTACATTGTAATTCAATTTTAAGAAAGCATCCTGCAAACCAACATTGTTTAAATGATTACCTACATAAAAATAATCCATATAACCATTAAATGCATGGTTGGTTCCAAAAATTGGATTGAATGATTTAATAACAGTACTTCCGTCGTTTGTATCTTTTCCTGATAGAAATTCGTATCCTAAACCAGCTTTAAAAGATTCAGATATTTGGTACCCAAAATTGGCTGCAGCATTCCATGCGCTTACTTTTAGATCTGTGCTTTTCCCGGTTTGACCGTAGAAACTTAAATTACTGTCAATTTTTGCAGTTTTATAAGTTAAGTAAGTCCCAAAGGTTTGTTTGTAATCTATTAATAATTTAGTAGGAGTTGCGGCATATTCATAACCAATATTCAATAATAATAAACTTGCTCCTAATTTGTCAAAAGTAGTGTGGTACCAGGCATATTGCATTGTTTTGTAATTGGCTACTGTATATGGCGTTTGTTTAACATTTTCAGCATCAGAATTATATGCAACTCCTAAATCTAACTGGTGGTTTTCCGGATGAAAAGATACCGTTAATGCATCATGGCTTTGTCCTTGTTGTGCCCAGTCCATTTCGCCCATTATACGTTGGTTATCATAAGATAATACCTGACGCCCCATTCTTGCGCTCCATTTTTTGGTAATATCATATTGTGCCCAGGCTTCAAAAACAGCAACACCATTTTTATCTGCAGTTGTTGTAGTAGCAACATCTCCCCAGGTTCTGGTATTTTGCAAAGTCAGTTTTACCGTAAATTCATCCTGCTTATAATTGAAATTTAATCTTGATCGTTGCGAAATCTGAGAAGTTCCTTCCTGACCTTCCGGTAAAAGTGTTTTATATCCGTTTCGGTATTCAAAACGAGGTCTAATTTGTAAGTTCACATCTAACTCCTGTGCCTGTACATCTGCACTAATTGTTCCTAATATTATTAGGATGATTATTCTTAGTTTTTTCATAACTGAATTTTTAAATACGGGGCAAATGTAAAAGATTGTCAGGGTTTATTTTGTGATAAAAGTCATACAAATTTATTCATTTTATTGTTTCTTTTTTAATTTATTGTCTATCAATTACTTTTGATAATATTGGTTGTTTTTCATTCATGATTTTCGTAATTGTATAATGCATCCATATTAAACAAATTAGAGAAAAAACTAAGATAAATATCCAAGAACTCGACCAGATTCCGGTTGAAGTAAGCAGGTAGCTAAAAATAATTGGTCCAAAAAAGCCGCCCAGTCCTCCAATCATTCCAACCATTCCGCCTACAACGCCCACATCCTGAGGGAAATACTCCGGAATATGTTTGTAAACTGCTGCTTTGCCTATTCCCCATGAAATACCTATTAGGATTACAAGAACAAGGAAAACCCACATATTAGCATCAAATTTAATTACGGTGATACCTTTGGCGAGAAGTTCTTTTTTCTTTACGGTTTGATTTTGACTCACAACAACTTGTTGCCATGAAGTTTTGGTTGGAAAAATAGCATTTTCATTTGTACTTTCTTTCTTTTGTGCAACAGGAAATTCAGTGTCTCCAATTTTAATATTTTCATTTGAGACAGAAGTTATGGTTCCTTTTTTAGTTGCTAAAACACCAGGCCCTGTTGTTGTAATTTCCATTTTGGGAATCATTAATAATGCACTTAAAATTACGGATGAACTTAGAACCCAATACATGATTTTTCTGGCACCAAATTTATCTGATAAATAACCGCCAAAAGCCCTGATAACTCCCGATGGCAAACTGAAAAGTGTAGCAAATAATCCGCCCATAACCAAACTGGTTTGATAAACATTCATGAAATTAGGTAAAAGCCATTGCGAATAAGCTACAAAGCATCCGAAAACTAAAAAGTAATAAGCTCCAAAACGCCAAACCCGAACAGATTTAAGAGATTGAAGCATTTGAGAAACACTCTTTGTATTGTTTTCTATTTTCTTGTTTTTTGCAAAAATTAAAAAAGCAACTCCAATAACAACCAACGCTACACCATAAATTACAGGAAGTATTTTCCAGCCATTTTGTGGATCTTCAATAGAGAAATGATTTAGTAATGAAGGTGCTAAAAAAGTAGTTATCGCAGCACCGGCATTTCCCATTCCGAAGATTCCCAAAGCGCGTCCCTGCCATTCTTTTGGATACCAAATCGATGTATATCCAATCCCGACAGCAAAACTGGTACCCACCATTCCAAATAAAAAGCTTAATAACGCAAATGTTATAAAACTATCTGCAAAAGGCAGTAAAAATAAAGGAATCGAGCAGAGTAGCAGTAAAAGCGAAAAAACATATTTTCCTCCAAACTTATCCGTAAGGATACCGATTGGCAAACGCATTATAGACCCGGTCAGAATCGGAATTCCAAGAAGCCAGCCCACCTGAACAACGCTCCAGTGAAAGATTCCATTATCAACTAAAAAGGTTACTAAAACGCCATTCAATGTCCAACAGGCAAAACACACAGTGAAAGCCAGGGTATTTAAGAATAAAATTTTGTGTGATTGCGAGAGTGAGTTTGTATTTTTCATAGCACTTATATTTTTTAACAAAAATAAGTACTAAAACGTAGTTAAAAACTGCGAAAACGCAGTTTTTGAAAAATAATTAAGTAATTATACGTAGTTTTTATAATAAAGAATACTCACTGGCTTTATTAGAAAGTTCCATTAAGTTCTTTACTTTCAGCTTTTTCATTAAGTTAAAGCGATGTACTTCGGCAGTTCTTTTACTAATTTCAAGAGCTTCGGCGATTTCTTTATTGCCTTTTCCGGATAATAAAAGTGTCAGGATTTCTTTTTCTCTTTTGGTAATCATCATTTCTTCGCCTAAATTTTGTTTAGGTTCTAATGAAGTTGAAGAGTTTGTTAACTGACTGATTAATATTGAAGAAATATCACCACTAAAATACTTTCCTCCGCCAGCAACGATATGGAGTGCTTTTAAAAATTCTTCTTTGCTGGAACCTTTTAATAAGTATCCATCGGCTCCGGCCTTGATAGATTTTAATACGTATTCTTCAGATTCGTGCATGGAAAGCATAATAATTTTTACGTTATTATTTTCGCTTCTAAGTTTTTCTACTAGTTCGATACCTGTAAGGTTTGGCATGCGAATATCTGCTATAAGTAAATCCGGTTTACTGCTTGCAACTACTTCAAGAGCATCGGCACCATCAATAGCTTCACCTACAACCTCGATGTTTGCTTCGTTTTCTAATAAAGATTTTATTCCATCTCTTACAAATACATGATCATCTGCCAGAACAACTCGAATAGTATTACTCATGATTTACTTAATTTTGATTCTAAATTTTTACGTATATTCATCTATAAATATTAGGCTAAGATACGTAATTTTTTAAATTAGAAAATGTGTCAATTAGAAAATGTGCCAATTTGATAATGTGTCAATTAGAAAATGTGTCAATTTGATAATTAGAAAATTGTTTGTAGACTTTTGTCTAATTTTTTTGTGAAGAAAATTTTGTTATGTTTTTTTTATCTCAATGGAGGAGGGATCACACTCGTAACTTGACAAAGATTGGCGATTTTGATTGCGGAGCTTCTTGTGTGATCTCTCCTCCGTCGAGATGACAAGATTGTAGAATATTGGAATTTTAAATTATCTAATTGTCTAATTGACAAATTATCAAATTTTTATATCGGAATATTAAAAGTAATCCTAGTTCCTTCACCCGGAATCGATTTAATAAAAACGCGTCCGTTGATGTATTGAATTCTTTCTTTCATAAACAATAATCCCATACCGGATTCGCTATTGCGTTTTTTATCTACAGTGTGAATATCAAAACCTTTTCCGTTGTCGTCTACAATAATACTTAGGAGCGTATCGCTATGCGAAAGCTGCACAATAATATGTGATGATTCAGCATATTTTATGGCATTGTTGATTGCTTCTTGCGTAAGGCGATAGATGTTAATTTCGATTAAAGAATCTAGACGCTGGCTGAAATCGGTTTTGTTGTAAAATAGGATTTCTTTTCCGGTAAGTTTTGAAAGTTCCTGTGTAAGTTTCGACAGAGAAGAAACAATGCCGTGATCGCTTAGTTCGGGAGGCATTAGGTTGAAAGTTGCCGTACGAACTCCTTTGATAATATCCAGTGATAATTTCTTTAAATATTCAATTTTTTGAGCTGCTTTTTCCTTGTCTTCCAGATTAATACTTTCCAGGCTAAATTTTAATCCTGTGAGCATCTGACCAATTCCGTCGTGAATTTCTTTCGCAATTCGGTTTTGTTCATTTTCCTGATTTTCGACAATTTTACTCGAAATAATTTTCTGTTGATTGATTTTTTCGGTACTGTTTTCAATATTCAGACGTTCTACTTCGCGCTGTGCTTTTTTGCGTTCGGTAATGTTAAAACAAACAATTAAAAGTTCGAGTTCGTCTTTTTTTATAGTTACGGGAACCATTGATAAATCAAGCCAGATGCTTTGTGCTTCTTTATTGATGATTTTAATTTCGCCCTGCCAGCCGCTTCTGTGCTTTTCAAAAATAATGCGATCGATATTAAGCTGTTCTTTTTCGTCGGTGGTTAAAACTTCCGAGAATTTTTTATTAGATGAAAACTTAGTGTAATTCAAAAGCTTGGCAAATTTTTCTCCAATATGTATAATCGAACCATCGGGAGCAATACGGCAATAAAGCAGCGTATTTTCCATGGCATAATTCAATGATTTTAATTCTTTTACAGAGTTTTCTTTTATCTCACTGATAATTTCAGTGTCGTAGGCCAATTTTAAAGCTTTCTTTTCTGAAGATAAAAGCTTGGCAATCAATCTCTCAATTTTTTTATTGGTAGGTTTAAAAATAAAGAAAAATTCCAAAAGCAAAATGAGTAGGGTGAAGCCAAAAATCCAATATTCTATTCTGCGTTGTTCCGTAACTTTCTCGTGTGCTTCAAGATCGTATTGTGTTACAATTTGATTCATTTTCGAAAGAAAAACACCTTCGTTTTTTAGAATAATTTCTACTAGTTTTTGATTGTCGGCTATTTTGTTTTTTTGTGCTAAATTCAACAGAAGCAAATCTGTTGTTTCTGCAATTTTCGAAAAATTGGGTTTTACTTCAATATATAATTTAGCAAGCGTTTCACTTTTTTCTTTTGGAAATGCCAAACTATCATTACCGTTTTCCAGCGAGTTTTGCGTGTTTTTCCAAAGAGATAAAACATTCTTTAAATGTGAAATTTGTTTGGAAGAAACAGTATCAGCAACATAATGAAGAATCAGAACTTCTTTAACAATCTTCTGGCTCAGCATTCTTTGCTTTCCGGAAATATTAATGATTTTAGAATCGCTTAATTGTTGATTTAGATTGTATTGAACTAAAACCTGACTAACAATAATAGTTACTGCAATAGTTAGAAGAGCAAAAAAATACAGACGACGTAAATTTTTGAAAGTAATTTTATCTGCAGTTTCCTGATTGTTTTTTTTCATTATACTAATTTACAACCCTAAAGACGCTTTTATCAAATTTAAATTTTCTTCAGAATAATTGATTTTTAAAGCTTCCTGATGTCCTTTGTCTGACATTTTATCCCAGGTTTTTTTGATGATATTTTTTAGTTTTTCCTCGTCGTGTTTATGAACAAAAGGATCCAGATAATATTCTAAAAAAACCAAACAAATAACATCTTCAAGTAATTGGGTTTCGTTGTCTTTTTTAAGCAGTTTTTTTTCAATTAAAAAAGAAACACGATCAATAAATTCTTGATTGTATCCTGCTTTTTCTAAGATTTCGGCAGTAGTTTTGGCGTGAAATTTTTTCAATTCTTCTCTCCATTTCAAATAACCTACACGATCCATTGGGTAAGATTCGCGTGCTACTTTCCATCGGCAAATATGCTGTGCTTTTGAGGCAATTTGCACTTCTTCTGAAGCTTCGGGTTCAAATTGCATCAATCTTTCGTACATCCTGTTAGAATATAATAATTCCTTAGGATATTCAGTATTTTGGTCGATTTCGATATTCGGATCCTGTGCGTTTTCGGCATCAATCCATTCGCTTGCTTTTTGAAAAGGTGTAGTCATTGTTGGTAGATAATAGAATTCAAAGATACGTAAATTAGTAGAAAAGTCGAAAGACAAAAGTGAGATGAAAGAAGCAAGAAGCAAGATGATAAAAGTTTTCAGATCTTGCTTCTTGTTTCTTCCCTCTTAAAGCTCTCTAATCTACAAAACCAACGAATACTTGATCGTCAACGATTTTAATTGGATATGTTGCGATTTTTAAATCATCATCTCCATTTAAATTTGAACCATCAACCAATGAAAAGGTTTTTTTGTGCATCGGGCAGGCAATTTTCGGAATATCATCTGTTGATCCTGTCATTCCTCTTGCCAAAACCATTTCCATTTTATGAGGACAGGCATTTTGACAAGCGTACCATTCGTTACGGCGTGCAAAATTAAAAATGGCGATTTGTTTGTTTTTGTATTTGATACAGCCGCCGCGATTGGTTGGAAAATCTTCTACTTTTCCGGCTTTGAACCAAATTGTAGCATCGCTTGGATGAACGGTTTCGTATTGATTTAAGATTTCTTCCATTTTAATAATTTTTTTGTTCCTGTTTCTTATCCCTCTTTTTACAATCATGAGAGTTATGATGGCGCAGTAAAAAAGAGGGTAAGAAGGACAGCAAACGTTTGTGATATTTTTATTTTTTTTTTGGAGCTGAATTTTTTAATTAAAAATTGAGAATTAAAAATTAAAAATCTTTGAAAGCTATATGTGTAGTGAAATGCCTTTATTCACTACAATAAGCTATGTTTCTATGTGTTTAAAAATGAAATATAAATTAAGACCACGCTTTTGGCGCTTTTTGATCTCGTAACGGAACAAAAACAACATTGTCATCTTTCTCATCAGAGTTTACAAAATGGTTAAAACGTTTTAATAATCTTGGTTTTTCAAGAACTTGTTTCCATTCGCATTCAAAAGTGTTTACCAGAGTCTGCATTTCGGCTTCCAGCGTTTCGCAGATTCCTAAACTATCTTCGATAATTACTTCTTTAAGATATTCTAAACCCCCGTCTAGTTTTTCTAACCAGGTCGAAGTTCGAATCAGCGGACCAGCCGTGCGGATGTAATACATTAAAAAGCGATCCATGTATTTGATAACGGTTTCTTTATCAATTTTTTCGGCTAATAAAACAGCGTGTTTTGGGTTGGCACCACCATTTCCGGCAATGTATAAATTCCAGCCGCCTTCAACAGCGATAAGTCCAAAATCTTTTCCGCGAGCCTCGGCACATTCGCGAATACAAGCCGAAACACCACCTTTTAATTTATGCGGAGAACGAATTCCTTTATATCTGTTTTCCAGTTCGATGGCAAATCCGGCGCTGTCGTCCATTCCGTAACGGCACCAGGCATTTCCAACACAACTTTTTACGGCACGAAGCGATTTTCCGTAAGCATGACCGCTTTCAAAACCATTATCGATTAATATTTTCCATATTTTTGGCAAATCGCTCAAATGTGCTCCGAATAAGTCAACACGTTGAGCGCCTGTGATTTTAGTGTACAAATCAAATTGTTTGGCAACTTCTCCAATTACAATTAATTTCTCTGCAGTAATTTCTCCTCCGGCAACTCTCGGCACAACAGAATACGTTCCGTTTCGTTGAATATTAGCCAAAAATCTATCGTTTGTATCTTGAGTTGTAACATGTTTATTGGCAGTATCATTGTAGATACTAGAGAATATTGAGGCAACAACAGGTTTGCAAATTTCGCAGCCGTCGCCTTTACCGTGATGATCTATTACATCATAAAAGTTCTCATATTTATTGATTTTTACCAAATCGAATAATTCCTGACGATTATAATTGAAATGCTCACAAATAACTTCTTTTACTTCTTTTCCAAGTGATTTTTGAGTGGCTTTTACCAAATCAGAAACCATTGGTTTACAGCCGCCACAGCCAGAAGTTGCTTTGGTATGTTTTACAACATCAGAAAAACTAGAACAGATTTCGTCTAAAAGTGAACAGCAAATAGCACCTTTAGTCACATTTTCGCAAGAACAAATTACGGCGGTGTCCGGTAAATCCATCACACTTCCTAAACTTGAACCTTCAGATCCATCACGAGAACCTAAAATTAAATCTTCCGGATTTTTAGGCAAAGCCATTGCATTGCTGTAAATCTGAAAAAGTGAATTGTAATCGCTGGCATCGCCAACTAAAATCCCGCCTAATAAGGTTTTAGAATCTTTGGTAACGTTGATTCTTTTGTAAATTCCGCTTAATTTATTCTCATAAACAATTGCGGTTACATCATTATTTTCGATAAAAGGATCACCAAAACTCGCTACTTCAACACCAATTAATTTTAATTGAGTCGACATATCGATGGTTTCTCTCATGGTTTTTGTGCCATTTAAGATTTGCTCTGCAGCGACATCGGCCATTTCGTAACCTGGAGCAACAAGCCCGTAAATGTTTTGATTGTATAATGCTACTTCGCCAATGGCATAAATAGAAGGATCTGATGTTTGCATTTGATTGTTTACCACAACGCCGCCTCGTAAACCGACTTCAAGTCCTGAAACCCGAGCTAATTCGTCGCGAGGTTTAATTCCGGCAGAAATAACCAACATGTCCACTTTTAACAATTCGTCATCTGCAAACATCATTCCCGTTATGCATGCTGCACCGTCAATATATTGCGTGGCTTTGTTAAGATGAATGCCAATATTTAATTCTTCAATTTTAGATTGCAGCATATCACTCGCACCTTTGTCTAATTGCCTAGGCATCAAACGTGGTGCAAATTCTACAACATGCGGATTCAAACCCAGATCTCTTACTGCTTTTGCAGCTTCCAATCCTAATAATCCTCCACCCAAAACTGCAGCTTCTGTCGCACCTTTTTGTTTTATTTTTTTAGCGTAAGCCATAATCGCATCCAGATCTTCGATAGTTCTGTACACAAAAACACCTTCTTTTTCTACACCATCAATTGGTGGTACAAAAGCCGATGAGCCAGTTGCAAGAACTAAGTAATCGTACGTATGTGTTTTTTCTAAATGAGTATGGATTGTTTTTTCAGATCGGTTAATATCTGTAATTAATTCAGAAGTGTTAAGAATAATGTTGTTTTCTGTGTACCAGTTACTTGTTGATAATGATAAATCATCTGCTGTTTTTCCTCCAAAGTACTCACTTAAGTGAACTCTGTCGTAAGCGCGCCTTGGCTCTTCACCAAAAATGGTAATCTGATACTTTTCCTGTCCTGATTTTGCAATGAATTTTTCGCAAAATTTATAACCAACCATGCCGTTTCCAACTACTATTACTCTTATCATGATTTCTTTAATTAAGTATTACTACGCAAATATAAGTATTTATACTTATAAAATACGTATTGTATTTAATTTTTTAATTAAGATGTCTTTAATGTAATTACGTATTTAGCCGTAATCTTTTACGTAGTGGGCGTTTCTAGTGAATTATTGTAATAGAAATTATTTAAAATTTGAAAACATTCTAAATAAGAGTTTCAAAAAATTGTCGTAAATTGATAAGAATTTTATATATGTTTTTCACTAAGTAAATATCTCTTAATAAAATGGTTATGAAAAGTATAATTTCATTATTGCTGTTGTTTTCTTTATTCGTGAGCTGTAAATCTGCTGCGGTCAAAAGTTCAGATCCACAAACTACTTCTGAATATGGAACTCAGGAAGATGAGATGAAGTATTATTTTACAGCAACCGGAAACGAACCTTTTTGGGGATTGAAAATGGGGAATGATGAAATTGTTTTCACATCGTTGATTACCGGAAAAGAAAAAATTATTTTCCCCTCTGTTCAAGCCATAAAAGCAATGGATGCCAATGTAAAAATGTATAAAGTAAGTAATGAAACTTCTACAGCGACAATTACAATTCAGCAATTGGAATGTCAGAATTCAATGTCGGGAGCAATTTCTCCTTATAAAGTTACAGTTGAAATAAAGAAGAACTCCGAATTAGAAGCTGAAAAACTGAGTGGCTGCGGAAAATATAATACAGATTACCGCTTGCATGATATTTGGGTTCTCGAAGAATTAAATGGTTTCAAAGTTTTTATAACCGATTTTCAAAGAGAATTACCAAGAATTGAAATTAATTCTGCAGAAAATAAATTTATGGGTTATGGCGGCTGCAATGCAATTAGCGGTACTATATTTTATGAAAAGGATTTGCTAAGATTCTCAAAAGTTATTTCGACTTTAATGGCTTGTGCAGGAAATAAAGAAGGCGAATTTGTAAAAGCGCTTCAAAATGTAACCACTTATAAAATAGGTGATAATAAATTAATGTTTTCTAATCCGTCCGGGAAGTTATTGGTTTTTAAAAAAGTGGATTAGAACCTTACTTTAAAATGTCTTAATATGTTTTAAAAAAATCTTATTCTATATAAGTGATACTTTCAAGTCAGAATATTTTTGTAAAATAAAACTTATAAAAAATATTTTACATGAAAAGGATTTTAATGTTATTTATTGCAGGTTCATTGGCTTTTGGATGTAAATCTGCTAAAGAAACAAATGCAACAGTATCGACTAACGAAAAGGCAATTGAAAAGAAATTGCAGCAAACATGGGTTTTAGAAAATTTAAACGGTAAAGTTGTTACTGATAAAGACTTTTCAAGCTTACCAAAAATTGTAATGAATCCAGCAACGTTTTCAGGTTCAACTGGATGTAATGCTATCAAAGGAAATTTATTATCTAAAGGCGAAGGTCAAATTCAGTTTTTAAATCTTACGTCAGAAACTAAAAAATGTGATGCAAAAAAAGAAGCTGAATTTTTGCAGTTGTTGAGAACAAATTCAGGTTATTCTATTAAGGAAAATAAATTATTCCTTTCAAACCAATTTGGATTAACAATGTCATTCAAAAAAGGTTAATTAAAAAGAAACCAAAAACTAAAGGCTTCGCTAGTAATAGTGAAGCCTTTTTTTTTGTGTTTTCATTACTACAAAGGAGTAAAAATCCGCGAAAATCCGTGTCTTCGCGTTAGCGAATCCGCGTCATCCGCGTTCTATCTCGTAATATTATTCCGGTAATTCTTTTGGATCTTCGTCTTCCTCAATAAAATCAAGTTCTAAAGCACGCACAGTCTGAACTGCATTTCCTGCAATACCGCGGATTGAACCATACATTCCTAAAGTATTATGTACCACCTTTTCAATTTGTTTTTCACGTTGTTTCCAGATTCTTTGCATCGCTCTTTTTTCGGCATCAAGATCGCCTTGCATTTGCGTGAAGCCTTCTACAATTCCTTCAATTTGTAAACGAAATTCGTTGCTGGTTAAAAAATCATACAACATCGACATTTTATCGCCTTTATTTTCCTGAGCCTGAACCGCCTGACTTACCTGAATTAAAGATTGACGCAAAACAGCACTTAAACCTTTAAATTCTTCATAAGTACAAATCCAGATTCCGTCACGCATTCCCATTCTGTCCATTCCGGCTGGCATTACTTCGGTAACCAAAACCCCAATATTGGCTCTTTTGGTTCTAATGTCATTTTTAAATTTCTCAATCCACGATGGTTGAAAAGCTTTTGTACGTTTGCTTTCGTAATAAATAGAACCACAATTTTGCAATTCACGCGTGTTTACAATTTGAAGACAATCGGCACCATTCGCGCCTTTTTTAACTTCATCAATACTGTCCAATGGAAAATTATTCGCCAGCCATTCTTCAATCGCTAATTCCATTACTTCGCCTTGCAATTGCATAGAACCTTGTTCCTGCTTACGTTTCATTTCCTCGATCAGCTTTTTTTGATCGTCAGATTGTTTTTGGTATTCTTTTATTTTAAGCTCGTTTTTTTCTTCTTCCTGTTTACGAATTTTATCACGTTCGAGAACCAAAGTTTCATTAAGTTGTTTTTGAGCTTGTGCTTCAATAGCGTCTTTCATCTCCAGTTTTTCACGCTGAAGCTTCAATATTTCGCCTTCCATTTTATTTAATTCACGAAGTTTCTCCGACTTTTCAGAAAGCTCTTTTTCCATTGCAACCAAACGATCTTTGTTTTCTTCGTCGAGTTTGGTTTTTATTTTTTCGGTAATTTCTTTTTCGGCTGTCTTTTTTTCACGTTCTAAACGTTCAGCAAAAAGTTCATTTTCCTGTTTCTTTTTGGCTTCAAACTCAGCTTTAGCTTTTTCTAATTGCTCGTTTTTAAGTTCTAATTCTTGTTTTTGAGCATTGGCTTTTTGTTGATATTCTTTACGGATACTATCTTCCAATTGATGTTTTAGAATATCATTTACATCGATTGTAGTTCCGCAATTTGGACACTGAATTGAAGATTGCTCTGCCATTTTATTGATTTTATTTAGATAATGTAATAATTTGCTAAGGTATCTAAAAGTTCATTCTTTTTAGGGAATTTACTTGTGATAAATTGTAACTTTTTTGCCACGAATTACACGAATTATATTTATGTTTCGTTCTGCTTACAGGTGCAATTTAATTCCTTTAAGCTTTTAGTTTTTACGGATTTCCATAATTTAATTAATCTCGCAAAGACGCAGAGTCGCAAAGTTTTTCGTTCGTCGAAATGAGAAGATTGGGGTTACTTTACGTTTCAAGGGATTAAAAATCCCTAGCTACAAAATAAATCATTCCTACGGAATTTTATAAAGAGTTCCGGAGGAACGGATCATATTGTAGGGATGGATTTTAATCCATTCTACGCGCGTTTTTTAAAATTCAATAAAAAATCAACCGCAGATTTTGTGATTTCAGAATCGTCTTCTTTTGAAGTGATTAAAGAAACATCAGTATACAAATTGACTTTCTTTAATTCGATAAAACCAATTTCCGGATCCTGATTGTTTCTGGCAATATTAGACGGAACAATCGAAATTCCTAAACCATTTTTTACCAATTGCACAATCGAATTGATGTTGTTTGATTCGTGAACAACTTTTGGCGTAAAACCATAAAAAGTACAAAGTTGCAATAAAACTTCATGATAATGCGGTGCGTAATCTTTGTTGAAAAACACAAAAGTTTCGTCTTTTAAATTCGGAATTTCTTTTTCAGAATTAATTTGGATGCAACTTTTGTTATAAACTACCGAAAATCCATCCTGAAACCACAATTGTGATTTTATTTTGGGAGATTTTATTGGAGAACGAATAATTCCCAATTCGATTTTTCCTTGTTCTAAAGCTGCAATTTGTTTGGTCGTTGAAACTTCAAATAATTTAAAATTTGCATACGGAAATTGTTCTTTGAGATGTTTTATTAATTCTGAAATTACTTCAGCATAAATCGAACTGATGTAAGCGATTCTGAATTCGCCCGAAATATTCTCGGCTATTTTTTTTGTTTTGATAGAAATGCGTTCCAGATTCTGAAAAAGTTCTCTAACTTCTTTCTCAAAGTATTTTCCGGCTTCGGTAAGTTCTACTTTTTTATTGTTCCTGATGAATAAACGTGCCTGGATTTCTTCCTCAAGTTCTATAATTTGTCTGCTTAAAGGCGGTTGAGAAATGAATAATTTTTCAGATGCTTTGGTAAAGTTTAATTCTTCGGCTACAGCCAAAAAATATTTCAGATGACGTAATTCCATAAATACCTATTAAGTATTAATAATTGACAAAATAAGTATTTTTGAAGTATATATGAAAGGAATACTTTTGAAAAAAATGTTTCACGCAGATTTGGCAGATTTAAGCAGATAAGTACAGATTTTTTATTTAGCTTGTGAAGAGTAAAAAAATCATTTTAAATCTGCCTTAATCTGCCAAATCTGCGTGAAAACCTAAAAACAGAAAACTATGAAAAAATCAACCATTGCAGAAATCAGGGAACGTTTTGATAATGATGTCGAACGATTCTCAAATTTAGAAACCGGACAAGTCGCCACAATCGACGCAACAATTTCTTTAGAATTAATTACAGAAGCTTCGAAAAGAATTATTCCAAATGCCAAAAGTGTTTTAGATATTGGCTGTGGCGCCGGAAATTATACTTTAAAAATGCTATCTAAAGTTCCGAATTTGAATTGCACTTTGGTCGATTTGAGTTTGCCGATGTTGGATCGTGCTTTTGAAAGGGTTTCTAATGAAACAAACGGTAAAGTAGAAGTGAAGCAAGGCGATATTCGTGAAGTTGATTTACAAGAAAATCATTTTGATATTATTTTGGCCGGAGCGGTTTTGCATCATTTGCGTGACGATCAGGATTGGGAAACGACCTTTACGAAAATATTTAAATTATTAAAATCAGGAGGATGTTTCATGATTTCGGATTTAATAACGCAAGACACAGAATTATTAAACGAATATACCTGGCAGCGTTATGGTGATTATCTTGAAGGAATTGGAGGTGCTGAATATCGCCAGAAAGTTTTGGATTATGTAGAAAAAGAAGATACACCAAGATCAATGAATTACCAATTGGATTTGATGAAAAAAGTGGGTTTTAAAAGTGTCGAAATTTTACACAAGAATATGTGTTTCGGTGCTTTTGGGGGAATTAAATAGATAAATTCCTGGCGTAGCTTTTTTGATTTCGGTAAAAGTTTAATCGGATGATTTTTGTTATTTGTCGGCTTGTATATTCGATCTGTATATTATTTGTTTAGCGAATACAAAAAAAGTGTTGTTTTGTACTATCAAGTTCTATTTTCTTTACAATAATTCAAAATATATAAATGGGCAATAATCAAGAATGGAATCGCAGACTTTTCCTAACAACCATGGGTGGAGCAGGAGCTGCTTTAATGTTAAATCCGCTTTTATCCTGGGCTTCAGTTGACCGGGATCCTCGAATTGAGGCTATTGTTGCCAAAACATTCGGCATTGATACTCATAATCACATCGATGTTCCGTTAATAAAATCAGAACTTCCGGGACCAAAAGTTGATTTGGCAAATGAGTTAAAAAAATCAGGTTTGTCTGCTATTTGTATGACGTTTGCGGTGGATTATCAAAAATTGGTGAATCCCGGTGATGCTTACGAACGATTTTTAAATGGTCTTACGGCAATGGATGAAATTTTGAAAGCTAATAATATGAAGCGTTCTTTAAATTTTAATGACCTTCAGCTTGCAAAAAATGCTAAAAAGCCAACAGTAATTCAGTCGGTTGAGGGCGGTCATTTTCTTGAAGGAAAGATTGATCGTTTGCAAATTGCTTACGATCGTGGTTTAAGACATTTGGGATTACTTCATGATAATGATGCTTCGGTTCCACTTGGTGATATTTTTACAAAAACACCACAATGGGGCGGACTTACTTCTTTTGGAATTGAAGTTATAAAGGAATGCGAAAGATTAGGGATTTTAGTTGATTTGTCGCATTGTGATGATAATACGGTTAATGGAGCTTTAAAAGTGGCAAAAAAACCTGTGCTTGTTTCACATACCGGACTTAATACGCGCCTTGGTCAAAATGAGTTCATGTCTAAAATGATGATGCCTCGTCTTATTAATAAAGAACAGGCTAAAATTGTGGCAGATAATGGCGGTGTAATTGGTGTTTGGACTCATCTTGCTGATTCTCCAACAGAATTTGCAGACAATATAAAAGCGATGGTTGATGTTGTAGGGATTGATCATGTTTGCATTGGAACAGATACAAAATTAACTCCGTCATATCGCTCTCCTAGTGATCAGGGACATAAGCCGGAAGGAGATAAAAAACCGAAAGAGCAGCAAGGTGAAAATTTTGGCCAGCCTAAAAAAGAAAACGATCAAAGAAATCAAAAAGGTCCGGAAGCTAATAAAAAACAAGGCGGCGGTACAACAAATGAAGCTTGGGGAGATTTAAAACAAGGATTTTATTACACCGTTGTAGAATCTTTATTGAAGACTGGTTTTACTGAAGATGAAATTGGTAAAATTGGAGGTGGAAATTATTGCAGAATATTTGATGCTGCAACTAAGAAATCTTAATTTATTGATATAAAAACAAAAGCGAAATAAAGATTTTTATTTCGCTTTTGTTTTGCTTTCATTTGGCGCAGGAAATTTATTTCTAAGATCAAAAACAATTTCTGATGCTCCATTTTGTTGCAAATAATCTAACTTTTCAACGGCTTCTTCAAGAGTAGGAATCTGACCTATAGGAATCCACCACATTGCAGTGTGCGCTTTTCCGAATTTTAAAAACCATTCTTTTCGACGTTTTAAAAATTCACTGTGAAACGTTTTGTACATGTAATGTTCTAACGTTTCGATGTTTTCCCAAACAGAAACATTCACAATTATTTGCTCGTCATTGTACGGGTTTAAGTTTGTTGCATTAGAGCTTTCGTCTTTTAGCCGCCAAACAAATCCTTCGCTTTTTTCGGCTAAGGTATTTACAAGATCTAAATTGTCTACAAACTCTTTCATGATTGGGTCATTAATATCGACACCTTTCATTTTTGCAATATTGATTTCGGCAAGATGATATTGGTTCATGTTTAAATATTTATATGAAGCAAGTTAGTTTTTTGAAATCTAATTATTGTAACTATTTATAAAGATTGTGTTGTTTTATAAACCAAAATAGGAGAGGCGACTAAACTTTCGCTTTGTTTGATAAAATCCTGTAAATAAGGTTGGTTATTGTGAATGTCAAGACCAGCCTGATCTTTCCATTCTTCCCAAATAATAAATACATTTTCGGTTGTGTGAAGATCGTAGCGAATGCAGGCGTCTTCTTTTCTGGTTTGGATAACTAAATTTTGAACCAGGTTTTTGACTTCTTCAATGTTTTCCTGCTTGCTTTTTATAATTGCGGTTATTGAGATCATATTATAAAGTTTTAAAAGTTTTTTCTAAGTGCTTTGTATAATTTTCTTTAAAGATGACAATGTTTTCTGCAGTTGCACCTTTTTCAACGTCATGAAAGTGGAAACTGTTTAGTTTTTCCATTCCTGTAAATTTATTCATTTTATGGAAACCAAACATAGCTCCGTCGTCTACAGATGTTTCTTCGAAGAATTCTCCCGGAAGTATGAAGGCTGTTGCAGGTGCATTCCAACTTGTGGTAAGCATGTATTTACGTCCGTGCAATTGTCCGCCGGTTCCGTAATTAATGTCGGGATTGGTTCTGGTTCTTCCGTCGCTTTTGTAGATTCCTTTGTTGTGTCCGGCTGTAAAAACGTCGTCGATGTATTTTTTGAAAAGGTTTGGTAATTGAAACCACCAAACCGGTGTGTGATACACGACAACATCGGCCCAAACGAATTTTTCGACTTCTTCGTCAAGATTAAAGTCTTGTTTGATGTCGGTTGTTTTTATTTCGAATTGTTTGGTGTTTGTTAAGTATTCGATTGTCCAGTCGGTAACGGTTTGGTTGAATTTTCCGCCTGAATGTGCGAAATTTTGACTTCCGTTGATGATAAATATTTTCTTCATTTTTCTTGTTTTCTTATGAATTCGTGAGTGTGAGGGATAGAGGCGGTATCCTTTTGTGAAGTGGAACGAAACAAAAGATATAGCCGAAAGCCCGACCCGGAGGGGCACACCCTGATTATTTTATTGTGAGTGTAATTTTTTAAACACATAGAAACATAGGCTTTTGCTTTGTGTTTAAAGAAGGCAGAAAGAAACTAGTTTCTCACACATAGCTTAGCTTTGTCAAGCTTTGTCAAAGTTTAAAACTTTGACAAAGCTCGGGAATGCTTTTTCACATTGCTATTGGCTATGTTTCTATGTGTTTAAATATTTTTAAGAATGCTATTTAACTTTCGCAATAGCCTGATTGATGAAATCCAGTTCGGAAAGTGATAAATCAAAATCCATTGCTTTTGCGTTTGAAATAGCTTGTTCTGCGTTTCTGGCTCCGGCTAAAACAATTGTGATTCCTTTTTGTAAAGTGGTCCAGCGTAAAACCAATTGCGAGATCGAAATGTGTTTTGCATTTGCCAGAGAACTCAATTCTTCGACCAACGTTTTTACTTTTTGAAGATCGAACTGACCGAAATAACCATTTCTGTGATCGTTGTCTTTTAGTTTGCCGTCTGTGAAATATTTTCCGGTTAATAGACCTCTTTCCATCGGGCTGTAAGCAATGATTCCGATGTTTTCTTTTAGCGTAAGCGGAATTAAATCGGTTTCAATTTTACGGTTCAGCATGCTAAACGGAACTTGATTTGAGGCTAATTTGATTGTTTTTTGTGCTTCCTGAATTTGCGAAACACTATAATTGCTAACTCCGGCTGCTTTGATTTTTCCTTGTTGAATAAGGGTTTCCAAAGCTTCCATCGTTTCGTGAATTGGCGTTGTAGAATCTGGCCAGTGAATTTGCAATAAGTCGATATAATCGGTTTGAAGGCGTTTTAAACTTTCTTCGACTTCTTTGATAATGTTGGCTTTTGAAGCGTATTTATAAACTGGGATTTTCTTTCCGTTGTCATCGGCATCGAAAAAGAAATCGCCTTTTTGGTTATTGCTTCCGTCCCAAACCAAACCAAATTTGGTCAATAACTGTACTTTTGAACGATCGTGAGATTTTAGAGCTTCGCCGATCATTTCTTCACTTAAACCAAATCCGTAAAAAGGAGCGGTGTCGATTGTGGTAACGCCGTTGTCGATTGAAGCGTGAATGGATGCGATTGAATCTGCTTTTTCATTTCCGCCCCACATGTTTCCGCCAATGGCAAATGCGCCGTATGTAATAGTTGATAATTCGAGTTCGCTATTGCCTAATTTTCTATATTCCATAATGTTGTATTTTAAATCTTAAATTTCACTTGGCAAAATTATACCATTTTTGTGGGTATAAAATTGTATATATTTGTCTTTTTTATGTAAATTTGCATCTTCAAATAATTTTTATCGTTATGAAAAAAGAAAATTTATACGAGCCTTTTTCTGTTTCTTTTGAAACTCTTGATGAATATCCGGATGTTGGAGATCGTCATAATTTCTTTGAGTTGGTCTATATTTTAGACGGAACAGGAAGGCAATGTATCAACAAAAATATTTTTGAATATGATGCTGGACATATGTTTTTATTAACGCCTGAGGATTGTCATAACTTTACAATTGAGACCAAAACGGAATTCTTCTTTTTGAGATTTAATGATATTTATTTGAAAAACTCAAGCCTGCAAAATGAGAATATTCAGCGTTTAGAATATATTTTGCAAAATGCAAATCATCAGCCGGGCTGTATTTTGAAGAATCAGGCAGATAAATGTTTGGTAAAAGTGATGGTGGAAGCAATTATTCGTGAACATCAGGATAAAGATGTTTATAATAAAGAATTGATTCAGCAATTGGTAAATACACTTATTATTGTTGTGGCACGAAATATTGCCAAGTATTTGCCGGAGCAGGTAAACATTGGCTGTGAGGCTAAAGCGATGGATATTTTGCAATATATTCAGAACAATATTTATTATCCTGAAAGAATTAAAGCAGAATCGCTTAGTGAGTATTTCGGAATTTCGAATACGTATTTAGGGCGTTATTTTAAGAAACATGCTAACGAAACGATGCAGCAATATATTAGCAATTATAAAACGAAACTGATCGAACATCGTTTGCAATTTAGCGATAAACGTATTAACGAAATTGCATATGAATTTGGCTTTACGGATGAGAGTCACTTTAATAAATTTTTTAAGAAACAGCGAGGGAACAGTCCTTCTGAGTTTAGGAGAACGATTCGTGTTAGTGCTTGATAAATTGGCACACGGATGAGACGCGGATTCGCAAGCGAAAACGCGGATTGTGGCGGATTTTTTTGTTTTAATCTTGATTTTCTTTGCCGGTAATGAAGTCGAAATGTTCTGTTTTGCCTGTTTTTAGGTTGTTGATTTCGTTTTTTAGAAGTTCTTCTAAGGATTCTGCAACTATATTTCGTTCCCAGGATTCGTTTTGAAGTTCTATGATTTGGCCAAATTTTCCTTTTTCGGCAGGATCTGTATCGTAGAGTAAATAATCTCCATTTCGTCCTGTTGCAAACGGAATCCATTTTGGGTTTGCGTAATTGTTGGTTTTTATTTTTTCGAAATCTATTTCCAGTTCGGGAAGATCGTCTTCGTCAAATTGTAAATCTTGTATCGAATTCCATTCTTCTGCAATATCTTCAAAAGGAATAAGATCGTATGTCCAATTGCTTATCAAAAACTGAAAAGCAGAAGTTACGGCATCGTATTCTACATTTTGAACTTTGTAAAAGTTTTGAAGCGCGGGCGGAATTATGATTTCATCTTCTAAGACTGAATGCTGTTCTAATTCTTCTGGAGAAATACCGTCTGTAAGATTGTAATAATCATTATCTGTTGCTACAATTTTATTAATTTCGGTAATCCATTCCTGCCATAATGATTCGAATTCTTTAAATTCCGGATCAACTGGTGTTTTGGCTTTCTTTTCTTTTTCCTCGTATGCAGCGATGTCAATAGCTGTTATTTTATCATCTTCTTTATTGAACCACACACTTATACCATTAAGAATAAAGGCACCGCTGTCATCTCCCTTGTAAAGTTTTACGAGTTGATTTTTATTGGATTTATAAAATTGAAATAGTTCTTGATTTTCAAAAATGAATTGACCTGTAAATGGGTTTTTCGAACAAAAATCGTAATTACCATAATTCAGATCGAGTAATAAATTTTCTGCTTTTACTCCTTCTTTAGAAAATGCAATAATGCCAAAATCGTCCCAGGTATAAATATGGTTATGTTGTTTTTTTAAATGTCGACAATCTCCCAAAATCTTTTTTAAGCTATCTATATCAATCGGAAATTGAATTGTAACATCATTAATTGTAAAATCTGTTTTAGAAAGTGAAAGCTTTGTCAAAGTATTATTTCTTTAAGGGATTGCTAAGAAAATTAAATGATCTTTTTGATTACACGTAGGTTGTGCGTGTGCTTATTTAATTCAGGATTGTAAACTCCTAAGTGGTCTAAACGGTCAATGCGTACTTTTCCACTGGCGTGAATGATGTAATTATTTTCCATTATGATACCAACGTGAATGATATTTCCTTCTTCGTTATCAAAAAAGGCTAAATCTCCTGGTTCACTTTCTTCGATGAAGCTTAAAGGCTCGCCATCAAGTGCTTGCTGAGAAGCGTCACGATGAATTTTGTATCCGTTTAGTTTGTATACCATTTGTGTAAAACCGGAACAATCGATTCCAAATGGTGTTTTTCCTCCCCAAAGATAGGGAGCGTTTAAATACATAAAAGCAGTATTTATTAAAGCGCTTTTAGGTTTTATACCGCTGGTTTTTGTGCCCTCGAAATCAAAGTTTGAAGTGTTGATTTCGCTATTGTTTAAAAATGATAAGGAAGCGCCAAGCGGAATGGGCAATAATAAGTTATCCGGCGCACTAATATAATCAATTAGGTCAGCATTAAGAATAATAGCTTCTTTGCTTAATTGGTTATAATTTGCTTCGGAAATTACCTGATATTGTTTCGAATCTACCCAGCCTTCATAATCATCAAACTGAATCTTTATTCGCGCCCATTGATTTTGACGTTCTAAAATTTCGATGTGTTCGCCAAACAAAAGTTGTGTAACGATTTCACTTCTGTCACTTGGCTCAGATCGAACAGGTACTATGGCTAGATTGCAAATTCCGAACATTTAGGGTAATTTATAAGTTGAAAATTAGGAGTTATTTTTTTAATAAACAACTCCTAATTTAATATTTTGTTTAAGCTCTTTCGATAACAATTGCAGATGCGCCACCACCACCGTTGCAAATTGCAGCAGCTCCGGTTTTGGCATTATTCTGTTCTAAAACATTCAGTAAAGTTACGATGATTCTTGCTCCCGAACATCCAAGAGGATGTCCTAAAGAAACAGCGCCACCATTTACGTTTACTTTTTCGTTATCTAAATTAAGGATTTTTGAATTGGCCAAACCAACAACAGCAAATGCCTCGTTGAATTCGAAATAATCAACATCGCCAATTGCAATTCCTGCTTTGTTTAATGCTTTTGGTAACGCTTTTGCAGGGCTTGTTGTAAACCATTTTGGCTCTTGTGCAGCATCTGCATATCCTTTTATGTAAGCTAAAGGTTTTAATCCTAATGCATTTGCTTTTTCTTCAGACATTAAAACCAAAGCGGCAGCTCCGTCATTTATTGTTGAAGCATTTGCAGCAGTAACTGTTCCGTCTTTTGTGAAAACAGCACTTAATGAAGGAATTTTATCTAATTTGACATTAGTATATTCTTCATCTTTTGAAAAGATAACGGGTTCGCCACGTCTTTGCGGAACTTCTACAGGGACAATTTCGTTATCGAATTTTCCGGCATCCCAGGCTTTAGCGCTTCTTTCATAAGATTGAATAGCAAAATTATCTTGTTCTTCACGGGTGATTTTGTATTCAGATGCACATAAATCAGCGCAAACTCCCATTGCGTTGTTATCGTAAGCATCTGTCAAACCATCTTTTTGCATTCCGTCCAGCATTGTTGCAGGACCAAATTTGTTTCCGTTACGCATTTGTACGTAATGCGGAATCAAACTCATGTTTTCCATTCCTCCGGCTACGACAATTTCGGCATCGCCACAAGCAATAGCCTGCGCTGCAAACATTACAGCTTTCATTCCGGATGCACAAACTTTGTTTACAGTTGTAGCGGCAACTTCCTCAGACAAACCGGCAAAAAGTGCGGCCTGACGTGCTGGTGCCTGACCAACTCCTGCTTGTACCACGTTGCCCATGAAAACTTCATCAACTAATTTTGGGTCAAGGTTAATTTTTTGAAGTGCGCCTTTTATAGCGGCAGCACCTAATTTTGGTGCGGGTACGGTAGATAAACCTCCCATGAAACTTCCGATAGGTGTTCTAACGGCAGAAACGATAACAACTCTTTTGTTCATTTTCTGTTAATATTAGTTAATCTAGCAAATTTACTGTTTATTTAAATAAATTCAAATTTTGTATCAATTTGTATGAGTTTCATTAGAATTTAAATTGAATATGAATTTTTTGTTAATTCTATTTGTTTGATTGTGAAGAGGTTTAAAAAAAAGATTGAAAAAAGATTAAAAAAAGCGCAGAAATAGTTGTGAGATATGGAATGTTGTCTTACATTTGCAACCGCAAAACAGGACACGTTCCTTGAGCTTGGAGAGGTGCCAGAGCGGTAATGGAGCAGATTGCTAATCTGTCGACGGGTAACCGTCGCCAGGGTTCGAGTCCCTGTCTCTCCGCTTAATTTTTGCCTTCGGGGTGTAGCGTAGCCCGGTTATCGCGCCTGCTTTGGGAGCAGGAGGCCGCAGGTTCGAATCCTGCCACCCCGACTTTTTTTTAAGAGTTTTTAATAAAAAACTTTTTGGTTCCATAGCTCAGCTGGATAGAGCAACGCACTTCTAATGCGTAGGTCGAAGGTTCGAATCCTTCTGGGATCACTGAAACTGATTTTTTAAATCAGTTTAAACGTTGAAAACCCGCATCATTACTACGATGCGGGTTTTTTTATTCCTCATCTTGTTTTCAAAAATGCTCAA
>NZ_JBZEER010000017.1:0-95119 GCF_058310175.1 Flavobacterium sp. AK-345 | reverse complement strand
TTTCTGTTGTTGTTAATCTCTCGACCTTAAATCGTTTATCTTGATTTCCTTTAAATCAAATATAGAAACGAACCTTTTAAAAATTCACCAAAGCATAGCTTTAAATTTTTCCAAAAATCTATTTGATACATTTATTTGTGTCAATATGATTCTTGAAACTATATCTGTAAAATCCAAAAAAAAATAATTAATAACTAAATAAACTAACAATGAAAACAATGCACAACTGCTGTAAATAAATAAAAAAAGCCATTTCTGCGGCAACAGAAATGGCGAGGCTTAAAGAAAATTTATCGCTAAATAAAAAGAACCGTAGAGAGTTGAAAAATCAACTTTCAAGGCTCCTTGTTAATTACTAAAAACCAATACAAAGAAATGAAAAAATATTTAAACATATACTCATTACTATTTCTCCTGTTGCTTTCGGCAGGAATAAACGCCCAAAATACAACCCCGCTTATACAATCAAAACTCGACGGAACAGTTGTCGATGATGTTACAAATCAGCCTATTATTGGAGCGTCTGTAGTTATTAAAGGTACTACTCACGGAGTACAGACAGATGCAGAAGGGAAATTTTATTTTCAAACAGGTCAGAAATTTCCATATACCTTAATTGTAAGCTACATAGGATATAAAAAAGCCGAAATAATTGTAGAAAAAAATCCAATTACTATTAATTTAAAAGAAGAGCGCCAGGAACTTGATGAATTAGTTGTTGTAGGTTACGGTTCTCAAAAAAGAAAAGATATTACAGGTTCTGTAGCTTCGGTGCCAAAAGCAAATTTATCTCAGGTTACTTCATCGGCAGATAATTTACTGCGAGGCGCTATTTCAGGAGTTGTAGTTACACAAAGTTCAGGTCGTCCCGGAGCTTCATCAAGTGTACGTATTCGTGGAGGAAACTCGATTACAGCCGGTAATGAACCACTTTATGTGGTAGACGGAATCCTGATTTATAATGATAACAGCAACAGTTCGGCAGGAGTTTCGTTTGCGGGAGCATCAGTCAATGTTTTATCAACTATTAACCCTGCTGATATTGAATCTATTGAAGTATTAAAAGATGCATCGGCAACAGCTATTTACGGATCTCGTGGTGCAAATGGAGTTGTAATTATTACTACCAAAAAAGGAACTAAAGGTCAGGATAATATTTCGTATCAGGGTTATTTTGGAGTTCAGTCGGTTTCAAAAAAGCTGGACTTAATGAATGCTTCACAATGGGCAAGTTTGCGTAATGATGTTCAGGCAAGTATTGGTCAGACACCTTCTTTTTCTGCCTCGCAAATTGAGGCTTTTAAAACTTCTGGCGGATATGACTGGCAATCTGCAGCTTTTGTAAGAGCAGCTCCGGTTCAAAATCACCAATTATCATTTTCGGGCGGAGATGAAAGATCAAGATATGCAGTTTCTGCAGGATATTTTGATCAGGAAGGAACTGTAATTGGTTCTGATTTTAAAAGAATTTCGCTTAGAATCAACTATGAAAAAAACTATTCTCAAAATTTTAAATTTGGTGTAAACGCCAATTACAGTAATTCAGTTTCAAATGGTGTAGGGACAAATAATGCTGGCGGAAGAAATCCAAACCCATTAGTGAGTGTTGCACTTACGGCTCCGGTTGTACCCATTAAAAATGAAGACGGAAGCTATAATGTTACCAATAATCCTTACGCAACTTCTGTAAATGGATATGTTCCAAACCCTATTAATGATTTGGAAAATACTATCAATGAAACTAAAATCAACAGAATTTTGACGAGTTTATTTGGTGAATATAAAATAACCAAAAAACTAACGGCAAAAGTTGCAGTAAGTGGCGACGTTATCAACACTAAACAAAACTATTATGCTCCGGCAAATACCACAAACGGTGCCGGAACTAAAGGACTGGCTTCTGTTGGAGACAGATTAGTAAGTTCTGTTTTGAATGAAAACACGCTGAACTACAATACTACTTTTGGTGAAAACCATAAATTCTCGGCTTTAGGCGGTTATACACTTCAATATACACAAGGAGAAACAGTTACAGCGGGAGCAAATACTTTTGTAAATGATGCGAATACGTACAATTCTTTGCAGGATGGTGTTCCTGTAAAACCCTACAGTGATGCATTCGAAAGTGTATTAAAATCATGGTTAACGAGAGTCAATTATTCATATAAAGGAAAATACAACTTCACATTATCTGCGCGTGCAGATGGATCTTCGAGATTTGGTGCAGAATCACTTTGGGGTTATTTTCCTTCTGCAGGATTTTCATGGAATATTACAGATGAAGAATTTGCTAATAATATTAAAGGCGTAACCGAAGCCAAACTTAGAATTACAGCGGGAACAACAGGAAATCAGGAAATTGGAAATTACCTTTCTTTAGCACAAATGGGTTCTGTTAATTACTCTTTTGGAGGCACATTATATACAGGATTGGCTCCTACCCGATTGGCAAATCCGGATTTGAAATGGGAAAAAACCAATCAATATAATGTTGGTTTAGACTTATCATTATTAGACAGAAAAGTAAATTTTGTTTTTGATGTGTATTACAAAAAAACAAACGATTTGCTTATCAATGTTCCGGTTCCGTTGACTTCAGGATACGCGACTGTTCTTCAAAATATTGGCGGAGTTGAAAACAAAGGGATCGAAATTGGTTTGACAACAGAAAACGTGAGAACAAAAAACTTCTCCTGGAATTCAAACCTTGTTTTTTCTGCAAACAAAAACAAAGTAGTTTCTATAGGAAACGGTGTTGATCAGTTTTTTCCGGTAGTACCAAACGGATCTTTATTGCAGCAACAGCCTGTAACCGTAAAAGTTGGTTTGCCTTTAGGAACTTTCTGGGGATACAGAACAAACGGGATTTTCCAGACTCAGGAAGAAGTAAATACGCAGCCTAAAATAAACAGTCTTGCGAATACAAGGGTGGGAGACAGAAAATATGTTGATACTAACGGCGATGGCGTAATTACGGCACTTGACAAAGGAAATCTTGGCAGTTCACAGCCAAAATTTGTTGGAAGTTTTAGCAATACTATTTCATACAATGATTTTGATTTGAATTTCTCTTTCCAGGGATCTTATGGTGCTAAAATATTCAATGCATTAAATCAGCAATTAGAGATTTCTACTCTGGGAACTAATGCTGCAGCAACTCTTGAAGACAGATGGACACCAACAAACCCGAGTAATGAAATTCCGAGAGCATCAAGTTCTCCAGTTGGAATTGTTTCTGAGCGTTATGTAGAAGATGCTTCATTCCTGAGATTGAAACTGATCACTTTAGGATATACTTTACCTAAAAGCGTTTCTTCAAAATTAGGGGCAAAAAGTGTCAAGTTTTATGTATCTGCAGAAAACCTGATTACGTGGACAAAATACACAGGTTATGATCCTGAAGTAAGTTCATACGAACAAAATAATTTATATCCGGGAATCGATTTTGGATCTTATCCAAATTCAAGAACCTTCATTTCAGGACTGAACGTAACTTTTTAAGTAAAAAAAATATACAATGAAAAAGATATTCATAACAACAATATTAAGTGTCACGCTATTGGTTTCGTGCGCTGATCTGGAGGTAACTCCAACCTCTTTTGTAACCGAAGACAATTACTTTAAAACACAAGACGATGCTGTGGCAAGTGTAACAGCCGTATATGCCTCTTTAAGTCTTGATCCGGGAGAGCAAAGTTTATTTGGAAGAAATCTTTACTTCCTTACCGATATGGCAACAGATTATGCATCGGCAGGAGTTTCTGCTACAAACCCACAGGTAAGAGCATTGAGCAGTTTAACGCATGATGCCACTTCAGACCGTGTTCAGGTAGCGTGGAGACAAATTTATGCCGGAATCAACAGAGCCAATGTTGCTATTGATAATATTCCGAAAGTTTCTGGTTCTGAGGTTGTAAAAACAAGACTAATCAATGAAGCGAAGTTCATCAGAGGTTTATTATACTTTCAGGCAGTTCGTCTTTGGGGAGGTGTTCCAATTGTTTTGCACGAGCCAACTTCTATTCAGTTAGAAAGTTTAAAATCGAGAAGAGCAACTGTAGATGAAGTGTACAATCAGATTATTTTAGATTTAAAAGATGCTGAAAGCCTGCCTGCAACTTATACCGCTGCAGATGCCGGACGTGCCACATCAGGAGCTGCAAAAGCTATTTTGTCAAAAGTATATCTTACCAGAAAAGATTGGCCAAATGCGATTGAAAAAGCCAATGAAGTAATTAATGGCGGATACGGATATGCGCTTTTTGAAGATTTTCAGGACATTTTTACCAAAACAAAAAAGAACGGAAAAGAACATATTTTCTCTGTTCAGTTTGAGCCAAATCAGGCAGGAAACGGATCTAGCGGAAGTACTTTTCAAGGAACATCTTTTACAGGATTTACAGCAACAGAACCGGCAGATATTATCTCTGATGTTGCTTTGTTTTATGATATTTATGCGGCAGGCGATAAAAGAAGAGATGTAAGTTATGCAAAACAATTGCTAAACCCAACTACAGGAACTTTGTACACTTTTCCGAAACCACTCTTTAAAAAATATCTGGATTTAAGCAATTTGGCAACTCCGGGAAATGTGGCTATTAATTTTCCTGTAATTCGTTATGCGGATATCCTTTTGTCTTTGGCAGAAGCCATAAATGAGCAAGGAGCACCAACACCGGAAGCTTACGAATTAATCAATCAGGTGAGAAGAAGAGCTTTTGGAAAACCAATTACTACGCCAGACCCAACGGTTGATTTATCGGGCTTGACCCAGGACACTTTTAGAGCGGCAATTCAGGAAGAACGCAAAAAAGAATTTGTACAGGAAGGTCAGCGTTGGTTCGATTTAGTTCGCTGGGGAACTTTGGTTACCGAAGTGAAAAAAGTAACAGCTAAAAACTCGGTTTCAGAAAAAAATAATTTATATCCGATTCCGCAAAGCGAAAGAAATATCGACCCGGTTGGATTGCCACAAAATCCGGGCTACGGAAATTAATAAAAGGCTTATACAAGTAAATAAAATGATTAAAAAACTGTTCCTACTTGCCCTATTGGTTGTTGTACAATTTCAGCTGTTTGCACAGAAAAAGCAACCTAATATCATCGTCATTTTGGCAGATGATTTAGGTTTCTCAGATATTGGTGCTTTTGGCTCAGAAATTAAAACGCCAAACCTGGATAAACTCGCTACAAACGGGCTTATTCTAAATCAGTTTTACAATGCTGGGCGTTGCTGTCCTTCGCGCGCTTCATTACTCACGGGTCTGTATTCACATCAGGCAGGTATTGGAGACATGGTGCAGGACAAGGGGTTCCCAGCCTATCAGGGCTATTTAAGCGAACATTGCATTACGATTGGGCAAGCACTCAAACAGGCAGGATACAACACGATTGTTTCCGGAAAATGGCACGTTGGTTTAGTACCATCCGCCTGGGCGGTGAATCGGGGGTTTGATGATTCTTTTACTTTACAAAATAATGGAAGCAGTTATTTCAACTCAGAACCTTTGTATAACGACGGTAGAAAAGTTACTTTTTTAAAAGGAGATCAGGAAATTATCCGCAAGGATACTTCTACTTATCTGACTCAGGAAATTACCAATTTCGCTATTAATTCTTTAGAAAAACAAAGAAATCAGCAAAAGCCTTTTTTTCTGTATGTTGCTTATAATGCACCGCATTGGCCCATTCAGGCATTGCCCGAAGATATTGCCAAATACAAAGGTAAATACTTGGAAGGATGGGATAAATTGAGAGCAAGCCGTTTTAAAAAATTAAAAGAACAAGGCATCATTGATAAAAATTGGGACTTATCAAATCGTTTTGAAAAAGTGCCGGATTGGGAAAAACTAACTGCCGAAGAAAAAGACAAATGGGATACAAGAATGGCAATTTACGCTGCTATGATTGACCGAATGGATGCCGGAATTGGAGAAATCCTGCAAAAAGTGAAGTCTTTGGGAGAAGAAGATAATACCCTTATTCTTTTTCTTTCGGATAATGGCGGAAGTGCCGATGATGTAAAAAATTGGAATTACGTAACTCAAAAAAATGGAACACCGGGTTCGGTTGCGTCGATTGATAGTTACGAAAGTCCGTGGGGAAATGTGAGCAACACACCTTTTCAATTATTCAAAAAGAACACCCACGAAGGCGGTATAGCTTCTCCTTTTATTGCTTATTACCCAAAGCATATTAAGGCAGGCACAATAAGCAACAGGGTAAGCCATTTGATTGATATTTTTCCAACTTTTCTGGAGTACGCGGGTTTTCAATATCCAGATTCTTTTCAGGAAAAAAAACTTACAGCTCTAGAAGGCATTAGCTTAAAAAAAGAATTTGAAGAAAAACAATCTAAGACACATGAAGCTTTGTTTTGGGAACATGAAGGCAGCAAAGCAGTAAGAAAAGGGAAATGGAAAGCAGTAGCCGAAAACAATCAGCCCTGGGAATTATACAATCTTGCAACTGACAGAACAGAGACAAAAAACCTGGCAAAATCAGAACCAAAATTGCTACAGAATCTGATTGAATTACATCAGCAATGGTCAGCAAAAGTAGGTGTCGAAGATTGGAATAAAATAAAATAGTATAGTAAAATACAGATTACATGATTATAAGTTTAAACAACTAAAATTATTACTTAATCAACCATAAAACTATTTAAAATGAAAAAAATTAATCATAACAGCACAATCAAAAATCCTAAAAAAGGGCTTTTGATTACTGCACTTCTTGTAACACAATTAGGAGCATTTCAGGGATTTGCACAATCAAATCCCGATCAGGAATTTAAAGGTACAATTGGAAAAACCACAGCCGATTCTAAAGAATATTGGCCTGATCCGGTTACAGCGCCAAAAGGTGCACCAAACGTAGTCTGGATATTATTAGATGATGTTGGTTTTGGAGCTTCGAGTTCTTTTGGAGGTTTGATCCAGACGCCAACATTTGATGAACTGGCCAATAACGGTTTACGTTATACCAATTTCCATACAACAGCTATTTGTGCTCCTACCCGCGCCGCTTTATTGACAGGAAGAAATTCTGGAAGAGTGCACGTTAGCGGTTTCTCTCACACGGTTTTATCTGCAGGTTTTCCGGGTTGGGATGGTAGAATTCCATCTGATAAAGGAACAATTGCAGAGATTTTGCGTGACAAAGGATACAACACTTTTGCCGTTGGTAAATACGGTTTGACGCCAGATGAAGAAGCTTCAGACGCGGGTCCGTTTGACAGATGGCCAACAGGAAAAGGATTTGAACACTTTTTTGGTTTCTTAGGATCACAAACAGATCAATACAAACCTGATTTAGTAGAAGATAACACGCATATTGTTCCTGATGGAAGGCATTTAACAGAACAAATTACGGACAAAGCGATTACATACATTAAAAACCAGCATAAAGCCGCGCCAAACAAACCATTCTTTTTATATTATGCACCGGGAGCGGTTCATGCACCTCATCAGGTGGAAGAAAAATGGAGCGATCCATACAAAGGAAAATTTGATGACGGTTGGGATGCTTACCGCGAAAAAGTATTGGCAAACCAAAAGAAATTAGGCGTAATTCCTGCCAATGCCGTTTTACCGGAACGTAACCCGTTGATTGCTGACTGGAAAAAATTAACGCCGGATCAGAAAAAAGTGTACGCCCGTTTTATGGAAGTTTACGCCGGATATCTTACCTATACCGATTATGAAATTGGAAGAGTTGTTAATTATTTAAAAGAAACCAATCAGCTTGAAAATACTTTGATCTTTGTTGCGATTGGCGATAACGGAGCGAGTAAAGAAGGGACAACACAAGGTGTAATCAATCAAAATCTTTTTGCCGGCGGTGTATCTGACGAGAAAAATCTTCAGGATAATTTAAATAATATTGGCGAAATCGGAACTGCAAAAGGTTTGAATACCAATTTTCCTTTAGGTTGGGCGCAGGCTACAAATTCACCTTTCAAAAACTGGAAACAAGATGCACATTCTGAAGGTGGAACGCGTAATCCGTTGATTGTTTATTATCCAAAGGGAATTAAAGAAAAAGGCGGCATCAGAAATCAATACAGCCACGTAACAGATTTATTGCCAACAACATTGGAGATTGTTGGAATTAAAGCACCAGAAACGATTCGCGAAATCAAACAGGATAAAATTCAGGGTTCTACTTTTTATGCTTCTTTAAATGATGCAAAAGCAGAATCACTTCACAAAGTACAATACTATTATATTTTTGGAAACAGAGCAATTTACAAAGATGGATGGAAAGCCGCTGCGGCACATCTTCCGGATTCTTTTGCATTGAAAAATAATTTAGGCAAAAACGAAAAACCGGCACCAAGTAATTTTGATGCTGATGTTTGGGAATTGTACAACTTAAACGAAGATTTTAACGAACGTAATAATCTTGCGAAAAAATATCCTGAAAAACTGGCTGAACTAAAACAATTGTTTGATGAGCAAGCAAAAGAAAATAATCTTTACCCGCTAATTGACTGGCAGGATGTTTTTAGCAGAAGAATACATAATAACGGAACTGATAAAGGCAAAAATCTTCAGGAGTTAATTCGTCAGGCTAACAAACCGGCTGGTACTACTAATTAACTTATAATAGAGCTAACCTGCAAGGTTTTGAAAACCTTGCAGGATTACGTTAAAAATAATATAACAAAATTTCAAAAAAATAATCAATAAATTCTACTAAATCCATAGAGTTAAAAGAATTTATTTTTTATTTTTGTCAAACAAGCTAATCCACTGAATTTCAAATGCAAAGTTTGAGGTTCAAATCAAATAAATAATAACACAAAACACAAGATAATGAAACGAGTAGACTATGAAATTATCGGAAAAAAAATTATCGTGGGTATAATTTTATTTTTAGTTCCGCTGGCGATTCTGGCCGGAGGCTTAACCTTAATAAATCAATTTTTAAAATAAAAAATTATGGCAGCAACACAAAATTCAAACAGTAAATTGACAAGAGATTTGAGTATTAGTCTTTTGATATATTCATTGCCGGTTGTGGCAATTTTCCTTTACTTTAAATTAAGCAACGGACTTGTAGCAGAATCTCATGTTACGATACCATCATTTTTAGAATTTGCAAAACCTGCTTTTCAAAATATACGCACCTGGGGATTAACTGTTTTCATGCTGGTTTTGGGAGCAATAGAATTTGGCGCTGGTTTATACGACGATCAATGGACGGGCGAAGAGCGTAAGATTGATATTGTAAGTTTTCTGGCTCCAAAGTTAATCCTGCCTCCTATTATTGCATTTTTCAGCTTAACGGCTTTGCCATATTTAATTCCAAATTTGGCTAATACACTTTCATGGGTTCCGTTTTGGGGAGGTTTTTTCCTTATTGCTATTGCCGATGATTTGACACAATATTGGTACCACAGACTTCACCATCAGGTTCCGTTTTTATGGCGTTTTCACAGAACACATCATTCGGCTCCATATATGGGAATGGCGATGGCTTCGAGACAAAACTTTATTTATACTGTTTTCTTTTCTCAAATTTATTTGACAGCCACTTTAACCTATTTAGGTTTAGGTTTACCGGCTCTTTTTGTTTTGGTTATTAAAAGTTTTATCACTTTGGGCGCACACTCAAGCATTGCATGGGACAAACCTTTCTACAAATACAAAGTTTTACATCCAATTGCATGGGTTTTAGAACGTTTGATTTCGACTCCGGCAACGCACCACGCACACCACGCAGATACAAGCGGTGACGGTGTTGGACACTTTAAAGGCAACTTCGGAAATATGTTTTTCATTTGGGATATGATCTTCGGAACGGGTTTAATTACACGTAAATTCCCAAAATCATACGGAATGAAATCATACAAACAAGAAGAATGGTACGCGCAGTTTTTGTGGCCAATATTCAAATCTAAAAAAGAAGGAAGTGCTTTGGCAGAAGGCGTTCTGGCTGTACCGTTAAAACCAAAAGCAGAAGAAAATCTCGCACCAAGTCCGGTTTATTACGACGAGCCTGCTCAGGTATAAAACCAAACAAAATCAATCAAATAATAATTGGCAGTGTATTCGAAAATAATCCCGAATACACTGCCAAACTTATGCAAAAACCAAACTTTATGACAAATAAAACACTCAAAAACAGCATTATAACCTTTATACTGCTTTTTACAATTGCGGGTTTTTCACAAGGAAACAGTGCCAATATATTGTTGGATGCTTTTTATTCGAAAATTAAAAGTCAAAAAAATCCACAGATTGTTGATGCCAGAGGAAGCGACGAATTTGCCTTAAATCATATTGAAGGCGCGGTAAATTTCAACCTGAAATCTGAAGATTATGAAAAGCATGTTGCAGCTTTAAATCCGTCGCAACCTGTATTTATTTATTCGATTGCTGCTTACAGAAGCGGGCTTTTATCTACCGATTTAGCCAAAAGAGGTTTCAATGAAGTCTATATTCTCGAAGGTGGAATCGCAAGCTGGATTGGCAGCGGAAAACCTTTTTACAGCAATTTAAAAAGTAAATTATCAATAGACGAATACAAAAAAATCCTTGCTGATAATCAATATGTTTTGGTAGATATTGGTTCTAAATATTGCGCCACCTGCAAAACCGTAAAACCCATTTTAGAAAACATCAGAACTCAATATGGTGAAAAACTCAAAATTATCGAAATTGAATTGGAAGAAAGCCCGCAGGTAATTGCCGATTTAAAAACCGTAAAGGTCTTCCCTACTTTGATTTTATATCAAAATGGAAAAATCATTTTCAAAAAAGATGGTTTAGGAAATCTTAAAAGTGATGTTGATGTGGCTTTGGCACAAAACTAATGTTTTCAATCCTCCTACAAGGCTTTCAAAACCTTGTAGGTTTAAATTACGCTCAAAGATTTGAAGTGTTTCATACTTAAAATATACCTACAAGGTTTTGAAAACCTTGCAGGAAACGATAGAGATTAAAATCAAAAAACATGGCATCATTCAAAAGAATAAAAAAAATCCTTATTCCAATTCTGCTTGTACTTTTTATTGCGGTACTATTTTTATTCTGGCCTATTAATACAAACGGAAAATTAATAGAACCTGATAAAAAATTAGTCGAAGGAAAAAAGGAATTTCTGGCACAAAAAGACACATCAAAATCATCAGAAAAGAAACCAAATATTATCATTCTTCTTGCCGATGATTTAGGCAAATATGATATCTCATTATACGGAGGAAAATCAACGCCAACACCACAAATTGATTCTTTGGCGGCTTCTGGCGTGACTTTTACAGACGGTTATGTTTCGTCTTCGATTTGCTCGCCTTCGCGTGCGGGTTTGTTGACGGGTCGTTATCAGGAACGTTTTGGACATGAATATCAGCCCGGAGACCGATATCCAAAAAATAACCTGGAATATTATGCTTTCAAATATTTGATTAATACGAATAGCTGGCGATTAAATCAAAAAATAGAATACCCAAATGAAGCTTCGATAGCCACTCAGGGTTTACCACAATCTGAAATTACGTTTGCCGATTTAGCAAAAAAACAAGGATACGCCACAGCCATAATCGGGAAATGGCATTTGGGACACAACAAAGGATTTTTTCCACTGGACAGAGGTTTCGATTACCATTACGGGTTTTATCAAGCGTTTTCGCTTTACACGCCCGAAGATGATAATCCGGATATTATCAACCATCATCACAAAGATTTTACAGATAAAATGATTTGGGGAAATGGCCGTGTCGGAATCGGGCAAATTCGTCGCAATACTACCATCATAAAAGACAAAGCTTATTTAACAGAAACATTTGCTGACGAAGCCGAAGCTTTTATCGATAAAAATAAAACCAAACCTTTTTTACTTTATGTTCCGTTTAATGCGCCACACACGCCATTTCAGGTTCGAAAAAAATATTACGATCGTTTTCCGAATGTAAAAGACGAAAACAAACGCGTTTATTTTGCCATGATCAGCGCGCTTGATGACGCTATTGGAAGAATCGTTGCCAAAGTAAAAAAAGAAGGTCTTGAAGAAAATACCTTAATCATTTTTGCCAGTGATAACGGTGGTGCCGATTATACTTTCGCCACAACAAATGCGCCATTAAAAGGAGGTAAATTTTCGCATTTTGAAGGCGGTATCAATGTTCCGTTTGCACTTTCGTGGAAGGGAAAAATCAAACCGCATACGGTTTACAAAACTCCGGTAAGTTCACTGGATATTTTTAGTACCATTGCTGCTGTTACGCATTCCGGTTTACCAAAAGACAGGGTTTATGATGGTGTTGATTTGATCTCGACAGTTAACAATAATACAGAAGCACACAAAAATTTATACTGGCGTTCCGGTGATGCAAAAGCGATTCGAAGCGGTGACTGGAAATTAATCATCAGCGGAAAAACGCATCAGGAATGGCTTTATAATCTGGCAAACGATAAATCTGAAACGACAGATTTGGCTCAAAAAAATCCGGCAAAAGTAAAAGAGCTTCACGCTGCTTTGCAAAACTGGGAAAAAGGTCTTGTAAAACCTTTATGGCCCAATTTAACCTATTATGAATTTGACTTTGGAAAACAAAAATACTTTGTCGATTTGTAAAAGTTACAGAAGTCCTGCAAGGTTTTCAAAACCTTGTAGGTCTATAATTCACTCGCTATATTAATAACTATACCTACAAGGTTTTGAAAACCTTGCAGGAAATAAACATAAAATGCCAACTACCTCAAAACAATTTAATATTCACGAAGACTGGACAGTCGTTATTCTCGGATTTCTAATTATCGGGATTTCACTATTTGTTTTTCTTCCGGAAGTTCCCATATTCAAATGGTCAAACGGAGCAGAATTAAGTAATGATGTTTTTGCTTTCTCGAATTTGAAACTCATCATAACCCAATTTATTTATCTAATCATTATTGGAACACTCGGGGCTTTTTTAATTGGAAAATCGGTAAAATATTTTCTATTCGTTTTTCCGATAGTTTATATTTTAACGGTCATTGCACTTATTCTGGCAGGAAATTCAGAAATAAAAGCGCTCAATTTAGAAGCCGTTATTTTCAGTTTAATTATCGGATTACTGATAGGCAACTTTTTCAAACTTCCCGAATGGTTTCGATCTGCACTTGCTACAGAAGTATTTGTAAAAATCGGATTGGTTTTATTGGGAACAAGTGTTATTTTTTCAGACATTCTAAAGGCCGGTTCTTTAGGATTAATTCAGGCTTTGGTCGTGGTTTTATCGGTTTGGTATTTTGCTTTTTGGCTTTGCCGAAAATTAAAAGTCGATGATGAACTCACCATGATGATTTCTAGTGCGGTTTCTATCTGCGGTGTTTCTGCTGCTATTGCCACTTCGGGTGCGATTAAAGGCGATTCAAAAAAACTGTCTTATGTAATTTCGATGGTTTTGGTAACGGCAATTCCCATGATGATTTTTATGCCAATAATTGCCCGATATTTTAATTTTCCTGAAGAAGTTACAGGCGCGTGGCTTGGTGGAAGCATTGATACCTCAGGCGCAGTTGTCGCTTCCGGAACTTTGGTTGGTGAGACGGCGCTGAAAATTAGTACGATTGTAAAATTCTCCCAAAATGTTTTATTAGGATTAGCCGCTTTTGCAATTTCCGTTTATTGGACTTATACACATAATAAATCAGATGAAGCTGTGGCATCAAAACCAACTTTGGGCGTTATCTGGGAACGTTTTCCAAAATTTGTTATTGGCTTCATTGTCGCTTCACTGGTTTTTTCCTTTTTAATTACACCAGAAGTTCGTGATGAAGTAAAAGACAGTTTGAAAAATTTACAAGGCATTTGGTTCGCATTAGCTTTTACAAGTATTGGACTCGAAACAAACTTTAAAGATTTACTCGGCAACAATAGCAAAAAACCTTTGTATGCTTTTTTAATCGCGCAATTATTCAATGTGATTATTACGCTGATTATTGCTTTTTTGCTGTTTGGTAAATAAATTTAAAGACTTTACTTTTCTTCGAGAACTTTGTCAAAGTTTGAAACTTTGACAAAGTTAAACACAATGATTTCGACATATAAAATATCAACTATAATGAAAAAAACACTTATTACATTCAACCTTTTATTAGCTCTTAGCTTTTCAATTCATTCTCAAAATAACTCCAAACCAAACATCATTTTAATTATGGTCGACGATATGGGTTATTCTGATTTAGGAAATTACGGCTCGGAAATTAAGACACCCAATCTCGATAAACTGGCACATGAAGGTTTACGCTTGCGCGAATTTTACAATAACTCGATTTGCGCGCCAACGAGAGCTTCTTTATTAACCGGACAATATCAACATAAAGCCGGAGTTGGTTTTTTTGATGTTAATTTAGGATTGCCGGCATATCAGGGATATTTAAACAAAGAATCTTTGACTTTAGGCGAAGTTTTTCGCTCTGGCGGATACAGCACAATTCTATCCGGAAAATGGCACGTAGGTTCTGAAGATCAGGCGCAATGGCCAAATCAAAGAGGTTTCGATAAATTTTACGGCATTTTAAAAGGTGCCTCTAATTATTTTGATACTAAACCTTTGCCTTTTGGGAAAACACCTTATCCGGTAAAACTAATTCGTAATAATGAAGAACTGCATCCAAAAGATGACTCGTATTATTTTACAGATGAAATTGGAAATAATGCGGTTACTTTTCTGGAGGAACAAAACAAAGAAAACAAACCTTTCTTTTTGTATCTCGCTTTTACAGCACCACATTGGCCGTTACAGGCAAAACCGGTTGATATTGCAAAATACAGAGGCAAATTTGATGAAGGCTGGGATGTTTTAAGAGAAAAAAGAATTCAGAAACTAAAAGAAAACGGGATTTTACCAGCCGACCAAACCATTTCTGCAAGAGATCCCGAAGTTCCGGAATGGAATAAATTAACGTATGACGAAAAGCAATTCTGGAAAGCAAAAATGGAAGTTTACGCCGCAATGGTCGACAATATGGATCAAAACGTTGGTAAAGTTCTGGATAAAATAAAAGCGTTGAAAAAAGATAAAAACACGTTGATTATTTTCATTTCAGATAATGGAGCTCAGGGCGGTTTTAATACTTATAATCCGCTTGGAAGAGGTTTGGTTCGAAACGAAGGACCTGTTGGAACTTCAGGATCATTTGATTATCAGGAACAAAACTGGGCTTATTTGTCTAATACACCGCTTCAGCAGTATAAAAACAATATGCACGAAGGCGGATTTAGTTCGCCGTTTATTGCATGGTTTCCATCAAAAATAAAAGCGAATCGTATCGATAAAGGAACCGGACATATTATTGACCTTGCTCCTACTTTTTACGAATTGGCCGGAATTGAATATCCAAAAAAATATAATGGTGCGATCACAAATCCTTTGGCTGGAAAGAGTTTATTACCTGTTTTATTTGATAATGTTTCGCAGGTTGATAGAGGCGCACCATTATTTTGGGAAAGAGCAGGAAATAGAGCCGTTCGAGATGGTAAATGGAAATTAGTTTCGACTTATCCGTCGTATGAATGGGAGCTTTATAATATTGAAACCGACAGAGGTGAAACAACCAATGTTGCAAAACAAAATCTTGCAGTTGTAAACCAACTTTCTACCAAATATTTTGATTGGGCAAACCAAACAGGAGTTGTCGAATATAGCAAATTCAACGCCAAACCGGAGCAAATGCCAGGCGGTGCGGCTCTAAAGAAATAATTACTTTTTTTGATATTTTAAGTAATTATAACGAAAAAGCGTTCGCCAAGGCGAACGCTTTTTTATTTAATAAAGTAAGTTGAATTAATATTTATCTAAAATCATTCAAAGATTTCTCGATGATTTCAAGACATTCCGCAATTTGAGTTTCTGTCATAACCAATGGCGGTGCTAATCTAATTTTATTTCCGTGGGTTGGTTTTGCCAATAATCCGTTGTCTCTAAATTTCAGGCAGATTTCCCAGGCCAAATCAGAATCTTCACTGCAATTAATTACAATGGCGTTTAATAAACCTTTACCTCTAACTAAAGTAATTAAATCGTTACGCTCTGCAATTTCGTTTAATCCTTTTCTTAAGATGATTCCTAAACGTTCTGCGTTTTCAGCCAGATTTTCTTCTTTTACTACTTCAAGAGCAGCGATTGCAACTGCGGCAGCAACAGGATTTCCTCCAAAAGTAGAACCATGCTGACCCGGTTTTATCACATTCATGATTTCATTATTCGCCAAAACTGCCGAAACCGGATAAACTCCGCCAGAAATTGCTTTTCCTAAAATCAAAATATCAGGTTGTACATTTTCATGATGTACAGCCAATAATTTTCCGGTACGCGCAATTCCCGTTTGAACCTCATCTGCAATGAATAAAACATTGTGTTTTTCGCAAAGTGCTTTTGCTTTCGCCAAATATCCTTCAGAAGGAACATAAACTCCGGCTTCACCCTGAATTGGTTCTACCAGAAATCCGGCAATATTTTTTGATGATTCTAAAGCTTTTTCAAGAGCTTCAAGATTATCATATTCAATTTTTATAAATCCATCTGTAAAAGGTCCGAAGTTTTTACGGGCACTTTCATCATTCGAAAAGGAAATAATCGTCGTCGTTCTTCCGTGAAAATTATTTTCACAAACAATAATCTGCGCCTGATTTTCGTGAATTCCTTTTACTTCGTATGCCCATTTTCTACATAGCTTCAAAGCCGTTTCAACTGCTTCGGCACCTGTATTCATTGGTAAAACTTTATCAAAGCCAAAATAATTGGTTACAAATTCTTCGTAGTTTCCTAATTTATCATTGTAAAAAGCTCTCGAAGTCAAGGTCAGTTTTTGAGCCTGATCGACCATTGCTTTTACAATTTTAGGATGACAATGTCCTTGATTTACTGCAGAATATGCAGAAAGAAAATCATAGTATTTTTTACCGTCAACATCCCACACATATACACCTTCGCCTCTTTCTAAAACTACCGGAAGCGGATGGTAATTATGAGCTCCGTATTTATTCTCTTTTTCGATTAAAACTTCCGATTTAGACGAAAGAATTTCTTGTGTATGTGCCATAATATTTCTTTTTATTGAAACAAAAATATAAAAATTATTTATTTATAACGAATAAAACACATATTTTAACTCATTAATTAGTGATAAAAAACCAAAGTGACTTATTTATCCATAATAAAAAGTCATTTTAGTATTTGAATATAAACATCTAATCAGACTTATTTTTATCTTTACCATAAATTAGAACGTAAAAAATAGTTTGCATGGATATTTTAGATGAGTTTGACATAAAGATTATCAAAGAATTAGAAAAAGATGGAAGAATTGCTTATTCTACAATCGCAACTAATTTAAAAATCTCAAATACAATGGTGCATCAGCGCATTAATCGTTTATTTGAACAAGGCATAATTACCGGCATCAAACCTATTTTAAACGAAAAACAAATTGGTTACGACTGGGCTTCGTTTACGGGAATTACGCTTAATAAAGATTCTGATTCTGAACGTATTATTGAGGCTTTAAAAGAAATTCCGGAAATTACAGAATGTTATTTTGTAACGGGTTCGTTTACACTTTATTTAAAGATTACGGCAAAAAACCACGAACACATGCGTAAAATATTATATGAAAAAATCGATAATATTCCCGGAATTGCCAAAACGGATTCTATGATAGAATTAGGATGTGCTTTTAAAAGGAATATTTCTTTATAAAATATAATAATTCCTTCATTTAATTTCAAAAATACAAACCTCAAAAGAAAATTCTTCTGAGGTTTTTTTGTAGCATTTTATTTCTGATATTTGTTTTAAAATTGTAAGATCATGAAAAATACCACTATTCTAATTTTATCTATTATACTGTCTGCTAACACTATAAATGCACAGTTAAAACCAGTAAAATATTCAGAAGGAAAACAAACATTAAACGGTTTATTTATAAAATCTGCCAAAAAAAGCAGTAACAATCCAGGTATTTTGCTTTTACCGGCATGGCTGGGAATCGACAATGCATCTAAAGGAATTGCCGAAGAATTATCAAAACTAGGCTATCATGTTTTTATCGCTGATATTTATGGCGAAGGAAATTATCCAACTAATACAGCCGAAGCTGGAAAACAAGCGGGTTATTACAAAACAAATTTTGCTGATTATCAAAAAAGAATCAATGCGGCTTTGCAGGAATTAATCAAATCCGGAGCAAATGCAGATAATATTGTCGCTATTGGATATTGCTTTGGCGGAACAGGAGTTCTTGAAGCCGCCCGCGGACATTTGAATTTAAAAGGTGTTGCTTCATTTCATGGTGGTTTAGGTAAAGATGCAGCGCGTGCCGTTGAACCAATTACGACGAAAGTCTTAGTTTGTCATGGTGCTGATGATCCTTATGTTTCAAAAGAAGAAATTACGGCTTTTCAACAGGAAATGCGTGATTCAAAAGCCGATTGGCAAATGATTTATTATGCAAATTCTGTGCATTCGTTTACAAATCCAGAGGCCGGAAATGACAATTCAAAAGGTGCTGCTTATAATGCTGTTGCCGCAAAAAGATCTTTTGAGCATTTACAGCTGTTTTTAAATGAAGTGCTGAAAAAATAAAATGGCACGCGGATTAAACGGATTAAACGGATTTACGCTGATTTTTTATTAAAATCATTCTAATCATTTAATCTGTGGCAAAAAACAAGAACACTGATAACGCGGATTGAACGGATTTACGCAGATAATTATTTACTTACAGGAAAAAAAACCAGCGTAAATCCGTTTAATCCGTAACATCCGCGGGCAAAAAAAACTAAAACCAAAACCAAAAACCAACCAAATTACCAATGTCACACAGCCCTATTAGAAAAGACAAAACCTGCCTGAATTGCAGGCACGTTGTCGAACAAAAATATTGTCCGAATTGCGGACAGGAAAACACAGACAGCCGAAAAACGTTTCATCATTTATTTATTCATTTTTTTGAAGATTTAACGCATTATGAAAATGCTTTTTGGAAAACGATTCGAAACTTACTTTTTAAACCTGCTACTTTAACTAAAGAATATCTTTCAGGAAAAAGGTTGTCTTACCTGGCGCCGGTTCGTCTTTATATTTTTATCAGTTTTATTACGTTTTTAATGATTGCATTGTTTCCCTCTCACGTAACGGAGAATCTGCAAAAAAGTGAAAAAGATATTACCACAAACCTTATCAAACAGGATAAAAAAGGAATTAAGAATTTTCAGCAAAATACACATTTCAAATTGAGGACGATGAAAGAAATCGACTCGATTCAGAAATATGGAAAACCAAGTGAAAAATATACTGACTTTGAATATTGGCTTTACGAAAAAGTAATACACGTTACCGAAAAAAATACGAAGGGGGAAATTATAGAAAAATTCATCGAATCATTCGTACATAATATTCCTAAAATATTATTCATCATAATGCCCTTCTTTGCATTCTTTTTATGGATTTTTCACAATAAAAAGAAATGGTATTACTTTGATCACGGAATATTTACGCTGCATTATTTTTCGTTTTTGCTTTTGATATTTCTCATACTCTTTATTATTCAGAAGATTACTGATTTGCTCGGAAGCGGTTTTGGCTTTATAGCCGATATTACAAATTTTGCGGGTATCCTTTGGATGTCTTATTATTTTTATCCGGCACATCACCGTTTTTATGGCGAAAGCAGAATTGTCTCTTTTATTAAAAGTGTATTCTTATTCTTTATAAACTTCTTTTTTATTGTATTTTTACTAACTTTTTATGTTTTTTACATATTCATTAATTTACACTAAACCCCGCAATGAAAAAAATTGTAATTCTATTATTGATTGCCTCAGCATTTTCATGTAAAAATGCGCAGTCTGTTGTATCGAAAGATAACTCAGACCCAACCAAATACGTAAAAGCTATTACCCAAAAAGATTTAAAAAAGATGTTATACGTGGTTGCTTCTGATGAAATGGAAGGCCGTGAAACTGGTTCAAAAGGCCAGAAAAAAGCGGGACTTTACATGATCGAGCAATACAAAAAAAATAATATTTCGTTTCCTAAAGGTGCAAAAGATTATTATCAACCAGTTCCTGCAGCCTTTTTAAATGCACGACGCAATGAGAATTTACCTGATTCTGAAAATATCTGGGCTTATATTGAAGGTTCTGAAAAACCGGATGAAGTTTTAGTGATTTCAGCTCATTATGACCACGTTGGAATTAAAGATGGCGAAGTTTATAACGGTGCCGATGATGACGGTTCCGGAACTGTTGCTGTAATGGAAATGGCAAAGGCTTTCGCAAAAGCAAAGAAAGACGGACACGGACCAAAACGTTCTATTTTATTCCTGCACGTAACGGGTGAAGAACACGGTTTGCACGGTTCTCGTTACTATTCTGAAAATCCATTGTTTCCAATCGCCAACACTATTACAGACATTAACATTGATATGATTGGCCGTCGCGATGTTGAGCATGCAAATACAAACAATTATGTTTATGTAATTGGTGCCGACAGATTATCAACAGACTTACATAATATTGTAGTTGCCCAAAATGAAAAATTTACTAAAGTTGATTTAGATTTTAAATTCAACGATCCTAAAGATCCAAATCATTTCTACGAGCGTTCTGATCATTACAACTTTGCAAAACATGGTATTCCTGCAGTTTTCTTCTTTAACGGAGTTCACGAAGATTACCACGGAAAAGGTGACGAACCAGAAAAAATTGAATACGACGCTTTAACCAAAAGAACACAATTAGCGTTTGTTGTTGCCTGGGAATTGGCAAATAGAGAAAACAGACCGGTAGTGGATAAGAAATAGTTTTTTTAAAGTCGCTAAGATTCTGAGATGCTAAGGTTCTAAGTTTTTTATAGACTAAAGTCTAGCTTTGTCATTTCGACGGAGGAGAAATCACATCCGGAGAGCGACGTACTGTATGTCTTCACTTTATGTGATTTCTCCTCCGTCGAAATGACACAAACGTTGAACATAAAGCAAAACAAAAAGGGATGAGTTTTAAAAACTCATCCCTTTTTTATGTATATATATAATCTCAAAGTAAAACCTCAGAACCTTAGTCCCTCATTAACTTAGAACCTTCCTCCTAATCATTCATAGAAATCAAAAACTCTTCATTATTCTTCGTTTTCTTGAAGCGTTCGTTTACAAAATCCATAGATTCTACAGGGTTCATATCGGATAGATATTTACGCATGATCCACATTCTTTGTAATGTTTTTTCGTCTAATAATAAATCGTCGCGACGTGTACTTGACGAAGTAAGATCAATTGCAGGAAAAATACGTTTGTTGGCGATTTTACGATCTAATTGAAGCTCCATGTTACCGGTACCTTTAAATTCTTCGAAGATCACCTCATCCATTTTAGAACCTGTTTCAGTTAATGCAGTTGCGATGATACTCAATGATCCACCGTTTTCTACATTTCTTGCAGCTCCAAAGAAACGTTTTGGTTTTTGTAATGCATTGGCATCCACACCTCCACTTAAAACTTTACCAGAAGCCGGCTGAACTGTATTATAAGCTCTTGCCAAACGTGTAATCGAATCTAAAAGAATCACTACATCGTGTCCGCATTCTACCAAACGTTTTGCTTTTTCAAGTACAATGTTGGCAATTTTTACGTGTTCTTGCGGTTCTCTGTCAAAAGTTGACGCAATAACTTCACCACGAACACTTCTTTGCATATCTGTAACCTCCTCAGGACGCTCATCAATCAAAAGTACGATTAGATAAACTTCAGGATGATTGGCTGCAATCGCATTGGCAATGTCTTTTAACAACATTGTTTTACCGGTTTTCGGTTGTGCGACTATCATACCACGCTGTCCTTTTCCTATTGGAGAAAATAAATCTATAATACGGGTTGAAACTGAACTGCCTTTTTCGGCTAATTTGAATTTTTCTGAAGGAAAAACTGGTGTCAGGTGTTCGAAAGAAACTCTGTCGCGAACTACCTGCGGATCGTGACCATTGATTTTCAGTACACGAACAAGAGGGAAAAATTTCTCGCCTTCTTTAGGAGGACGAACTACTCCTTTTACTGTATCTCCGGTTTTAAGACCGAATAATCTAATTTGTGAAGTTGATAAATAAATATCATCCGGAGAGGCTAAATAATTATAATCTGATGAACGTAAAAATCCGTATCCGTCCGGCATCATTTCAAGTACACCTTCACTTTCAATAATTCCGTCAAATTCAAAATCTGAATCCCTGAAATTACTTTTTTTATTTTTATGATTTGGGTTTTGGTTTCCGTTGTTTCCGTTTCCATTCCCATTTTGATTCTGATTTGGGTTTTGATTAGGATTCGGGTTCTGGTTAGGATTTTGCTTTTTAAGCTGATTCGGATTTATCTTTTTTACCGGAGTAATTCCTTCTGCTTTTTCAGCTACAGGAGCTGCATCAACATTTTCATTTTCGGCAGCTTCTTCAGGACCTACTTCTTTTACAGCTTCTTTTTCCTTTTGTAAAGCAACTTTTTTCTCGTAAGCTGATTTATTAAATTTTACGATTTTTGGTCCCTTTTTTTCTACTTCTCCATCTCCATTTTCAGCAGTTTCTTCAACTTCCGGAGTTTCCTGAACCTTTTGATTTTGTTTTGAAATCGCAGGAGCCTTAACCTTTTCGGGAGCTTCTTCTACTTTATCAAATTCAAGAATAGGAGCGTTTTTGCTAATTGCTGCTTTTTTTACAGGAACAATTCTGGCTCTTTTGGGTTTGTCATCAGCTACTTCTGCTTCAGCAACAGCAGATACAGGCGGCGCTACAGTCGCTTCTTGATGTGCTAAAATCTGACTAATTAAAGTCTCTTTTTTAACACCATTAAACTTTATAGTTTTAGCTAACTTAGCTATTTCTTGAAGCTCAGAAAGCTTCATTTCTTTTAATGCAGAAATATCAAACATGAATATTCTATGAATTTAATTATTTTAAAGGAAATACTGTAAAAAGATAGGTAGATAATTGTTTTCAATTGACCGCAGTATGAAGTGCTTACGGTATTATGATGCAATAATACGAATAAAATTTAATCATACAATAGTATTTTAAAAAAAGAAAATATATTTTTGTAAAACAATTATTGATCATGATACAACGAATTCAAACCGTATATTTAATTCTTACCTTTTTAGTAACAGGAGTGCTGATGTTTTTTATTCCGCTTTGGACATTAAATACCGGAAAAGCATTTTATTTTATGCAGGACCAGGTTTATACTATTTTATTAGGTTTAAGTACAATGCTTACGATTATTAGTATTATTTCATACAAAAAAAGACAAAATCAGTTTGTAATGGGCAGACTGAACATAATATTAAATTTAATTTTATTAGGATTATTTGTATACCGATCACTAAATTTATCTGGAGAGACAGTTAACGCTGTTTCAGAGAAAGGTATTGGGATGTTTCTTCCTATTGTTGCTATCGTATTATTAGTGTTAGCTAATAAGGCCATCAAGAAAGACGAAGATCTCGTAAAATCTGTAGATCGTTTGAGGTAAACCTATAAACTTTATTTATGTGCGAAGAGAACCCGAATTTTATATTCGGGTTTTTTTGTGCCTGAAATTTTCTTCAATTTTAATAAGACTTTCAAAAACAAAGAATTAAAAACTATTTTGTAAGATAAATTTCATAAATTTGATGTTTTGAGATTCAAATCAATCATGACACATAAAACAAGGATACATCTTGCTGATGATCATCAAGTACTTATCGATGGACTTACTAATTTATTGCGCACTGTTTCTGACTTTGAGGTTGTAGGTAATTCATTAGACGGAATGTCTATTTATGAAGATGTTATAAAAAACAATACCGACATCTTATTACTCGACATTAGTATGCCTAAAAAGGATGGAATCGAAGTTTTAAAAGAGTTTAATGAAAAAGGATTTCCCTGCAAAGTAATTATTCTTTCGAGTTATGATGATTTAAAAATCGTAAAAGAAGTAATGAAATTAGGCGCTAAAGGATATCTGACTAAGAAAAGTGCCGGAGAAAACATTATCGAAGCAATCGAAGCTGTAAATAAAGATGAAGAATATTTTGACAAACATATAAGGGAAAAAATCTTCACTAATTTTACTCAAAATAATCCTAAATTAAACAAACCTGCTTTTAGTGAAAATCAGTTTTTGAGCGAACGAGAAATTGAAATTATCACTTTAATATCTCTAGAATATAGCGCAAAAGAAATAAGCGAAGAGTTATTCATTAGTGTCAACACAGTCGAAACCCATCGAAAGAATATAATGAAAAAACTAAAAACCAAAAACGTTATTGGAGTGGTAAAATATGCCCTTAAAAATAATTTAATAAATCCATAGTCTTTACTAACTGATAATCTATGTTTACTTTTAGAATATTTATTTTATTTATTTTTTTATCCGCATTTAGCAGTGCTTCGGTATTTAATCAATATGATGTATCTTCAAAAGTAAATGGTTCTAAGGAACCTAAAAAGGAAATCAATTCTGATAATTCAATAGTGAAAAAAGAACAGTTTCTGGAACTTGAAAAATCTACAAATAAAAAAATAGTGAGTTTCTACATTGTGCTCACTATAGTGTTAATGGTTTTGTTATATTTTGTTTATCAGAATGACAAATTAAAACGAAAGAATAAACAAAAAGATATTCAGCAAAAAATACAGCTTAACATTATCAACGCCGGAATTGACGGGCAAGAGAATGAAAGAAAGAAAATTGCATCGTTTTTACATGATAATATCAATTCTCTATTGTCTTCAGTTGGTTTGCATTTAAATACTTTTACGGTTCAAAATGCTATAAAATCAGAAGAACTTCTTAAAGCTAAAACTATTCTTGAAGAAGCTCACGATCGTTTACGAGACATGTCACACGATTTAATCCCAACTCTTTTGGTTCGTTTTGGCTTAGTTTATGCCTTAGAGGATTTATGTGAAAAAAATTCAAATTCTGGTCTTCTATTTAAATTCACAAGTTCTGTACCTACAACAAAAAGATACAATGAGAAATTTGAAATTAAATTATATTTTATTGTAAGCGAATTATTTAGCAACATTATAAAACATAGTGCTGCTAAAAATGCCCAAATCTCATTGCACGAAAAACAAAATCGGTTGATTATTATTATTCATGATGACGGGAAAGGTTTTAATGCCGAAAAACTAAATCAGGAAGGTTTTGGACTGAACAGAATCAGAGCACGAATTAAAAAACTAAAGGGCAGTTTTAATATTATTTCCAGAGCGAATGAAAGCACAGGAACTTCAATAAAAATAAAAGTGCCAACTTCATAACCTTACTTCTTTCTTCTGGCTTCTTACTTCTTACCTATTTCTATAATCTCAAGATCCTTTATTTTATCATCATCAATTACGAATCGCAGCATGGTTCGCATTTGATGAAATCCGCTTTTTCCTGCAGCACCGGGATTCATGTGCAACAAGTTGTTTTTTTTATCAAACATCACTTTTAATATATGAGAATGTCCACAAATGAATAGTTTAGGTGGATTTGCCGTCATTTCTTCTCTGATAGCTGGATTATATTTGCCGGGATAACCACCAATATGTGTAATCCAGACAGAAACATTTTCACATAAAAATCTATTGTGCAATGGAAATTCTAATCGTGCTTTTGCATCATCTATATTACCATAAACACAACGTAATGGTTTTAGTTTTTTTATGGTGTCTGTAACATGCAAATCTCCAATATCTCCGGCGTGCCAAACTTCATCAGCCTGAGCTACATATTTTAAAATTGTATCGTCAATATGACTGTGGGTATCGGAAAGGAGGAGGATTTTTTTCATTTTTTTAAGGGGCAAAGGCTCAGAGTTGCAAAGGTACAAAGGTTTTTTTGTAGAGGCGTACTGCAGTGCGTCTTTTGTATCATTTTCATTTATTATAAACATAAAAAATCCGATTTGCTTTCGCAAATCGGATTTCTTAAACTTGATGTTAGACGCACTGCTGTGCGTCTCTACGAATAATCGAATTTATCCTGATGTTAAACCTGACAGGTCTGTTGAATGTCAAATACTATTTGCATTTTACAATAACTACTATTTCTTCGGATTTTTACCCTCTTTCGAATCTTTGGTATCCATCATTTCCATTAATTTTAATCCTAACAAACCACTGATAGAACCATCAGATCCACCGTTTCCTGAAATTAAAACATCTGGTATTACTTTGATATTTCCTTTACCAATCTCTTCGGTAACTTTATATCTTGTAAAGTTATCACCGCCCATTGCACTAACCTGAAGCTGGTATGATTCTGCTGTAGATTTACCAATTGCCATGATTTTTTCGGCTTCAGCCAAACCAGTTTTCGAGATTCTTTCTGCTTCGGCACTTGCGTTCAGTTTCGTTGCTTCGGCTTGTGCTCCTGCTCTTGCTTTTGTTGCTTCGGCTTCTGCATTTGCACGCATTTTTGTGGCTTCCGCTTCTGCATTTACGTTTAGTTTTAAACTAGTTGCATCTCCTTCTGCTTTCTTTACAGTTGCATCTGCAGTTCTTTGTGCGATTTCAACACTTTGAGAGGCACGAACAATTTCTTTTTGCATATCGGCAATAGCCGTTTCTTTTTCCATTCCCTGACGTTGTTCCTGCGCCATTCTTTGTGTTTGATAGGTTTTTTGCTCTTCTTCGGCTAATTTTCTATCGGTCAACGTTTTCATTAATGAATCTGGCGGAACGATATCTCCAATCAAAGTATCAACAGCATTTACATTGTATTCGTCAAGAACTAATTTAATATGATTTTTAGCTGATTCCTGACGCTCTTTTCTGGTTGACAAGAACGAAATCACGTCGCTATCCTGAGCCGAGTTTCTAAAATAGTTACCAATTGTAGGTTCTAAAACCTGAGAAACCAAGTTGTTCATGCTTCCAAAACGGGCAATTACTTTTGGTGCTTCGGCTGCCGGAACGTGAATAATTTGCGCCACATCTAAATTAAATGGAAAACCATCTTTTGAACGTACTGTAATCGTAGAAAGATTTTTGTCTAAATCGTGTGATTCGCTTCTTGCATTTGCCCAGTTTAAAACCAAGTTTGTTGTTGGAACTGCTTCTAATTTAGTTGTGTATTTGTTCAACGCATATTTTCCGGGACCAAGAGGCTCCATCCAAACTCCGCGTTGTCCTTTTGAAACGATATTTCCGTGTTTAAAAGTATCTCCGGTAACATCTTGTCCGTCTTCTCCAATATACGAAATCACAACTCCCACATACCCAATAGGCACATCTGTCATTGGGTTTTGTTCGATTAAAATTCCCCACGTATTAATATAGTAAGATCCGGCTAACATAACCTGAGGCTGTAAACCACGATTACCACCAGTATCTAAAAACTTGTCAAAATCCTGAAAGTTATTATGACCCTCAACAAATTTACCTGCAATTTGTCCTTGCGGAATCGGTTCTCCGTCAAGTGCCGTTACGATACCAATCATATTCTCGTAAATCTTGATTTGATCTGCAATTACAATTTCGAATAGAAATGTATTAATACGATACGAACCTGTTGTAATAAAAGCGGTCTGACGCCCTTTTTGTCCGCCATTGTCTAAGAAATAAGTAGCGTCCTGAAAGTTATCGCTATCTACTTTTCGGGCTAAGATTCGTCCAGTTGGAATTTCTTTTCCGTCCTTACTCAAAACCAATCCAATTTTACCTTCGGGAATAACCGTAAATCCGGTCATGTCTATTGAATATTGCCAGATCCACATTCCCCAATATAAACCCGGAGCAAGCGTTTTTGCCTGATAACCGGCTTCGCCTTTTGTCGCAATAATACGCCCATCCGGCAATGATTTGTCCGTTCCGAATAAAACGAACTTTTTGGTTACCAAACCAATTTTATCCTCAGGAACCATCACCATTCCGAAGAAAACACGTAAAATAAATTTGTAAAAAAGAATGGAGAATAAGATTAAAATTATCCACCAATAAGAAGTAATTTCATTCATAGTTTTTGATTATTTAGGATGCAAACATAGGCGAAATAGTTCCTGTTAAAATGAAATATTTTAAAAATTAACTTTTGCAGATTTTTTAAATAAATGTTAAAAAATACTTTCAATTAAATCGTTGGAATTGTCAATTTCTGACACGATTTTTTGCTGTGTAAACTATGATTGGTATTTTGGACATTAACAGTTTTTTGGGGAGGTTCTAAGATTCTGAGGTGCTAAGGTTCTAAGTTTCTCTTTTGGAGTTTTTACAAAGAGTCATTTTTAATATTTTTCATTAGACCAACCGTTGCAGTTTTTATATCTTTTCATACATTGTGTTAGACGCACTGCTGTGCGTCTCTACGAAAAAAACTTAGAACCTTAGCAACTTAGTCTCTTAGCAACTTAAAAAAATCCTTTGTACCTTTGCACCTCAGAACCTCTGCACCTTAAAATGAGATATTTTATTCAATTTGCTTATAACGGAACACATTATCACGGCTGGCAATTTCAGCCCAACGCTTCTTCTGTTCAGGAAACTTTAAATAAGGCTTTTTCTGTTTTGCTGAATGCTCCTATAAATATTATGGGTGCCGGAAGAACAGATACCGGTGTTCATGCAACTGAAATGTATGGTCATTTTGATTTTGATACTCCAATTGATACTCAAAATTTGATACATAAACTCAATTCTTATTTACCGAAAGACATTGCCCTTTTTGATATTATTTTGGTTCATGATGATGCACATTGCCGATTTGACGCCAGAAAAAGAACCTATGAATATCATATCAATACTGTTAAAAATCCGTTTTTGGAAGAATTGAGTTGGTATTTTAACCAAAAATTAGATGTAGCTTTGATGAATGAAGCTGCAAAGATTTTACTAAATCATACCGATTTTCAGTGTTTTTCTAAAGTAAATACAGATGTAAATACTTTTGATTGCACGATTTTTGAGGCATATTGGAAACAGGAAAACAACAAACTGGTTTTTACAATTTCGGCCAATCGTTTTTTACGAAATATGGTTCGCGCTATTGTAGGGACTTTAATAAATGTGGGACTGCATAAAATTTCTTTGTCTGATGTCGAAAGTATTATTGCCAGTAAAAGCAGAGAAAAAGCCGGATTTTCAGTTCCGGCTCACGGTTTATATTTAACCAAAATTGATTACGATTATTTATAGCTGTAGGCTATAGGCTTTAAGCAGTAAGCTTTTAGCACTTTATTAAAGCCTACCGCCTAAAGCTTATAGCTTAAAGCAACAAAAAAAAATGAAAGCAAAAGCATTTGATACCGGATTATTCAAACGAATTTTAAAATATACAAAACCTTATAAATGGCGTTATTACGGCGTTATTATTTTTGCAATTTCACTGTCGATTTTTGCGGCACTTCGCCCCTATTTATTAAAGCAAACGGTTGACGGCTATATTAAAACGCAGGATAAACAAGGTTTATTGATGTATATTGTTTTAATGGGCGTTGTCCTTTTATGTGAAGTTTTCTCTCAGTTTTATTTTGTGTACTGGGCTAACTGGCTGGGGCAGGATATTGTAAAAGATATTCGAACAAAACTCTTCAAACATATTTTAAGTTTTAGAATGAAGTATTTTGATTTGGTTCCGGTTGGGCAATTAGTAACCAGATCAGTATCTGATATTGAATCGATTGCACGTATTTTCAGTCAGGGGCTTTTCATGATTATCAGTGATTTAATGAAAATGCTGGTGGTTTTAATTTTTATGTTTTACATGAATTGGGAACTAACCTGGATTGTCGTTATTGCAATGCCAATTCTGGTTTACATTACCCGAATTTTTCAGCGTAAAATGCAGGTTGCCTTTGAAGAAGTTCGTACGCAAATCGCAAACATGAACTCATTTGTACAGGAACGCGTTACGGGAATGAAGATCGTTCAGCTTTTTAATCGTGAAAAAATTGAAGCCGAAAACTTCAAAGAAATCAATAACAAACATCGTGTTGCGTGGATAAAAACAATTTTATACAACTCGATATTTTTCCCGATTGCCGACATTATTTCTTCGATTACTTTGGGATTAGTTGTGGTTTATGGCGGATTTAAAATTTTAAACGGAGATCATTTTACCACTTTTGGAGATTTATTTTCTTACACAATGTTTATTGGGATGTTGTTTAACCCTTTACGTCAAATTGCGGATAAATTTAATGAGATGCAATTAGGAATGATTGCGGCCAATCGTGTTTTTGATATTATTGACACACAGGATCATATTCAGGACACAGGTACTCTTGAAGCGCCTATTTTTAATGGAAGTATTGAATTTGCAGCAGTTCGTTTTAGTTATATTCCCGAAGAAGAAGTTATTAAAGGTATTGATTTATCTGTTGCTGCCGGACAAACAGTTGCGATTGTTGGTTCGACCGGAGCCGGAAAATCGACAATTATTAATTTATTGAATCGCTTTTACGAAATAAACAGCGGAACGATTTTTATTGACGGTCACAATATTGAGAATTATACTCTGGCTTCTTTACGAAAACAAATTGCCGTCGTTCTACAAGATGTGTTTTTATTTGCTGATACTATATACAATAATATTACTTTACACAATCCGGAAATTACGCGCGAAAAAGTTCTGGACGCAGCCAAAAAAATTGGTGTTCATGATTTTATTATGAGCTTGCCGGATAATTATGATTTTGATGTAAAAGAGCGTGGTGTTATGCTTTCATCCGGACAACGTCAGTTAATTGCTTTTTTACGTTCGTATGTGAGCAATCCAAGTATTTTGATTTTGGATGAAGCTACTTCTTCTATTGACAGCTATTCTGAAGAATTAATCCAGCGTGCTACAGAAACGATTACAAAAGGCAGAACCTCTATCATTATCGCGCACCGATTGGCTACAATTGTAAACGCAGATAAAATTGTGGTAATGGATAAAGGATTAATTGTAGAACAGGGAACACATCAGGAATTACTCAATAAAACCGATGGTTACTACAAAAATCTGTACGATTCTCAATTCTCGGTTGCAAACTAGGATTTGTAATGCTAAAAAAATTCTTAAAAAAGTTAAAATAGCGTTATAGGAATCATAAATGTAATATCTGATGGAAATTATGTAACTTCATTGGTTTTTGAATTTTTTATATTTGAGAATATATAAATCAAATGTAAAAGAATATGCCACAAAACAGATTTTATCCAGACGAACAGTTTAAAGAAATAGAAATAAACGCCTCATTACAACTTCGATATGCCATTTCAAACAGAGGACGTCTAATCAGTTTTTCTGACGAAATAGAAAACGGAAGAATCTTAAAAGGAGGATTAAGCGATGGCTATCCAACTTTTAGATTTAAGATTAAAAAAGACGATAAAATTGTCAACAAGTACCTGTTTTTATACAAATTAGTTGCTCAATATTTTATTCCAAAACAATCAGAAGATCAAACATATGTTTTGCATCTTGATTACAACCGAAGTAATGATGATGTAAAAAATTTACGCTGGGCAACAAAAGCCGAAATGATGGCACACAGTCGTAAAAGTCCGCGCGTTATTCAGGCAAAAAAGAACCTGATCGAACACAATTTAAAAGCCGACGGAAGAAAATTAACCACTACAAAAGTGATGTTAATTAAAAAAATACTTGCCAGACCAGAACAAAAAACACGCCTTAAAATGATCGCAAAACAATTCGGCGTAAGCGAAATGCAAATACGACGTATTGCGAGTGGAGAAAATTGGGGACACGTTAAGGTTTAATTATTAATGGTGAATTATTAATTAATTAATTGTCACTTTGATTGGAGTCGAAGAGCTTTCCAACTTATAAGGGCTTCGACTCCGCTCAGCCTGACACCGATTTAAGATTTCACTCTAAACAAAGTCGAAGAGTTTTCGTATCGAAAGCTCTTCGACTTTGTTTATTTCAGGAAACACGTACTTTGAGTTTTAGCTTATCAATCTCGATTTTCAATTCATAATTCATAATTTACAATTAAACAATTATACCGTTCTCTGTGAAAAAGGTCAAAATCAGTATGTCTAAAAATAAAATTTAAAGGCTATTTTAAAATAAATCCTTAAATTCGCAATCACAAATAACAAGAGAAATCGAAAAATGAGTTTCGGAATTATAAACTTCATTTTCGGTAGTAATACTAAAAACAAAAAAAATGAAATACGACGTTATTGTTTTAGGAAGTGGTCCTGGCGGATATGTAACAGCAATTAGAGCTTCGCAATTAGGCTTTAAAGTAGCTGTAGTTGAAAAAGAAAGCCTTGGTGGTGTATGTTTAAACTGGGGATGTATCCCAACAAAAGCATTATTAAAATCAGCTCAGGTTTTTGATTATTTAAAACACGCTTCTGATTACGGATTAAAAGTTTCTGAATTCGATAAAGATTTCCCTGCAGTTGTACAACGTAGCCGTGGTGTTGCTGACGGAATGAGTAAAGGAGTTCAATTTTTGATGAAAAAAAATAAAATTGACGTTATCGAAGGTTTCGGAAAACTAAAACCAGGTAAAAAACTTGACGTTACAGATAAAGACAATAAAGTAACTGAATATAGCGCTGATCACATCATCATCGCAACCGGAGCTCGCTCTCGTGAGTTACCAAACTTACCACAAGACGGTGTAAAAGTAATTGGTTACCGTCAGGCAATGACATTACCAACGCAACCAAAATCTATGATTATTGTAGGTTCTGGGGCTATTGGAGTAGAATTTGCTCACTTTTACAACTCAATGGGAACAGATGTTACTATTGTAGAATTTATGCCAAACATTGTACCAGTTGAAGACGAAGACATTTCGAAACAAATGGAGCGTTCAATGAAAAAAGCTGGTGTAAAAATCATGACCAATTCATCTGTAGAAAAAATTGATACTACAGGAACTGGCGTAAAAGCAACTGTAAAAACAGCAAAAGGAGAAGAAATTCTTGAAGCTGATATCGTACTTTCGGCAGTTGGAATCAAAACAAACATCGAAAATATTGGTTTAGAAGAAGTTGGAATCGCTGTTGACAGAGATAAAATCCTTGTAAATGCTTACAACGCAACTAATATTCCAGGATACTATGCTATTGGAGACGTTACTCCTGGTCAGGCTTTGGCTCACGTAGCTTCTGCTGAAGGAATCAACTGTGTAGAAAAAATTGCTGGTTTACACGTAGACCCAATCGATTACGGAAACGTCCCTGGTTGTACTTACGCAACTCCAGAAATCGCTTCTGTAGGTTTAACCGAAAAACAAGCTAAAGAAAAAGGATACGAATTAAAAATTGGTAAATTCCCATTCTCAGCTTCAGGAAAAGCAAAAGCGGCTGGTGCTGCAGACGGATTTGTAAAAGTAATCTTCGATGCAAAATACGGAGAATGGTTAGGATGTCACATGATTGGTGCCGGAGTTACAGATATGATTGCTGAGGCAGTTGTAGCTCGTAAACTGGAAACTACAGGTCATGAAATCCTTAAATCTATTCACCCTCACCCTACAATGAGTGAGGCAGTTATGGAAGCTGTTGCAGATGCTTACGGCGAAGTAATTCACTTGTAATATTAAACCGTTTTACGGTTATATATAATTTTCAATTTAAAAATCCGATTTGTGAAAACAAGTCGGATTTTTTTTTTAATTATATATAAAGAATAAAATCACCATGATTAATAATTAGTAAATACAGTTTAAAATCAATCTTTCAAAATATTAATTTAACCATATTATGTCACATAAATAATTTATTCTGTCTTTATATATAATAGACAAATTATAGGTTTACACTTTAAAATAATCTAATAATTTACAATGAATAAGTATATAGTAATTCTTCTAATAAGCATCTTTTTATCTTGTGGTAGCAAAAACCCTAAATCACATGCTGTAATGAAATTAAAAGATGGAACAACAATTGAAGGCAAAATGACAGATCCCTCACATTATGTTGCTGGGGCTACCAAAAAATTATCAATAAAGACAAAAGATGGGAAAATAAAATATAATAATGATGAAATTGAGCAAGTGACAATATCTGGTGAGAATAAAGTTTACAATCCGATCTACAGTCATAAATTTTTTTCAACAAAAAAAAATGGAAAAGTAAAATATATTTGGATGACTCCAGTGTCCGTAACAAATGGTAAAGCAAAGCTCTATAGTGCAGAACAAGAACAAACAAATCAAAAAGGCAGATATATTGGTACTTCAACTTATTATTATGTTTGGAAAGATGGAGAAGATGCATGTGACTATCTATACAATAAAGATATTGGATTATCAATCGGTGCAGGCTCAGTATATCGCACAATGATCAAACAAGTTTTTTCAGATTGTCCAGATTTAGTAAAAAAGTCAAAGGATGAAAAATATAAACCAAATAATAAAAGTGTTATAGATGTTGTTAACGAATATAACTCTATGTGTGGAAATAAGTTCTAAGATAAGAGCATTACATTATTAATATTTATAATTTTCAATTTAAAAATCCGATTTGTGAAAACAAGTCGGATTTTTTATTGTTAAAATCCAGACCATTTATACAAATTATTTTATCTTGTAGTTAAAATAGATTTACAACTAAAATTCTAAATTATATTATGGAAGAAACACCAGTATTCTTTGCCGATGGAGAAAATCCAAAAATGATTGAAGCCTTTAAAAAAGCACAAGAAACGTTTAAATATTTTTGGAGAGAACTCTCTTGGGAATATCGCCGAATAGTGCCGGGACTTGATGTTGCCTGCGTAAAATTGGCCTTCACACAAGAAATAGATAACGAAACGATAGTCGAACATATGTGGATTAACGATATCAACTTTGATGGCGAAAAAATATACGGCATTTTAGTCAACGATCCCAATGAGCTAACCAATGTAGAGAACGGAGATGAAGTCGAAATTCCGATAAATCAAATTAGCGATTGGTTATTTGCAACCCGCGGAAAAACATATGGAGGTTTTACGATACAAGCCATGCGATCTGAAATGAGTGAAACCGAAAGAGCAGAACATGATGAAGCCTGGGGTATGGATTTTGGCGATTATGATGACATTCTAGTTGTTTTTGAGCAAAAGGAAAAAACTGAAAACCTAATAGAACACCCTATGAGTATAAACATGAAAGAAAGTCTTTTAGAGTTTATAAAAAATAATCCAAATGAAGTAATCAGCAAAGATGAGCTGGGATATACTTTTTTACACCGCGAAACAATTGCAGGAAATAGTACTTCGGTTGAAGTTTTAATAGAGTCCGGAGCCGATATTAATGCAAAAACTATCCATGGCAAAACCCCATTAGATTTTGCAAAGCAACTCAACTGGCAGCATTTAATTCCACTTTTATCATAACTTTAAAATCCGATTTGCGAAACAAGTCGGATTTTTTATTAAAAACGCACTATTAAGAAATCTAAAAATATCAGAATCTACAAACTTAGTAATTCAGAATCTTAGAATCTTATGATGGCGTGTCCCTCCGGGTCGGGCTATTCACTACAAGTCCTCGCACTTCCTTCGTCAGGCTGTGGGCTTTTCGTTGCTATCCCTCACGCAAACCCGTTTTTATAAGGACATTTCATTTTCAATTGTTTTTTATAATAAAATTTGATTATTTTAGCTTCTATATTAAACTCATAAACAACTGTAAATTAATCAAATAAATAACATATTGAAAAAAATGTAATCCCTACGGGATAATTATATATGGAAATATCATTTTGCTACCAATATGTAAATCCTAACGGATTATCTCAAATTGATTTATATTTTTATGTTTTATTTTAAACAGGCAAATCTTCAATATATATGACTGATTATTTATAATTGATTATTTTATTATTTTAAAAAAATCTTCAACATATATCTCGGAGAGATTACATATTGGTAGTAGAAACCACAATCAATTAACCATGAACACAACCATACAGGATTACAATAATTCGCAAAATAGTTCAGACAAGGGAATCTGCGATCGATTGGCAAATATTATCGATAAAAATTTACCCGATGCCGAAAACAAAATCTGGCATGCACATCCGGTTTGGTTTCTTGATGGAAATCCAATTGTGGGATACAGCAAATTAAAAGATTCTGTTCGTTTACTTTTCTGGAGCGGTCAATCTTTTGATGAAGAAAAATTAACAAACGAAGGTTCTTTTAAAGCAGCTGAATTTCGCTATACATCATCGGAACAAATTATTGAAGAAGATGTAAAACGCTGGCTCGAAAAAGCAAGAGAAATTCAATGGGATTATAAAAATATAGTCAAGCGTAAAGGAGTTTTGATACGGCTAAAATAAAAAAAGCCTGTCATTTTTATTTCGAATTTCAATTCAATCAAGCAATACAAAAGCATATATTTTAATAACTTTATAACCAAATTGCAAAGTTATGAGAGAAATATATATTGTCGAATTCCCATCAAATTTAGGCTTAAAAGAACCTCACCCAGGAAAAGAACCCGGTGTAAAACGTTTGCCGGATTGGTTTCAAAGACATAATTTGCATAAAATACTCGATCCTGAAAATACCCTTAGACTCGATCCTCCAAAATATAACAATACAAAAGATTCTGAAACGCAAATTCTAAACGCAAATTCATTAATAGAATACGCGCGTGAACAAGCTTATCTCGTAAATAATCTACTCACCCGAAATAAATTTCCTTTTATACTTGGCGGTGATTGCAGTATTCTTTTAGGGTCTGCAATTGCATTGAAACAAAAAGGCAATTATGCTCTATTTTATCTCGACGGACATACTGATTTTATGGATATTTCCTTATCAGAAACCGGTGGCGTTGGCGGAATGGCTGCATCTATTGTAACAGGAAACGGACATGAAAAACTAACCAATATTTTAAACTTATCACCTTATATAAAAGAAGAAAACCTTTGGTGCGTAGGCAACCGCGAATATGACGATGAATATGAAAATGAAATACGAAATTCGTCTGCAACTTATATTAGCCTAAAAGATTTACGAGAAAAAGGAATTTCAAATTGTACGGCAGCATTTCTTTCAGAAGTTGAAAAGAAGAATCTGGATGGCTTTTGGCTTCATATAGATGTGGATGTTCTCAATGATACTATCATGCCTTGTGTTGACAGCCGCACGCCGGATGGTTTAACTTATGATGAGTTTAATGAACTTACCTCCTATTTATTTCAAAGTAAAAAACTTTGCGGACTCGAAATAACCATTCTGGATCCTGATTTAGATACAACCGGAAAATACACCAAAGATTTTGTAGATAATATTACACATACCTTCAACTTGTCTCAAAAAAACCAATTCTAAATACAAATTTGATTGCCATTAATTGTTCATCTGAAATATTAACGCTTTAGTATAAAATTACTGAATATTTTATAACAATAAAGTGGTAATTTTGCGGCACCAAATCTAAATCTTAGCCTAAGATGAAAAAAATAATACTCCTTGTTACAATTGCATTGCTGTTGCCCGCCAGCTTTTTTGCCCAAACAAAAAAAGAAGCACAATCGAGTTCAGAAACACAAAACATTTTTGCAAAATCATACGATAACGTTAATGATTTTGAGAAAATATTAACTCCAGCTCAAATAACTGCTTTAAACACCACTCTTAAAACATTTGAGAAAAGGAGACTTTATAAATTTATCATTGTAACTACTTCTTCTATAAAACCTTATACAGATTTATATGAGTATTCTCAAAATTTAGATAAATATCTCAACAGTAGTTTAAAAATGCAGCCTACTATTTTAATACTTTTAAGTAAAGAATTAAGACAGATTCAAATTTTAGGAGAAGATTCTATACGCTACAAACTAAGTGACGATCAGACAAAAGAAATAATTAGCAGTTTTGCTGTACCGGAATTTAAAAAAGGAGATTATTATAAAGGTTTAGAAAGCGCTGTAAGTGAATTAATAAAAAAGCTGGAATAATATTCTAATTTTTAAATCAAATATCAAATCCGATTTGCGAGAGCAAGTCGGATTTTTTTGACCTATTATTCAGGAAATCCTATCGCTTATATGAAAAAATTTACATTTCAAAAATGACAAAATAATCACAGTAAAATCAAATAAAAAAATTATATTTTTTATTTCAAAAAACGATATATTGTCATTCATTAATGATAAAACAGATAGGCATGACATTAGAAGAGTACAAAAAAGAATTTTCAGATGACGACGCTGTTGGGTGGTTATCAATAGATAAAGAATTTGAAACTCTTTATCCTGGTCAGGAACCAAAACATTTTGCTCCCGCAATCAGCTATATGCTTGGAGGAGAACATCCGCTTGACGGAGTAAGTTTTTATGAAAGTAAAAAACAAACTGATCACTATCATTTTGTAACTTATGGTTTCTCTGAATTATATTATAACGAAGAAAAATTAGACAGCGAGTTTAGCAAATGGGGATTTGAAATTACGTTTAGGCTAAAGCCATTTGAAGAAGATAATGGAAATCCAAGCTGGGTAATTGCGTTGCTGCAAAATATTGCCAAATATGTATTTGACAGTGGTAATTGGTTTGAAGAATATCATTATATGCCTGCAAATGGTCCTATTAGACTAGATACAGAAACTGATATTACTGCATTGTTATTTGTATCAGATCCTGAAATTACAAAAAAGCAAACACCACATGGTGAGGTTTCTTTTTTGCAAATAGTAGGAATAACTTCCGCAGAATATGAAAATTTAAAAGAACATCCGGAAAAAGTGGAAGAATTAGTTGCCAAATTAAAAGAAAACAATCCTTTACTGATTACTGATCTAACCAGAAAGTAATTCAGTCCTTAAAATAAGTCAAATCCTGTTTGTTAAACAAACAGGATTTTTTTATATTATTTAATCATCTTATGTTATTTGAGATTAAATTATCCTTCAGATTAAAAACATTTAACTAGAAAAAACAGTTAAATAATATTCAAAAGATATTGTGGCTTTATTATAAAAATTATCTTTGCTAAATAAATTTTAACAAGTATTGTATTTCAAATTATAAAGCAAAAGAAAAAATGAAAACAAAAATTTTAGCACTGGCCTTTCTTGTACTTTCGATAGCAGGATGCAAGAAAAATGATCTAAACACTGAATCTATTGAAAGTAACAAAAATTTAGAACCTTTAGAAAGATTAACTCAGGGAAATCAAAGATTTTTAGACGAAAAATCAATTCATCCACATCAAAACAAACAATCTGTTTTAGATAATCAGGACGGGCAAAAGCCATTTGCGGTTGTTGTAACTTGTTCAGACAGCAGAGTTTCGCCAGAAATTGTATTTGATCAGGGAATTGGAGACTTATTTGTTATAAGAAATGCAGGAAATCTAATTTCTGATATTGATATGGGCAGTATTGAATATGCCATAGAACATCTGGACACAAAAATGGTTGTTATATTAGGTCATACAGAATGTGGGGCAATTAAGGCTTATATTAATGACAAAGATGGTGCATATAAAAAGCACTTTAATCACATTGATAATATTGTAGAAACTATTTCTCAGGAAAATGAAGAAATTGAGGCTGATAAAACAAAACCTAAGGCAACTAATTATCTTGGAGCAATTGATGCCAATATCAGACATTCGACAAAATTGATACAGGATAATCCAATTGTAAAAGAACATAATATTAAAATTGTATCAATGCGATATGATGTTCATACAGGAAAAGTTTCTCAATTGTAAAAAAGTACATCGTTAATAAATCTGCCGAAAAACCTAAATAATAGTGTTACTTTATTTAAGTTTTTCGGCTATTTTATTTATTAAAATTAAAAAAGTTATAAAATACTTTCTCGAAACCAAAAGGTTGCTTATATTTGCAACCTAATGATTGCGTAATTAACTTCCTTTTCCATGAAACGAGATATATTCCAGGCCATTGCCGACCCGACACGCAGAGCTATTTTAGTTTTAGTTACTAGTCAGGCTCTTACGCCAAATGCAATTGCAGAACAATTTGACACTACGAGGCAGGCGGTTTCTAAACATATTAAAATTCTTAATGAATGTGAATTATTAGAACAGCACAAGGCTGGAAGAGAAATTTATTACCAATTAAAAATTGACAAAATGAAAGAAATTGATAAATGGCTCGAACAATTTAAAGAACATTGGGAAAACCGTTTTAATCAATTAGATCAAGTATTAATTAATCTAAAATCTTTAAAAAAATGAAATCAAATCTTTTAATGAACTTTTCTGTAGATAAGGAAAATAGCACGGTTAATGTAAAACGAGAATTTAATGCTCCAATTTCTGATGTTTGGTCTGCATGGACAGAACCTGAAATTCTGGATCAATGGTGGGCTCCTGCCCCATGGAAATCCAGAACTAAAAAAATGAATTTTAAAGAAGGCGGACAAAGATTATATGCCATGGTTGGACCTGAAGGCGAAGAACATTGGGCTTTGGCAGATTTTACTTCGATAACGCCTAAAACAAATTTTAAATATCTGGATGCATTTTGCGATAGCGAAGGTAATTTAAATGTAGATTTTCCACGTTCTGACTGGGATGTAAGTTTTGATGAGCAAAATGGCTCAACCTTTGTTAATATTGCTATCAAACATGAAAACCTTTCAGATTTAGAAAAAATCATCGAAATGGGCTTCAAAGAAGGATTTACAATCGCAATGGAAGGGTTGGATAAAATATTCGAAGCCAAAAAATAACAAGGAAAAACAATCACTTTTATTTGTATTTTCGTTTTAAATAATAGCGCCTAAATTTGAATTCAAAATTAGGCGCTATTTTAATAACTAATCTAAAACCAAATGCATCTAAATAGTAATAGAATCTGTATTCGAAATTTAAAAGATTCAGATTTAAACGATTTCTTTTCCTATCGATCAAATCCGGAAATTACCAAATATCAGGGTTTTGACACTATGACAATCGGGCAATGCAAAGATTTTATAGATTCTCAAAAAGATATGCAATTTGGCAAAGCCGGCGAATGGGTCCAATATGCTATAGAAGATCTCGAAATTCAAAAATTAATTGGCGATTGCGCTATTAAACTCGACGATTATGATGTTAGAATTGCTCAGATCGGGATTACAATTTCGCCTGAATTTCAGCAAAAAGGATATGCAAAAGAAACGATGAAAACGATTCTGGATTTTCTTTTTTCTATTGAAGATTTTCATCGTGTTGTAGAAATTGTTGATGCTGAAAATAAAGCTTCGATAAAACTTCTGGAAAGTTTGGGTTTTAAAAAAGAAGGCCATTTTGTCGAAAATATTTTCTTTAAAGGAAAATGGGGAAGCGAATTTCAGTACGCTATGCTAAAATCAGAATACAATAACGAATGAAAATCAACTATGAATATTCTAATTGTTTACAGCCATCCAAGTGAAAAATCATATACATTTCAGATTCTGCAAAAACTGAAAGAGGAAATAAACAAGCAAAACTGGAATCTCCAAATTTCTGATTTATATGCTATGAATTTTCAAAGCGATATGTCGGCAGAAGAATATGAAAGAGAAGGATTTGCAAAAACCAATCTTCCCATTTCTGCTGATGTTGTTGCAGAACATGAAAAGATTGAAAAGGCAGATTGTATTATTTTCCTGTATCCAGTTTGGTGGAGCGATTGTCCGGCAAAATTAAAAGGCTGGTTCGACCGCGTATACTCGGTTGGATATGCTTACGGACAAAATGAAACTTCAAAAAAAATGAAAACAATTCCGATTGGACTTGTGATTTGCACCGCCGGACATCCAAATGAATTTCTTGAAGAAATAAATATGGCGCAAAGTATGCAAACAATAATGCTCGACGATCGTTTAGGAAAAAGATTTGAGGATAAAGAAATGGTAATTTTGGGCGGAACTCTTGAATTGGAAAAAGTTATGGAAAAACATTTTTTGCAAATTGAAGATGTTGTGAAGAGAATTAAACAAAAGTTGATTTAACAGCAAGGTTCGCATTGTGTTTGCGAGGAACGAAGCAATCACATTAGAAAAGATACCTTTGATTTAGCAAGTGAGATTGCTTCGTTCCTCACAAGGACAAGATTACGAAACACTCAAAAATCTAAAATCTAAAATCATATTAAATGACAATACAAGAAATCATCGACCTGCAAATGTTAGCTTTTAACAACAGAGATATAAAAAGCATGATAGCTTTATATACAGACGATACCAAAATTTACAATTTTTCAGATCATTCATTAGCGATAAACAACAAAAGAGAATGTGAAGAAATGTTTATCAAACTATTCGAACAATCTCCTGATTTGAATGCCGAAATTATAAAAACTATCTTTTTTGGTAATAAAGCTATAATTCATGAGTATGTTTCCGGACGAAATGGAAATACGGAAAAAAAAGAGCAAGTGGTTATTTTTGAAATCGAAGGCCAAAAAATAAGCAGAATGGATATTATGAGGGAATAAACTTTATTTCTTATAAAAACAAAACCTCTAATCTAGCCCCGATGGGAGCGGTATCCTTTTTCCTGCTTCTTTAGCAGGAAAAAGATATAGCGGACAGCGGGACGGGTGGTTCTGATGAAAATGATATTTCTGCTCCTGAAAAGTTAAATTTAAATTCCAAAAATCTAAAATCTAAAATTACAATCTGTCTTAAATCGCCCTTTAACTTGTCTCATAACAACCCTAAGTTATTGATTTTTAGAAAGTATATTTGTTATATAACTTTCTAAACTATACAAAATGAGTGCTCAAGATTTTACCACAAGTATAATAGTAGATCAATCTCCCGAAGAAGTTTTTAATGCCGTTACCAACGTTCGCGGATGGTGGTCTGAACAAATTGAGGGAAATACAGCGAAACAAAATAATGAATTTAACTATCATTACGAAGATATTCATCGCTGTAAAGTCAAATTGATTGAAGTGATTCCGAACCAGAAAATTGTCTGGCTGATAGAAGATAACTATTTCAAGTTTACAGAAGATGAAACGGAGTGGACGAATACAAAACCAACTTTTGAAATTTCAGCAAAAGACGGTAAAACACAGCTTCGTTTTACCCATTTTGGTTTGGTTCCGGATTATGAATGTTTTGACATTTGCAAAGATTCCTGGACAAATTACATTCAGAATAGTTTAAAAAAATTAATTACTACAGGAAAAGGCGAGCCAAATGGCAAAGACAAACCCAGAACCGAGAATGAGAGAAAACTGAGTGCAAATAACTAGCTCTAAATCAACTAAAAAAAAATCAGCTCAACATTAAATGTCGTAGAGAAGTATGATATTTTTTATATTTATTAATGATTTTTACCGCAGAGAACGCTAAGTTTTTATCTAATAGTATTTTTGGAAAACACAGAGTTCGCAAAGCTAAATGAATACAAAGCTTTGCGAACTCTGTGTTTTTTTTATAAACCTAATAACAAAAAGAATTTGAAAAATTAGGTGTTGCTATCGGTAAAATCAAACCTGAAGATGTATAACTTTACTAAATGAAAAAAGTTGGACTTGTAGGCGGAATCAGTTGGGTTTCGACAATTGATTATTACAAATTAATAAATGAAGGCGTAAATAAAAAACTGGGCGGATTGCAATTTGCAGAATGCCTGATTTATTCTTTGAACTTTGGCGATATTCAGGAAAAAACCTGGGCAAACTCGTATGAACTTTTACTGAATGCCTGCTTAAGTTTACAAAAAAGCGGTGTTGATGCCATTGTACTTTGCGCGAATACAGCACATATGTATGCCAATGAAATTGAAAAAAAAATTAAATTACCATTAATACATATTGGAACTGAAACGGCAAAAGCTATAACAAAAGAAAAAATTACTACAGTTGGACTTTTAGGAACTTCGTTTTCTATGGAAATGGATTTTTATAAAGACCGTCTAAAAAGCTTTGGACTAAATGTACTTATACCGGAAAAACAAGAGACGAGAGATTATATACAACATATTCTGAAAGAAGAATTGGGAAGAGGAATTATAAATCCTGATTCTAAACAAAACTATATTAAAATAGCCAACGAACTCATTGCTCGTGGCGCAGAAGGTATTATTCTGGGCTGTACCGAAATTCCTTTATTAATAGACCAATCTCATTTTTCGGTTCCTGTTTTTGATACTACAAAAATACATTCTGAAGCTATTGTGAACTTTATTGTATCGTAAATTAAGATGCTAATAAATCTACCTTTTTTTATAATTCAAAAAGGTTAATTTCATAACTTAGTTAGCTTTTAAATTGACAAGTCATGACTAAGAAATATATTGCACGGGAGTTTTTAAAACTCGCTGCAAAAGGGCATTCCCACGAAGCATTCCGACTTTATGTTGGCAAAAATTTTAAACATCACAATGCCTATTTCAAAGGCAATGCCGATACTTTAATGCTGGCAATGGAAGAATCTGCCAGAACAAACCCAAATAAGATTTTTACAATTCATCATATTCTAAGAGACGAAAATCTGGTTGCGGTACATTCGCATGTCAAACAAAATTCATCAGATTTAGGCGCGGCGGTTGTTCATATTTTTAGATTTGAATCGGATAAAATAGTCGAACTTTGGGATTTAGGACAACCTATTCCAAAAGAAACGATTAACGAAAACGGAATGTTCTAGTTTTTTCTATTTTTTTACACAGATTTTACAGATTTAACTCAAAACTCATAATTTATAATTTATAACTCCTAACTTAAAAATGAACTCTATTTCCAGAATTTTATCTTTATTATTTTTCGCTTTTTTACTTTCCAACTGCAATTCGTTTGCACAAAAAAAAGATGATTATTCTACCAAAATAGATAGTTTCATTAAAATTTCTGACCCCAAGTTTAATGGTGTAATTCTTATTTCTAAAAACGGAAAAACGTTGTACAATAAAGCACATGGTTTTACTAATTTTGAAACTAAAAAACCTATAACGATCAACAGCCAATTCGAAATTATGTCGAACAGTAAACTAATTGCTGCTGTTTTGGTTTTATTAGAAGTTGAGAAAGGAAAAATTAATTTACAGGATCCAATCAAAAAATACCTTCCTGAACTTACCCAAACCTGGGCAGATTCTGTTACGGTACATCAGCTTTTAAATCATACACACGGAATTACAGATATCAATAAACCTCTGGAATTTAAGCCCGGAACTAATTTTCATTACGGAAATTCTAGCTATAGCCTTCTTGGTCAAATTGTTGAACATACATCAAACAAAAGTTACAGCGAAGTGGTCAATGCACTTTTTAAAAAACTTCAAATGAAGAATACTTTTGCTTATAGTCCAGACAAAATTCAAAATCTGACTACCGGATACATCAATGATAAAAACAGATATGAATCTGTCAAAAAATCATTAATAACACCTGAAAATCTGGGTGCTGATGGAATTGTTTCGACGGTAAACGATTTAGCAATCTGGAACAATAATCTTCATAAAGGAAAAATTCTAAAACCTGAATCCTATCAATTACTCATAAAACCGACCGCACAGTCACAACATAATTTCTTCGGAAAAGAAAAAGAAGGTTACGGTTACAGCATTCGAATTATCGAAAAAGAACCCATAAAATATATTGGACATACCGGACTTGGCGATGGATTTTCTTCAGTAAATTTGTATTTTCCGGAAAGTGATGTGAGCCTGATCGTTATGGAAAATCAGATGAATGAAAATTCCGACTTGTTTTATGCTTCTGAATTTAAGATCAAAAACATATTACTTAAAAGCGATTTATTGCGTCAAAAATAAAACGTCATGGCAAAAAATAAAACTACACAAACAGAAACCAGTGTTAACGATTTTATAAACGCTGTTGAAGATGATACAAAAAGAAACGACTCTTTTGAACTCATTACAATAATGCAAAAACAAACAGGTTTCGAAGCCAAAATGTGGGGACCGGGCATTATTGGTTTTGGAAGTTATCATTACAAATATGCCAGCGGACATGAAGGCGATGCACCGCTTGTTGGATTTTCGCCAAGAAAAGATGCTTTTTCCTTTTATGCCTGTTTAACAGATGAAAATAAAGAAGAACTGCTCCCTAATTTTGGCAAACACAAAGTAGCGAAAGCTTGTGTTTATTTTAAAAAACTAGCAGATATTGATCCTGAAATTCTAAAAAAAATGATTTCACTTTCGGTTAAAAACTTAAATACATTATATCCCTCAAATTAAAAATCATGGTCATTACGCTATTAATTATTTTACTTTCCGTTCTTATGTATTTTTTATTACATCCAAGGTTTGGAAAAAAACCTTCCGGTGAAAGACTGGCTCTAATACAAAAGTCGCCTCAATATAAAAATGGGAAATTTGAAAATAACTCTTTTACGCCTGAGCTTGCCGAAGGTTATGGTTATTTTGATATTTTAAAGCAATTCTTCTTTAAAAAAGTAGACCGAAAAATTCCGACTGATATCATTCCTTCTGTAAAAACCAATTTACATGAAATTTCGTTAGATCAGGATATTATGGTATGGTTTGGGCATTCGTCATATTACATTCAGCTTTCAGGAAAACGATTTTTAATTGATCCTGTTTTCAGCGGCAACGCCTCGCCTATTTATGGAACTACAAAAGCGTTTCAGGGAACTGATATTTACACCGTAAATGATATTCCGGAAATTGATTATTTGTTGATAACGCACGATCATTATGACCATTTAGATTATAAAACCATCATGCAATTGAAACCGAAAATTAAAAAAATAATCACCGCACTTGGCGTTGGTTCTCATTTTGAATTTTGGAAATTTCCTGTGGAAAATATTATCGAAAAAGACTGGCATGAAAAAATAACATTAGATGAGAATTTAACGCTATATACAACACCGTCAAGACATTTTTCTGGCAGAAGTATTAAGCGTTGTAATACACTTTGGACTTCTTTTGTTTTAGAAACCAAAGATTTTAAAATGTATTTGGGCGGCGACAGCGGTTATGATTCTCACTTTAAGCAAATTGGAGATCAATTTGGTCCTTTTGACATTGCACTTATCGACAACGGTCAATATAATCCGGCGTGGAAATACATTCATAATTTACCTGAAGACGTAATAAAAGCCATGAAAGATCTGAACGCAAAAAGAGTATTTCCGGTGCATTCATCGAAATTTGCACTGGCATTGCATCCTTGGGATGAACCTCTTATAAAAGTAACAGAATTGAATGCCAATTCAGAAAATCCAATTCCGTTAATTACACCAATGATCGGAGAAAAAGTAGAATTGAAAAATGAAAAACAGGAATTTAAACAATGGTGGAAGGGAGTTAATTAAAATTTTAGATTGCAGATTTTAGCTTGAAAAACTAAAACAACTTTTAAATTATATCAAATTTCATTGCGAAAGACGGATTAAAATCCATCCCTACAATATGATACGTTCCTCCGGAACTCTTTATAAAATTCCGTAGGATTGATTTATTTTGTAGCTAGGGATTTCAATCCCTTGAAACGCAAAGTTGTCACAATTTTTATCATTCTGAGGAACAACGAATCTTGACAAATAACCCGACAAAGATGGAGTTCACTTGACAGAATAACAAATTTTATAATTAAAGAATATGAAACTAAAATTTCTCTTTTTTGCAATATCCTTTCTCACAGCAATTCATGTCTTTTCTCAAAACACATACGTTTTTCTGGGATCATACAATAAAGACAAAGAAGCAGAATCGATACAAGTATTTCAATTAGATACTTTAAACGGAAAACTGACGAAGATAACTGCAGCAAAAAACGTTATTAATCCATCCTATTTAACGGTTTCTCCAAACGGAAAGTACGTTTACGCCTGTACGGAAACGAAAACACCAAATGACGGGAATGTGAGCAGTTTTGAATTTAATGCTGAAAATAAAACGTTGACATTTTTAAACAAACAAAAAAGCGGTGGAGAAAACCCGGTTTATGTTTCGGTTCATAAAAGTGGAAAATGGCTCGTAAATGCCAATTATACAGAAGGAAGTGTTTCGGTTCATCCATTATTAGAAAATGGAAAAATCGATTCGCTTGCGCAGAATTTTCAATATAGCGACGGAAGTATTCATAAAGAAAGACAAACCAGATCGCACGTACATTCGGCTGTGTTTTCTCCGCAATGTGATTATCTCTTTTTACCTGATTTAGGTGCTGATAAAATTCGTTGTTACGGTTTTGATGAAACCCAAAAAAAGCCTTTAACCGAAACAAAAAATCCGTTTACAAAAACTGATTTAGAAGCCGGGCCAAGACATTTTACTTTTCACCCAAATCAAAAATTTGGTTATTGTATTGAAGAAATGGCTGGCGCAATCAGCGTTTATAAATATGAAAACGGAACTTTACAAAAAATACAGCGCATCAACACGCATTCTGATAAAATCAAAGAAGGTTTTGAAAGTTCTGACATTCATATTTCGCCAGACGGAAAATTTCTGTATGCCACAAATCGCGGTAAAGAAAACAATATTGCTATTTTTTCTATTGATGAAAACGGACTTTTAACAAACATTGGTTATCAATCGACTTTAGGAAAACATCCCAGAATTTTTGCTATTGATGAAAGCGGAAAATTTCTGATCGCCACAAATGTTATTTCAGGAAACGTGATTGTTTTTAAAAGAAATTCAATAACAGGATTACTTAAAAAAGTGGGTAAAGAAGTTAAAATGGAGAATGTTTCCTGTGTGCAGATAAAAAGGATTTAACCTTTATTTTGTGTAGCTGTTCATCTTTGTCAAAGTTTAAAACTTTGACAAAGATTTGCACAATTTTGTCATCCTGACGAAGAAAGGATCTCCGTAAGAAACTCCACAAAATATGTCGCCAATCTTTGTCGATTTCCGAGTGTGATTTCTCTCCCGAAGCCTCGGGATCGAAATGACAAACTTTGTAAAAAAACTTTTAATTCGAGCAAATTAGTGCAATTCGTGGCAAAAAAAACAAAAAATATGACAACATTCAATTTACAACCGGAAGTTTTAGAAAACGACATTATAAAATTAATTCCGCTACAGGAAAATCATTTTAAAGAACTTCATGAGGCAGCTTCAGATCCTTTAATCTGGGAACAATATCCGATAAAAGACAGATATAAATTAGAAGTTTTTAAACCATTTTTTGATGGCGCTATAAACTCAAAAGGTGCTTTTTTAATCTTAGATAAAGTAACCAACGAAGTTATGGGAACAACCCGATTTTACGATTACAATGCCGAAAAATCAAGTGTAGGAATTGGATTTACGTTTATATCCAGAAAATTTTGGGGCGGCCCTTATAATAAAGCTGTAAAAAAATTAATGATAGATTATGCTTTTGAGCATTTAAACTCGGTGATTTTTCATGTTGCAGAACAAAATTTCCGTTCGCAAAAAGCCGTTTTAAAGCTGGGAGCAGAAAAAATAAACGAAGTCAATTTTAATATGAATGGAGTTGATGTAATTCATTATGAATACGAATTAATTAAAAAGTTATGAGTTATGAGTTATGAGTTTGACAATATCAATAATTTAAATTCTCACTAATAACATTTTACTTTTAACTTCTAACAAATAACATTTAACAAATAAACAATGAAAAGTATAACTGTTTTTTGCGGATCCAGTTTTGGAACCGAAGAAATTTATAAAGAACAAGCCGTTTTACTCGGACAAACTCTGGCAAAACAAAATATTAAATTAATTTACGGCGGTGCAAACGTAGGTTTGATGGGCGCTGTAGCAGATGGCGTTTTAAATGCCGGCGGAGAAGCAATTGGTGTTCTTCCAGATTTTTTAAGATCGAAAGAAATAGCACATTTGGGTCTTACCGAATTGATTTTTGTAGAAAGCATGCATGAAAGAAAAACCAAAATGAACGACTTATGCGAAGGCGTTATTGCGCTTCCGGGTGGTTTTGGAACTCTGGAGGAACTTTTTGAAATGCTGACCTGGGCACAATTGGGTTTACACAAAAAACCAATCGCCATTTTAAACATCAATGGATTTTATGATTCTCTTATTGAATTAACCCAAACAATGGTTGAAAAAGGTTTATTGAAAGATGTTAATCAAAAAATGCTTTTGGTAAGTGATAATATTGATGATTTATTAAATCAAATGAAAAATTATACAGCACCAACTGTTGGAAAATGGATTGAGAAAAAAGAGTTGTAGTTATGATTTTTGATTTATGAGTGATTTGCTTAACTTTTAAAATTAAACAATTAGCCTTATATTTACATTTCAACTTTTACTCATTAACATATAACTTCTCACAAATAACATCTAACTTCCAAAAGATGAAAACAGAAAATAATAAATTCGCAAAAGCCGAAATGCTGATTAGAAAACCTGTTTCAGAAGTTTTTCAGGCTTTTATTGATCCCGAAATCACGAGTAAATTTTGGTTTACAAAAGGTTCAGGGAAACTGAAACAAGATGAAAAAACAGAATGGACATGGGAAATGTATGGATTTTCATTAATGGTTACGACACATGTTTTGCAGGAAAATAAAAAAATTGTGGTCGAATGGGGAAATCCTGATGAAAGCACTATTGTCGAATGGGTTTTTACGCCATTAAACGAAAATGAAACTTTTGTAAGCATCACCAATTCTGGCTTTAAAGGAGATACGGACAAAATAATCGATCAGGTTCGAAATTCTACGGAAGGTTTCACTTTGGTTTTAGCCGGAGCAAAAGCTTACTTGGAACATCATATTTTACTGAATCTTGTTTTAGATCGATTCCCGAAAGGTCTGGCTTAAAAAAGTTTCAAGTTTATTTTGTTTCAAGTTTCAAGTTCGCACAGAACTTGAAACTTGAAACCTGAAACTAAAAAAACAAAATATAAAGATGGATACGAAGAAACCAGCAGATATCAACGAATATATTGGCGGATTTCCGAATGATGTTCAGGAAATTCTGGAGAAAATAAGAGAGACAATTCAGAAAGCAGCGCCGGATGCTAAAGAAAAAATCAGTTATTCGATGCCGGCTTTTGAGCAAAACGGAATCGTGGTTTATTTTGCCGCTTTTAAAAATCACATTGGCTTGTATGCGTTGCCAAGCGGTCATGAAGAATTTAAAGAAGAACTTTCTAAATACAAGTCCGGAAAAGGTTCTGTACAATTTCCGTTGGATAAACCGATGCCGTTTGATTTGATTACCAAAATTGTAAAATTCAGAGTGAAAGAAAATCTGGAAAAAGCGAAAAAGAAATAACTTTCAATGGATTTAAGCGAACATTACAATCAACTTTACAAAAAATCTGCAGCAGCTATTTTAGCCGGAAATTATAAATTAGATTCTCAAATCAATAATCCCTCAGATTCCCGTTTTGGCATTACATTGCTCATTCGCCCAAGCGAAAAAATCAAAACCAATATTCAGTTGTTTTTAAATGAATTAAAGGCGATTGAGCCCACACAATATTATTATCCTGATGCTGATATTCATATTACGCTAATGGCGATTATTTCGTGTTATGAAGGTTTTACTTTAGATAAAATTTCAATTGAAGATTACATCCAAATCATACAGAAAAGTTTAATTAATTTAGGCGAAATTAAAATTGAATTTCGAGGCGTAACAGCTTCGCCTTCTGCCCTAATGATTCAGGGTTTTCCTGCTGATGAAAGCCTGAATAATTTACGAAACAAACTTCGTGAGAATTTTAAAAAATCTACTTTGCAGCAAAGTATTGATAGTCGTTATGCTATTTCAACGGCGCATTCGACTGTAATGCGTTTTCAGGAGAAACTTCAAAATCCGGAGAAATTAATTGTAGTTGCAGAGAAATTCCGAGATTATAATTTTGGGGAATTTACAGTTGGTAAAGTAGAATTAGTTTATAATGATTGGTATCAGAGAGAAAATAACACGGTTCATTTGACCGATTTTAATTTATAAGTTTTTTTCGCCACGGCCCGAGCGACAGCGAACAGGCGAAGCAATTCACAAATTTTCACTAATTCAAATTGTAAAAAAAACTTTGTGCCTTTGTGCCTTTGTGGCAAACTTTTTATTTAAACTCTCCGAAATGCCATAAAACACCCGACGGATCGTGCAGAAAACATTCTCTTCCCCAATCTAAATTACGAATTGGAGTAAGTTTTACACCTTCATATTTTTCAGGAAGATTTAAGGCCAAAAGTTCGTTGTAATAACGATCGACATCATCAACTTCAAGAAAAATCATCGTGTTTTCGATCCAGTCTTTTGTATAATAATCCTGAAGGTAAAAAGCCGTTTCTTCGCTTTTAAAAACAGAAAAATTACTTTCTAAAACTGTTTCTTCAAAACCTAAATCACGATAGAAGCTTCTTGAGATTTCGAAATCCTTGGCGCCTATGAATGGTCGAATTGATTTGATTTTGTGATTCATTTTTGCAGTTTTTCAAAATTACTTTTCGAAACCAATTTGTTTTCGTAAATCTAAATTTAAGCTATATTGTTCCTGAATTGGAATTATCTTTCTCGAACTTTTATTAATGTCGCTTCCTTCTGCTGTCCAAAGAAAAGGGTAAAAATTAAAAACTTCATCACCTTTTAATTTTGAAACTTCTTCTCGCCATCCATTCCATCTGTTACCTTCATAAAATTTATCTAAATTGTTATTAAAACAAAATTCTAAAAATTCAGAATACGTAATATCAAGTTGTTCATATTCGAGATTATCAGGAGAAAAATAATAAATTTTACCGACATCGGTTCCTAATCCTCCTCCATTCAAAAGATAAAAACCCCCAATTGCATCATCTGCTATTAATAAAAAAGGTGGCGTTTCACCAAACTCATTAAATGATTTTCCTTTATTCCAATCAGGAAGTGTTCGAGTAAATCTTGAATTTCCTGAACCTAAAATTCTAATCCAGCCATCATCAATTAAAAGACCTCCTGTCATAAAAACAATTGCTCCCATTGGGGAACGTGTTGTAACCTGGGTATGAAATAATGCTTCTTTTGCTTTTAATTCATCAACAGGTAAAATCTCAACCTTATTTTTTGCGGTTTTAATCCAGCCTTCAACAATTACCCAACCTGGATCTTTTTTATCTATAAGTTCTTCAGCACTTTTCATTTTATTTTGTCCATTTGTCACAAAAGTTATAAATATCAACGAAATTAACAGCAATTTTCTTTTCATTTATTCTATCCTAAAAAAATTACCCCTTCTTCAAAATACTTCCTAAACCTCTACCAATCTGCTCAATAGCCTCAAGACCTTTCGTTAATGGCGTTGCCGTGAAATCTTCGTAAGCATCCATCGAAGTCACTTTATTATCATCTTGCGGATAAACCAAAATCAGGTTATTTTCTTCAAATGATTTTTCGAATTTCTGTGGTAATTTATCAAAAATAGATTGGTATGAAACGGAACCTTTTCTTGATAAATTAAAAGCAATTAAATCAGTTGGTTTAATTTCATCTGAAATGGCTTCAAAATCTTCCCAATCTAAAATACTCTTGAATCCTAATTTTGCGCTAAGTTTCAAATTAGCAGCAATCTGCAAAATAGACTGATGCGTTTTATATTCAGCATAAATCACAATCGGAATACTTAATTCCTGTGATAATCGACAGATTTTTTGAAGTAAAAGCTGAAATCCAACTCCTCTTTCTGAAAAAGGCGGGCAAATAAAGACCAATCTTTTTTCTTCAATAAAAGGTTTTTCAAATCGGCAGATAAATAAACTTTTGTCTACGTTATTAATAATCGAATCTACGTTTTCTCCAAAAATTTTATCCAGGAAACCTGTTTTTCTCGGCCAGCCAACAATTACAATATCCGACATGATTTCTTTTGAAGTTCTCGCAATTCCACTCGCCGGATTATGATCGATTCTGGCAATGGTATTAATTTTTACTTCTGATGCTGAACCCTGAATTACAAATTTGTCAACAGCTTTTCTATATCTTAAAATATTTTTTTCGGCCTGATCATTATTCGGAACAATCGTAAGCAAAGTAACCGGATTGGCAGATTTTTTATCTTTTATTAAAAGTGCAAAATCCAACAAACTTGCTGTTGCAGAAGTTTTTGCCAGCGGAATCAAAATATGTTCTTCCAGAATCTTATCTCGGTTGGTATCTTCATGAGAAACTTCTTCTTCACAAATGGCAATTTTTTTAGCTGCTTTTTCTGTAGCAAAAGAAGCCACAATACACGTTATCAGAATTAAAATAATAGTTCCGTTTAATATATTTTCATCTAGAATTTTCGCTTTAAAACCTACCAAAATTACCGCCAGAGTTGCTGCAGCGTGCGCACTGCTCAATCCGAAAATAAGCTGTCTTTCTGTCTTTGTGTATTTAAAAACAATTTGCGTAAAAAAGGCCGCAAACCATTTTCCAAAAATAGCCACAACACTCAATGTTCCGGCAACAATTAAAGCAGTTGGTCCGCTCAAAATAACACTTATATCAACAAGCATTCCCACAGAAATCAGGAAAAACGGAATAAACAATGAATTCCCAATAAACTCAATTCTGTTCATCAATGCAGATGAATGCGGAATTAACGGATTTAATGCCAAACCGGCAACGAAAGCACCAATAATAGGCTCTACTCCTGCTACTTCGGCCAAAAATGCGGCGAAAAAAACAACTGAAAGTACGAATATATAATGGGCGTGTTTTTCACTTTCTAATTTCTTGAAAAACCATTTCGCAATTCTCGGAATAACCAAAAACATAATGGCAGAGAAAATAGCCAGCGAAACACCTAATTTTATCCAGAAAGCCTGATTTAGATTTCCCTGAGCGCTTCCCATAATTACGGCAAGAATTATCAAAACAGCAGTATCAGTTAAAATTGTTCCACCAACGGTTATGGCAACCGCCTGATTTTTTGAGATTCCCATTTTACTCACAATTGGATATGCAACCAAAGTGTGTGTGGCAAACATACTCGCCGTTAGAAAACTGGCATTAAAATCATATTGCAGTAAATAATAACAAACAGGAAAACCAATAGATAAAGGGAAAATAAAAGTAAAAAATCCAAATAATAAACTCTTATTTTGATTGGCTTTAAACTCGTTCATATCGAGTTCAAGACCCGCGATAAACATGATATATAAAAGTCCGATGGTTGAAAACAAATCAACGGCCGAGCTTTTGGCAAGAATATTAAGTCCATGAGGACCAATGATTACACCAGAAATTATAAGACCTATAATTCCGGGAATATTTATTTTTTTCAGTAAAATTGGAGACAGCAGAATAATGAAAAGTATCAACGAAAAAATTAATACTGGATTGTTAAGCGGTAATTCGAATTCTTGTAATAAATGCTTGAAAAATTCTATCATAATGTAATTTTATCTTCTTTGTGGTATTTCAATTTTTTCGTAAAAAAGGTTTCTAAAAATCGAAAAAAACATATCAGAAGTTATTATTTACCCGATTGTTTAAAAGTTAAAAAAACCGGATTTTTTAGTGATTGCTTCAATACAAAAATACCTAAAAAAACCTCGAACTCTTTACGAAAACCGCATATTAAGCAATTAAATTTATTTCGTTGCCAAATTATTAAAATTTAATATCTTTTTTAACAAAACCGCAACATTAACAATTAAATATTCAGGTTCGTTGCATTATTCAATTATCTTTGTCTTAATAAAAATTGAACAATGGAAGAATGTATCTCTGTTTTTGATATGCTTAAAATTGGTGTTGGCCCGTCGAGTTCCCATACATTAGGTCCGTGGCGCGCCGCAGAACGTTTTTTAAAAGAGTTAAAAGACGAATCTATTTTAGAACAAACTACCAGAGTCAGGGTCGACTTATACGGCTCTCTTTCCTTAACCGGAAAAGGCCATGCTACAGATTTAGCAGTTATGCTCGGTTTAAGCGGTCAGGATCCCGAATATATTCCCATTGAAGATATTGCAGGAATCATCAAATCGATCGAAACCAAAAATGAAATCGTTTTGGGCAACCAGATTACGATTCCGTTTTACTTTCTTCAGGACATTGTTTTCAATAAAGACTTTCTCCCTTTTCATGCCAATGGCCTAAAATTTACGGCTTACAAAGCTGATAACTCTGAATACGAATCTACTTTTTATTCTATCGGAGGTGGTTTTGTGGTGAAAGAAGAACGTACCAATGCCAAAATAAAAGAAGAAATAAAATGTGCCTTTCCGTTCCCTATTCAAAATGCGGTTGAACTTTTAAATTATACGGTTTCAGAAAACAAAATGATTTCTGAAATTGTTTATGAAAACGAAAAATCAATGCGTCCTGAAGCCGAAATTCATTCGGAATTAATGCGTATTTGGAACACTATGCTCGAATGTATGTACATTGGCTGTCATACAGGAGGAATTCTTCCGGGCGGATTAAATGTGCGCAGAAGAGCTTTTGATATGCATCAGGGTTTAATTGGACTATCAAATTATTCTGATCCGCAAACGTGGTTGGAAGAAATCAGAAAAACAGAAGTGAAATTTCGCCAGATATTAAAATGGGTAAGCTGTTTTGCACTTGCCGTAAATGAAGTAAATGCTTCTTTGGGCCGCGTGGTTACAGCACCTACAAACGGAAGCGCTGGTGTGATTCCGGCTGTTCTGATGTATTATCTGGTAATTGAAAACCATAACGCAGGCGAAAACGAAATCAAACAATTTTTGATGGTTGCCGGAGAAATTGGAAGTATCTTTAAAAAAGGAGCTACTATTTCTGCAGCAATGGGCGGTTGCCAGGCCGAAATTGGCGTTTCATCAGCGATGGCTGCTGCAGCACTTTGCGAATTAATGGGCGGAACTCCTGCTCAGGTTTTAATGGCTGCCGAAATTGCAATGGAACATCATCTTGGTTTAACCTGCGACCCAATTGGCGGTTTGGTACAAATTCCGTGTATTGAAAGAAATACAATGGGTGCCATAAAAGCGATAAATGCTGCCGAATTGGCCTTAGAAACCGATTCTAAAAATGCAAAAGTTCCATTAGACAAAGTCATCAATACGATGTGGCAAACGGCAAAAGATATGAATTCAAAATACAAAGAAACCTCTGAAGGCGGGCTTGCAATTGCTGTTAATATGGCGGATTGCTAAATAAAAGTTTGCCACGAATTTCACGAATTATCACGAATTATTTTTTTTAATTTTCGTTAAGTAAATAGATATTCGTGATAATTCGTGAAATTCGTGGCGACAAAAAATACTACATGAAAAAATACCACTTTATAGCAGCATTATTATTTTGCTCTATTTTACTACAAGCCCAGGAACGTTATTTTCTAAATTCAGATACTCGATTGTATACTTCGGCAAGTGCTTCTGCTGAATTTTTAGGCTATTTTAAATATGGTGCAGAAGTTCAGTTATTATCTAAAAGTGAAAATGGCTGGTACAAAGTAAAAGCTGATAATTTATCTGAAGGATATGTTCCTGAAAAATTTGTGGGAACAAGATTAAACGCTGCCGACATTAAAACTGTTGATTACGAAAATCCTGTTTTGGCAGGCGGTGATCAATATTATGGCGGAAATCATCTTTTTGTTTTGGTGGCGGGTTTAAAAGCAAGGGCACTTCCTGATAAAACTTCAAAAATTAAAGAAATTTTGTTTACAGGAGATCCTGTTCCGGTAAATTATCTTCCTAAAAATCAAGAAGAATGGGTAAATATTGGTGTAAATTTCGACCCTGAATATGCAAAATTTACACTGAGAAAATTCATTGGCAAAAGACCTGATTTTAATACTTTAATCAAGGAATTCGACAAACTAAATCCTGATGCAATTGCTGAACGAAAAACTGTTGCAGAACGAATCGTAGAACTTGCCTGGAACAGCGATTATTCAAAACTAGCTCCGGCGTACCAAAGATATTCTGAAGTTGTTAAACAATTGAACGACCCTAAATTAATTGCCGATACAGAACTGAATGTGTCTATTGCCAAAGGATTAGACAAACATAAATTACCGGAACAAATTGTTGCTTTTACGCAAAAAACCGAATTTATTTTGAAAGGTATTAAAACAAAATCTTTGTTTCTTACCCAAAAAGAATTAGTAAAAACCTTTGGAAAACCTGCAAAAACAGCCAGTATAGGTGATGAATGCGGTGTTTATTTAAGTGATTTGTTTTACTATTATCCGGATTTAGAAGTTTCTGTTGATGAAAAACAAAACAAAGTTGAAATCGTAAAGGTTTTTATCAATGAAAACAATAAAATGATTTTGAATCCCAATTCGGTTTTAGATAACACATTAACTGAAAAAGCATTTATCGAAAAATACGGCACTTATATAACAGCTTCTATCAAAGTACCACATTCCTACTCCTTGCAATTTCAAGACAGCGAATTTAGAATAGAATTCAAAGACGGAAAGCTCTTTTTTATTGAAATATTCTTCTATTGCTGATTTCAATCTATAATTATTCAATACTTTTACATCTTCAAAAAAAATAAAAAACAAAATGTCAGTAGCAAAAAAAGATTATAAAAGAATCACTACAAAGTCGTTAATCGAAATGAAAAGCAACGGAGAGAAAATCTCTATGCTAACGGCTTACGATTATACAATGGCAAAAATCGTTGATACTGCCGGAGTCGATGTGATTTTGGTTGGAGATTCAGCTTCAAATGTTATGGCAGGTCACGAAACGACTTTGCCTATTACTTTAGACCAAATGATTTACCATGCTTCGTCTGTAGTTCGTGCTATCGAAAGAGCTTTGGTTGTAGTTGATTTACCTTTTGGAAGTTACCAGTCTGACCCGAAAGAAGCTTTGCGTTCTGCCATCAGAATCATGAAAGAAAGCGGTGGTCACGCAGTAAAATTAGAAGGAGGAAAAGAAATTAAAGAATCGATCAAAAAAATATTAAACGCAGGAATTCCCGTTATGGGACACTTGGGTTTAACTCCACAATCTATTTATAAATTCGGAACTTACAGCGTTCGTGCAAAAGAAGACGAAGAAGCAGAAAAACTAATCGAAGATGCTAAATTGCTTGAAAAAATTGGCTGTTTTGGTATTGTTTTGGAAAAAATCCCTGCTGATTTAGCCGAAAAAGTAGCTAAAAGTATTTCGATTCCTGTTATCGGAATTGGTGCCGGAGGCGGCGTAGACGGACAGGTTTTGGTTATTCACGATATGTTGGGAATGAACAACGAATTTAGTCCAAGATTTTTACGTCGTTACCTAAATCTTTACGAAGAAATGACAAAAGCAATTGGTCAATATGCTGCTGATGTGAAATCTAGTGATTTCCCTAATTCTAATGAACAATATTAATTTTTAAGTTGCTAAGGTTCTGAGATTCTAAGTTGCTAAGATTTTAAGGTTACTTTTTTAGGTACAAAGGCTCAAAGCAACAAAGGTTCAAAAGTTTTCTTTATTCACTTTTCAATCTAAAATCAGAAATCTAAAATCTAAAATTCCCATAAGTCTAATAATGAAAATCGTTTCCAACAAAAGTAATCTCCAAATTCTGCATGAAGACAATCATATTATTGTGGTCAATAAACGCGTAGGCGATATTGTGCAAGGGGATAAAACGGGGGATAAACCTCTATCTGATGTTGTAAAAGAATACATTAAAGACAAATACAATAAACCTGGCGATGTTTTTTTGGGGGTGATTCATCGTTTGGACCGACCTACAACCGGAATCGTGGTTTTTGCCAGAACCAGTAAAGCTTTAACGCGAATGAACGAATTGTTCAGCAATCGCGAAACACAAAAAACCTATTGGGCAGTTGTTAAGAACAAACCTTTGGAAACAACTGCCAAATTGGTTCATTATCTAAAAAGAAACGAAAAAAATAATACTTCAAAAGCACATTTAAAAGAAGTTCCCGATAGCAAAATTGCCAGTCTGGATTATACTGTTTTTAAAGAACTTCAAAATTATGTTGCTCTGGAAATTAATCTGCACACAGGTCGCCACCATCAAATTCGTGCACAATTGTCGGCAATTGGTTCGCCTATAAAAGGCGATTTAAAATACGGTTTTGACCGAAGTAATCCTGATGGCGGAATTCATCTTCATGCCAGAAAATTAGTTTTTGTACATCCTGTCTCAAAAGAAAATATTACGATTGTTGCACCAACTCCCGACGAAACCATTTGGAATGCATTATGATTTTATGATTATTTTCTTATTTTTTTAATTTTTATCGATTAACTTGCATAGACAAAAAAACAAGCTGATCGTAAAATGGACTATAAAAATGATATCGGATACCGAAAAGAAACGCTCAAAAAATTATTATATAACATTCAGAAAAGCGAAGATTTAATTGTAAAAGCTTTATATGATGATTTTAAAAAGCCTGAATTTGAAGCTGTTTTAACAGAGACTAATTATGTCATTTCGGAACTAAAAGACACGATCAAAAACATTCATAAATGGGCAAAACCAAAACGTGTTTTCCCTTCCCTCCTTAACTTTCCTTCAACAGATTATATTTACAAAGAACCTTACGGAAAAGTGTTGGTAATTGCACCATGGAATTATCCTTTTCAACTGGCATTATGCCCTTTAATTTCTGCTGTTGCAGCGGGAAACAGAGTGATTTTAAAACCGTCAGAGCTTACTCCAAATACTTCTTCTATAATTGCAAAAATCATCCAAAAAACGTTTCATGTAAAACATGTTGATGTCGTTCAGGGAGGAGTTGAAGAAGCAAACAGCTTATTGGCAAAACGCTGGGATTATATTTTCTTTACAGGAAGCGCTGCTGTTGGAAAAATCGTCGCCAAAGCTGCCGCAGAAAACCTGACACCTGTGACGCTCGAATTAGGCGGAAAAAACCCGTGTATTATTGATGAAACTGCCGATTTAAAATTAGCTGCAAAAAGAATTGTCTGGGGAAAATTTATTAATGCCGGTCAAACTTGCATTGCACCGGATTATATTTTGATTCAAAAAAACATGAAAATCAATTTCATCACTTTTATGATGGAAGAAATTACAAAAGCATATGGCAAAAAAATGGAAAAATCGCCGGATTTTGCCCGAATTATAAATACTAAAAATTGGCTTCGACTGGCTAATATGCTGAAATCTGAAAAAATAATTTTTGGAGGAGAAACAGATGCGAATAAGCTTTATATCGCACCAACACTTATTGAGGAACCAGGCTTGGAAAGTCCGGTTATGAAAGAAGAAATTTTTGGTCCGATTTTGCCAATTCTCACTTACGAAACAGAAACCGAAATTAAAAATGTTGTGAGCCGTTATGAGAAACCTCTTGCATTTTATATTTTTAGCGAAAATAAATTTTTTACCAAAAAATTAATTGCAACTTATTCTTTTGGAGGCGGTTGTATCAATGATACGGTTGTTCACTTTTCTAATAAAAGACTGCCTTTTGGCGGTGTTGGCCATAGCGGAATTGGCGCTTACCACGGTCAATTGAGTTTTGACATTTTTACACATCACAAAGGAGTAGTCAAAAAAGGAAATTGGATCGATTTACCAATGCGTTATGCACCCTACAAAGATAAACTGGCTTCCATTAAACGCTTATTAGACTGGATATAACCACTAAAACAATCTTCGTACTATTTTGTAGATTTTCGTACGGATTTGATTAAAAATATTATATTTACGTTTCAATAATTAAACACGATAGAATATAAAACAATTCTACTTAAAAAAATGAAATCTACACTTGATCAAATTGAAGACATTAAAAATAATGGCTATTTCTTAGACTTTTCTACTGTTTTTAACCATGCTTTCGAAAACTATAAAAAAATAGCGCTCTATGCTGGATTAATACTTTTGGTATTTTCAATTTTAGCATTTTTTCTTGGCGGAGGACTTTTAGTTTCATTGTACGGAGTTCAGCATTTTAATGAAGAATTTTTAAAAAACCTTCAAAACGAGCAAACATCAACATCTGTACTGGCTATTTACAGCGTAGTAATTGCTTTTTTTGCAGCACTTTTTAGTCCGTTTACTGCTGGTTTTTTAAAAATGGCATATTGTGCAGACAGAGATGAAGAATTTAAATTTTCTACAGTTTTTACCTATTACACATCACGTCATTTTGGACAGCTTTTTATCTCAACATTATTAATTTCACTAGTAAGTGGTTTCATTTCCGTTCTCTTTAATATGGTTGGAATTATTCTTGTTGATACTTTTATTGCACTGGCAATCACCATATTTACCTCATTAGCAATACCTCTAATTATTTTTGGAGATTTAAACGCCATAGACGCCATAAAATCAAGCATTATTATCGTTAGCAAACAACCATTTACAATAATCCTTTTGCTTTTTGTTGCCGGCGTTGGCTCAGCCATTGGTTTAATTGGCTGTTGTATTGGCGTAGCCTTTACAATTCCTATCACTTATTCGGTAAAATACGCTTTATATAGCGCTATATTAAACATAGAAGAAGAGAATTCAATTGATTCAATTGGATCTGATTCAGAATAAAAACTGAAGATTCTGAGAACAAAAAGAGCCTGACCTACTCTTTTCAGAAAATTCCAAATTGCTATTACTAAACCAAAACATACCCCAAATACTATGGTAGAAAACTATAGTTTTTTTAACTCATCGATTTTAGGAATCGCCAATTTTGGTGATGCCTTAAAATCGATTGCCACAAATTGGTTTGTTTTTAAATCCGATATTATTTTCTACAATAATCCCAAACTCATCATTTTGGGGCTGTCATTATTCGGTTTTATAGGTTTATTGATTTATCAGTTTTTTAGAATTAAAGCCAAAATTGGCTACTTCATCGAGAAAAAACTGGAAAGCGAAACTGCACATAGAGAATATCAATTGTATGCTTTATTCTTTGGAATTTCAATTATTGTAATCGAAATTATTAATGAAATATTCAAGATTCGGCCACGAAGTTTATTAGTTTTTAATGTAATTATCGGATTTTCAGTTTTATTGCTTTATTTAGTTACTGATAAAATCAAATTTCTACGGGACCGAACCCAGAGAATTTTCATTATTTCCTTCTTCATTTACATTGCGTATGTTGCCCGTAACATTATATATCTGCAAAATGATGTTATCCCGATTATTACTTTTCTACTTTCGTTTTTTTTCTCTTACAGTATTTTAAAACCCATAAAAATTTATTGGACTTTCGTATCAATCGTATTTTTATACCTTATTGCAACCTTAGTTTTCCATGCAATTCCATTAAAATCATCAATTTTACTGATCAATTTTTGCATTATTGTTTTCATTATTAATCACGTAAATTATGCCGTTTTACTAAACAACAGGGATAATTTCAGGTTTACAAACGAAATCGTTCATAAAGGAAATTCATTAACGATTGCTACAAATAAAAAAGGCGAAGTATTATTTAGCAGCGAAACTATAACAACAATTTTAGGATATTCGCCAGACGAAGTAATGGCAATGGAATTTTGGAAGTTAACTGAAGATCCAGAATTTATCAGAGAAAATTATCACAAAACTTATATTGATAATAAACTCTACATTCGAAAACTAAAAAGTAAAAACGGCGAATTCAAATACATTCAATGGAAAGATAAAAAATTCTCTAATGATTTAATTATCAGTATTGGGCAAGACGTTACAGAACAAATTATAGTTCAGGATCAATACAAAAACCTGATTCAGACCGCGACCGATATTATTTTTGAGATTAATGTCGCCGGTTATTTTACTTTTATCAATGAGTTTGGATATTCTATTTTGGGTTATGCAGAAGAAGAAGTGATTTCGCAGCATTATTCAAATTTTATTCATGAAGATTACATCAAAAATGCCGTTGATTTCTATGAGAATTTAGAACGAAACGAACTTAATTATCCGACCATTGAAATTCCGGTTATAAAGAAAAACGGCGAAGAATTATGGATTTCACAAAAAGTTATTATTCGCAAAAATGATTTGGGCGAAACAAATGGATACGCAGGTATAGCAAGAGATATTACGGAGATAAAAAACATCGAAAACGAGAAAAAAAGACGTCTTGAGAAAATCGAAGCCTACAATAATTCGACCAAAAAATTATCGACAACAGATTTTCGCGGTTACAGCGATTTGCAAACCGTAATTGATTTTATTATTCAGGAAGCGGCAACAGTTTCTAAAACAAACAGAGTCAGTTTTTGGAAATACTCAAACGATACTATAACATGTCGAAATTTATTCAGCCGGGACAATCAAAGTTTAAACGATAAAAACATTCTCGATAAAGAATCTTATCCAATCTATTTTGAAACTTTAAAAAGCAAAGCCATCATCAATGCTTCTGATGTATTTAATAAACTGGAAACATCTGAATTTCAGCAAATTTACTTCATCAAAAACAAAATAAAATCGATGCTTGATGTTCCGATTTTTTTAAACGGACAATTGGCAGGAGTTGCCTGTTTTGAAAGTACCGAGAAAAAAAGAGAATGGGACAATGAAGATATTAATTATGCGAGAACAATTTCGGATGTAATCTCATTGGCAATTTCTTCTCAAATGAGGCTTAAGGCCGAGAAAAAACTGGAACTTAAAAGTGAATTATTATCGGCTTTGGCGCTTTGTACAGAGAAATTTTTATTGAGCAAAAGTCCGCAAAAAATGTTTCAGGAAACTTATGAAATTATTGGAAAGGCATCAAAAGTAGATCACATTTTTTATTACGAAAAAAATTTTGAAACCAATACCATCAGCCAAAAATACAAATGGACCCGAGAAGGAATTGAGCGTCAAATAACGAAACTGCAAAATTTTACCGAAGACAATTTAAAGGAAATCATCTTGCACTCTCAAAATAAAAAAGTTTTAAGCACCTTAACCCGAAATCTGGAAGATACCTACTTTAAAAATTTACTCATTACCAATAATATTAAATCGATATTGATTTTGCCTTTGTTTGCCAATAATAACTTTTCTGGTTTTATTGGTTTTGATGATTGTACGCGGGAAAGAAAATGGTCTGATGATGAAATTTATATCTTCCAGACACTTGCCAATAATATTTCATCGGCGTTAGACCGAAACAGAAATCAGGCAAAAATCAAGGAAAGTGAAGATGCAATAAAAGCAAAAGAACTGGCAGAGGCAGCAAATAAATCTAAATCGGATTTCCTGGCCAATATGTCGCACGAAATACGAACTCCGTTAAACGGAATTATCGGTTTTACGCATTTGCTTATGAAAACGAATCTTGAAGAAATTCAGGAAAAGTACATGACAACCATTAATCAATCGGCACATTCATTACTTGAAATCATCAATGATATTCTTGATTTTTCTAAAATTGAAGCCGGAAAACTCGAACTTTTTATTGATTTGTATGATATTCAAAAAATACTGGGACAAGTATTTGACTTAATTATTTTTGAATCGAACCAAAAAAATCTTGATCTTGAATTAAATGTTGATCCGAATGTTCCTAAATATATCTGGACAGATATTGTGCGATTGAAACAAATTTTGATCAATCTTTTATCAAACGCCATAAAATTTACCAACGAAGGATCTATAAAACTAAATGTTTCGGTAATCGAAAAAAAATCAGAAGAAAATTATATTCTTCGCTTTTCTGTTGTTGATACCGGAATTGGAATATTAGAGCAAAATCAGAAGAAAATTTTCAAGGCCTTCTCACAAGAAGATAGTTCTACAACGAGAAAATTTGGAGGGACAGGTTTGGGACTCACGATCTCTAATCAATTACTGGCTTTAATGGAAAGCCGTTTGCAGCTTGAAAGCAGAATTAACAAAGGAAGTACATTTTATTTTGATTTGAATTTAAATATTAGTCATAAAAGTATCAACGAAAAATACAAAGAAATTCTAAAAAACAGAAATCCTGATTATGCATTGAACTATTATTCTAATCAAAAAAAACTAAATATTTTGATTGTTGAAGATAATAAAGTAAACATGCTTCTTTTAAAAACAATTGTAAAAAACCTCAATTTAAATACTATAATTTTTGAATGCGAAAATGGCTATGAAGCTGTAAATCAAATTGAAAATATTAATCCTGATTTAGTTTTTATGGATATTCAGATGCCAATTATGAATGGCTATGAAGCCACAAAAGCGATTAGAAATACTTTAAGCGGCAAAAATATTCCGATAATTGCTGTTACGGCAGGCGCTGAGAAAGATGAGCGAAACAAATGTATTTCGGCCGGAATGAACGATTATATTTCTAAACCAATCATTCGCGGAACTGTGGAAGAAGCTTTATCTAAATGGATAAAATAATAAAGTAAATCATTTTAATAGAACATATTTTACAAAAAAATATATAAATTCGTACAACAAAATTTATAATAACTTTTAATATAATAAATATGAAATGGCTAGGCAGAAGACAAAGTGATAACGTAGAGGACAGAAGAGGACTTTCTGGAGGAAAAGTAGCTGTTGGTGGTGGAGTTATTGGTATCATCATTTTGTTATTAAATGTTTTTGGAGGTGAAACCGGCCAAACTATTGGAAATGTCTTAGAGCAAGTCCAAGGCGGCCAACAACAAACTGAAGCCGCTGCACCATTAAGCAAGGAAGATGAGGAAATCGGGGACTTTGTCAGGGTAATTCTGGCTGATAACGAAGATATCTGGAGTAAAATATTTGAAGAAAACGGAATGACGTATAAAAATCCAAAATTGGTGCTTTTTAGAGGTTCTGTTCAAACAGCTTGCGGTGGAGCTTCTTCGGCATCGGGACCATTTTATTGTCCGGGAGATCAAAAAGTATATATGGATTTAGGTTTCTTTGAAGAGCTTAAAACAAAATTTGGTGCCAAAGGTGGTGACTTTGCAATTGCGTATGTTATAGCACACGAAATTGGGCATCACGTGCAAACCTTATTAGGAACCTCGGCTAAAATGCATCAGGAACAAGAAGGAAAAAGCGAAGCAGAAGCTAATAAACTTTCGGTTGCATTAGAGCTGCAAGCAGATTTCTACGCCGGAGTATGGACACACTACAATCAGAAAAATTTAGATACTGATGATATCGACGAAGCTTTAAGTGCTGCAAATGCTGTTGGTGATGACGCCATTCAAAGCAAAATGAGCGGTCAGGTTGTTCCGGATTCATTTACACATGGGACTTCAGAACAAAGAATGTACTGGTTTAAAAAAGGCTTTAAAACAGGCGATATTAAACAAGGAACAACTTTTGAGGAGATTCGATAATACAAACCAAATATAACAAACCGACTAAAAGCATGATTTAAACGTCATGCTTTTTTTGTTTCACAAAAATAAATATTCCAATGTTGTGTGTTTTTGAACCATATAAGTTCATTTAATTATGTGGAGTAATCTTTGTCAAAGTTTAAAACTTTGACAAAGATTGGCGATTTTGTTTGTAGATCGTAGCGTCCCCGTGGTTGAAACCACGGGTTATAATCGTAATCGATTGGAATTTGTAATTTATTTTTTGGAATTTATTTCTTTATTCTTTTAAACATAGCCAATGGTTTCAACCATTGGAACACAATACATTTCCGTAATACATTTTCACGATTCAATTTCAAGATCCATAACCTGTGTCCCCGTGGTTGAAACCACGGGCTATATTCACAATTGGAGTTGGGAGTTGGGATTTGAAATTTGAATCTGGGTTTTGGAATTTGGTCCCGAAGCCTCGGGATAAAATTTAGAATTTAAATTAGGCGCACAAAAAAAGCCTTGAATTTCTTCAAGGCTTTAAATTTCTGGGTGGCTGACCGGGTTCGAACCGGCGACCCGCGGCACCACAAACCGCTACTCTAACCAGCTGAGCTACAACCACCATTTTGCTTAGCGGTTGCAAATATACAACTAATGTTTACTTCCGCAAATAAAAAATTGAAAAAATATTGAACTTTTTACATCAAATCTTCTAAGCTATTGACTGCCAAACATCTTTCGACAGTAAAACCTTCAGCAAAATCTTTGTTAACAAGCCTACCTAAGTCCTGCGCACGGTAATTTAGGCTCTCCAGAAAGTTTTTGCTTGTTATTGGCGTTGCAGGTTCTTTTGAATTTGGATCGTAAAACTGAGTTTTATAAGCCAAAACTGCTTCTACCTTTTTTTGTTCAAAACCTGTAATGTCTACAACAAAATCAGGTTCTAAGTTTTTCCACTGAATATAATGATAAACCACTTTTGGTCTCCAGGCTTCTTGTTGCTCTCCGTCAATGGAAGTTTCGATTTTCATTAACCCGGATAAAAAGCAAGCGTCAGAAACTAATTTGCTTCCTTTTCCGTGATCGATATGGCGATCGTCGACCGCATTGCACAAAACGATTTCTGGTTTGTATTTACGAATCATTTTAATAACTTCAAGCTGGTGCTTTTCATCATTTACAAAAAAACCGTCACGCATTTCTAAATTTTCACGTACTAAAACGCCTAAAATTTTTGCCGCAGCTTTTGCTTCTTCATCTCTTGTTTCGGCTGTTCCACGCGTTCCTAATTCGCCACGTGTTAAATCAACAATCCCAACTTTTTTCCCAAGGGAAACTTCTTTTAATATTGTTCCTGCGCAACCTAATTCTACATCGTCCGGGTGTGCGCCAAAGGCTAATATATCTAATTTCATTTGCTTTTTGTTTTCTTTGTTTCAGGTTTTAAGTTTCAAGTTCTAAACTTTGGCTGAAAACTAAATAATCTTTTTGTTTTTTTTGTTTCAGGTTTCAGGTTTCACGTTCCAAGAAATTTGAAACCTGAAACCTGAAACTTTTATTTTTTAACAACTACTATTCTTTTTTATATTCAAAACTCTTTTCATCGTCATTGATTTATTGACGCTTTCCTCCCATTCTTTCTCCGGGACACTTTCTTTGGTAATGCCGCATCCCATGTATAAAATGGCGCTTTTTTCCTGAATTTGCATACTGCGTAAATTTACGAATAAATCAGAACTTACTGTTTTACGCGCAAAACTGCTGTTTAATTCTCCCAGAAAACCGGTGTAAAAAGTTCTGTCATAGTTTTCATTTTCAATAATAAATGCTTTTGCCTTTTTCTTTGGCAAGCCACAAACGGCAGGAGTTGGATGCAATGTATCGATAACTTCTTCAAGTGTAGAATTATCATTTAAAACTCCCGAAATATCGGTTTTAATATGCCAGATCGATCCGGCTTTTATGCTGTAAGGTTCTGTAACAATAACTGATGAAGCTACTTCACGCAATCTTTTTACGATAAAATCAGTAACATATTGCTGTTCGTCTTTTTCTTTTTGCTGCCAAAGAATTTCTTCTTCCAGATTTGCTTTTTGAGTTCCGGCAAGAGCTGTGGTTTCAAAAACATTTCCATTTGCTTTTAATAATTGTTCCGGTGTTGCTCCCATCCAAAAACCAATTTGGGGATGAAAAAAGCAATAGGAAAAAGTCGTTGGATATAAATGAATCAAACGCTGAAAAGTGATGACAAAATCAAGATCTGTTAATTCCAGTTTTTCATTTCGGGATAAAACTACTTTTTTGAATTCTTCGTTTTTAATGGCATCAATTCCTTTTGTAACTAAATCTTCGTATTGAGTTTTTGCTTCAGGATCAAAACCTAAATCATCAATTTCATTAAAATCAAATTTAATTTCCTTTTGTTCGGTACTTATAATTTTGGATTGCTTTTCGGGAATTAAAATCAATTGTTTTTCATCAAAAGAAGCAAAAACAAATCCCTGTTCACTATAATCTGTAACTGTATATAAAGTATCATCTTGCTGTAAAAAGGCAAAAAGAAGCGACGAATTGGGTTTAGAATAAATTACAAAAGGTAATTTTTGTTCCTGGTGTTTTCGGATTGTAGAAAAAAAGTCGTTCATATTAGTTAGCTTTTTTATCTAAAACCATATTAGTCAATTTACAAAGCGAAATCAAATTGCCTTCTTCATCGGTGATTTTAATTTCCCATAAATGAATACTTCTTCCTTTATGAATAATTCGTGCGGTACCAAAAACCCAGCCTTCGCGAATGCTTTTCAAGTGATTTGCCGAAATTTCGATGCCGCGGACTTCCTGTAATTTTGTATCAATAAAGAAGAAAGACGCTGCACTGCCAACACTCTCCGCCAAAGCAACCGAAGCGCCTCCGTGTAAAAGTCCCATTGGTTGATGAACGCTTGTATTTACAGGCATTTTGGCTACTAAAAAATCTTCGCCTGCATCAATATATTCAATTTTTAGCGTCTCCATCAAGGTGTTTTTGGTAAACTGATTGCAACGCTCTAATATTTGTTCTTTGGTATAATTCATTAAAATGGGCTTTAAAATCGTAAAATTAAAGAAAAGATGAGTTACAAATTCGAAAATCCAATTCTATTATTTAAAATCAGCTTCAAACATGTAAGTTTTTTGTTATTTTTACAGAACAATAAAAATATTTGATACAAATTACACAGATTAAATTTTATTAGCAAAGAATAGAAAATCATTTAAATCTGTGCAATCCGTGGCAAAAAAACAACTTCATTAAAATGCGTCAATACTTCACATTCTTCATTCTTGGTTTGCTTATAACTTTTAGTTCCTGCCGAACTGATTTTGATACCGTTGCCAGTTCCGGAGATTTAAAGTTTTCAAAAGATACCGTTTATTTAGATACTGTTTTTAAAAACATCGGTTCGAGTACATACCAGTTAAAAGTGTACAATAAAAGTAAAGACGATATTTCGATTCCAACCATTCAGCTTAAAAAAGGATTGAATTCTAAATACAGAATGACGGTTGACGGAATGAACGGAAACAATGGCAAAATCTTCAATGATGTAACGCTTTTGGCAAAAGACAGTTTGTATATTTTTATAGAAACAACGGCGGATATTACAGATGCAAACCCAACAGATTTTTTATATACCGATGAAATTCAGTTTGATGGCGGTTCGAATCTTCAGGAAGTAGCTTTGGTTACTTTAATTCAGGATGCTGTTTTTCTTTATCCAAAACAAAATCCTGACGGAACAAAAGAAAAAATCGAGATTGACGGAAAATCAGTTGATGGTTTTTATTTAGATGAAAATGATGCCGTAAACGGAAATGAGTTGATCTTCAACAATCAGAAACCTTATGTAATTTATGGTTTTGCAGGAGTTCCGGAAAATAAAACCGTCATTTTTGAGGCCGGAGCGCGAGTTCATTTTCATGCCAATTCAGGACTTTTTGTAGATAATAATGCTTCTCTTCAAATTAACGGAGATGTCTCTACAACCGAAAAACTCGAAAACGAAGTTGTTTTTGAAGGCGATCGTCTGGAACCTGAATATTCTGATGTTCCCGGACAATGGAGTTCGGTTATTTTTTCTAAAGAAAGCACCAATCATTCGATCAATCATTTAACGTTGAAAAATGCAACAATTGGTCTATCAATCCAAAATCAGGATGAAACAGCTTTTCAAATCAAAAACACTCAAATTTACAATTGCGCCGAATATGGAATTTTAGCTCAAAATGCTCATCTTAATGGTGAAAACATTGTTATCAATTATTCCGGTTTAGCGAGTTTGACTTGTGTTTATGGTGGAAATTACAGTTTTACACATTGTACTTTTTACAATAATTGGCAAAGCAGCTCACACTTTGCGGTGAATTTAAGCAACAGTTTGGCTGGCGCAACTCCCGAAACGAATCCGTTAACGCAGGCTACTTTTAATAACTGCATTATTTATGGTTCAAATACCAGCGAATTTAATTTGAACAAAAATACTGCGGCACCTTTTGTATATCAATTAAACAATTGTCTATTAAAATTTAGCAGCTCTTCATCAAATCCAGATTATCAGTTTAAAACAGATACAGAACATTATAATCAAATTATCTTAAACGAAAATCCGAAGTTTTATAATGTTAATCTCAACAAATTCAATATAGACAATACTTCTCCCGCTTTCGCGAAAGGAAATCAGGCGTATACAATTCCGTTGGATATTATTGGAGCGACAAGAACTTCTCCTCCTGATTTGGGCGCTTATCAAAGTGCTGTTTTTCCTGAGTAAAGGATTGCCACGAAGGCGCTAAGGCACGAAGTTTTTTTTAAGTAACCATTAACGTACTGTTTGTCATTTCGAGGAACGAGAAATCACACTAGAAACTCCGCATAGTATGTCGCCAATCTTTGTCGAGTTTCTAGTGTGATTTCTCGTTCCTCGAAATGACAAAAATGAGAAAAAAAAACTTTGTGCCTTAGCGCCTTCGTGGCAAAAAAACACAACCGTAAGAAAATATATCTAAAAATAATCATTCCTTAACTCAGCGTATTTATAAAAGTAGTAGATTTGTTACAATTACAAAATTAAACTTCTCATAATCAATTTATTGAAAAGTTTATTTTGAAGTATTTTCAACCAAACCTAAAAACTATTTTATGAAAAAATTCTACTCTTTTTTATTCCTACTACTTTTTACAGTCAGTTTTGCACAGATTCCAAGTGGTTATTACAACACGGCAACGGGAACAGGTTACACTTTAAAAACACAATTATACAACATTATTAAAGGTCATACTGACAACGGTTATGCAGGTTTATACACGACGTATCAAACTTCTGACGTTGATAATTTTTACGAAAATGACGGAACTGTTTTAGACATGTATTCTGAAAATCCATCGGGAACAGATCCTTATAATTATAGTACAGGAAGTACGCAACGCTGCGGAAATTATTCTGTGGAGGGCGATTGCTACAACAGAGAACATATTATTCCACAATCCGTTTTTAATGAGCAGTCACCAATGGTTGCTGATGCGCATTTTATTACACCAACCGACGGAAAAGTAAACGGAATGCGTTCCAACTATCCGCATGGAACAGTAAGTTCTGCAACATACACTTCTCAAAACGGAAGCAAATTGGGATCATCAAGTTCTGTATCGGGATATTCGGGAACTGTTTTTGAACCTGTAAATGCTTTTAAGGGAGATATTGCCCGAATGTATTTTTATTTTGCAACACGTTATGAAAATACCGTTTCTGGTTATTCTTTTCCAATGTTTGACGGTTCTGCCAATAAAGTATTTACAACAGCTTTCTTAAATGTTCTTTTGGCGTGGCATGCTCAAGATCCTGTAAGTGCGAGAGAAATTGCGAGAAACAATGCCATTTATGGGCGTCAAAATAACAGAAATCCATACATCGATCATCCAGAATATGTGAATCAAATTTGGGGAGGAACTTCTTCAACAGATACTCAGGCCCCAACTGCTCCAACGAGTCTGGCTTCGACATCAAAAACTTCAACATCAATTACACTTGCGTGGAATACATCTACAGATAATGTAGCCGTTACAGGTTATGATGTTTATGCCAACAGCGTTTTCAAAACAACAGTTTCCGGATTATCAGCAACGATAACGGGTTTAACAGCTTCAACAAGTTATTCTATTTATGTAAAAGCAAAAGATGCGGCCGGAAATACTTCAGCATCAAGCAGTACAATTGCCGTAACAACGAACAGCAGCGGAACAGGCGGAACTGCAACAGATTTACTTTTCTCTGAATACATTGAAGGTTCAGGAAATAATAAAGCGCTGGAAATTGCCAATAATACAGGAAGTTCTGTGAGCTTATCGGCTTACACGATTAAAAAACAAACCAATGGAGCGGGTTCGTGGAGTGCTGGTTTAGCCTTGAGCGGAACTTTAACTACAGGAAGTAAATTCGTAATTGTAAACAGTTCTATTTCTTCTACTTGTTATTCTACAAGTGCCGCAAATATTTCAACTTCTGGAACGGAATTAATGTTTAACGGAAATGATGCTGTAGGTTTATTCAAAAATGGTGTTTTAATTGACATCATTGGAACTTTTAGCGGCGGAACGGCCAACTTTGCTATAGATGTTACTTTAAGAAGAAAATCGACTGTTACTTCTCCATCGACAACTTTCAATTTAAGTTCGCAATGGGATTCGTATGCAACTGACACTTGCAATAATCTGGCAAGCAAAATCGCGAAACCAATCGACGAAGAAATTACTGATTCTGATGAAATTATCATTTACCCAAATCCTTCTGATGGAAACTTCTATGTTGGTTTTGATAATTTAGATACGACTTATTCTATTGAAATTATTTCGTTTGCAGGACAAAAAGTTTTCGAAAAACAAAATACTACAGATGCTGCAATTGCTGTAAGTCATTTAGCAAAAGGCATTTATGTTGTACAAATCATTACAGATTCAAAAACAATAATTAAGAAAATCATAATCAATTAAGTTTTTTTGACTTGCCTCCAGCTTTAGCTGGAGTTTAGTAATAGAATTATAAAAGGCTTTAGCCAAACCTGTATAGTTTGGCTAAAGCCTTTTTCTTTGATTTATTTTTTCATCCAGCTAAAGCTGGACGCTATTCACCAAATATTAATCTTTGCGCCACTGCGACTTTGCGAGATTAAAAAAAAACAAACTGAATAAATTTACCCAGATTTACAATAAAATTACAATCCATTTAAATCTGCTCAATCTGCCAAATCTGCGTGAAACAAAAAAAAACTTTGCGCCTTCGCGCCTTCGTGGCAAAAACTTTAAAAGAGTTTGTTTTCAAATTTGCGCTTGCTATTTATTTAAACTAAATTTGCACCTTCAATACAACAAACTACACATCACAATGATCCATTTCTTTGAAAACCAAAGCAAAACTGTTTTTGCCGTACAAACGCAAAACGAAATTTCGGCTCAAGACATTTCAAAATTAAACTGGCTTTTTGCCAACTCCAATAAGATCGAGAAATCCGCACTGTCGGATTTTTTTGTTGGTCCACGTGCCACAATGATCACACCCTGGAGCACAAATGCTGTAGAAATTACTCAAAACATGGGTATTCCTGGCATCATCAGAATTGAAGAATTTTTTCCGGCAACGGAAGATTTTACTGATTTTGATCCGATGCTTTTTCAAAAATTCAATCAATTAGATCAGGAGATTTTTACGATCAACGTACAGCCAGAACCAATTCTGGAGATCGATGATATTGCAACTTACAACAAAGTTGAGGGTTTGGCTTTAAGTCAGGAAGAAGTTGATTACTTAGATAATCTTGCTGTAAAATTAGGAAGAAAACTTACTGATTCTGAAATCTTTGCTTTCTCTCAGGCAAATTCAGAACACTGTCGTCACAAAATTTTCAACGGAACTTTTGTAATCGACGGTGAAGAAAAAGAAACTTCTCTTTTTAAATTAATCAAAAAAACATCACAGGAAAATCCTAATGATATAGTGTCTGCTTACAAAGACAACGTTGCTTTTGTAAAAGGACCAAAAGTGCAGCAGTTTGCACCAAAAACAGCTGACAAACCAGATTATTACGAGATCAAAGAATTTGATTCGGTTTTATCTTTAAAAGCAGAAACACATAATTTTCCAACAACAGTTGAACCTTTTAACGGAGCTGCAACAGGTTCTGGAGGAGAAATTCGTGACCGTTTAGCAGGTGGACAAGGTTCTTTGCCATTGGCCGGAACAGCAGTTTACATGACATCTTATTCTCGTTTAAACGATGACAGAAAATGGGAAAACGCTCTTGAAGAAAGAAAATGGCTGTACCAAACGCCAATGGATATTCTAATCAAAGCTTCAAACGGAGCTTCTGATTTTGGAAATAAATTTGGTCAACCGTTAATTACAGGTTCCGTTTTAACTTTCGAACATGGAGAAAACGACCGTAAAATTGGTTACGATAAAGTAATCATGCAAGCAGGTGGAATTGGTTACGGAAAACTAGATCAGGCAATAAAAAAGAAACCACAAGAAGGCGATAAGATCGTAATTCTGGGTGGAGAAAATTATAGAATTGGAATGGGTGGAGCTGCGGTTTCATCTGCAGATACTGGAGCTTTCGGTTCAGGAATCGAATTAAATGCAATTCAGCGTTCGAATCCTGAAATGCAAAAACGTGCTGCAAACGCGATTCGTGGTTTGGTAGAAAGCGATCATAATCCAATTGTTTCAATTCACGATCACGGAGCTGGAGGACACTTAAACTGTCTTTCGGAATTGGTGGAAGAAACCGGAGGTTTAATCGATTTAGACAAATTGCCTGTTGGAGATCCTACACTTTCTGCAAAAGAAATTATTGGTAACGAATCTCAGGAAAGAATGGGATTGGTTATTGGTCAAAAAGATATTGATATTTTGCAAAGAATTGCCGACAGAGAGCGTTCGCCAATGTATCAGGTTGGAGATGTAACGGGAGATCACCGTTTTACTTTTCAATCAAAATCAAATGGTTCAAAACCGATGGATTATGCTTTGGAAGATTTCTTCGGAAGTTCTCCAAAAACGGTTATGACCGATAAAACTATCGATAGAAAATATGCTGATGTTACTTACGACAGCGCCAATTTCGAAAGTTATTTAAAAGATGTTTTACGTCTGGAAGCGGTTGCTTCAAAAGACTGGCTAACGAATAAAGTGGATCGTTGTGTTGGTGGAAAAGTAGCCAAACAACAATGTGCAGGACCTTTGCAATTGCCTTTGAATAATGTTGGGGTTATGGCTTTGGATTATTTAGGAAAAGAAGGAATTGCAACTTCTATTGGCCACGCTCCTATTGCCGCTTTGATTGATCCGGTTGCGGGAAGCAGAAATGCTATCGCAGAATCATTATCAAACATTATCTGGGCGCCAATTAAAGATGGTTTGAAAGGAATTTCACTTTCTGCAAACTGGATGTGGGCTTGTAAAAACGAAGGTGAAGATGCTCGTTTGTATGCTGCCGTTGAAGGTTGTTCTGAATTTGCAATTGAATTGGGAATCAATATTCCGACAGGAAAAGATTCACTTTCAATGAAACAAAAATATCCAAACGACGAAGTAATCGCACCGGGAACGGTTATTATTTCTGCCGGAGGAAACTGTACAGATATTAGAAAAGTGGTTGAGCCTGTTTTACAGAAAAACGGAGATTCAATTTATTATATCAATTTGTCTCAGGATGATTTCAAATTAGGAGGTTCGTCTTTTGCACAAATCAGAAACACAATCGGAAAAGAAACTTCGACAATAAAAGATGCTTCTTTCTTTAAAAATACTTTTAATACGATTCAGGAATTAATCGGTGAAAACCAGATTTTAGCTGGTCACGATATCGGAAGCGGTGGTTTGATTACTACTTTATTAGAATTGTGTTTTGCTGATGTGAATTTGGGTGCAAAAATTAATTTTAGTGCTTTCGCAGAAAAAGATTTATTGAAAATTCTTTTCGCTGAAAACATCGGAATTGTTTTTCAGGCAAAATCTGATGCAGCTGTTGAAGCTAAATTGAAACAAAATAATATTGAATTCTTCAAAATTGGTTCAGTTCAAAGTACGCCAAGTTTGGAATTTGGTCCCGAAGCCTCGGGATATAAATTGGATATTGCGGAGTATAGAGATGTTTGGTTTGAAACTTCTTATTTATTAGACCAAAAACAATCTAAAAACGGAACTGCAAAAGCACGTTTTGAAAACTATAAAAATCAGGCTTTAAATTATACTTTCCCATCTCACTTTACTGGTAAAGCTCCTGTAATTGATGCTTCAAAACCAAGACCTAAAGCGGCTATTATTCGTGAAAAAGGAAGTAATTCTGAGCGTGAAATGGCAAATGCAATGTATTTGGCAGGATTTGATGTAAAAGACGTTCACATGACCGATTTAATTTCTGGTCGTGAAACGCTTGAAGACATTCAGTTTATTGGTGCTGTTGGAGGATTCTCTAACTCAGATGTTTTAGGTTCTGCAAAAGGCTGGGCCGGAGCTTTCTTATACAACGAAAAAGCAAAAACGGCTTTGGACAATTTCTTTAAAAGAGAAGATACTTTATCTGTTGGAATCTGTAATGGATGCCAGTTGTTTATGGAATTAGAAGTTATTAATCCGGAGCATGAAGTGCACGGAAAAATGCTTCATAACGATAGTAACAAACACGAAAGTATTTTTACTTCTGTAAAAGTTCAGGAAAACAATTCGGTTATGTTGTCGACATTGGCCGGAACTACTTTGGGAGTTTGGGTTTCTCACGGAGAAGGAAAATTCAATTTACCAATGGGTGAAGAAAACTATAACATTGTTTCTAAATATGCTTACGAAGGTTATCCTGCAAACCCAAATGGTTCTCATTACGATGTAGCCATGATGTGTGATAAAACAGGAAGACATTTGGTTACAATGCCTCATATTGAACGTTCGACTTTTCAATGGAACTGGGCACATTATCCAAAAGACAGAAATGACGAGTTTACACCTTGGCATGAAGCTTTTATCAATGCAAGAAAATGGATTGAGAAAAACTAATATTTTACTAAAAACGCTCGATAAATTCGAGCGTTTTTTTTTGCCACGAATTCACGAATTTTACTAATTAATATTGACTAAAATAAATTTGTGAATTCGTGGCGAAAAAACAAAAAAAATGCCCCAGCACTATCCCTATTAGCTGAGGCACTTTTATTTAAAACCTTTTGGTGCCGAAGCAACTCCTGTTACAACATTTGATGCACTTAAAGCAAACAACCCTGAAGTGATCGAATCTTGTCCCCCAAAAAAAGATTCTCCACGATTGTATTGCTAAACAATACGTCTCTTGCCCTCCGACCAACAAGCCTGAGTCAATCGCTGCAACGGTCCACCAAGGTTCTGCATCTGGTGGCGGCGTCTTTTTTTAATAAAACGCCTCCACAAATTTGAGTATTAGTTCCACACTTACTCATTTTATATAAAAAGCAGTTTCAGTATTCAAGAATAATGGCTGCCTGTTTTTGCTTTTCTGTTTACTAATTTTAGCGAGGTAAAACTACTCTTTACTTCAAAGAATTAATAAGGGAATTTCCCGTTTCTTATAGGGGAAAAACACCCTTTTTTCATTTCTTCATAAAAAACAACTCTGAGGTTTCATAAACTGCATAATTCAGAAAAATCAGAAGAATATCAGTTACTTATTCAATAAAAACCTTCTGAAAATAAAAAGTTTAAAAAAACACATTCATATTTATTTCCGATTTCTTTTTCTATTGAAATTTGAACTATATTCGCCAAAAAGTTCCTGCCACGAAAACTTTTTTAACCCAAAAACATTAAAACCTACATACAATGAAAATCCTAAGAATACTTCTTATTGCATTATTTTTTATTGCTACAAAATCTCATTCACAAGTTCAGGTAGATGCCATTAATTACAAAAATCATGAGCGTTATATAACAACTACACTTAATTATCCCGTTCCGGGAACTTATTTACCAATAGGTCAAAAAGCGCCTAGTACGGTTTTAAACCCTGATGGAACTGGCGTTATCCAGAATGCAGATTTAAGTAAAAGTAAAATTAACTGGGGAATTGAATGTACCGACGAAGGCACACCCATTTTTAAGGAAGGTTTTAATAGTGCATCTTATACTTTTTGGTACAGAATTACAGACAGCGAAGAGTGGAATTACACACAGCTTTCTATACATTTCCTTAAGAAAAGAATGTTCCTGATGGGAGAAAGAGTAAAAGAATATGAAGATTATAACGTACAATAATTGTGCATTAATTTAAATATTTCTTTGTTTTTTCTAAATTTTGCTACAAAAAAGAAAACGTTTTCGTTCATTTTCAATAGTACCTATAATTTTTCCCATAAAATTTCATAAAAATAAAAATTATACCTTATTTTTATTTAATTTGCAGTAAAATTCAATATATTAAACATGGTTTCAATCACACGCCTTTTTGATTTTCCTTATTATCAACAAGAGACTTATAACCTTCCGGTTGCTTTGGCAACTAAAAAAAACGGGGTTTGGGAAAAAACATCCACACAGGAATATATTGCAAAAGCTAATGCTGTTTCGAGAGCATTATTGCGCATGGGTGTTCAAAAAGATGACAAAATTGCTTTAATTACTTCTAATAATCGTACGGAGTGGAATATCATGGATATTGGTATTTTACAGACAGGAGCACAAAATGTTCCTATTTACCCAACAATTGCCGAAGAAGATTACGAATATATATTAAACCACAGCGGCAGTATGTACTGTTTTGTTTCGGATACCGAAGTATTGAACAAGGTAAATGCCATAAAAGCGAATGTACCCACTTTAAAAGAAGTGTATACATTTGATGAAATTGCGGGCGCCAAACATTGGTCTGAATTATTGACTTTAGGCGCAGACGAAAGCAATCAGGCTGAAGTTGAGGCTATAAAAGACAGTATTAAAACAGATGATTTAGCCACCATAATCTACACATCCGGAACTACAGGAAAACCAAAAGGAGTAATGTTATCGCACAAAAATATTGTGTCGAATGTTTTAGACAGTGCGCCAAGAATTCCGTTTGATGCAGGAAAAAGCACCGCTTTGAGTTTCCTGCCTATTTGCCATATTTTTGAAAGAATGATTTTGTACATCTATCAGTATTATGGTGTTTCGGTTTATTTTGGAGAATCGATTGATAAAATTAGTGATAACTTAAAAGAAGTTCAGCCAACTGTAATTACAGCGGTACCAAGACTTCTGGAGAAAGTTTACGATAAAATTTATGCCAAAGGCGGCGAATTAACCGGCATTAAGAAAAAACTATTTTTCTGGGCTATTGATTTAGGTTTAAAATACGAACCATACGGAGCCAATGGTTTTTGGTATGAATTTCAGTTAAAAATTGCCAGAAAACTTATTTTCAGCAAATGGAAAGAAGGATTGGGTGGAAAATTAGATTTAATGGTTTCCGGAAGTGCTGCTTTACAGCCACGTTTAACAAGAGTTTTTGCTGCGGCAGAAATTCCGGTTATGGAAGGTTACGGCTTGTCTGAAACATCGCCGGTAATTGCCGTAAACGATCAAAGAAACAAAGGTTTCAAGATTGGAACTGTTGGAAAAGTAATTCGCAACGTTGAAGTAAAAATTGCTGAAGACGGTGAAATTCTTTGCAAAGGACCAAACGTAATGTTGGGTTACTATAAAGATCAGGAAAAAACAGATGAAGCTTTAAAAGACGGATATTTCCACACGGGAGATATCGGAGAAATTGACAAAGAAGGTTTCCTTAAAATTACCGATCGTAAGAAAGAAATGTTCAAAACTTCGGGCGGAAAATATATTGCACCTCAGCTTATAGAAAACGCCATGAAACAATCTCGTTTTATTGAGCAGATTATGGTAATTGGTGAAGGCGAAAAAATGCCGGCAGCTTTTATTCAGCCAAATTTTGAATTCGTAAAAGAATGGGCAAAACTGCATAAAGTAACTTTAGGAAGTTCTAACGAAGAAATCGTGAAAAACGAACAAGTTGTAAAACGTATTGACAACGAAATCGAAGAAATCAACAAAAAATTTGGACACTGGGAACAAATCAAACGTTTTGAACTTACTCCGGATGTTTGGTCTATCGACGGCGGACAACTGACTCCAACGCTGAAATTAAAACGTAAAATTATTAAAGAAATCTACAAAGATCTTTACACTAAAATATACGGTCAAAATTAAATAAATCAAGATAATACAAACCAACGGAAAACGGCTATCGAATGATAGCCGTTTTTTTTATTGGTCTTTATAAAATACTTCTGTAAGATAGAAAACTGTATCTATGAAAAATAAATTATCATCAAAAGTTAGAACATTTTCATCATGTAAATCTTCAAGAATAATACCAACTTCTGGATTAAAATAATCGTTATTTCTAGTATTAACAAAACCATTAGAAATTAAAAACTGCTTTACATTTTCTAATTCCGTATCACAATTAGATTCTACAAATTTCTGTTCTACAACAGCATAAAGTGTATCATCTTGTTCATAAAATCCAATTAATTGATAAGCTGTATCAGGAAAAAAGTAATTATTTAATAATAAATTATTGAAATAATCTTTCCAAGACTCATAATAAATACTATCGTTTAGCTTGATTACTTTGTGTTTGTTTTGAAGATAAACTTTTTGCTCAGCGCCAGAAGAGATAAAAGCATTAATATTTATATAAGTAATCCAAAAACTGTTTCGATTACAAAATTCTTTTATCAACGCTGTTTCTTCACTTTTGATTTGCTTGCCTGACTCAAACGTTCCGCTTGCGCTCTTGCTTTTTCTAAGGTAACGGGAGATTGTTTGGATAGAATTTCCATGCCTAACTTGGCTCTTTCCTGAAATGATATTTTGTAGTTCATTTTTCATGAAGTTTATAATGCAAATATAAAGATTTAAAGTTAGTATTATTGGTTATTCAATTGAAGTAAGAAAAAACACATATTTACAACACGCAAAAACAACCAAGACCGTATTTAATCATATTAAAAAAAATTCAAAAATTCAAAAAATAAATAAATATATTATTGATTACTTCAAAGATTAAATAATTAAAAAACTTATCTGAACCAATTAAACAAAGAGAAAATTGAAAAAAAATATTTTATTATCACTATTAATTTGCTTACTATTTGCTTGTTGTAAGAAAAAAACAATAATTGAAAATGAATTAGATACAATAGGTATTAATAAAGAAAACTATAATGTAATCGACACATTTTTTTATGAAAGTAAAAAAATAAAAACTTTACGGTTTTACAAAGAAAAATCAGATTACATTATGGTTGGGTTTTACGAATCTGGAAAAAAGAAATCAATTGCCAATATTAAAAATAATAATCAAATTTATGATACAATTATTGATTGGTACGAAAATGGAAGACCTAAATGGGTCCGTAAATATGACAATAATGGAGTACAGATAGGGAAAAACATTAATTTTCGAAAAAATGGAAGCCTTGAACATGAGTATGATAACGACAAAGAAGAATCTACTGATTATTGGCCAAATGGAAAACCAAAATTTAAATTCATAGAAAACGTATCGCAAAGTTATCATTACCTCAATGGTAACTTTATGGAAAAATACACACAAAAAACACAAAAAAAAGGTGAATATAACGTAGAATATTTTAATGAAAATGGAGGCTTGGTTTTTTCAGGGCTTTATAGAAAAAGGATTCTTTTTAAAGACAATTTGAGATATAATGGAAAAATCATTTGCTATTTTAACAATGGAAAAATTTCACTATTTCAAAATGTTGTGAATGGAATTCCGAATGGAAAATTTTATGCTTATTATGGTAATGGGAATCTAAAATATGAAAGTGAAGTAGAAAATGCGGAAGAGATTTATTATAAAGGATATTATGAAAATGGAAAAGTTAATATTATTCGAGACGGAATAAAAAATACTTTTACGCAGTGAGACGAAAAAGGAAAACTATAGAGCAAGAACCACTTTGAGCTTTATGAGTATTTGGTTTTGGCTGAAAGAAAAAAAGGTTGAACATTAGAGAGGAAAATAATATTCTTTAATAGGATTTATATATAAAATGCGCAAAATTAAAGAAAACGGCTGTCTCATAAAGACAGCCGTTTTTTATTTCACGAAGATTTCCTTCAATTGTCCAATAACGTTACCGCTTCCTGAAATCGTAATTTCACCAATTTTATCGGCAATTTTTTCTACGTATTCCATCTCTTTCAATTTCCACAACATTTCGTTTTCTTCCATCAGCTTTGCTGTGTTTAGTAAACTTCTTGTTGCGGCGGTTTCTTCTCTTCTCATAATGCTGTTTGCCTGCGCTTTTTTCTCGGCAACCAAAACCTGATTCATGATTTCTTTCATATCTCCAGGCAAGATTACGTCACGAATTCCGGCATCAGAAATAACCAAACCTAAATCTGATATTTTAGTCGTTACTTCAGCTAAAATCGCCTCGGCAATAGTATCTTTTTTAGCCAGTAATTCATCCAACGTTAATCCGCCGACAAAAGCTCTTAAAGCTAATTGCATGGCTACATACAATTGTTTATCAAAGTCCTTGTTATCCACCAACGCTTTCATGACATCAACAACCTGGTATCTCACAAAAAAGTTAATTCTCAATCCTGCCTTATCTTTGGTCAACAATTCCTGACCAGAAATTTCTACTTGCTGTTGTCTGGCATCAACTGTTTTAACTTCGATCGTAATGGCGTTGTTCCAAAAATAATGCGTTCCCGCTTTTAGCTCTTTTATAAAAGTTCCGTTTACAAACAACAATGCTTTATCATTGCTGGAAACAATGAATTTTCTAATAAGCAATCTCAGCTTCACATTTTCTAATAGATTTACAGGAATTTTTTCCGTAATATCAATTTTAGAAATGTCTGCCCTTATGAATTCATTTTTTACAATTCCTCTCCAAAAAGCATATCTTCCGGCAGTTAAAACCTCTTTAAAGTTTCCGTTTACGAATTGCAGTACAATTTCATTATCCGCAACTTCTACAACTTCTAAAATTGCTGTAAGCATTTCATTTTGCAATAAGATATTCAACTCAAACGGAGCCTGAAATGATGCATTCATATCGTAAATCATTACATTTTTGTTTCCAAAAATCCAATGCAAACCTTCTTCTAATACGTTAATTAATTTTCTATTTTCGAATACCAATCCTACTTGATAAGCTTCGATTTTAATTCTTTTTATCATGGTTATTTTGTTTTTAGTTTTTTTGTTTCAGGTTTCAGGTTTCAGGTTTCAGGTTTCAGGTTTCAGGTTTCGAAACCGCATAAATCTAAATTCTAAACTCCTACTTCTATTATCTTGCTTCTATTCTCTTTATTCTATTCTCTTTATTCTATTTTCTTTATTCTATTTTCTTTATTCTATTTTCTTTTATCTCTTTCTAAATAAAAAAACCTCTTTGCCTTTCTCCTCCGAGAAAAACGGACGAATAGTTTGTACTTTGTTTACTCCAATTGTTTGCGATTCTATTTTGTAAAAGCGATTCTAAATTCTAAAAAAATCGCTAAGACAATCAAACCGAAAAGAAAAAGAGTATCTCAAAATACATTTCTGTTCGCACTGGTTTTATCGTGAGTGTGAAATTTGGATCCCCAAATCCTCGTTTCACCGACAAAGACAAATCAGTTTTTCCTAATGAGCATCTTTTTAAGAGTGATGCGCTCTGACAGATTTACAGTCTGTTGACTTACCATTCGTCCAACCATCCCTTCAGGAATGGTGCAGGAATCGAACCTGCAATTTCTATTGCTCTACCGAACTGAGCTATCGCATTGCTGCGAATGGGATTCGAACCCACGACACATAGAGTGTGGGATAGTTTTTTGGCGAACTATCGAAAACCTCCAAATCAAGTTGCATAGAAAAACATAATACGCTTTCGCGGAAAGTTCCCTACAATGGTGCTATACAGAAACACGCAACAGGACTTGTTTGATATTGTAAATCAAAGTTGCCTTTGATGTATTTCGATTTTTAAAGAACGTTTTTATTTCCTCAGCAAATATTCAAATGACACTGCGCAATAATTCTGCGTAGTATAATATTTTAATTTATCCAATCAATTATAGTCGATAAATAGACTTGCCTAATGTCTTCAAATCGGGTTATGTTCGGAATATTATTCAGGATTTAAATCTGAAATTTGTGGAAATAGTAGGATTCGAACCTACTCAGTCAAAGACAACGGTTTTACAGACCGCCCTAACTCTCCAGCTTTAGCGTATTTCCATTTGTCTGGGAAGCAGGATTCGAACCTGCGACCTCCCGCGTCCAAGGCGGGTAAACAACCACCGTTATCTTCCCAGTTTTTTTTTAAAGGTTCTGAGGGGACTAAGATTCTAAGTTTTTTCAACCTTGTACCTTTTTGCCTCTTCACCTTTTTCCTCAGAACCTCAGCACCTTAAAAAAGCGGCTCATACGGGAGTCGAACCCGTTTCTCCCGAGAGACAGTCGGGAAGGTTAGCCAGTAACCCCAATGAGCCAGTTCTTTCTAGAGAACGAGCGATTTCGGAAGGAATCGAACCTTCAACCTATTGATTAACAGTCAAGCGCTCTGCCAATTGAGCTACGAAATCATTTATTTTTGGACACAAAAAAAGCACCCGGTTAAAGGTGCTTCATGAGATTAAATACGATATAACTATCCTATTGCCTGTATTCATGCACCTGTATTGTTAAACATCCAAGATATGAGCTCGGGTTTAGCAGTTTTGCGTTATGTATGTTTTTATTAAAAGCCATTTTATATGTTGTATTTATTTTGAAATCATTGTTAGTATTGAAATTCATTTTTCAGATTTTCTTCGGCAAAGATAATGTCGAAAAAATCAATTATCCAAATCATTTTTAAAATTATTTTACTGATAATTAAATAGTTAACAATAAATTAAAGCCATAAAAATCCCTGTCCGCATACTTATGCAGATCCTTAATTGTATCAAATGACTGTCTCTCATCAGATTACTTTTCAAGATTATATTTCGCTATTTGATTTAATCATTAAACATTAGGTCAATTATTTTTTTAATTATTTTTAGTTAAGGGTTATTTTTTATCATTTTTATGCCATACTGAGCGATCAATATTTCTCAAACTGAGCGATGCCAAAGGCATCTAAACAAAAAAAGCGTCCCGATAAGGACGCTTTTATATATTTATGTTGAGTTTGTAACTATAATTTACACTTCAATTCATTAAAATACATACTACATCCTGAGCATTTAGCTGGAGGAAATCCCGCTAAACGATCGCTATATTGTCTTACTGACAGATTGATATGTATGTTTTTCATTTTCATTTCGGGGCAAATGTAAGCGTTTTATTAATATAATTTAACAATTCTATAGTATTAGTCCTGAAATATTTATCGGATTGCTTAAAAATTTTAACCTAAATTTTCCCTGAAAAGCCCGGATAAACCTTAATAATTTTATATTTTTGAGAATATACGCACTCTCATTCAGCCCATAAACAAATATGAAAAAATACCTCAAATACATCGATGGAAATTCCGATAAGTTTTGGCAAATTGAAGTTACAGGATTAGAATATACGGTGACTTACGGCAAAAACGGAACTTCGGGAACTTCTCAAACCAAATCATTTTCTACAGACGAAGAATGTCTGAAATCAGCAGAAAAAATACTCGCAGAAAAAGTAAAAAAAGGATATTCAGAAACCGGTGATGTTGCTGTGACTTCAAATCCAAAAACAGCTAAAAGTGCTAAATCTGATGAAGTTATTGAAGAATATGATACTATCATAAAATCAAAAAATATTGATTTGCTTTTGCCTTTTCTAAAAGAAAAATCAAAAGGAAATATTGAGGCTTTAAAAAAGCAGATTAAGAAAAGTAAACGTTACTTTATGACGTATACCGATCTTACGAAAGATCCGGGATATGTAAAAAAAGACAAACACGATTATGGCTGGGGAACCCGCGGCGATAAAAAACAAAGTGATATTATTACCCTTAGTGCCATTGCATTATTCGATAAAACCGAAATCAATTCCTGGGATGAAGCTTTGAGCTTATTGAATGAAATAGACGAAAGGCCTACGGTTCTGGATGTTTTATTGTGGGCAAAACCCAATTGGCTAGATACCTTTATTCTAGACAAAGTAAAAAGACAGGATTGGGTTGGATTTAATTATCATATTCTGCGTAAATTAGAAGAGCATGATTTATTGCAATATAATGCCGAATTATACGCTTTGACCCTTGCGGCAACAAATGAATGGCGTGCAAAGATGAAGACCAGAAGATTCATTAATAATTCATTAAACGACAAACTAACTTATCAAAGGGATATTCCCGAATTGTTTAATTATGAAACGATTCTGCACAATAGTTTCTTTAGAGATAATGATACTCAAAAACATGATGAATTTCAGACCTGGACCGTTATTTATCAATCTTTATTAGAAGAAAAAAAGATGGATCGCACATTTTTTATCGAAAATGCCATCCTCATTCAAACCAAAGAATGGAACAATAACCTGAAATCTTTTTTTAGAAAAAGAATCGAAGAATTTAATGTTACAGCCGATGAACTTATCATTCATCAGGAAAATATATTCTCTTATTTACACAATCCGTATCCGCCAATAACAAGTTACGGAATTGAATTGATCAAGAAAATGTACGATCATCCAAAATTCAAAACTAAATCATTCCTGGAATGGCTGGAGCCTTTAATGATGCGCAGCGATTGCAAAGCAGCCATTAAAAACGTTCTGCCAATATTAGAAAAAATAACCAAATCAAACCCGAAACTAAGCCCGGCAATCGCATCCATTATTGCTGATGTTTATGTCATTGCCGATTTGGCTCTGCAGGAACGCGCTACCAAAATTATCACCAAAATTGCCAACGTAAAAGATAAAGTGCTTAAAGAGAAATTATCTTCGTACGTAACAATGATGCAGGGAAATATAAAATCAGGATTAACGCAATTTTTAGATGAAGACAGTCTGGTTGTCGATGATTCTGCTTTAGAAGAATATGTATTTGAACCTCAAAAAGAGTTATTGCTTACAGACGAAGTTCAGTTGCCAAAGGATTGGAATGATGTTGTTTTTCAGTTTGGAAATTTCATAAATTCTGATGAAACTGTAGATGCAGAAATTCTGTTGAATATTTATATCTCGCAACGGGATTTGTTTCCGGCAGATTATACAGCGCAATTGCAGCCTTATGAAAAACAATTGCAAAAACATTATTTTGAAAGTGTTCACAAAAATTTTGTGAAGGCTTTTTTACAATCTAAAATCGCCAACATCGATAACAAATTCAATAGTAAAGTCAATCATTATTCAAAGATTAACACTACTTTATTAATGCAGCCTTTACTCGAAAAAGTACAGCAAAAAATAGATTCCAATTCTACTTTACCCCTGCTTTCTTTACCGAGTCATAAACCGTATTGGGTGGCTCCAAAAGTTTTGTTAGAAAGGGTTATTGCGTATCAAAACACCAATGAAGAAATTGATTCTGTCGATCTTGCTATTGCAATCGCGCGTATGCCGAGAGAAAATGTCGAAGATGCCATTCCGTTATTGGATAAAATCGAAGGCGAACTAAAATCCTTATTATCGTTTTGTCTGGGCGTAAACGCTAAAATCGAATTAGACGAGACTTCTATGTTCTCGAAACTATTGGCAACAATGGGAAAAACGACCAAAGAAACCGGAAAATTATCGCTTTGGGCAGTTGCGGCAAGAACTTTTTATCCTAATGATACTTTTGCTGAATTTGAAAATACGTATCTGAAAGACATTCCGTTTGTGGTGTCTCCTTTTCAGCCAAATGTTCAGTTTAAAGAAAAATGGAACGAATGGACAAATTATCAAACCAAAGAAAAAGAGCGAACGCCATCGTGGTACGAGCTAAAATTTGATTTGCCGAATTATTCTAAAATTCCAAATTATTTGCTGTACAGTCTTGATGCTTATCAGCGTTCAAACGATTGGGATTATTTACTAAGTTATGCAGGAAACACCTATTTCTGGCATAGCCTTACTCCCCAAAATTCAGATGCACTGGCATTGACTTTATTGCAAAATTGCGTAACCGGCGATGGAGCAAAACCAGAGTTAAAAGGATTTCTGGAGATTATAAACCGCCCGGAATTTCGATTCTCTGATATTAGCCTGCTATTGTTTGCATGTACTTTCTTTCAGGAGAAAAAAGATTTACGCTTACTGGCATCGGAAGTTTTGATTCAGTTAATCGAAAAACAAGCTATTGATGTTGAACTTTTTGCTCATAAAATAGCATATCTCACAACAGAAAAATATGGCGTGTTTTTAAGATTAGTCGACGGATTAATTGCCCTGAAAGATGTTTCGCCTTTGCATAATAATGCTTTATTGAAGTTGCTCAACTCTTTCTTTGCCAATCTTGATTTAAAGGAAAAATTGCCAACGAACTTCAAGAAAATCATCGAAAACTATCTGGATGTTTTAACCAAAACCAATCAAAAACCATCTGCGGAAGCCATTGTTTTCTTCGAAAATTGGAAAGATAATGCATCGCTTAAATCATTGATTAAGCAAATTTTAAAATAAAGAAAATGACAGATCTAGAATATAATTATAAAGGAATTTCGACTTACAGTAAAACCAAAGGCATCAATAATCTGGTTCTGGCACATCAAACCGAAATTGAGGAAGTCAATAACATTCCGTGTTTTTTTTGGGGAAGTTTGACCGATCCTTATGTTACCGCAAAATGCTGGACTACGATTGCCAAAGTGGTTCGTTCCAGTTTTGGACCCATTCCGCCAAGTCTTCGCGATCCTATTGTTTCGGCAGGATCTGAGCGTTTGCGTTTCGAAGGTTTTTCGTCCTGCAACGGCGTTTATGTACGACTGGACATGAAACCCGAAGCTATCGACGGAGAATTTATTGCTAACGGAACAACGAATGTCGATTTTAATGATCCGATGCTGAATGCTTTGAATGCGATTCAGAAAAACGAAAAAGTAACACTTGCCGTTGGTCAGCAGAATGTTCAGGTTATTACAAGCAAAGCAAAAGTGACAGAGAAAAAAGTAACCTTGCCCATGCGCTGGATAAAAGGTTTAACGAGCGTTCAGTTGTATCTGGCAGATATGGATATTAAGTTTGAATTGAATAAAATTCAGACGATTCAGTTGTTTCAAAGTTTACCAAAAGGGTCTGTAAAAGGCGATTTTTTCATAACCAAAAGAGCCGGAAAATTTATGTTTTCGACTTTGGCTACTGCCGATAGTGTTAGAATTGGAGGCGTTCAAAGATTGCGTTTGTTAGAAGGAATTCTGGCCATTGTAGACAAAATTTTCATCTACGAATCGTCAGACAAACAAACATGTGCCATAGTCGCCGAATTTGGAAAAATGCAGCTTTTAATGGCTTTTTCTCCAGATTCGTACCGAGGATTTTCGGGCGAAGGAAATGTACTCGAAACCATGACCGAAAACTTACCCATAGAATGGGTTTACGGATTAAACAGTTTATTAAAATCAAACGAAACTTTTGACCCAACGATGCTTTCTATCGAAAATGATATTGATTTTGGCACAATGGATAATCTGACTTCGAATTTATCTTCAATGGGATTATTAGGTTATGATTTAAGCGAAAAAGCGCATTTCTACCGTCGTCTCCCTTTTAAAACCGAACGCATTTTATCGCTAAACCCAAGACTTAAAAATGCGAAAAAACTATTAGCTAACGAAGACATCGAAATCGTCGAACGAAGAGCCAATTATATCGAAGCCAAAGTAAAAGGTTCCGGCGTTGTACACAAAGTAATTATCGACAATAATTCGCAAAGATGTACTTGTGACTGGTTTACAGCTTATCAGGGTAAACGAGGGATTTGCAAGCATATTTTAGGGGTTAAGATGATGGTTTCTTGATATTCGCTTTTATATAAAAGAAAATCGCCCTGATGTTGGGGCGATTTTAGACGCAGATTATACGGATTCGCTTTCGCGAAAACGCTGATTTATACGGATTTTTCAAATAACTTTTACTATAATAGTTTAATAGTAATCAAGAAAATGGAAACAGTAACTAATTTCAAATTACTTCAATCCTCTTGATAAAGTTGTTGAGCTTTACGAACGTTTGGTTCAGGCTGAAAAGGATAAAGTTGAATATTTAGAGAAATTGATGAAAGGGAAATAAGGTTTTCTTTTTCTTTTATATAAAATTGGAAAAGCGCAAACTTTTAAAGGGTTTGCGCTTTTTTGGATTTATCTACAGCTTTTTTTTATAATTTTCCTCCGATGATATCTTCTTGCGTTTTCATTGTATCTTTTGATTGACCTAAAATTTCTGCTGTGCTATTAGGATCTGCTTTTCTAAAATGATCTCTTTTTAATTGATCTACAATTTCATACCATGCATTGTTAGGTTTATCATATAAACTAATAGGAACTCCTTTAAAATTAGAACTATATTTACCTAATAAATCCGCCCAATGAATTTTTTCCAAAATAATTGGAATTAAAACAACATTATCATGTGGATCAGCTTCTCTTTCTATACCTCTTTTAACTTCCTCATCAAGAATATAAGGTGTACTAAAGAAATCAGTACTTATAAAATAAAGAATTATATCTGCTTCATAAAATTTGCTCTTAATTCTTGAGTCCCATTCTTCTCCTAATTCTAGTTCTGAACAATGCCATGTTTCAACTTCTTTAGTTAATTTAAATGGAGCAATTTGTTTTTGAAATTCATTTACTTGTCTTTTATTTTCTTTAGCATAAGAAATAAATATTCTTTTCATATTTTCAGCGTTTTTATTATCTGTGAAATTTCTAAATAATCCTGTTGCTTTTTCACTAAATAAATTCTTATTTAGCCTTCTAATTTCAACTTCTTTATCATTTTGTTTTTCTTTCTTTATTTCTAAGCCGAAAGATATTATTTTATTGAATGTTTTATCCTCATTTTGTAGATCTTTATGATTTACGAAATATTTATTATCAATCGAAATGTATAAATCATCTGGACTGATAATTGCACTTCTAAAATCTTCAACATTAGATTTCCATTTAGTTCCTATCAAATTCTCAATATTAATTTTATCATAAAATTTATTAAATTTTGAGTCTCCATCTTTAAAATTCTCTATACTGATATATTTATGATTCTCTAAATTTACATATTTATGATTTTCCAAATTTATATCTATATAATTCATCTTCTCTTTTATATCTATCCATTTTAACTTAGAATATGTTTTATCCCAATAAATATCAATGATATCTTTAAATATCTCTTTTTGCAATATGTCTAACTTTTTATTATTTTCTTTTGATTTTATTGAAACAGATATTTCTAAATTAGTAAAATCTAATTTGATTAAAATTTTGCAATTATCTTTAGTAAATAAAAGTTGATCCCTCCAATAGTGCTTTTTATTTTTATTTTTACCATAGAAACATACAAGCTGATTTATTAATCCAAATGGAATAAAATATTCAAACTTTAATATAAAGCTTGGTTCAATAAAATCAAAAGTCAATAACTCATATAATTTATCTTCTTCTTCAGTTAATGGCAAATATCCTGGAATAATATAATTATTGTCATATTCATCTAAAAAAATTACCCTTTGATTGATCAATAATTTTATGATTTTTTCGTCTTTAACAATTTTATCAAAAACTTCCTGACTAATTATTCCTTTATTGACTTTTATAACATCTTTCGATAATATTCTATTATGTATATCTTCAATAATACCAGTTGGATTTAACCAAACAACATCTTTTAAATCAGTATCATCTTTATAATATAAAATTAACCCTGTCTGAGCAATTTCCCGTAAAACTTCGGGCAATAGATAATTATCTTTATCACTTTCTCTCTTATATTCTTCTGCTATGTCTGATAACAAAACATGCGATCTCTTATTTGATCTTAATATAAAATTCAAAAAGTCTTTGTACCATATCGGTTCTTTTTTAACAATTTGTTTTTGTATAATTTGTTCATTTAAAGTTTCTTCAAAATAACGTAACCCAATATCTAAAGTCTTATTTAGTTTAATTGCATCTGAATTGAAAGACAAATAAAATTCGTTAATAATATTAAATTCACTAGAATCGCCATTATAAGTATCTCTATTTGACACTCCATCATCAGCATGAGTCTGAACCAAAATTATTGGTTCAGACTTCTGATTAAGTTTTTCTTTCTTATTGTATTGAAACTTTAATTGATGCAACCAATAATTTCTATCATAATCTCTCGTAAATTGCTGATTTCTATCTTTCCTAATCTGATTTTTGTCATTTATTGGATTCCATAACAATACATTTAGAGAATCATTACTTAAAAATGCCTTATATAATCCATGATAATAATCTTGTCCTCCGAAATCATAAAAAACTGCCTCTGGGATTTGATTTTTTGTTATTTTTTTTGGAAAAGTTTCTACTTGAATTATATGAGTACTTTCTAAATTATTCTTAAATTCTTTTTCACTAGCATCTTGCAATAGATAATCTAATAAAGTTGATTTTCCACATCCAGTATTGCCAAGCAATAATACTTTTGTTGGCAAAACGTATTCTTTTTTCTCTTCATCTAATTTCTTTATAAGATTCAAAATCACATCATAATGATTTTTATTGATTTCGAATTTAACATCATATCCATCAAAACAAAAATTGTTATTTGCTCTAATATTTAATGAGGGAAATTCTATTATAAATTGAAATTGTTCTAAATCATATATTTCATTATCATTCAAAAAAATTTCTGTTAAATTTTTGAATTTTTTTAAAATATCTAAATTTGAAATGTTATTTTTCTGTAGATGCAAAACCTTTATATTAAGTAAATTTTCTAAAAAAGAGATATCTGAAATTTCATTACTCGATAAGAATAAGTCATTTAAGCTAGTGATTTTTTTCAATACACTAAAATCATTAGCCGCCACATTTGTTAAATACAATTTTTTTATTTCTTTTAGAAATCTAATCGGTGTTAAATCAAATATTGCATTGTCACTCAAATTCAAAGAACTAATCTTTAATAATTTCTTTAAGAAAGAAATATTTGAGATTTTATTTCTGACCAACTCTAAGCTATTCAACGATCTTAAATTTTCTAATACTTGAATATTTGAAATTTGATTATAATTCAGATTTAATCGATTTAAAGAAATTAAATTGCCAAGACTTGAAATATCCGAAATCTCATTACTCGCTAAATCTAAACTATATAGAGAAGTTAAATTACTTAAAATTGAAATATCGACAATTTGATTATCACTTAAATCTAAAGAATTTAAAGAAACTAAATTAGCCAATATCGAAATATCCACAATTTGATTATTCCATAAATATAAAGTTTCTAAAGACAGTAAGTTACCTAAAAATCTAATGTCAGAAATTCTATTATTCCATAAATTTAATAATTTCAATGAAATTAAATATTCTATAGACGAAATATCAGAAATTTGATTAGTCCTTAAAGTTAAAGATATTAATGATTTTAGATTTTGAATATATGAAATATCTGAAATTTTATTATGACCTAAATCTAAAATAATGAGAAAAATTAAATTTTCTAAAACTGAAATATCTGAAATTAAATTCTCATTTAATACCAAATTATTTAATGATTTTAAATTTGCTAAAGCTGAAATATCTGAAATTTGATTATATGATAAGTTTAGAGAAATTAATGATGTTAAATATTCTAGATCAGAAATATCTAAAATCTTGTTTTTGCTCAAATTTAAATTAGTTAATGAAGTTAAATCAGCTAGAATTGAAATATCTGAAATTTGGTTATTACTTAAATTTAAGCAAACAATCTCTTCATTATCATTCAATTTATACGTATTTATCTGATGAAAATTGCTTGATTCAACAAGAGAAATATTATAGTGCTTTTCTAAAATTAAAATTTTTTCTGCTGTATTCATTTTCAAAAATTAAAAACAATATTTTTATTTATATAAAGTATCGCAATAGCTAATGTCGATCGTTTCCTGCTCATCTGCATTGTCTGCCAGACTAAAACTCTTTT
>NZ_JBZEER010000016.1:0-107758 GCF_058310175.1 Flavobacterium sp. AK-345 | reverse complement strand
GCCATTTTGAAGATGATGTTTTTGAATATCTTTCCATATTTTTACACTTTTGTGTAAACCTATTTTAGGACAAGACATGATTGCGGGCACGAGCGGGACGCTCGCGCTAGCCATGGGAAATTGAAAATGATTAAGTTTTTTTTTTATAAACTTATAGAAATCAATCACTTTGAAAATCCTTGAAAAATAAGTTAAATTATCTCTTTACTTACATAAATGCCTTAATTTTGATTGTATTCATAAAATGCAAAAAAAATAAAATGGAACAATCAAAAAATCATAAAATTGAAGCTTCAAGTTTCGATTTACAGCAATATTTAAAGAGAATTAATTTTGAGGGAGAAATTAAACTAAATTTAGAAGGCATAAAGAAATTGATGCAAAGCCAAATATTTAGTGTGCCTTTTGAAAATATTGATGTACAGGCCGGAAAAGTTATTTCCTTAATTGGTGATGATATTGTATACCAAATTGTGACTAAAAAACGTGGCGGATATTGTTATCAAATTAACGGTATCTTTTCGTTATTGCTTCAGGAAATTGGTCTTCCGCATTATTATATTGCAGTGCGTCCGCTTGTTAATCCAGATCCGAATGCTAAAACACATTTGGCCATAGTTGCTACCATCGAAAATGAAGATTATCTTATTGATCTGGGGTTTGGCGGCAACAGTATTAGAGAACCTTTAAAACTGAGTGAAATTGGAACTGAGATTCAGCATGATTTTGACACTTTTACTTTGATCAAAACAGAAGAAAATGAATTTTTACTGCAAATTCTAATCGGAAAAGAATGGTCTAATCTCTATTCGTTTGATCTTAATCCTCAACGATGGATCGATTTTAAACCTGCCAATCATTATAATTACTCACATCCTGATTCTGTTTTTACCCAAAAATTGATTGTGGTTTTACAAAATCCGTTGGGCAAAAAAATATTAACCAAAAATTCGTTAAAATCTGTGGCAAACGGTATTACCGAACTTATTTCTTTTGAAGATGATCAGTTGGATGCTATTTTGGAAACAGAATTTAATTTGAAGGTATAATTGAGAAACTGTTTTGAAGAGATATTCCTAATCAAGTCCCATAATTCCACTACACTTTTAGCCCTGATAGCAGCGGAAATCCTTTTTTGAGAAAGCCTATTTTTTCTGGTTTTTGCAGAGCGACCAGAGGAAGCTCCTGCAAAGACCTAGAAAAAAAAGGGTTTGGAGAAAAAGATTGCAGCGGATAGCAGGATTAGCTTCTTAAAATAATCTTAAATCTTCATCTTGTATTCATAAATCATAACTACCTTTGCACTGTCAAAAAATCATATTATGAACATACAACATATTCCACAAATTAAGCATACTGATAGTGGGAATTTCTTTTTATTGGCGGGACCTTGCGCTATTGAAGGAGAAGAAATGGCTCTCAGGATTGCTGAAAAATTAGTTGGTATTACCGACAAACTTCAGATTCCTTATGTATTTAAAGGATCATTTAAAAAAGCGAACCGTTCGAGAATTGATAGTTTTTCTGGAATTGGTGACGAAAAAGCATTAAAAATTTTAAGAAAAGTTTCTGAAACTTTTCATATTCCAACCGTAACGGATATTCATACTAATGAAGATGCTGATATGGCTGCGCAATATGTAGATGTTTTACAAATTCCGGCTTTTCTTGTACGCCAGACTGATCTTGTTGTTGCTGCAGCAAATACAGGAAAAGTGGTGAACTTGAAAAAAGGACAATTTATGAGTCCGGAAAGCATGAAACATGCTGTACAAAAAGTATTAGACTGTCAGAATGAGAATGTTATGGTTACAGACCGTGGTACAATGTTTGGTTACCAGGACATGATTGTTGATTTTAGAGGAATTCCTACTATGCAACAATATGCTTCTACTGTTTTGGATGTTACACATTCATTACAACAACCTAATCAAACTGCGGGTGTTACCGGAGGAAGACCTGATATGATTGAAACTGTTGCCAAAGCGGGTATTGCTGTGGGTGTTGACGGTATTTTTATCGAAACACACTTTGACCCTGCTAATGCAAAAAGTGATGGTGCTAACATGTTGCATTTAGACTATTTTGAAGATCTAATGACTAAGTTAGTTGCCATAAGAAAAACTGTAAACGCCTTTTAATTTTTATTATACAATCAATTCATTGAAAAATAAATTTTTATTCTTGCCTTTCTTTTTAATGTGTTTTGCTGTAAATACATTTGCTCAGGAAGAAATTGCAATACAAAATAAGTATACAGCACACAATAAAGGAAAGTTCTTTGTAATGTGGGGTGGAAACAGAGAAAGCTACTCAAAGTCTGACGTAACTTTTAGAGGAAAAGATTATAATTTTACTGTTGATAATATGCAGGCACATGACAAACCGAAAGGCTGGCATGTAGATTATATTAATCCTGCTAACATGACTATTCCGCAAACTAATTTGAGATTAGGTTATTTTTTTAGTGATCATTATAGTGTTACAATTGGTGTTGACCACATGAAATATGTAATGTCACAAAATCAAATTGCAAATGTTACCGGAGACATCAATTTGCCAGCAGATCAGGCTGGTTCAATTTACAATGGAAATTACAACAATACACCTGTAGACATGTCTCAAGGTGGTGCTATGGAAGGTGGCGGTACTCTTAACGGTGGTACTCCATTTTTAATTTATGAGCATACTGATGGTTTAAACTACATTAATACTGAGGTTTCAAGATTTGATGATATTTCGAAATTGTTTACTCTTCCGAATATTGATAAAGTTCAAATTAACTTAACTGAAGGTTTGGGTGCAGGAGTTTTATATCCTAAAACAAACACAACACTTTTAGGAAAAGAGCGTCATGATGATTTTCACGTTTCTGGTTACGGTGTTTCTGCAAAAGCTGGTATTAACATTACTTTTTTCAAACACTTCTACATTCAGGGAGAGTTAAAAGGTGGTTACATTAACATGCAGGATATTAGAACTACAACAAGTAGTGAAGATAAAGCTTCTCAAGATTTTTTCTTCTTTCAGCGTATTATTGCCGTTGGAGGTATATTTAGAATCTAATATTTCTTAAAATATATTTATAAAATAGCTGTCATTTTATTTGGCAGCTATTTTTTTTATTATTTACTTTGTAATTCAAAGCACTTTATGAAATATTTGTTTTTTCAGTTAATATTAAAAAACTGAATTAAGAAATGGTGGAATTTAAAGTATATTTAGAATTTAAAAATTCAACATGAAAAAAATGAAATACATCTTTTTAGGAACAACATTTTTAATTAGTTTTTGCTGTGCTTTGTATGTAGCAACGTTAGTATTTCCTAACAATCCGTTTTCTGGAACAAAACCGCAAACCACGCTATCTGAGAAAGTTCAGGATGGAGATATTATTTTTCAAACTTCAGAATCTAAACAATGTGAAGCGGTGAGAATTGCGACAAACTCGAAATTTTCGCATTGCGGAATTATCTTCTTTATTAATGACAGGAAATTTGTTTTTGAAGCTGTTCAGCCCGTAAAGATAACGTTGCTGGATGAATGGATCAAACACGGTAAAGAAAATAAATATGTCGTGAAAAGATTGAAAAATGCAGAAAAAATTTTGACTGCAAGTACTTTACAAAAGATGAAAGATTATGGACAGCAATTTAACGGCAAAGAATATGATGCTTATTTTGAATGGACGGATAATAGAATCTACTGCTCTGAATTGGTCTGGAAAATATATAAAACCGGAGCCGGTATAGAATTGTGTCCATTACAGGAATTAAAAGATTTTAATTTGAAAGATGAAAGAGTTCAAAAAATACTAAAGGAAAGATACGGAAATGATATTCCGCTTACTGAAAAAGTAGTCTCACCTTCTAACCTCGCCGATTCTAATTTATTAAAAACTGTAATCGATACTTATTAAAAAATAATACAAAGCTAATTTAAAACTCAAATTAGCTTTTTTATTTATTATTTTACTTTGAATCTCAAAGAACTTTTAAAATTATTATATGAAAGATTATATTATTGAAAAAATGTATGAATGGTCAAGAAAACCATATCAAAAGTATTTTAAAAAGAGTATTCCGTGGGAAATTGATAAAGATGAATTATTACAATATCCAGTAGATTCTCTTGGGTTTGGTTTAGGGAATTTCCTTGACAAAAATCATTTTGATATTCAGCCAAAACTGGAAGATCACGATATTATTCATGTTTTAACAAACACTGGAATTTCGGTTGCTGATGAAATAGGAATGCAATATTATCTTTTAGGAAATGGTAAAAGAAGCTTGTATCTATTTATGGTTATTCTTTCGGGCACCCCTTTTTATCTGCGCCATATCAATTATTTTTTTCAACAATATAAAAGAGGCAAACAAGCTCTTCCCTTCCATTATCTCGATTTTTCAAAAATGCTTTCCATATCTATTCAATCAATTCAAAAAACATTTAAAATTTAATTTTATGAAAACAACTGAAAAACCTTTTGAAGAAAAACAATCGACAGAATTGGCTATCGGCAGTTTTATTGTCAGCACCATTTTATTTGTACTTTATATTGTTACAAATGCCAATCCGAATATTTTAATTGTTGCTTTTCCATTTGTGGCATCAGCAATAGTACTTAACGCTATAATGTTATTCCATCTTATTGATAAGTTTATTGAACTCACAGAACAGAGAAAAGACATAGCGGTTAAAATTTTAATTCTTTTGTCTAATATTCCTGTTACAATATTGTATTATTTGATCGTAATGAAATTGTAATTATAAAAAAAAAGAAGCTATCTCAAAACGAGACGGCTTCCTTTTCAACAAAAATGAAAAATGAATTATTGTAAAAAATAACCAAGCGTTAATTGAAAAACTTTGTTTTTCATATTATTATCGATGAAATGATTTGCATCTCCATCTTTAAATACATTAGAATAAGAAATATTATATCTTACATCTGTATAAAATTTATTTTTTAATTGATACCCCAAACCGAAGTTTACAGAAGTATCTATACCGCTCGAATACTCTTTTAGATTAAAACTCTCTTGATTTTCGTAGCCTAAAAAATTATCCTGATATTTATTATTAGCTTTCAGTAATATTCCTATTTGAGGCCCGGCTTGTACACTTAATCCTTTTATTACGTAATATTTTAACATTACAGGAATGTTTAAATAGTTCAATTCAATAGTACTTTTATAGTGGGAATTTGCTACTTCTTCATCAGAAAAAGTAATTTTTGTTCCTTGTTGGCTGTATAACAATTCAGGTTGAAGAGAAAAATTTTTCGCCATAGGAATTTCGACCATAATTCCCGCCGTAAACCCTGTTTTACCTGATGAATTCAATTCGCTTTCATCAATAGTAAGATTTGAGATATTTAAACCTGCTTTTACGCCTAGTTTTACTTTTTCAGTTTGCCCCATAACAGTCACGCCAAAAAAAAGTGCGCCTAAAATTAGTATGTATTTTTTCATAGTATTTCTTTGTTTAAGAATGGTAACTCTCAAAAATGAGAGCTACCTTATCTATCTTTAATGCTGTTACTTCTTAATGATTTTGGCTGTATATTTCTTGCCATTTATAATACAGTCTAAAACATAAACTCCAGGATTTAATTCGCTTACATTTATATTTGCCGGAATACTTGCATAAGTTTTATTCCACAATACTTTACCATCCATTGCATAAATATTGATTTGTGTTTCTCCTTCATTTTTATCGGCCAAAAAGATATTTACCGTATCAACTGCCGGATTAGGAAATACCCTAAAGGGATTTGTTATTTTTCCAACAAGCATACCTTTTGAATCAAATGGAATTGATTTACTGTTACATCCATTATTATTGGTTATCTGAAGGCTGTAATTTCCTTCCCAAATTGTGATTATAGATTTTTCGGTTGCATTTGGTATAGGTCTTTCATTTAGAAACCATTGATACGAAACAGCCTCAACCGAAGCAGTTAATTTTTTATTTCCTACAACCTGAATCTCAGGTACGATATTGTTTTCAAGAATTGAAATGGTAGTACTAAAAGTTTTACCGATGCCATTTTCATTGTAAACCGTTACATAATAATCCCCACTTTCTGTTATGGTAATAGTTGGTTGCGTTGAGCCATCAAACCATTCGTAAGATTTGTATGTTCCGGGTGACAAAACAACCTCAGGACCACATAAGTCTCCGCTTTCTAATTCAGATTCGAAAGTGTCAAATGTTGCAGTTATGGTTTCTGTCAGCGTACATCCGTTTTTCATTACTAATGTTACGGTATAATCTCCTGCTTTATTGATTTCTATACCATTAGAAACATCACCGGTATTCCATTTATAGGAAACAACTTCTAATTTATTAGCCCTAAAATTCGTTGCTGCATCGATGTACAAACTTTTACCTTCATATCCATGAATTACTGCATTATCAAATATTTTGAAATCTCCGGATACCTCTTGATAGATATAGTTTTTTATTTCATTGTTTTGCGGGATAAGATCATTATCTAATTTTGCAATAACATTAAATACATGAGAATCACCACTTGTATCAAGTTTAGGCTGTTTTTTTAAAATATATTCTATGCTTTCACCTGCCGGAATTGCTGTTTCAATCACTTCTGAAATAGTTTCATTTGTATTGATATATTCCAGATTCAATTGAATTGCCTTTTCCTGAATTGCAATTTGCCCTTCATTGGTCAGCTTAACTTTTACTTCAGATCCGCCACATACATCTTTTGGCGACAATATCTGTACAGATAAATCTAAAATAGGATCGCTGATTATTTTTAAATCATCCAATACCATATAAGAATAACCACCTGCTTTGGCATGTCTAAATCGCAGCATTACAGATTTACCAGCATATTTACTTAAATTTACTATTCCTTTTTGCCATTCAGTGTCTCTATAATTTCCTTGTTTAGAGGCTCTCCATATCTCATTCCATTCGCCTCCTGCGGTTTTAACATCTATAATAAAGGCATTATTATAATTACTTTCAAGTCCGTAATAAAATTCTAAAGCAGTTGTGTTTTCAGATAAATTATACAACGGAGAGATTAATTCTCCATAAGCTGCATAACCTTCTAGTTGATTGTAAAGCATTTGCGCTGCAATATCGCCAGTATGATCTTTTTTAGGAAGACCCAGATTTGCATTATCCGGTTTAACAACTGCTCGCCATGGATAATTTTCATCACTTTGATTGGAAACAAATCCTTTTGATCCAAATATTGATCCCGCAGATATAGTAGAAAAAGTTTCAACATCTAAAGCTGGTGCTTTTTCCAAAACCTGAAAAGTCCTTGTAAGATTCTCTGCCAACGCTTTTGGTTCTCCTTCTGCAATTACTTTTACATTAATCTCATAATTTGCTGCTGATAACTGCGGTATACCATCTACTGTATAAACAATAGTTTGATATCTGAATATCTGATCATTTCTTTCTCGTACAATTGGCTCCCCTATAGGTTTACCATTTTGGGTAATTTGATATTCGATAGTTGCCTTATTAACTGTACTATAAGATAAATTTTTTGCACTTATAAAAAATTGGTGTGATGGCGCATCTTCATATACATTTTCTGGTACACTTAAATTTGAGAGCTGTAAATAATCTGCTGTGTCTTTGATTTTAATATTATCTACTGCAAAACCATTGGCAAACAATCCGTTATCATCATGTACAAATGCTACAAGAACACAAGATTTTCCGGCATATGGAGTTAAATCTACGTGATATTCTATCCAGTTTGTAATATAAGACATTTTAAAAACCTCTTCCCAGGTTTTACCTCCATCCGTACTCACTTTTACATATCCGTCTGAAAGTCTTTGTCCGTCTCCAAAACCATCAAATGACAAATGTGCTTCTTTATAATTGCTTAAATCTAATACTGGAGAAATCAACATATCATTTGATGCATCACAATTACATTTATCATCATTACTTGCCATAAAATGCTCATGGCCTTCTAAAAACCAACCCGGAGATCCTAACTCTTTACTTGTTCCATATTTCCATCCTCCGCTATTATTATTTTCAGAAGTTCTCCATCCTTTGTATTGAGTGCTATCTTCAAAATCCATTGTATAAGGCAATGAATCTATCTTCATATCTTTATTATCCCAGTTATCGAAACCAAATGTTACCGAATTATTTTCTGGTTTAACATCCTGAGCTACATCTTCAGGAAAAACTGAAACTGTGATTGTATTTTTACCAATGCTTTTTAAATTAATATTTGAAATAGAATATGTTAGCGTATCTCCATATTTTGTAAATGTTAAAGCTATTTTTTCGATATTTGAAAAAACTTCATTTTTTTCCTTATCAAGAATTTTAACTGTTACATTAACCTGCTCTTTAGTAGTTGCGAAATTATTAATGATCTTTGCACTAATTGTTATGTTCTCATTGTTAACAGCACAGATACCGGCGTCTAATTTTGCACCCGTAACTTCTAAATCATAAGGCGCATTACCTACACGAATGTTATCTATAAAAGCACCTAAAAAGTTACTGGCATAACTATCTGTAACAACTCGAAAACGAATAGCCGCCTTTTTACCTGCAAGTTCATTTAAACGTATTCCGATTGGTTTTTTATCCGTACGGTTATTAATTCCGCTAAACCATGGGCCAACTATTAAATCATTGTATTGCAAAGTTTCTGGATAATCTATGCCTGTAGTTTTTTTCCAGTTTTGACCTTTGTCTTCAGAATATTCAACAATTAATCCGTCATATCCTTTATAAAACAAATGAATCATATCAAACTCAACATAGGGAGAAGTAATATTGGTAAAGTCAAATATTGGAGATTCTAATGTAAAATCAGAATTGGGTGGTACTCTTTCAGAAGTGCCATAATTTACAGTACCCCATAAATATTTCGAATTAGTATCTCTAAATGAAATCGCGGAAGTTTGCTGCCATACAAATTTTTGATTTGTAAGTATTGATTTTGAATACCAGCCACCAGGTGTTTTTTCGAAATCCTGAAAATATGGAAATTGAGTTACAACCCCATTATAAACCGAATTTGTAATACTGTTATTCGTAGTTACAGGATCCTGGCTATAGGTTACAAAAGCTTCATAATTATACAAGCCAGCTGCTGACAAATCGATATTATCTAAAGGAATTATCATTTCTGAATTGCCTTTAAAAACAGCTTGCAGTGTAATATCTTTCCAGATAGTTTCGCCTCCCGAAAGTGTATTCAAATATCCAACTTTCAATTGAGATCCTGCTGGTATATCCTCACAGCCCAAATTATAGATTGTTACAGCTAATGGATGATTGGCAAATAAAGTTTCTCCTGAATAGACGGGAAGATTTAGTCCCATAAGTTTAAGGTCAAAATCTTTTTGTGCAGGAGGAACTATTAAATTTGAAACAAAAGAAACTCCATCTTTTGCGCCAAATTCTGTAATAGGATTAAAATCAAATTTAACTTCAACATAATTTACTGTAGTTAAACTTATTACATAAGGAATATTGTCCTGAATTTTTATAATCGTTTCTTCTCCTACGCCAAGATCTTTGGTAAAGCTGATAGTACTATCGTTGGTGTAAAGAACATTAAATCTGCCGCCAAAACCTTGTGTCATCAATCTTAATTTGTAATTTAAGGTCTCATTTGTTTTAATTACAGTAGATCCTGTATTTTTAATTTTAATATAAAAAGGCTCATCCCCTTTTAAAGAACCACAAACAGCCGAAGGTTTTTCAACAGAAACAAGAGATATTTGTTTGTCTGCATAAGCTGCCCCAATACCAATAGCGTACCAGGCATTGGTAACTTGTTTGTATTCTTCAGAACCTAATCCGTATAAATCTTCGGCAACCATTAAAGTTGCCCGACGCATATCACTAAAGTTTGAAGAAGGAGATAAATATTCTGTAAGCGTTATGTAGGCAATTTTCTCTGCTTTGGCAAGACCAATAGCTTTAACATTATAACTGTTATTAAGATCATTTACACCTTGACCGCCTTCACTTAAAAGGTAAAACCAGTAATTTGTGATTCCGCTGTTAATGTGCACACCACCATTATCGTAATTTATGTTTGATGTATTTGCCCAATTTATTCCTCCATAAGTGTCAGGCTGTCCTTGGGCTTTCGGATTAGACATACTCCTCATACTTCCGTGGGTATACAATTCATTTCCCAACATCCAAATGTCATCTTTTTTGTCTTTTCCAACATAAAACTCAACAGAAACACCAAAAATATCACTGAAGGATTCATTCATAGCACCTGATTCTCCCTGATAAATTAAACCCGCCGTAAAACGTGTTACACCATGCGTCAATTCATGAGCTGTAATTCCCAATCCAACATAAGGCGTGTCGTAACCATCTCCAAATTGTGCCCATCCTCCAGTCCATGAAGCATTTTCGACATTATTGCCTAAATGTGCAAGACCAATAATTGTCATTCCTTTATTGTCGATACTATTTCGATCAAATTTTTCACCATAATATTCTATGGTTTTCTGCATACCCCAATGAATATCAATGGCAACTTCATCGTTATTTTTATTGTGCAGTTCATTCCAAATATTATCTTCATCAATAAAATCAGTAATTACTTCATCTGAAGCCTGATCATTGTGATTCAGATTCATAGTATACATTGGCACATTATATTTTCCCTGCAGACCTTCTAATCTATAACCATCAGCATATTGTTTGGTATTAAAAGTTACATCTCCGGCGTATCGTGATTTACCTCTACCCAGCCTTTGGCCTTCGAAACTGGCATCTCGATTTAAGTCGATAATAAGAACTATTTTTCCAGAGTTTGCATCTACGTAAATAGTCTGACTAGATTGCGGATTGATTGCATAAATATCAAATTTCCATGTAAGGTAATATTCCTTTAATTCAGAAGAAAAATTAGGCCCCACATAAACCAATTCGCCTTGCGGTTTTGTACTTATATTTTTATCAAGTAAAGCACCTAATTTTTTACTTTCCCAAATATATTGTTTAGCATTTACTTTTTTAAGTGCATTTTCTAATGCAGCTGTAGCACTTACTTTATAACTACTGCTTACAGACAATTTTTTAGCAGTATAACCAAATGCGTCTATCTTGGTTTTATTTTCTCTAACCTTATAAATTGCTCCTTCTACCGGAACAGAATTATGTAATTGCTGATAAGTAGCCAAGGTTCTTCCATGATTATCAGAGATGGATTTTAATTGCATTTTATCTGATGCAGACAAATCAAAAGCTTCTTTTTTAACTTCGAATATATTTTTTGCATTTAAACCTGAAGATTTAGCAAAGGATTTAACCTTCGTGCTTACAGTATCCTGTGCGTTTGTTTTCTGTGTATCACTTAATTTTTGTCCAAATAATTGCTGGCTTTGCTGTAGCTGTTTTGTTACCGATTCACTTTCTGCTTTAGAAAGCTCTTTGCCGCTTATCTTTTCTTCTTCCTGGGTTAGAAGATTACCGGCATTATTACTCTGAATAGAATTTGGGTCATTACTTGTTTTACTAACTTGATCTTTTGTCACATTTGAAACCGGCTCGTCTACAGCCATTTTCACACCATCTTTTTTTACGCTTTGAAAAGGAGACTGAGCCATTCCTACGGAACAGGCAAAGAAACTTAACAAAACAAACAAATACTTGATTTTGAAGTAAATCTGGTTCATTTCTTTAAATTTAAAATTAATATTATGGTTAGTTTGGTTATAATCGCACTTTAAATGGTATAGCAGCCATTCAAATGCCTTTCTAAAAATCAATTTGGAGTTTGATCTTCAGGATTTTCTTTTGTTATTTTTTCAAGAATTTTTAAGAGGATTTCCTTTTGGGTTTTTGTTTCTTCCAAAAGCTGTTCTAAACTTTTAGCAGGTTCTTTTTTTTTCTTCTCGTTCATTCTAAATTTATTTGCATCGATTTGGTAAATGTAGAATGGACATTATATGTTTTTGAAAAAAGGACTATTACAAAAACACTCACAGGTAAAAAATTATCACTCAAAAAACACTCAAAAAAAAATAACCCAAACTAAATCAGACGATTAGTTTGGGTTATTTTTTACATTTATTAGGTTTAAAATGTATTGAGATAAGTGGAGAGATTTACCTTTTCGTTAGTCAAATCAAACTTTTTCCGAAGTCTTGTTCTGGAATTTTCGATTGCTTTGAAAGATTGCCCCGTAATCTGAGATATTTCTTTTGTTGTTAAATCCAGGTATAAAAGAGCACATAATCTTCGGTCTTTTGGACTAAGGGAAGGATAATCGTTCTTTAGTTTATCAAAAAAAGACTGGTGAACCTGTTCAAAACTTATTTCGAATTCTTTCCAGATATCGGTATTTAAATTCTTTTCCAAACGCTTTAAAACTATATCAATAGCCTGCTGCATTTCTTTATTAATAGCTTTGAGTTTAATTTGTTTAAGATCAGTAAGGATTTCATTAATGCTGTCTGTACGATGTATTTCTGACATAGCTTTTCCTACCAGAACCATATTTTTAGCTTTCAGGTTTTCCTTTAACCCTTGCATTTTGGTGTTTAATTTTTCTTTTTCCAGTTGATTTTTAATATTTCTGTTTCGATATTTTATTAGTAAAATAATTAAAATCAAAATGCCAACTACCAATATCAATCCCACCACAGAATACTTAAAGAGTTTCTTTTGTTCTATAAGTGTTTTTATTTGTGTGCGAACTTTGTAATCCTGTTCTAATTTTATTCTTTCCAGATTTACTGCTTTTTCTTCAACATTAATACTGTCGTTGATTGCATTGTATTTCTGAAAATAATGTACTGCATTTTTATAATCAGCCGTACTTATATAAACCTCATAAAGCATTTTATTCAGGTTTAAACCTGAAAAGCTATACACATTATCTTTACCTAATTCTAATGCCTTTTTTGCATTTACAATTACGGCATCATAGTTTTTCTCTTTTAATTTATATTGCGAAAAAGATTCATATACAAAGGCTTTTACAGCATTATCAACCGGTTTATCTACTAAAGAAAAAGCCTGGTCAAAATAATATTCGGTGTTTTTTTTATCTTTTTTTAATCCATACGCTCGTGCCAAATTAGTATAGACATAAATTTTTAAAGTGTCGTCTTTTATCGTTCCGTTTATAGCTTGAGCCTTTTGGTAATAATGCAAAGAAGAATCTACATTTTTATCTAAATATAAAGTACCGATATTGTTTAAAATTTTTACGAGCTTAACGGGATCATTCTTAGACTTTTGATAGTGATATACGTTTAAGAAATATTTTAATGCTTTTTCTTTATTTTTCCCGAGCGAATAAATAATGGCAAGATTGTTTTCTACTTTTGATAATTCTTCAATATTATTGCTTTGCTTGTAAATATCATGCGCTTTAAAATAATATTTCAAACTAACATCAAATACTTCTTTGGAGGCATACATTTTTCCTGCCGTAACATAAACATACGCCAGCATGAGTTCTGTATTTTCTGTTTTTTTGGCTTCAGATTCGGCTAATTCAATATATTTTATAGCTCTGTCCCAATCCAATTTTTGTAACCTTAAAGCAATTTTTCGACAGAGTTCTACTTTTTTCTGATGATCATTAATAGTATTTAGACCATCAATCAGTTCCTTTGTCGATTGTGAATGAATACTCAAAGAAAGAATAAGAAAAAAGTAAGAAAATAATCGTGTAGCCATATTAATAACTCTAAAGAAGGATTCAAATTTAAACAAAAAAAATAGGATTAATAAGACATAAATAATAAAAAGAAGAATTGTCGGTTTAGTCCTGAATTTGAAATTATAACTGCTTTAAGCGATTAATATTATACTCTAAGGAATCAATTATGAATTAAATTTAAAAGCCGTCTCAAACGTATTTGAGACGGCTTCATTTTGTAAATATCTATTTAAAATTAATTAGCCTTTGGCATTTCAATTCCGGTTTGGTCTAATAAATAAACTAAGCTTGCCATTGTTGCTGCTCCAAGTTCTAATTCTCTTTTATTAACAGCATCAAATTTGTCGTTTGCTGCGTGGTGATAATCAAAATAACGTTGAGAATCAGGTTTTAAACCAGCTTTAACAATCGCTTTAGATGTTAAATGGCTAATATCAGATCCTGCATGTCCAATTGTAAAACTATGAACTAAATAAGGCTCAAAAAGATCTCTGAATCCTTGTATTTTTTTTAGGTTTGCATCGTCTGCTTCAATTGAAAAACCTCTTGGTGAAAATCCGCCTGAATCACTTTCTAAAGCAAAAATATGGTTCTCATTTTTTTGTTTTGAAACTTCTTCATATTTCGCTCCACCTTTTCCACCATTCTCTTCATTCATAAATAAAACTACACGAATTGTATTTTTAGGTTTGTAGTTTAAATTTTTAAGAATACGAACTACTTCCATACTTTGTACTACTCCTGCTCCATCATCCTGAGAACCATCAGCCAGATCCCAAGAATCTAAGTGACCACCAACAACCATAATATTCTCCGGAGTTACTGTTCCTGTTAATTCTCCAATAACATTATATGATAATACATCAGGCAATGTTTCGCAAGATTGTTTGAAATAAAATTTTAAAGACGGATTGCTTTTTAAGGTTGCACTTAATAATTCAGCTCCGTTTGTACTAATCGCAGCTGTAGGGATATATTGTTCTTTCGGCAAATCACCATAACTTTGGGCGCCTGTATGAGGAAAATCGTCTAAACGTAAATTCATCGAACGTACAATTGTTCCCACTGCTCCAAGTTTAGCGGCTTCTTTTGCACCAGCAAATCTTTGATCAACACAAGCTCCGTATGAAATGAAAGTTTCAACATTTTCAGGATTCATTGGTCTGTTAAAAAACACAATTTTTCCTTTTACTTTATCTCCTAATTCGGCAAGTTCTTTAATTCCCTGAACTTCTATAACTTCTGCCGTAAGTCCTGTTTTTGCAGTTGCAACAGATCCTCCCAAAGCGCAAATTGGCACAGCAGTTTTTACTTTTCCGTTTAAAATAAAGGCACTTTCTTTTTCTCCACGAACCCAATGCGGAACCATAACTTCTTGTAAATACACTTTGTCAAGTCCTAAACTTTCAAGCTGAGATTTAGTATAATTAACAGCCAGCTGTGCGTTTTGAGATCCCGATAAACGAGCTCCAATATCGTTAGACAAATACTCTAACCAAGTGTATGCTTTAGACTCGGTTAAGGCCTTTTTATAAAATAATTTAATGTTTTTTTCATCATTTGACTGGGCAAAAGATGTCAATCCGCTTAAAACTAATGCAGTTAAAAGAATTGTTTTTTTCATAGGTTTAATGGCTTTTTTCGGGTTACTTAATCTGCTACATGATAGCTATGCAAAGGAACAAATTCTTTTATAAATCGTTGTCATTTTAGTCAACCTTTTATGAAAAAATAGTTACAAAATTATTTTACTTCAATAAGCTTCGTTTTTGAACTAATACCATTTTCGTTAAAAGCTTCAACCGTAAAATAATATTTTGTGTCTTTATCCAAACCTCTAAAATCATAAGCACTTTCATCATAAACCATAATGGTATTATATAATTTATCCGGAGCAATTCCGTAATAAATATTATATCCAATTGCGTCAGTTTGTTTCTTCCAGGAAATCATTGCATTACGAGAATCTTTGGTATTTCTATTTACTTTAAAACCAGAAACAGCTTTTGGTTTTGCCATCAATCCGTTTCCAAAAACCCTGAAATCTGAAACCGCAAATAATCCCGAAGCATTATGAATGTTTTCCATTTTGATGTAACGCGCTTCGATTGATTTTGTTAATTCAACATAATCATGCGGAGCATCTTTATCATTTTGAGATTTATCTACCACCAATGTCCAGTTTACAGCATCATCAGACATGAATATTTTATACTGATAATAAATATCCATTGCTTTATTGTATTGCGTTGCTTTATGATCGGCATAATTAATTTGCAACGCATTTACCTGCATTTTTCTCCCTAAATCAAGCTGTAACCATTCACCCGGATTATTTGTTTTTGCTGACCAATAGGTTTGAATATTTTCATCTGTTAAATTATTCGCGCCATAGCAAAATTTCTCATATACTTTTTTGCCTCCATTATCCATTCTGTGTGTTTCCACTTCCATACAATCTTCTGAAGAAGAAGCTGTAGCTGTTTTTTTATAAGATAATAACATCCATCCGGAAGAAGCTCCATTTTCATGATTGCGTTGTTCTGTAGGAAGTTTTATTGGAAAATCTCCGTACGATGTGTTCGAATACATGACATCATCTTTATCAAATCCGGCAGGAAACATATCAATACGACGCTCAAAACGGTCTTTTATTGAAATTTTACACGTTCCTGTGTTCCAATAATTTCCATAAATATCTGCAAAAGTGTTTCCGTGTCCGGCACCAATTACAAATCCTCCGGGCTTATACGACATCGGATTGTGCTTTTGATACACAAATGGCCCTAACGGATTATCACCAACGTGAACTCCGTTTGCATATCCTTTAAATTCAGTAGCAGGAGCGCCGTATTGCATATAATATTTACCGTTGTGTTTGGTCATCCATGCGCCCTCAATAAAATTACCCCAGGGCGCAGGTTCCATATCATTGTTAGGTCCAAAACGTTCCCAACCGTGTGAAGCAGGATCTAAACCAACAACCGCTTTTGCCTGACCGTAAGGTTTTTGAATATCCTCAACTTCTGTCGCTGCATACAATTGTGCATAATCTGCCTGATTTCCTTTTGGTAACCATGTTTTATAATCTACCTCTACACCTACAAGTGGTAATTTTCCGCTTGAACCGTAATACATATATACTTTTTTATCATCATCCTGAAAAATAGCTGGATCCCAGGTTGGTAACATTGCTTTATCAACATGTCGCAACCATTTTCCTGATTTTGGATCGGCTGTTTTCCAAATCGGATGATCTTTTTTCCATGTTGATCCAACATAAAACAAAGTATCGTTTACCACCCATGCAGCAGGTGCACACTGGTCATCATCTCCCGGTTGTCTTTGAAAACTTCCGTAAACAAATTTCCAGTCAGACATGTCTTTACTCCAAAAGAAACCTGCCTGATTGGTAGCAAATAAGTAATATTCGCCTTTATAGGTAATAATAACAGGATCTGCACTTGAACGACGCGATTCAGGAATTCCGTTGTGCTTAAAGGTCGTGTAATTGTAACCAATATTTATTGGATTACAATATGTTGAAGCTGGTTTATTAGGATCAAACCATTCTGTTTTTCCAGGAATGGAATTTTGCGCCGAGATATTAAATCCTATCAAAAGCAACAAAAGCGATATAGACGATAGTTTATACATTTTTTTATTTTTATATTTTAAAATCAAGCTATTAAAGTTTAAAAGCTATTATTCATTTTTAATTTTTAATTACTAATTTTTAATTCTATCACTGAGTAATTCCGGTTCATTGGTTGTAATATAATCGAATTTATTTTCGATAATCCAATCCATTACTTTGGCATCGTTAACCGTCCAGGCATTTAGTGTAATATGATTTTCTTTTGCTTCTTTGATCCATTCCGGATGTTTTTCAAAAACTGAATAATGGAAATCAACTCCCGTTATTTTGTCTAATTTGACTTCTTTTGGGGATTTATTTCCTTCCAGATATTGCAAAGAGGTTTTAGTGTCGACTTCTCTAATTTGTTTCAGAATATCATAATCAAAACTGATGTAGCCTGTGATTTTATCAGCTTTAAGTTTTTTAATTACTTCAACCGTTTTCAACGCCGTTTTCTTTCCCCTTTCTTTACTTATTTCCGAAGGCTTTATCTCACAGACTAAAAGTGTATGTTTATTATTTTTTTTGCCTTCTGTGATATATTCATGTAAAGTAGGCAGCTTCTCTCCGTTTGAAAGTTTAAATTTTATTAAGTCGGCATAATTAGTTTCCTCAATAAGAAGTTTGTTATAGTGCGCATCATGATTGATTACCAATGAATCATCGGCTGTTCTCCATACGTCAAACTCTGATCCTGCAAGTTTCATATCAATAGCATGTCTAAGTGAAGCTATTGAATTTTCCGGAAAATTATTTGTTTTCCAGGCTCCGCGATGTGCAACAATCGCATTTTTATTTGCCGTACAAGAAGACAAAACAACTATTGCAAACAGAAACGGGAATATTTTAGATGTTTTAATGGTTTTCATTGTATAGAAAATTAAATTATTTGAAAAATTTGAGTTTTTATTGATCTAAAAATCCGTACTAATTTTAATACATTTTAAGACTAAAAAACTATAAAAAAGCCCTCCGTATAACCAGTACGAAGGGCAATTTCTAATTAACAAACCAATTATTTAGTTAACTCAAAACTAACTTTCTTATCGGCATTTGAATTTCCACCAACGAAAACATCAAACTGTCCAGGTTCTGCTACGAATTGTAAATCAGAATTATAAAATTTTAAATCTTCAACAGTAATTTCAAAAGTCACTGTTTGTTTCTCCCCTTTTTTAAGGGTTATTTTTTGAAAGTTTTTCAATTCTCTAACGGGTCTTGTTACCGAACCAACTAAATCTCTGATATATAACTGAACGGTTTCTTTACCGTCATAATTTCCTGTATTTGCAACATCAACAGTAACTTTTAGTTTTCCGCTGAAATTCATTTTATCCGATGAAATTTTCAGATTTGAATATTCGAAAGAAGTATAACTTAAACCAAAACCAAATGGGAATAATGGCTCGTTTCTTTCATCGATATAATTTGATCTGAATTTTTCGAATTTTCCTTCTGTATTAGAAAGTGGTCTTCCTGTATTTTTGTGTGCATAATAAATTGGCACTTGTCCTACGCTTCTAGGGAAAGTTGTTGTCAATTTTCCAGAAGGATTTACATCTCCAAATAAAACATCAGCAATAGCGTAACCTGCTTCTGTACCAGCGAACCAAGCATTTAAAATTGCCGGAACTGTTTTTTCTTCATCTGTAATAACTAAAGGACGACCGTCAAATAATACTAAGACAACCGGTTTTCCTGTTTTTAATAGTGCATTTAATAAATCTTTTTGCGCTTGTGGAATTTCTAAATTTGTACGGCTGCTTGATTCTCCGCTCATTTCTGCAGATTCTCCCAAAGCCGCCACAATTACATCCGATTGATTGGCAACTTTTAAAGCTTCAGCTAATAAATCTTCTTTTGAACGAGAATCGCGATGCAATGTTTTACCAAACATTGTTGCATTTGTTTCAAAAGTCTCATCGTAATCTAAATTGCTTCCTTTTGCATATAAAACTTTAGTTGATGCTCCGGCAACTTCTTTAATTCCTGCTAATAATGAAATAGCATTCTCCATTTTTGTAGCTACACTCCAGGTTCCCGGCATATTTTCTTTTGCATCCGCCAATGGCCCGATAAGCGCAATAGTTCCAGATTTTTTAAGAGGTAAAACCTGATTTTGATTTTTTAATAAAACCAATGACTGAGCAGAAATTGATCTTGCTTCTTTTCTGCTACTTGCTGTAAAAATCTCCGTTTTAGCTCTTTTTTCGTCGCAGTATTTATAAGGATCTTCAAATAATCCTAAGTCATATTTAGCTTCTAAAATAAGTTTTACCGCATTGTCAATTTGTGAAATAGTAACTCTGTTTTCATCTAAAGATTTTTTCAAAGTCGTTAAAAAACCTTCTCCAACCATATCCATTTCAACACCAGCGTTTAATGATAAAGCCGAAACATCTTGCAGATTACCCATTCCGTGTTCGATCATTTCAGGAATTCCTGTAAAATCTGTTACTACGAAACCTTTAAAACCCCATTGTTTTCTCAAAACATCGGTCATTAACCATTTGTTTCCTGTAGCCGGAATTCCGTCAACTTCATTGAAAGAGGCCATAACCGATCCTACACCAGCATCAACAGCCGCTTTGTAAGGAGGAAAATAATCGTTAAACATTCTGATATGACTCATATCAACTGTATTATAATCACGTCCGCCTTCTGGAGCTCCGTATAAAGCAAAGTGTTTTACACAAGCTAAAATTGAATTGTTTTTAGATAAATCGTGTTGTTGATATCCGTTTACCATTGCTTTTGCAATCTGGCTTCCTAAATACGGATCTTCTCCTGAACCTTCAGAAACTCTTCCCCAACGCGGATCACGAGAGATATCAACCATTGGTGAAAATGTCCAGTTAATTCCGTCAGCACTTGCTTCCTGAGCAGCAATCTGAGCACTTCTTTCGATCAAATTCATATCCCATGTACAAGACAATCCTAACGGAATTGGGAATGTAGTTTCATAACCGTGAATAACATCCATACCAAAAAGCAATGGAATTTTTAAGCGGCTTTGTTCAACAGCAATTTTTTGAACTTCTTTAATTTTTTGTACCGATTTGATGTTGAACAAACCTCCAACTTTTCCCTCAGCAATATTTTTTGCAACATTAGAACTATTAGCTTGTCCTGTAGTAATATCTCCAGAAGTTGGTAAATTTAACTGTCCTAGTTTTTCGTCTAAAGTCATTTTTGAAATTAACTCGGCTACAAACTCAGATTTCGGTTTAATTTTTACTGCATTTTTAGTGTTCTTTTTTTGGGCGTAACCCAAAACAGCACATCCTAAAAATAGTAAGACTAATTTCTTTTTCATTCTATTGTTTTTATTTATTTGTATTTGTTTTAATCTGTTTAAGCATCCAGCCATAAATCTCGGGATTGTCATAAACTCTTGTCCAGCTATCGTGACCGGCATCATCAAAAATGGTCAGCTGAACATCTTTTGCATTACATTTTTTTAATTCTTTATAAATCGCAATTGCATAATCTACTTTTACCACATCATCCAATAATCCATGATAAATTCTGGTTGGAATATTGGCTATTTTACAGGCACTTTCTAATTCTATTAAATCAACAAAACCGGAAATTGGGACTATTGCTGCAAACATATCCGGATACGAAAGTGCTAAATTCCAGGCTGCCCAGCCTCCGGAACTTAAACCTGTAACATAAATTCTGTCAGGATCTATTTTGTTTTCTTTCTGAATTTTTAAAATCAATTCATAAATAGATTCAATACTCCATTTTTCGCCTTCTTTACATTGCGGCGCCAAAACATAAGTATCTAATTGATGTGTTTTTAAGTACTTTAAAGGCCCATTAATTTTCACTTTTTCAATGTCAGTTCCTTTTTCTCCATCACCGGAAATAAAAACTATTAAAGATTTTTTCTCCTTTGTATTGGCGGGTTTATGTAAAGCGTAACCTAATTCATAATTGGCCACCACAACTGTTTTCAATTTTCCGTTTGTCTCACTTTGCGCAAAACCCATCGCAGAAAAAAGAAACAATAATAACTTGATACTATTTTTAATTTTAAATGCCATTAAAAACCGTATTTACCTGATTTAAATCCAAGTTTTACTAAACCTTGTTTTACTTCGGGAGCATTCATGAATAATTTCCATAATAATCCAGTTCTGTAATTTTCGATCATCACAACTTCTGGTCCCTGATCGATTGCTAAATAGCGTTTTGCAACCCAGTTATTATGCTGTAAACTCAAAGCATCATAAAAACCGGCATTCCCCCAAGTTTCTTTTTTATGATTATCGTATAAATTACGAATTACAGCCATAGATTCTTTTGGCGTATATACAATCGAGCTTATAGCTGCAGTTGGCGACATCACGCCTTGATCGTTGCTCGGCATGTGTGCATTATAACCAATTGATCCGTCAGGATTCCTTGAATACGAAGCACTTAATCCCCAATAATCAGCACTGTAGCCTTTCTTAGGATTCTCTACACAATATTCATAATTGATTTTAGTCTGATTTACGTTCAAATCCCAATAGTTGGCATATTTATCACTCAATTGAGTTGGATCAAGTCCTACATAAGAATAATGCGCCCAGAATAACGGACCTCCAAATTCTTCTGCTCCATTGTGTTTTAAAATTAACGGAAGATTGTATTTTGTTTTTGATGAAACGATTCCTCCGCTTCTTGCCCAGCCTTCATGGTATGCTTTTGCATCAATTCCATGAGTTGGTGAAGAAGCTGCCATTACGTACGTAATTAAACATTCATTGTATCCTTCTAATGCAAAATTCATTTGCCACGCATAGTTTGGCGACCAATGCCAGTATAGAACATTTTTGTTGTTTGTGTACCAGTTCCACTCCACTCCTTTCCAAAGTGCGTCATATTTTTGAGCTACTGCTTTTTCTTTTTCAGAACCGTCTTTTAGATATTCGCGAACTGTAATCATTCCCGCAACCAAAAATGAAGTCTCGACTAAGTCTCCGCCATTATCCTTGGTTCCAAAAGGCTTTACTTTTCCTGTATTTCCGTCTATCCAGTGTGACCAGGCTCCGTGAAAACGATCGGCTTTGCCTAAAAAATCTGCAATTTTGTTTAATCTTTCAACACCTTGATCTTTGGTAACATAACCTTGAGACATTCCAGAAACAAGCGCCATCAATCCAAAACCAGAACCTCCTGTAGTTACAATATTCGAATCATTTTCAGGATAAATTCCATCTGGATGATAACGTTCTCTGGCTAATCCAGAGTTTGGTTCAGCATAATCCCAGAAATACTTAAAGGTTTCTTTTTGAACCACGTTTAAAAGTTGCTCATCAGATAATTTCTCCGTTGCAGTATTTTCTTCTGCATTTTCTTTTGGTTTGTCAGTATTTGAACCACAACCAAAAAAAGTAAAAACCATTAGTAAAACTGAAATTCTAATCATTATAAAAAAATTATGGGAATTTGAAAATAATCACTCCTTTCAATTAAGAAAGGAGTGATTTTGAGATTTTAATTAGTAACCACCAGGGTTTTGTTGAGAAAGTCCATTCGCTTCTCTTATAAATGAAGTTGGTAGAGGCCATAACTCATGTTTTCCAACAATAAAGTTTTTTCCGTCTGCTGCCATTGCTGCTGCTGCCTGACCTGTTCTTACAAGATCAAACCATCTGTCATGTTCGAAAGCAAATTCTAATCTTCTTTCTTTGTAGATTGCTTTTCTAATATCATCTTGAGAAGTAAAAGGAGTATCTCCTAAACCTGCTCTTTTACGAATTTGATTTACTAAAGGGATAGCCTCCGAAGTTTGTCCTAATTCATTTAAAGCCTCAGCTTTCATTAATATAACTTCAGCATATCTTAAATATCTAAGATTTGTATCTGTAAATTCCTGATTATAAAAAGATGATGAGTATGCTTTATAATTGTATCTTGGATTTGCTACAGTTGATGGTATTTCTCTACCATCATATAAAACTGAACCTCTAAAAATGATAGTTGCTTCTCTTCTAACGTCTCCTGGCTCATAAGCATCTGCTAAACCTTGAGTTGGTGTGTTGAATCCCCATCCCCAACCTCCGGCACCACGTGGTGCTTGAGAAACAGAGTAATTTCCAATTCCAAATCCAGGTGTAGAAGTAGAACCAACTCCATTAATTTCGAAAATAGATTCCGGGCCGAATTCTCCTTCTTTTTTAAATTGTAATGAATAATCAGAAACTAAAGAATAACCCGTTACTTTATCGCAATTGTCAATTACTTTTTGCCAATTTTTTTGATATAGATTTACTTTTGCTAATAAAGCGTATGCAGATCCTTTAGAAACTCTGACAACATCTGCCCCTGAGTAAGCTGATTTTAAAGGCAAAGCTTCGATAGCGTCATTTAAGTCTTGCTCTATAAAAGCATAAACTTCTGCTACTGTTTTACGAGTTAATTGCATTTTTCTATCATCCTCAGAAATTGGAACAAGAGCTAAATGATCTATAATTGGCACTCCGCCGTATCCTTTTACTAAAGTAAAATACATAAAAGCTCTCAGGAACTTCGTTTCACCTACTAATCTTGCTTTTAAAACAGGGTTTGCTTTATCTAATTTAGGAAACATTTCTAATGCCTGATTACATCTGTTAATTCCAGCATAATTAGCCTCCCAGGTAGATTGAAATGATGGCGTTGAAGCATTATAAGTTAATGCATCAATAATATCTTTATCTCCACCGGCATCTCCCGGGTCAGAGCCTTTATCTGCATCATCTGAGATAATACTTGAAACTGCATTCCATCCAAAAGAAGACATTTCCCATCCTAAAAATTGATTGTAAATTGCCGTTACAAAACCTGTTGCTCCTGCATCGCTATTCACCAAAGCAGGATCTGCGGGAATAGCTTCTGTCGGCTCTACATCTAAAAAATCATCTGAACATCCTGAAAAAAATAATCCAGAAAGTACAAACATTGATATATATAATCTTTTCATAATATTAAAATTTTAAATTAGCACCTATAACAAATGATCTCAATGATGGGTAAGCATCTAACTCAACCCCTTGAGTGCCTTCAACAAGTTTACCATCACTTGTAACATCTGGTGAAAATCCAGAGAATTTTTGTGAGATAAATGGATTAATTGCATTCACATATATTCGGCAAAAGCTAATAAACTGATCTTCTTTAAGTGGAAGTTTGTATCCTAAAGTAATGTTGTTGATTCTGAAAAAATCTGCAGATTCCAAATAATAAGTTGAAGCTATAGGATTCGCATTAGAAGGTGCTGGATTTGAAGATGTTGGATTTGTAGGTGACCAGAAATCGCGAGCTACTGAAGCTTCGATATTTTCTCCTCCAAATCTTTGTGCTTTTTTACCATTATATACCTTTGCTCCTCCTGTTCCATAACCATCAACAGAAAAATCAATGTTTTTGTAATTCAATCCTAAAGTAACACCATAATTAGATGTTGGTAAAAGTGAACCTACATATTTTTTATCTTTTAGTTCGTCTAACCCTGCTCTTGCAACTTTAGATCCATCTGCTTTATAATAAAGCATTTGTCCGTTTGCTTGGTCAACACCAGCATACTCATACATGAAAAAGCTGCCTAAAGGCTGTCCTACTGAAGTATTATCAAGAATTTTGGTATTTTCTCCGTTTCCTAAACTTCCTCCAATAATTGGATTTAACTGAACATTTTTAAGACTGGTAAGTTCATTTTTATTATGAGAAAAATTTCCTCCTACCCAATAGCTTAAATTATCATTTATTTTGTCATCCCAACGAAGTGCAATTTCATAACCTTTATTAGATACTTCTCCAATATGTGCAGGTGTAGCTACCGTAATTCCTGAAGTAGAATATGGTTTAACATTCAAAATTGTATTTGTTGTGTTTTTATCATACAAATCAAAAGATCCTTTTAATCTGCTGTTCAATACTTCAAAATCAAAACCTCCTGAAAGTTCTTCAACAATCTCCCAAGATAAATTAGGATCTACCTGAGAATTTATTGTAGTACCTGAACCTAAACCTGAATAATCTAATCCAGAAGTTAACAACTGTGTATTAAGTGGTACATTTTGATTTCCTAATCTACCCCAAGATCCTCTAATTTTTAATAAATTAATTGGTTCTACATTACTTAAGAAGCTTTCTTTAGATACAATCCAGCCTAAACCAACTGATGGAAATGTTCCCCAACGCTTGTCTTCAGCAAATTGTGATGATCCATCACGTCTTACAGTACCTGTAACCAAGTATTTGTCTAACAATTTATATTGAAAACGTGCAAAATAAGATGCCAGTCTTCTTTGGTTCAAAGCTTCATCTTTTAAACCTGTAACATTACCTGCAACATTAACATCTTTTAAAGACCAGTAATTTGAGTTTGCATTTACATTCTTTCTGTCAATAGTTAACTTTTCTCTGGTTCCTTGTACATTTGCTTCAATACCAGCTGTAACTTCAACATCATGGATTTCAGCAAAAACTTTGTTGTAAGTTAGATAGTTTGACAAATTCCAGTTAAAATATTGGTCTCTATTCCTTGTTAAAGTATTTATATTCAAATCTAATGGATACCCTGCTACTGCACGAGTTGGATCTGCCGATAACCAAAGTGCTTGATTATCAACATAATTATACTGTTTGTAGGTATAAAATTCTCCATTGAATTGTGAAGTAAATTTTAAAGATTTGATAATATCATAATCTAATTTTAATCCACCTTGCAGCATAACAGTTTGTTGCTGCTCATTTGTATAATCCAATTGAGCTACCGGATTTCCAACATTGTTAAAAGATGCTCCGGTTTCAGCTACAACTCCATTAGAAACAAATGGCACTCCATATTTTCCGTCAGCGTAACGCACAGGAACTAGTGGAGATTGTCTGTAAGCATTCGTAAATGCGCTCAAAGGCATTGGTGTATTCTTAATAGTACTTACACTTAAATTCTGGGTTATTTTAACTTTTTCAGAAAGTTTAAACTCATTATTGTTTCTGATAGTAGTACGTCCGTAATCAGATCCGTTTAAAATTCCTTTTTCTTCATAATTTCCAACACTAAAAAAGTATTTTACATTTTCTGAAGATCCTGAGATTGCAATATTGTTTTGAGTATAGGTTCCTGTTCTTGTAATCGCATCTAACCAATCTGTATTATAAGGCTGATTTGCAGAGAATCTGCCTTGCGGAAAATCGTTGCTGTAAGCAGCATTACTATAGCGAACATACTCGTCACTATTTGCCATTTTTACTTTTTTCAAAGGGCTTCTAATACCAGCAAAACTTTCAACATCTACAGTAAGTTTCCCTTTCCCGGCTTTTGTTGTAATCATTATTACTCCATTTGCCCCTCTGGTTCCATAAATAGCTAGTGAAGAAGCATCTTTCAAAATCTCGTAAGATGTAATATCATTACTATTAATGTTATTGATGTTATCAGTTGGCATACCGTCTACAACATATAAAGGATTTCTTCCTCCTAATGCAGTACCAGCTCCCCTGATTACAACTGAAGGTGTACTTCCAGGCGCATCTGAAGTAGATACCTGAACACCAGCCGCCTTACCTTGTATGGCTTGCGATGCATTTGCAACCTTCATTTTGGTAATTTCCTCCGATTTAATTGAGCTTACAGCCGAAGTATTATCAATTTTCTTTCTTGTACCATATCCAATTACTACAACTTCTTTCAAGGCAGTATCACCTGATTCTTTTAATGTAATTGACATTGGTTCTGCTGTTGCGGGTACAGATACAGCGTCGAAACCAAGCATTGAGATTTTTATAATCTCACCCACTTTAGCATTTATTGTAAAATTTCCGTCGAAATCAGCATCAGCAGAAGTTCGTGAATTGGGAGCGCTAATAACTGCTCCGGGAATTCCCATTCCACTACTGTCTACTACTTTTCCTTTAATTGCTTGTCCAGACATATAAGCCGGAAGAAGCAAGAGTGCTAAAAAGCTAAAAATAAAATTTTTCATACAGTTCGTAATCGTTTAAGTTAGTAGAGCCAAATTAAACAATTACAACGTTGTAGTACATCAAATACCACTACTACATAGCTACATCATTATGTTAAAACATTAATATATTGTGCTAAAAATCAAAGTTTTAAATGTTAATTTAATTTCCTTAACATAACCTTATGATGTAGTAATGATGTATTGTAATTCTATAAAAAATGATGTAGAAAAATATAAAATATGTAAAAAACAAATGCAAATCTTACAGACTTAATAAAAACTTTGACAGATTTTCTTCCTGTGAGAGATTTAATTTCTTTCTAAGGCGATATCTGTGTAATTCTACACCTCTAAAAGAGATATTCATCATAGGTGCAATTTCCTTTGATGAAAGATTCATTTTAAGATAAACACACAATTTTATATCTTTTGGAGTTAAATTTGGAAACTTCTTTGAAAGATTTATAATGAATTCATTATGGATTTGGTTCAGATTGGTTTCAAAAATTTCCCACTCGTGTTTATTGACTTCATTTATCTTAATTGCCTTTTTAATTTCACTTTTAAGTTTGTTGAAATCTTTTTCAGAATCCAAAATGCTTTGGATATTTTCAATCATCTCACTTTGTTTGGCTATAGACAATGACTTTCCGGCAACTTCGGATGATTTAGTTTGTAGTTCCAATTCTAAAATATGTTTTTCATACTCCTGAATATTTAATTCGTTTTCAGCCTTCAACTCCATTTCAAGAATTTCCCTTTGATGTTTTAATTCTTCGGCCTGCAATTTTAATTTTTGCATATAACGCAGTTTATTCCATTTGTAATAGAAAAATAAAACTGCTCCAATTATTAAAAGATATAATAAAATCATCCAAAAAGAAAAGTACCAGGGCTGAGCTACTTTAAATTCAAAACTTGATACTTTGTCATAATTAGCGCCATCGTGTTTATAGATTATCATTGAATGATAACCGCTGCTCAAATTATTCAGCAAAATCAATCCATCTGAAATTGAACTAAAATCTTTGCTATTATTTAATTTGTAAAACAAATTTGGTTTGCTGGCTCCATAAATTCCAGATATAACATTAATTTTCAGCTCGGTATTATATTTAATTTTAGAATCATCAGGAATTAAATTTCCATCATTAAAAGCTTCAACTTTTATCTGTGTATTTTGCTTATTTTCATACTTCAATTGAAGAGAAATAAAACCATCATCAAGATTTAATAAATAATGATTCTTGTTTTTAAAAATTCTCAGGTTGTCATTGATTAATTTTCCTTTATAATATTTCTCCTGAATAATATTCCAAACAAATTTATTTCCCTTAACATATATATGGTATAAAATTCCATCCTGAAGTACCATAAAATGATCTTCATCTATGCCAATTACATCAGAAACGTTCTTGAAATTTTCATTAAACAATTCGTTTTCTTCAAGTTTGTTGGTTATCGAATTATACGTATACCATGAATTGTTGATTAGGAAGAGTATTTCATTTCTAAATTCAAAAATCTTAACTCCAAAGTCATTTTTGATTTTACTTTGCTGGGTTACATTCTCAATTTTCTTAGTTTTATAGTTATCGTCGTATAAAACACGATACAAACCACGATAATTATCTGCGGCCCAAATTTCATTCTTTTTATTTTGGGCAACGTATTTAATTGGTTTAGTAAAATCGTTGATTACTTTATATTTAGTAAGGTCTAAAGGATTATCATAAACCAAAACGCCACTATAAGTAGATTGAAAATAAGTATCATTGATGCTGCTTTTCGATAAATTCCACCCTCCGCTTACTTTATTTATCTTGCTTAAAAATCCATTATCATATGAAAATGTTCCATCATTATGACCAATAATATATTTTTCATTTATTTTAGTAATATTCCAGCCCTGACCCTGTGTGTTAGGTATCATTTTAAATTTTCCGGAATCGAATTCAAAAACACCGTGATTTGAAGCAATTAAATATCCCTTATTAGTTGTAGCAACAGAATAAATAGAACCTAACGTTCCTGAATTATCGTAAAAAAAGGAGATTGGCGAATTTACTTCAACATGCGCAATTCCGTTATCTAATCCCAGCCACAAATCATTTTCTTTATCAAAGCCAATACTTAAAATAGAATTATTCATTAAAACATTACTTCTATCAATGTTTTTATAGTTGTCTGTATTAAAATCATAAATAAAAACACCCCTGTTTCCGGTTCCCACAACCAGTTTGTTTGTTTTTATAAATTTAGCAATATTAATTGTGGCTGCTTTTAATGTTTCATTCAATGGATTGTTCCAGGGTTTTAATCCATTATTTTCAATGATAAAAATTCCTTTTTTCTGAGTAAAAATATAGAACTTGCCATTATATTTCTCAATTGCATGTACAACTGTGTTTTTTAAAACATTCCAGCCTTTTGGATTCGAAATTTTGGAGCCATCCATTTTAAAAAGACCTTTTTCAACAGAAGCAACGTAAACATTCTTATTGATTACAAAACAATAAGAAATTAGAAATGGAAATTTAATTTTTTGAATATGTTTTCCGTTATAAATAAAAACATCATTAAACGACTGAAAATAAATAGAACCATTAAATCTGAAAATTTTCCAGATTTCTTCGTTATCTTTTTCATCAAACAAACGCAGGTTTTTGGTAATCGAAACATATCGCATTTTACCGTCTTTCCTGTACCAATAACCAAATTCTTTATAAGAACCGGAATAAATTTTATCGCCTTCGATCATAATTGAACGAATAATGGTTTTATTCGGCAATGTATATTTTTCCCACATTACACCATCATATCGCAATAAGTAGTGATTATTAGCAAAATACATCGCATTATCCTTTCCCTGAGCAACATTCCAAATTTGATTATCACCCTGATAATCTGATTTATTATAGTTTTCAACGAAAGGAAGTAATTCTTGTGCTTGAATTTGAGAAGCGATGAAAAAGAAGAAAAATAATTTTAGAAGTATCGATTTCAAAATATTCGGATTTATATTCAAAGATAATGACAAATATTCAATTTTTATAAGTAAAAAAGCTCCTCGGTTGAGAAGCTTTTTTACTTATAAAGTGGATTTTAAATTTAGTTTTGAAGCAATTGATAAACCTGATTGGCAATTTCATATTCTTCATCTGTTGGTATAACCAAAACTTTTGTTTTTGAATTTGGCTTACTAATTTCTCTGATTGATTTCGAACGAACCTGATTTTTTTCCTCATCTAATTCAATTCCGAAATAGTCCATATCAGTACAAACCAATTTTCGCATATAAGATGAATTTTCACCAATTCCGGCAGTAAAAATAATAGCGTCCAGACCATTTAATGCTGCAGTGTAAGAGCCTATATATTTTCTAATTCTGTAAGCATTCATTAATAGAGCCAATTGACAATCTTTATTTCCTTTCTCAGCTTCCCCTTCTATATCACGCAAATCGCTGTAACCGGTAAGTCCGAGCATTCCGCTTTGTTTTAGTAAAATTGCATTTACTTCATCTGCAGTGTAGCTTAAATTTTTAGTCAGATAAAAAATTACCGATTGATCGATATCTCCGGCGCGGGTTCCCATAATTAAGCCATTTGCAGGCGAAAATCCCATGGTATGATCGATGCTTTTTCCGTCTTTAATCGCTGTCATACTACACCCGTTCCCTAAGTGAATTGTGATTATTTTAGAATTATTTTCTAAATAACCTATCGCTTTTTCAGATACATATTTGTGACTTGTTCCGTGAAAACCGTAAACACGAACTTTATTTTCTGTTAAAAGGTAATTTGGAATCGCATATTTATAGGCTTCAACCGGAATTGTCTGATGGAAAGCGGTATCAAAAACGGCGACTTGTTTTGCATCCGAAAAAATTTCTTCGGCAACAGTAATTCCAACCAAATGTGCCGGATTATGCAAAGGTGCTAATTCTGAAAGTTCTTTTATTTTTTCTTTAACCTCTTCTGTTATAATTGTTGTATCAGAGAAATAACTTCCTCCATGTACCACACGATGCCCAACTGCGCCAATTTCTGAAGTCGATTTTATAACTCCTTTTTCAGTATCTAAAAGCATATCGGCAACTTTTTGCAAACCTACTTTATGGTTTGCAATCGGAAGCAATTCTTCTAATGAATCTGAAGCTGTTTTGAACGTAACATTTGAAGTTTCCAGACCAATTCTATCAATCATACCGCTACAAATTACTTCGTTTGTTGGCATAATCATTAATTGGTATTTTATTGACGAACTTCCTGAGTTTATAATTAATATTTTCATTTTTTATGTTTTTGCCACGAAGGCACTAAGTCACTAAGTTTTTTTACTAAAAGGCTTAAGCCTATATTTTTTTAAGAACGAATTTGAACGCTGATGACGCGGATTGCTAAAGCAAAACGCGGATAAAAAACGGATTTTTTAAGATAATAACACAATATAATTCATAATTCATAATTCATAATTCATAATTCATAATTCATAATTCATAATTAATAATTAAAGTCCCTGCGCCTGAATTGCTGTAATTACAACTGTATTTATAATATCATCTACAGTACAGCCACGGCTTAAATCGTTAACAGGCTTGTTTAAACCTTGCAACATTGGTCCGATGGCTAATGCTCCGGTTTCTCTTTGTACGGCTTTATAGGTATTATTTCCTGTATTTAAATCAGGGAAAATAAGTACGCTCGCCTGCCCTGCCACTTCAGAATCCGGCATTTTGCTTTTTCCTACGGCGCGATCTACTGCGGCATCATATTGAATTGGCCCTTCGATTTTTAAATCAGGTCGTTTTTGCTTTACAATCTCAGTTGCAGCTCTTACCTTCTCTACTTCATCCCCTTTTCCTGATGAACCGGAAGAATAAGAAAGCATGGCAATTTTAGGTTCAATTCCGAAAGCTGAACTTGATTCTGCCGAAGAAATTGCAATTTCTGCCAATTGTTCTGCGGTTGGATTTGGGTTAATAGCACAATCTCCAAAAACAGAAACACGATCTTCCAGACACATAAAAAATACGGATGAAACTACAGATGAATTTGGTTTTGTTTTAATGAATTGCAATGCCGGCAAAATAGTATGTTGTGTTGTATGCGCGGCTCCGGAAACCATTCCGTCAGCGTGACCTTTATAGACCATCATGGTTCCGAAATACGAAACGTCTTCCATTAAATCTCTTGCCATTGTAATACTTACATTTTTGGCTTTTCGAAGCTCATAATAAGTATTGGCGTAATCTTCATAATTTTTTGATTCGCTCGGATTTATAATATTTACTTTCGAAAAATCAAATGTTATTCCGAGTTCTGTAACCTTACTTTCAATTTGTTTTTTATCACCAATAATGGAAATATCAACCACATCCATATCTAATAATCTTGAAGCGGCAATGATAATTCGATCATCATTTCCTTCTGGCAAAACAATATGTTTACGATGCTGTTTGGCTCTTTTCACCATATTGTACTGAAACATTTTTGGTGTCATTCCTTCCGGCACAAAAGTGATTAATCTTTCAGATAAGGCTTCGTTATCTACATATTTTTCGAATGTTGTAATGGAAGTTTCTATTTTGTGGGTGTTGTTGGCATAAATTTCAGATTTTATCGCACCAATTCGGTTTGTAATATGATACGTTCCGCCATCAACAGCAATAATTGGTACAATTGCAGAAAGTCCTTCAATAAGTTTTAAAATGCTTTCTTCCGGAACAATATTTCCCGTTAAAATAATTCCTGAAATAGTGGGATAATTTGCTGATTCATTGGCTTGTAAAGCACCTAAAATAATATCAGAACGATCTCCCGGAGTAATTACAAGTGCATTATTATGCAAATGCACTAAATAATTATGCAATTGCATTGCTCCCACACTAAAGTGCCCAATTTCATTGTTCAGATAATTTTCTCCAAATAAAACTTTGGCATCCAGTTCATTTACAATTTCCTGCATTGTTGGATTATTCAAACTTGAAATAAGCGGAATTGTATTGATTAAAACATTCGCAGGTAAACTTTTCTGAAGGCTTTTTGTAACCAGCTCGATATTTTCCGGCTGAACTTTATTAGCAAAAACCGATAGAACCTCAACTTCTTTTATTTTGAAAGAATCATAAACCAAATAAAGGCTGTCTACCAATTCTTCTAATGTTTTACCAACTCCTGAACCAATAATTATGGTAGGAATTCCGAGATTTTTTGCAATTAAAACATTCAAATCCAATTCGATTGAAGTTCCTTCTCCCGTAAAGCTTGTTCCTTCCACAAGAACAAAATCAAAACGTTCTTCCAGCTTTTTATATTTCTCAATAATAAGATCCAGAACCTCACCTATTTTCCCTTTATTTTTCTTCTTGATAAGTTTGCTTTTTGTAATGGCATATGCATCTTCAAACTTAATATCAAGGTTAAAATAAGAGAGAACAGTTTCGATATGATTGTCTTGTTCTCCATCGACGAAATCTTCAACTATAGGCCTAAAATAACCTACTTTAGCCGTTTTACCAATCAAAATGCTCATCAAACCGAGTGTAATAATCGATTTACCGCTATTTTGATCGCTTGTGGCTATATATATTGCTTTACTCATAGTTATTTATATTGATTCTAAACAAAGATAATCTAAATGAAAAATTTTCAACTGAAACAAACGTTAAAACCAACGTCTTTTTTTGAAATAAATGATAAGGGCAATTACCAATAAAAACATGGCTCCCATGACCATAAAATAGCCATTTCTGGCACGTAATTCCGGCATATAATCAAAGTTCATTCCATATACTCCCACAATAAAAGTAAGTGGAATAAAGATTGCAGAAATGATTGTTAGCGTTTTCATGATCTCATTCATTTTTCGGCTTTGTTCTGAAAAATAAAAATTTGAAGCGCTTTCTAATGAACTCATATCCGATTCAATTTGTTCTAAAAGCTCTAAACTTTTTTGATGCAATCTGATAAAAAAATTAAACGTATCTTTTTGAATGAGTTTATTTGTATCATCATCTTTAATCGTTTTCAAATAATACAATGAATCCCGAAGCGGTACAATGGCTCGCTTTAAAAAATTAAAATTATCACGATGATTTTCAATCTTTTCCAGAATAATCGGATCTGCTCCTTTTTTGGTCAAATTGATTAATTCTTCGATTTTATCCTCTTCGTCTTCAATTGTAATGTAAAAATTTTCCATTACAGCATCCAAGAGTAAATACAATAGATAATCGACTTTTTTTGTGCGAACAATTCCCGCATGTGTGCGAAGACGCTCTCTAATATGGGTGAAGAAGTCACTACGCTTTTCCTGAAATGAAATTAAAACTCCATCTTTTAGAATAAAACTCAATTGCTCAACTTTAAGTCCATCTGAATATTCAGAAGGCAGAAGCGATTTTATATTAAAGAATAAAACATCTTTTTGTTCTTCTAATTTCGTCCTTTTTGTTGTGTTTAAAATATCAGCTAATAAAAAGTCATCTAATTTAAAATGTGTACCAATTGTTTTGATTAATTCAATATCGTTTAATCCATGAATATTTAACCAATTATTTTTATTGTAATCAATGCAGGTATTTAAGGCGAAAACGGTAAATTTTTCATATTCGATAACATCGGCATCGTTATATACAAAAAGCTGCATTTCTGATGCGTGATCTTTATGAGACCCAGTATACTCTAAACTAGTATGTTGCAGTTTACGTCCTTTTTTGTATTTTATCTTTCTCATTCAAAATGATTTATATAGTAATATTACAAAAAAGAATCCGAACGGGAAATGACAATTGTCATTTTGTGAATTACCTAACAATCTATACTCATAAGACGAACTTCTGTGCGTGTTTACAATACACTACGTTCATTTATAACCACAAAAAAACCGGACTATCACTAGTCCGGTTTTTCATTATTGTTAAAGAAGAATTATTTTACTTCTTCGAATTCAACGTCTTCAACATTGTCACCTTGCGATTGCTCTTGTTGAGGAGCTGCTTGTTGACCTTGATCACCACCTTGAGCATACATAGCTTCTGTAGCTGTTTTCCAAGCTGCATTGATGTTGTCAAGAGCAGTTTGAATAGCTGGAATGTCTTGAGATTGGTGAGCCATTCTCAATTCAGTTAAAGCGTACTCTACAGCAACTTTGTGGTCGTCAGCTAATTTGCTTCCTAACTCTTTCAATTGAGACTCAGTTTGGAAGATCATTCCATCAGCTTCGTTCAATTTTTCAGCTCTTTCTCTTGCGATTTTGTCAGATTCAGCATTAGCTTCAGCATCTTGCTTCATTTTTTCAATTTCTTCAGAAGTTAATCCAGAAGAAGCTTCGATACGAATATCGTGAGATTTACCTGTTCCTTTGTCAGTAGCAGTTACTTTGATGATACCATTAGCATCGATGTCAAAAGCAACTTCGATTTGAGGAACTCCTCTTGGTGCTGGTGGAATACCATCTAAGTGGAAACGACCGATAGTTTTATTATCAACAGCCATTGCTCTAGCTCCTTGTAAAACGTGAAGCTCAACAGATGGTTGAGAATCAGAAGCAGTAGAGAATACTTGAGATTTTTTAGTTGGGATAGTTGTGTTAGCCTCAATTAAGATAGTCATTACACCACCCATAGTTTCGATACCTAAAGATAAAGGAGTAACGTCAAGTAACAATACATCTTTTACATCTCCAGATAAAACTCCACCTTGAATAGCTGCTCCAATAGCAACAACCTCATCAGGATTAACTCCTTTAGATGCTTTTTTACCAAAGAATTTTTCAACTTCGTCAGCGATTCTTGGCATACGAGTAGAACCTCCAACAAGGATTACTTCGTCGATATCAGATGTAGATAAACCTGCATCTTTTAATGCTTTAGCAACTGGCTCCATAGAACGTTTTACTAAAGTATCAGATAATTGCTCAAATTTAGCTCTGGTTAATTTTTTCACTAAGTGTTTTGGTCCAGAAGCAGTAGCAGTTACGTAAGGTAAGTTGATTTCTGTTTCAGCAGAAGATGATAATTCAATCTTAGCTTTCTCAGCAGCTTCTTTCAAACGTTGCAATGACATTGGATCTAAACGTAAATCAATACCTTCTTCAGATTTGAATTCGTCAGCTAACCAGTCAATAATAACCTGGTCAAAATCATCTCCACCTAAGTGAGTATCACCATTTGTAGACAATACTTCGAATACACCGTCTCCTAATTCAAGAACAGAGATATCAAAAGTACCTCCACCTAAATCGTAAACAGCAATTTTTTGATCAGTTCCTTTTTTATCTAATCCGTAAGCTAAAGCTGCTGCTGTAGGCTCGTTGATGATACGCATAACTTTAAGACCTGCAATTTCACCAGCTTCTTTAGTAGCTTGACGTTGTGCATCGTTAAAGTAAGCAGGAACAGTAATAACCGCTTCAGTTACAGTTTGACCTAAATAGTCTTCAGCAGTTTTTTTCATTTTTTGAAGTGTCATTGCTGACAATTCCTGAGCAGTGTATAAACGACCATCAATATCCACACGTGGCGTATTGTTGTCACCTTTTACAACACTGTAAGGAACTCTTTTTGCCTCTTCTTGAGTTTCAGCAAAAGTGTGTCCCATAAAACGTTTAATAGAAGCAATCGTTTTTGTAGGATTCGTTACCGCTTGTCTTTTTGCAGGATCACCTACTTTAATTTCTCCACCTTCAACAAAAGCGATGATAGATGGCGTTGTTCTTTTTCCTTCTGCGTTAGGAATAACAACTGCTTCGTTACCTTCCATTACAGAAACACAAGAGTTCGTCGTACCTAAGTCAATTCCGATTATTTTACCCATTTTTTATATATTTAATTTTGATATACATTTTATAACTCAGGTGGCATAAGTCAATCTTTGTGCCAATATAAAAAACCAAAGTAAATTGTCAGTTTCATGTCGGCGCAATAAAAATCATCTGACAACATGACATTTTCAAAACCTGACAATCATGGCATATCAGTACTTTACGTGTCATTATAAGGAGCTGTTTCCTGCTGTCCGCTCTATCTTTTTCTGGCTAAAGAAGCCAGAAAAAGGATGCCTCCCGAAGCTTCGGGACCATCAGGGCTAGAGCAATCGTTTTCATCAGAACATATCTTATTTTGACAGTTTAATGTCTTTCAATATTTTCAATTAAATTCCGAAATACTTACATTAGCATTTTTCTAAAATATAAAAATGGAAAACTATAGCATTATTATTTTTATACTCGCCATCGTAATTGGTCTCTCTGCATTTGCAGATAAAGTAAAATTACCCTACCCAATTCTTTTAGTAATTGCCGGAATCGCAATTGGTTTTATCCCTTCAATGGGCGAAATCGAAATCAATCCCGAAATTATCTTTCTGATATTTCTACCGCCACTTTTGTATGATGCTTCTTTTAATATTTCTCCAAAACATTTTAAAACAAACCTGGGTACAATAAGTAATTTGGCAATACCATTGGTTTTTCTAACCACATTTTGGATCGCAGTCGTTTCACATTATATGATTCCCGGCATGAGCTGGCCACTATCTTTTGTACTTGGTGCCATACTTTCTGCTACAGATGCCGTTGCAGCAGTAAGCATAACAAAAGGTTTAGGAATACCCGAAAAAACCATTACAATACTAGAAGGAGAAAGCCTTATTAATGATGCCTCAGCCTTAGTTGCGTATCGTTTTGCCGTGGCAGCCGCAATGGGCTCTGCGTTTATAATCTGGAAAGCCACACTTAACTTTGTATTATTATTAGGCGGAGGTTTTTTAGTTGGTTTTGTTATGGCAAAAATTTTATCTGTCATTCTTACCAAAGTCCATAAAAACACCAACGCTACAATTGGGTTTATGCTTTTAATGCCATTTGTAACGTATTTAATTGCAGAACATCTTCACGTTTCGGGAGTAATTGCTGTTGTAGTATTAGGTTTGGCTATTTCCCGTTTCAGCAATAAAATTTTTCCTCAAAACTTAAAAGACAGTTCAAAAAGCCTTTGGGACATTATTATTTTTCTTCTAAACGGATTAATCTTTATCCTAATCGGACTAAATTTTAGATATATCCTAAAAGATATTGATAATGAGATGATTTTACCATACATTGGTTATGCACTTATTATTACTATTGTAGCATTATTAACAAGAATGGTAAGGATATTTTTTCAGAAATCAAGTCTTCAAAAAAGTTTCCTGAAGAATGACAAAAAAAGACGAAAAGTAAGCGAACACGCCTTACTTGATACCAAAAATAGTTTCATTATCAGCTGGTCCGGAATGCGCGGGATTGTTTCTCTTGCAATCGCTTTAGGTTTGCCAAAATTCCTCGAAGATGGCACTCCTTTTCCCCAACGAAATGCCATAATATTTATTTCCGTAGCCGTTGTTCTTTTAACGCTTATCGGGCAAGGACTGACACTTCCGTGGATTGTAAAAAAGCTAAACTTAAAAGAAGAAGAGCAAAAAGAATAACAATTTGCAAATAACATATAATACAATTTTAGCTACATTAGCGTTCCATTAACAAAACCAAAAACCTAATGAAAAAGTTACTTGTATTTGCATTTTCTTTTCTAATTTATTCAAATTCATATTGCCAAAAAACCGAATTGAGAGTATCTCTGGATTCAGGACTTTCTTCTTTTACCGGAGAAAGCACAGAATCTTCTTCGTCTATAAATCTTTATAACAACTCAGATTCAGGATATACAAACAATCCTTATGGCTCAAAAAATGTACTTTCTTACGGCGTTTCTGTAAATTTAAAAAGAGTAACAAAAGCTAATCTTATATATGGGATTGGTTTAGGGTACGAAAACATAGGAAGTAAAACTTCGATAAACTCTATATCTGTGTATGATGAAGTAAATAGTTATAGCGTTCCTGCTTCCGGAAAAACTATTATGAGTAGCAATACCATAAATGCAAATCCTTTTATAGGATATCGTTTTAATGCATTAAAATTACCAATTGATTTAGTCGCCGGTTTTGATTTCGCCAGTATTTTAAACACTAAAGAATGCGGAGACGCAACTGATGAAGACGGAAATAAATATACAACTTCTATAGACAGAAAAACAATAAGTACCGATTTTCGCCCGAGGATTCAGGTATCAACAGATTATAAAAAATTTGGGGTTTATCTGGGATATTCTTTCGGATTGCTAAATTATATGGAAGGATATGTTGGAGGCACAAATACCGTATATTCTAAAATTTTTAGATTTGGAATAACATATCAGGTTTTTTAAGAAAATAATTTTACAAACAAGAAAAATAAATATAATGGATCAGGAATTAGAAAGCCAATTTAACGAATTTGAAAAACCTCCTGTCATCAGAAGAAAACTTTTGCCCTTATCGGACAAGGGCTTACTTTGCCATGGATTGTAAAAAAATTAAATTCAAAACAAGGAACCTGAAAATTAATTACATTCGTTAAAAAAACATATGAAAGAAAAATACCCTTTTATGATAGAAAGAATACAATCAATACTAATTGATTCTGTTTTAATAATAGCATGTATGATTATTTTTTCTGATGTTTTATCTAACTTTAAAAATGTACCAGATACATTAAGAGCTTTTTTATTGATCTCTCTTTTCTTATACGAACCTATTGCAACAACTTTTGGCGGAACAATTGGTAATAATATTAAAGGAATCAGAGTTCGTAAAATTTCGAATGAAGATCAGGGAATTAATTTTTTCCAGGCATTAATTCGTTACTTTTTTAAGCTTTTATTAGGTTGGCTTTCGTTTGTTTCAATATTCTCAAGTAGTAAAAACAGAGCTCTTCATGATATCATAAGCGGAACCGTAATGATTAAAATTCAGCCAATATCAGTAAAAAATTAAATTTAAAGATAATCAGCATTATTTAAATATATTAAACTTATTTAATCGATGGAAAACAGCATTGCAATTTACGGCGCTTACGGACATACCGGAAAATTCATTACAGCCGAACTTCAAAGGCAAGGCTACAAATTAGTTCTTTCCGGAAGAGATTATGAAAAGTTATTATATCTACAGCAACAATATCCGGATTCAGCGATAAAAGCTGCAGATATTAGTGATTCAAAATCATTAGACGAAGCATTTTCCGGAACAAAAGTTATTATAAACTGCGCTGGTCCTTTTTTAGACACGGCAGAACCTATCATTCAATCGGCTTTGCGATTAGGAATTCATTATATAGATTTAAGTGCCGAACAAAAAGCAGTTTTAGATGTATTTGAAAAGTTTTCAGAAAAAGCAAAATCAAGCAAAATTTCAGTAATTCCTGCCGTTGCTTTTTACGGCGGATTGGCCGATTTATTAAGCACTGCCATAACTAAGGATTGGGACACAATTGACGAGATAAATGTTTACATTGGCCTGGATTCCTGGCATCCTACAAAAGGAACAAGATTAACCGGAGATAGAAATCATTACACAAGATTAACCTTAAAGGACAGCCGTTTACAGGAACTCCAGCCGAGTACTCCAATACAGTGGGATTTTAAAAATCCAATCGGAATTAAAGATGTGGTGGCTTTGCCTCTTTCAGAAATCATTACAATCTCGCGTCATTTGAAAGTGAATTCCATTAATACTTTCCTGAGCCAAAACTCATTAGATGATCTTCGAAATGCAGAAACTCCGGAACCAAAACCGACCGACGAAAAGAACAGATCATCTCAGCTTTTTTGTTTAGAAGTTGTTGCAACAAAAGACAATACAAAAAGAACTATTTTGGCACAAGGTCAAGATATATATGCCGTTACAGCACCATTGGTTGTTGAAACTGTAAACAGAATATTATTAGGGAAATTAAAGAAAACCGGCGTAACAACAGTTGGTGAAGTATTTGACGCCTCTGATTTTTTACAATCGTTAAATGAAGATGACATAACAATTTCAGTCATTGAAGAATCAAAATTAAAATAATTTATAATGCCTAAGTTTATATTTCCGTTTGTCTTTCTTTTTTCAGTAATGCTTTCTGCTCAAAATAATTTCACCAAAGAAATTACAAAAGTAAAAGGTGATTTAAATAAAGACGGTTTAATTGATTATGTTCAGGTTTTACAAGATACTGTAAGTGAAACCGCACCCTATAAACTCGAAATTTATTTCGCAGAAACCAATGGTACTTTCAAAAAAATAATTTCTACAATCAAAGCAATAGATCCGCAATTTCCAGAAGGGAAAAACGGTTATTACAACGGAAATTCTTTTTATGAAATAACAATTATAAAAGGAATTTTAAGCATTCATAATGAACTTATCCGCGGAAATTTTGAACACAAATTCAGATATCAAAACGGAAATTTTGAGTTAATCGGTTTCTCCCAGGTATATTCTGACGGCCAGGGAACAATGGGAATGATTGATTTTAATCTTTCAACGGGAATCAGAATAAAAACAACAGAACCTTACGGCGAAGATGATTTTCCGAAAACCAAAAACCAAACGAAAATGATGATTCGGCCGTTGCCAAAACTACAGGATTTTACGCCTTTTAAAACAGAGTATTTTTAAGATTTAACTTTTCAAAAAAGTTGCCTTTGCTTTTTTATTTGTAATTTCGATTTTCATAAAATTATAAATAAAAAATGGCTTCATTTATTAAACAAATATCTTTTCGCTGGTCAGATCTTGACCCTAATTTTCATGTTCGTCACAGTGCTTATTACGATTTTGGTGCACAGCATCGTATCGAAATCCTGGAAGAATTAGGCTTAACTTTAAGAGTAATGCAAACGCAGGGTTTTGGTCCTGTTTTATTTAGAGAAGAATGTGTTTTTAGAAAAGAATTAAAACTTTCTGACAAAATATTCATTCATACTAAAACATCAAAAATGAAAGCCGATGCTTCGCGCTGGTCTATCATTCACGAATTTAGAAAAGAAGACGATACACTTTGTGCCGTAATTACTGTTGATGGTGCGTGGATGGATACGAAATTGCGTAAATTAGCTTCTCCAACGCCGGAAATTGCTATCGAAGCTTTAAGTATTTTCCCGAAAAGTGATGATTTTGTTGGACTTTAAAAATAAATAAAATTTAAAATCCAAAAACATAACCTCAATTATGTTTTTGGATTTTTTTGATCTTAATTATTCCAGATTGTAGAAATATATTGCGCTCCAACGGTTGAAACCGTTGGCTATGTTAACAGATTTTTATTTCATTCTTATTCTGCCACAATTTTAAAAGTTCTGTTTAAATCTTCCGAAGAAACATTCAAAACATACATTCCTGCTATTTTTCTATTCGAAATATTCAAAGCAAAAAGTCCGTTTCCATCAGAAGTAATTTTTTCTTTCAGAATAATTTTCCCTGTCATATCGCTCAAAGTTGCCGTTGCATAAGACGATGCATGATCCGGAATATTAATGAAAATTTGGTCTTTCACGGGATTTGGATATACAATTCCTGCATTTTTATGCTGGCTAAATTTTTCGGTACTTAAAAATTCCTGATTAAACAATCCCAATACTTCAGTGGCATTTAAAGGATAATTAAATATCTGAAGTTCATCAAATTGCCCCTTGTAAGGCGCGGGCGCAGTTCCTGATGCAAGTTCCAATTCTCCGATATTTCCAATTATTAAATCCGTTTCTTCAGAAATTCCGGTTACGGCAGATTCATCCAATTCAGCAGAAAATACGCCATTGGTATAAATTCTCATTTTATGAGCAAGAACATCTCTCATAATAACAACATTTACCCAATCGTCTGTAAAATATTTGGCTGCGGCTGTTGTTACTTCTTTTTTCGTTTTATCATCATCAATCGCAAAACGCAAGAGTCCGCCCTTTATTTCTATATTATATCTTCTGCCGGTTGCTCCTGTTGTTGTGTTTTTGGTAAACGAACCTTTGCACAAAACATAAATACTCGTCGCCGAAGAACCTGGCAATAAAGCCGGAGCCGCTTTCATCCAAAATGAAATCGTAAACGAACTTTTATCAAACAATAAATGATCCTGATTTGGAATCCTCACCATAACTTTATCATTTGTCGATGTTGCAAAATCAATCGCATTATTTGCTTTTCCGCTCACTCTTACATTGGCATTATCAAAAGCAACATCCAAAGTGCCATGATTGGTATAAGATGTAATATCCGTAATTTGTTCTCCCTGAGAAACAGTTTCTTTAAACGGCCAATGACCAACAATACCCGGTGTAAGTGCGCGAAAACTCCACACATCGCCCGTTGCTGTTCCTTTATCATTTACGGCATCGATTCTCCAATAATAATTTACTGCCAAATTTAAACCCGTAACCTGATAAGATGGATTTGCAGTATAAGCAACATCTCCTAATTTGGTTAAGTTTAAAGAATCTGTGCCAAAATATACAGCATAGTTTACTGTATTTGAACTCCCACTCCATTTTAAAGTCAAGTTACCGCCCGACAATTCAGCATTAATAAATCCCGAATCCGGATTTGGAGCTGTTGCCTTAGTTGGTGCTAACGGAATTGGCGGTGTAGTTAATGATGTAGTTTCATAAACTGATGATTCAGTACTGTTTGTTGCTTTAACACGATAATAATAGGTAGTATTTGGCACTAAACCCGTATCGTTATAACTTGTAATATTAGCACCTAATGTAGCAATTACTATAAAATCTGTGCCATTTATTGAGCGCTCCACAACATAATGATCTTCATTTGTAGTTCCATCAATCCAGTTAACTGTTAAAGAACTGGCCACCGGAATTTCTGTCGATTCTACATTGGTAAAATTAATATTCGATGGCGGAATAATAAAAGAGGATGGTGTTTCATTCGTTAATCCGTTAATGTAAACTTCAATATTCAGATAAGGCGCCTGCGATGTACTAACCAATAAAGCATCGGCAAGGTTTTTATTCAATCCATTTGCATCTTCCCAGGCATCCGGCATTCCGTCATTGTCAGTATCCAAAGGAGCCGGAGCCCCGTAAACATGACCTGCACCGCCGTTAATAAATCCAAATTGGGTCGTCAAATCTGTTTGAACATAAACATAAGTTGCCGTTGTTCCTTTCGACATCAAATCAGAAATCATTAAATCATCAACCTGGTCACGTCTTGGATAAGAAGCCCCAACATCTGAAACTATTTTATTATAAGCATCCTGAGCGCTTAAAGTAGTGTTCTTCATTGGATAATCATAGGGAGTTGATAATATCGTAGAAATATCACCTGTAGGATATCCGGTTAAATCTGCGGGAACCAAAGTTCCGTTTAAAACCCCATCTTTATTGTTATCGAAGTAATTTCCGGATCCGTATAAGGAGAAATTATTGTTACCGCGGTTAAAAGGTGTTGAAAGTGAATTGCTTGTATTTGGTCCGCCAATAAAGTAATTGTTGATAATGTTTACATCAGAACTTCCTGCAGAATCTCCTCCCATAATATAAGCATCACCAGATTCAGTATGTCCGTATGTATTACCATAATTTCCCCAATTGTAAACCACATTATTTACAAACTCATTAATTCCCTTAATTTTATTATTTCGTGTTTTATTGCAGATATATAAATTTCCAATCAAACTTATTTTTCCGCCCGAAGGCTGTATTAATCCTCCCGCCGAATGATTATGACGATGCAATCCCTGACCAATAATAGAATTCTGAATCGTAATATTATCGGGACTCACCCCTTTACTATCCCAGTTTATCGAAAAAACTTCATCGGTTCCCCAGGTAAAAGTCATGTGATCAAAAATCATATTGGCGCCATTTGCAAGTCCCGATGCATCCTGATTTTGGGCAGTTCCGCCATACCGAATTCTAAGGTATCTGGCAATCGTATTATTGGCTCCTGTAAAAGTTACTCTTGGTCCTAAAAAAACAATTCCCTCGCCTGTTGCAGTTTGTCCCGCAATCGTCGTATTACTTGCCACAACAATCTGAGTTTGCAAGTTTACAATACCTCCAACCTTAAAAATCACAAATCGTCCTTCCTGACTAACGGCATCACGAAACGAACCCGGACCGCTGTCGTTTAAATTGGTTACCAAATAAATTTGAGGATTTGCAGCCCCTCTTGCTCCTGTTGTAAATCGCCCAAAACCAGTAGCTTCAGGAAAAGCTAATGTTTGAGCCTGCAGATTAACGAAACTGTTAATAAATCCGAAGATCATAAATAATTTAAGTAAAAACTTAAATGGTTGGTTACTTTTTTTCATAAATTTTGGTTATATGTTAGTATAACTAATTTACTTATAAGCTCAAAAGAGACCATCCTGTCCTATCCTGCTTTACCACGCTAATTATCAATTAATTATAATTCTAAAACCAGCAAAAAAAATATTTTTTAAAGCAAAAGTCTTGCAATACTTTACACAACAATTACGCTAATAGCTGGAAAACTTCGTAAATTAGCTTTTCTAACTTTTTAGAATTTTAACAAAACTTAAAGCGCATGATCGATTTTACAAAAGACTTTAGAATTGGCTTTTTCATTGCGATAATAGCTCTTACAACCATTGTTTTGGGCGCAGTAACAGATAAAGTACTTCGCTATTTTTTGTATCGAAAACAAAGCAATAAAGAATATGATGCCACTGGTTTTAAGTTTTTAAAACACTTAATTATTACCGTAATTTATATTCTGGGATTTGCTTTTGCTTTAATTCAAATTCCTGAATTTAAAATCATTGGGCATTCTTTTCTGGCCGGAGCGGGAATGATTTCCTTAGTCGCCGGTCTTGCTTCTCAACAAGCTTTAAGCAATATTGTAAGCGGCATTTTTCTGGTGATTTTTAAACCTTTCCGAATCAACGATAAAATCACCATCAACAATTTTGTGGGTACGGTTGAAGATATAAACCTGAGACAAGTTGTTTTAAAAGATGCCGAAAACAACCGGATCATTATTCCCAATTCCGTCATTAGCAATCAGATTATTGTAAACACGAATATGCACGATACTAAATGCTGTAAAATCATAGAAATTGGTATTGGTTACGAATCAGATATTGACAAAGCATTGGAAATCATGAAAGATGAAATTGCAAAACATCCTCTTTTTATCGATACCAGAACAGCCGAAAACAAGAAACAAAAAACACCTTTGGTTGTAGCGCGCGTTGTCGCTCTAGCAGATTCGAGCGTAACCTTAAAAGCATGGGCATGGGCCAAAAATTCTACAGATGGTTTTGTGATGTATTGCGATTTATTGCAAAGTATTAAAAAACGTTTTGATGAATCTGATATTAATATTCCGTATCCGCAACAAGTTGTAACACTTAAAAATAACGACATAAAAACATCAAAAGCGAATTAGTTTATGAAATCTTCTGAAATTGTTCCGATAAAAACCTTACCTCTTTTTTCTATTCTTGATGATTTGTTAATTCAACTTTTAAAATCATTAACCGAAGATGAATGGAATGCCAGAACTGTTGCAAAAAAATGGATAGTAAAAGATATTGCTTCACATTTACTTGACGGAAACCTGAGAGGTTTATCTTTTTCAAGAGATCATTATTTTGGAGAAAAGCCTGAAAATATTAATTCATACAGTGATCTGGTCGACTTTTTAAATCAGCTCAATATGACCTGGACAAACGCTACAAAACGACTTAGTCCGAATGTTATAATTGAATTATTAGAAAGTACCGGGAAACAATATTCGGCTCATTTAAAAACATTAGATCCTTTTGACGATGCCATCTTTTCAGTCGATTGGGCTGGCGAAGAAACTTCATTAAACTGGTTTCATATTGCCCGGGAATACACCGAAAAATTTCTGCATCAACAACAAATTCGAAATGCTGTTGGCAAACAGGCACTTTTTACCAAAGAATTATTCTATCCGTTTATCAGCACTTTCATGTATGCTTTGCCTCACACTTATCGAGATGTTTCGGCACAAAAAGACACAATTGTAACCTTGATTGTAAAGACTGAAATTGGAGGTGAATGGAGTATTATTAAAAAAGAAAAACAATGGGAATTTATTGAATCCTTTGAAGAAAAGCCAACTGCCATTATTAAAATAAATCCTGACGATGCCTGGCTTTTATTCTCAAAAGGAATAACGCCGGATGATGCAAAACAAAAAGTAGAAATTATTGGTGATCAAAAATTAGGCGAAGTTGCCTTAAACATTATTGCCGTTATGGCATAGCGTCTGGATATAAAGCATAAAAAGCAAACACAAATTGCACGAATTGTCACTAATTTTAGTTTGTGAAATTAATTTCACAAACTAAGCTAACTATTAGAATTTGTGCAAATTCGTGCAATTTGTGTTTAAAATTGATTTATAATATTTGTGTCCAGACGGTCGGTTATGGCATAATGCAAAATTGTTATTTTCTGATAACTTTAAGATTTTAAGTTTTGCTTTTAAAATGGTAAACTTTAATTTTATAGTTAATGCAAACCAACACTAAACTGAAATGAAAAATCTGAAATTTATAATTCTTCTCCTTCCCTTTCTTTGTTTTTCGCAGAAAGAAAATATAAAAGCACTTGACATTAATTTAACCAATTATGAATATCCTTTTCCTGTTCAGTTTTTAGAATTGAGCAATCAGCGCCAGCTTTTAAAAATGGCGTATATGGATATTAAACCCGATAATTACAACAACAAAAATATCGTTTTGCTACACGGAAAAAATTTCAATGGAGCTTATTGGGAAACAACGATAAAAGCCCTGACAAAAGAAGGTTTTCGTGTTATTGTTCCCGATCAGATTGGTTTTGGAAAATCGACAAAACCAGAAACTTATCAGTATAGTTTTCAGCAATTTGCCCAAAACACCAAGAAATTATTAGATCATTTGGGAATTGAAAAAATAACAATTCTAGGGCATTCGATGGGCGGAATGCTAGCCACAAGATTTACTTTGATGTATCCTGAAACAGCTGAAAAATTAGTATTGGAAAACCCAATTGGTTTAGAAGACTGGAAACTCGTTGTTCCTTATCAAACCATAGATTCTTGGTACGAAAGCGAATTAAAACAAAATTACGAAGCTATCAAAAAATACCAAATGGCGAATTATTATGACGGAAAATGGAATGCAGATTTCCAGAAATGGGCAGAACTTAGCGCGGGCTGGACATCGGCACCAAATTACGACCGGGTGGCGTGGAATTCGGCATTGATGTACGATATGATTTTTACACAGCCTGTTGTGTACGAATTCAAAAACATCAAAAGTCCTACTTTATTAATCATCGGAACAAGAGATAAAACCGCAATCGGAAAACAATTTGTATCTGAAGAAGTTAGAAAAACAATGGGGAATTATGCCGAATTAGGTAAAAAAACACAAAAGACAATCCCGAATTCAAAATTAATAGAAGTTCCAAATACAGGGCATTTACCACATATTGAATCTTTCGATCAATTTATAAAACCATTAATTGTATTTTTGAAACAATAATTTTATTTTTTTTCGCCACGAATTCACGAATTATTTTTAATTAATTTATGAATAAAATTCGTGAATTGCTTCGCCTGTTCGCTATCGCTCGGGTCGTGGCAGAAAAACTACACTTACTAATCTAAAAACTAAAATATCATGTTTACAATCGAACAAATAAAAGAAGCGCATGCCAAAGTAAAAAGCGGAGCCGATTTTCCAAACTATATACAAGACTTAATTATTTTAGGTGTTTTAGGCTACGATACATTCGTAAATGATGGTCATGTTGAATATTACGGCGTTAACAATTACAATGTTAGTGCAGACGAAAAATATCCTGAAATTAAAGTTGAAGCTGTTGCTAATAAAGAACGTTTTATCGAATTTTTGGTAATGCACCAGAACGGTCAAACAGATTATCTTACTTTTTGTAATCACGCAGCACAATGCGGAATCGCAAAATGGAGAGTGGATATTATCGCCATGACCTGTACTTATTTTGATAAGGCTGAATATGAAATATTGATCGAAAAAATCCCTGATTAATAAAAAACATCGGTAATTTTTATTTGAGCAATACCAAAAACAAACCCATACCAAATGAAACTTTCTCCTATCATAAATCCCGAAGAACTTTTAAATCTAAAAGATTCATCCGAAGTTGTTTTAATTGATGCACGAGCCGGCGCAAATGCCGAAGAAAATTATAGAACCGAACATTTAAAAAGTGCTCGCTATATCGATTTGAATAAAGATTTGGCTGCTGTAGAAAAAAATCCTGCAAATGGCGGAAGGCATCCTTTGCCATCATTAGAAAAATTTGCAGAAGTACTTTCACAACTCGGAATTTCACCTCAAAGCCACATTATTATTTATGATGACAAAAACGGATCGAATGCCGCAGCCAGATTTTGGTGGATGCTAAAATCAATTAAGCATGAAAAAGTTCAGGTTTTGAATGGAGGTTTCCAGTCTGCAATAAAAATTGGTTTTGAGACAAGTTCTGAAATTGAAAATTTTGAACCAACTGAAAAATATCCTGTGACAAAATGGAATTTGGCAGTTGCCGATATTGAAGACGTCGAAAAAGCCCGAAATAATAGTCAAAATATCGTAATTGACGTAAGAGATAAAAATCGTTTTGATGGCTTAACAGAACCATTAGATTTAATCGCCGGACATATTCCGGGCGCAATTAATGTTCCGTTTAGTGAAAATTTAAACGAAGATGGTTTTTACAAATCACCTGAAGTTTTAGCTGAAAAATATACTGAAATTTTAGGCGATATAAAACCAGAAAATGTAATCGTACATTGTGGTTCAGGTGTTACTGCCTGCCATACTTTATTAGCAATGGATTATGCGGGAATTGAAATTCCAAAACTTTATGTGGGATCATGGAGCGAATGGTCGAGAAACGATCGCGACATGTTTACACAAGAAACAAAATAAACTAAAAAACATTTAAAGCGTAGATAATCTTTAAAATTTATTTGCCACAAATTAAAAGATTAATCATTCTAATCTGTGAAATCTGTGGCAAAAATATAATTATCTATGTCGACATAAATAAATATTTAAAATGCAGCATTGGGATATACTTTTATCAAATCTGGTAAATAAAAAAGCCTTTATAGAAACAATACTTTCAGGCGAAGTAAAAGGAGAATTAGCCGTTTTTAACAATCAAAAAGGAATTTTGTTTTCTGATATTGCGATTGAAAAATTCATCGAAAAAGAATACCAATACGATTCTGTTGAAGCTTCTCCGGAATCACACAGGCAATTACGCACTTTTTCTTCTGGAGAGCGTAAGAAAGAGTTTTTAAAATACTGTATCAATCAAAAACCTGATTTCATTATTTTCGACAATCCTTTTGATCATTTAGATCAGGCTTCGCGAGTAATTTTGGCAGAATCGTTAAAAGATTTATCCAATATTATTGCTATTATTCAAATTGTAAATCGTGTTACAGACGTATTAAATTTTGTTCCGAATAAAGCCCAGATCAAGGACAATACATTTGAACTACATCCCATTTCAAAAACCGAAAGCCACTTTAAAACCTTAAATACAGCTGCAATTCCAAAAGCCACAGAAACGCATTCCTTCCACGAAAGTGTATTAATAAAACTAGAAAATGTTTCTGTAAGTTATGACGAACGAAAAATCGTCGACAACATTTCCTGGACCATAAAACAAGGCGAATTCTGGCAATTAATTGGTCCGAACGGTTCCGGAAAAAGCACCATTTTATCTTTAATAACGGGCGATAATCCAAAAGGTTTTGGCCAGGATTTATTTTTATTTGGAAGAAAAAAAGGAAGCGGTGAAAGCGTTTGGGATATCAAAAAGCAAATTGGGATTTTCGCCACTTCAATGACGGATTTGTTTCAAAAAAGTCACACTTTAGAAGAAATGATTCTCTCCGGATTTTTCGATTCTATCGGACTTTACATTGAACCAACCACGCATCAAAAACAAATTGTTTCGCAATGGCTTGAAGTAATTGAAATGACACATTTAAGAAAAAAACGTTTCATCGATCTTTCCATCGGGCAGCAAAGAGTTGCGTTAATTGTTCGTGCCGTTTTAAAACATCCGCCATTATTAATTCTCGACGAACCTGTAGAAGGTCTGGACGATGAAAATGTAGATTTAGTAATTCAGCTTATCAACACTATAAAACAAGAAACAAACGTGAGTATTTTATACGTTTCACATCGTATAGAACAAGGCCTCGCTCCTACTTCTGTTTTTGAACTTATTCCTACTCCGACAGGATCAATCGGAAAAATAAAATACCATTCAGAATTGAATTAAAAACACATAAATGAATTTTAAATACCTCTTATTAATAACAATAGCATTATTAATTTCTTCATGTGCAAGCACAATTTCAACCGCAGAAAAACAATATAAAATAACAAATACCTCAAAACTTAAATCAGAATGGAATTTTAATTCCAAAGAATGGATTCTTGCAAGTGATACTTTAACAGGATCCGGAGGACCAATGCATTGGGGCGTTATAGAGTCTAAAAAACAACTTCCGGAAAACTATGAAATCAATTTTAAAGTAAACATGACAAAAGAATCTTTATTTGAAGTCATGCTAAACATCGATAAAGGAAATTACATCAGAACTTATCTTTATAAAATTGATCAAAATATCGTAATTAGAAAAGGCACTTACAAAAAAGGAAGTGATGAATATAATAAACGAGGCGGACCAACTTTATTTAAAAAAGTATTAAAATTAGAAAATAACAAATGGTACGCTGTAAAAATAAGAGTGGTAAATAATCAATTATTCTATTCCGTTGATAACGAAACTATATTAGAATGTTCACTCGAAAAAAGCAATTTGAGCCAAAAAGGAAAGGTGGGATTTATAACAAACGGAGAAGCCAAAATAGTTGATTTGACAATTAAAACTTTATGATTTTTACCATTAAGATATTAAGGTGATTAAGCATGCTGCACTTAATTTTCTCTTTTAAGAGTAAGAAAATGAAGCCTTTTAAACTTAACTAACTTAATATCTTAATGGTAAAAAATAAGTTCAAAAAAAAAGCTCCACAAGGAGCTTTTTTAGTATATAACAAATTGACAAATTATCTAATTAATTCTCTTCATCTTCAATATTATGCGACTTTCCGTAGTTGCGCCATTTCTCAATACAATCCTGAAAATCCTGAGGTAATTCAGTATCAAAACGCATCATTTCGCCTGTATTTGGATGTACAAAACCAAGCGTTTTAGCATGCAAAGCCTGACGTGGCAACGCTTTAAAACAATTTTCAATAAACTGTTTGTATTTTGTAAACGTAGTTCCTTTTAAAATCAAATGTCCTCCGTAACGCTCGTCATTAAATAACGGATGCCCAATATGTTTCATATGCGCACGAATTTGGTGCGTTCTTCCGGTTTCTAACCTGCAAGAAATCAAAGTTACATAACCAAAGCGTTCTATAACCTTATAATGCGTAATTGCAGGTTTACCAATTTCAGGATCAGCAAAAACAGCCATTTGCATGCGGTCTTTTAAATGTCTGGCAAGGTTTCCTTCAATCGTTCCTTCCTCTTCGGCAACATTTCCCCAAACAAGGGCAATATATTCACGTTCAGAAGTTTTAGCTTCAAACTGCTTTGCTAAATGCGTCATTGCGGCTTCCGTTTTGGCAACCACCAAAAGTCCGGATGTATCCTTATCAATTCTATGAACCAATCCCGGGCGTTCGCTGCTATTCATTGGCAAATTATCAAAATGATGCGCCAAAGCATTAACCAAAGTTCCCGTATAATTTCCGTGACCCGGATGCACAACCATTCCCGGTTCTTTATTAATCAGCAAAAGAGCATCGTCTTCATAAACAATATTCAACGGAAGATCTTCCGGCAGAATATGGTTTTCAAACGGCGGATGCGATAACATAACTGTCACGACATCAAAAGGTTTAACCTTATAATTTGACTTTACCGGAATATCATTTACAAAAATGTTTCCTTCAGTTGCGGCGTTCTGAATTTTATTTCGGGTCGCATTCTGAATCAAATTCATTAAATATTTGTCAATACGCAAAAGCGCCTGACCTTTAGGTACCTCAAATCTAAAATGTTCGAATAATTCGTCTTCCAGATCTAAATTTTCAATATTATTGTTCATCTTGTGGGGTTTCTGCAGGCACTGCTGTACTATCTGTCGCCTGACTTTCATCTACATAAGTCGCTTTTCCGTCTCCTAAAACCAAATCAATTTTAGAAGCTTTCAATACACGATCTCCAACTTTTAAGTTTCTTCCTTTATAACGCATCTCCAAAACCATATCTTTTCCTAAGTTCGGAATATAAGTAATCGTTCCCTCTTCAAGCCCTAAAGCTTTCAAAGTAGGAACCGCTTCACGATACGTTTTTTCGATTAAATCCGGAATTCTAACAGAAGAAAAACCGGAAGCATTGATTTTAATATATATTTTTCGACCTACTTTTACTTTCGTTCCCGGCAACGGATCTTGCTCAACAACACTGTATTTAGGAAATCCGCTTCGGTAATCAACACTATCCAAAAGCACATAATCAAGGTCTAATTCATCCAATTTTGATTCTACTTGCTCCTCCGTCAATTTAGACAAATTCGGAACCGTAATTTCATGTCCGTGATCAGTTGTAAAAGTCAGCCAATGCATAAACAAATAGCCTAAAACGGCAATAATTGCAGCCGCACCCAATACTTGTAAAAAAAACACACGGCTAGTTAAATACTTACGTAAACTCATAAATTTATTTTTAGTTGTCGCAAAGATAAAGCTATTTCGTTTCAAAAAAAATGATAATTTTGTTTTAAGTAATATTAATAATACTAGTAATACTATATTACCAATATTAAAAAAATTGGAATTTGGAATTTCATATGTCACTCTGAGCGGAGTCGAAGAGTTAGGAGCTGTTTCCTGCTGTCCGCTGTATCTTTTCCTGGCTAAAGAAGCCAGAAAAAGGATGCCGCTCCCATCAGGGCTAGGGCTTTAGGTTTCATAAGACGTTTTCTTTTTAAGAGAAACGAACAAAACAAATTCGAGAAAATTAGTGCAATTCGTGGCAAAAAAACAAATACACAGTTAAACAAATAAACGATTAAACATCAAATCAATGAAAAACATAGCCATTATAATGGGCGGATATTCAAGCGAATATAAAATCTCACTTATCTCAGGAAACGTAGTACACCAATATCTTGACAAAACAAAATACAACGGATTCCGTATTCATATTTTTAAAGAAAAATGGGTTTATGTAGACGAAAACGATGCTGAATTTCCAATCGACAGAAATGATTTCTCTGTTACCGTAGACGGAAAAAAAATCACTTTTGACTGTGTTTTCAATGCCATCCACGGAACTCCGGGCGAAGACGGATTAATGCAGGCGTATTTTGAATTATTGGGAATTCCACAATCATCATGCGATTATTACCAATCGGCGCTTACATTCAACAAACGTGATTTACTATCGGTTTTAAAACCATACGGAATCAAAACGGCAATTTCTTATTACCTAAATAAAGGTGACGTTATCAATACTGACGAAATCGTTAAAAAAGTAGGTTTACCATGTTTCGTAAAACCAAACAAAGCCGGTTCAAGTTTCGGAATCTCAAAAGTAAAAACCGCTGCCGAATTGCCAATTGCAATTGAAGTGGCTTATAAAGAAGACAACGAAATCATCATAGAAAGTTTCCTTGACGGAACAGAAGTTTCCGTAGGCGTAATCAATTACAAAGGAGAAATTAAAGTTTTACCAATCACAGAAATCGTTTCAGACAATGATTTCTTTGATTACGAAGCAAAATATGAAGGAAAATCACAAGAAATCACTCCAGCAAGAATTTCAGACGAACTAACACAAAAAGTGGGTGAAACTGCCAAACGTGCTTACGAAGTTTTAAAAATGAAAGGATTCTCAAGAAGCGAATTCATTATTGTAGACAACGAACCTTATATGCTTGAAATGAACACAATTCCGGGTTTAACAACCGAAAGTTTGATTCCGCAACAAGCCAAAGCAGCCGGAATTTCTCTTGAAGATTTGTTCACCAATGCAATTGAGTTAGCGCTTGCTTAAAAGATGCTAAGATACTAAGGTGCTAAGATTCTAAGATTTTAGCACCTTTGTTTTTTAAAACTTTGCTTTCTACACAAAAAACTTAGTAACTTAGAATCTCAGAACCTTAGCATCTTAAAAAAATGAAAGAAATCTTTGAATGGAATAGACTTTTTTTTAACAAGCTTCCCGAAATTTTTATTTTGGAAGTAATATTTCGTTCAACTGTAATGTTTACTATTTTACTGCTTACGCTAAAATTAGCAGGTAAAAGAGGTGTAAAACAATTATCTATTTTCGAAACTGTAATTATTATCGCACTTGGATCGGCAGCCGGCGACCCAATGTTTTATGAAGATGTCGGAATTGTACCCGCAGCAATTGTTTTCTTGACAATCATTATTTTATACCGTGCCGTAACCTGGCTTACCGGAAAAAGTAAAAAATTTGAAGAATTTATAGAAGGAAAAACCGAATGTTTAATCCAGGACGGAAAATTTTCTATATCGAGTTTCAAAAAAGAAACTTTGGCACAGGATGAATTTTTCTCAGAACTTCGTATACGATCCATCGAACATTTAGGCCAGGTAAAACATGCTTTTATAGAAACCAGCGGAGAAGTAAGTGTATTTTTTTATGAAGATAAAGATGTACAATTTGGCTTGCCAATTTTGCCAGCTGCATTCAATAAAAAAAGCAAAATTATTGCAACCGATGGTATTCATGCCTGCACTTTTTGTGGCCATACCGAAGAACAAAAACCCGGAACTTCCGCATGCAAAGTCTGCAAAAAAGAGGAATGGGTTCCTGCGATAAAAACACTCAGAATAACTTAGAATAAATTCCAAAATTCAAATTCCAAATTCCAACAACAAAGCTTCAAAGCATTTTAATTTTATTTAATCATCTTTGAGCCTTTGCAACTTTGAACCTCTGAACCTTAAAAAAATGAGAAAAGCCATATTCCCCGGATCATTTGATCCCATTACACTTGGTCATGAAGATATTATCAAACGAGGGATTTCCCTTTTTGATGAAATCGTAATCGCAATTGGTGTTAATGCCGAAAAAAAATACATGTTTTCACTCGAAGAAAGAAAGCGTTTTATAGAAGAAACCTTCAAAGACGAGCCTAAAATTTCGGTTATCACTTATGAAGGTTTAACGATTGATTTAGCCAAAAAACTAAAAGCCAATTTCATATTAAGAGGTTTACGCAACCCTGCCGATTTCGAATTCGAAAAAGCCATTGCACACACCAACAGAAAACTTTCTAAAATAGAAACTGTCTTTTTATTAACCGCTGCAAGTACTTCATTTATAAGCTCCAGTATTGTTCGTGATGTATTACGAAATGGCGGTGAATATGAAATGCTGGTTCCGGATGCTGTTAGGGTGAAGAAATAGCCAATCTAAACGCATAAATTATACGATCCGTTCCTACCTCAAATACGATTTGACTTATTATCCAACAGAATAAATTCCGTCGCTACAAAATGTTCCGAGCCTCGGGCTCTCTATTCAATAAGTTCCGGAGGAACGATTTATTTTGTAGCGACGGATTTTAATCCGTCATGAGCGAAAGCATTTTTTTTTAATCCAATCCCAAAACATAAACTTGCAAGCGAAAGCAATTATAAGTAATTTCGCATTTTTAAACAAACAGAAATAATGAGCATCGAAAGAGAATTAAACAAACGCAGCGGATCTAAATGTGAACTTTGTGGAGCAGAAGAAAACCTAAAAGTATATCAGGTATTACCAACTCAAAAAGGCGGTCTTGATGAAAGTATCCTTGCGTGTACTACTTGTATTGACCAAATTGAAAACCCTGATAATGTAGATTTAAATCACTGGAGATGTCTTAACGACAGTATGTGGAATGAAAACGTTGCTGTACAGGTTGTTGCCTGGAGAATGTTAAGCCGTATGCGCGCTGCAGGATGGCCACAGGAATTATTGGACATGATGTATTTAGACGAAGATACTCTTGCATGGGCACAAGCAACCGGAGAAGGCGAAGATGATGAAAACAAACTGGTTCACCGCGATAGTAATGGTGTAATTTTAGAACACGGAGATTCTGTCGTTTTAATTAAAGATCTTAAAGTAAAAGGATCAAGCATGGTGGCCAAACAAGGAACTGCTGTACGTAACATTCGTCTGGATCACGAAAACGCTGAATATATTGAAGGAAAAGTTGATGGACAACAGATTGTAATTATAACACAGTACGTGAAGAAGATATAGTTTTTTTTGAGGTTCAAAGGCTCAGAGTTGCAAAGGAACAAAGTTTTTTGTTTCTAAGATTCTAAGGTTTAGAACATGAAACATGAAACTAAACAAAAAAGGCTATTCAAAATCTGAATAGCCTTTTTTAGTTTTATACTTGAAGTAAATTATTTTTGGAATAATTTATTAATCTGATCTTTTACGAATGGCTCAGAAACACTGCTTGTTGCAGAAGTAGCTTCTTTGCTTGAAACCATAAACTGAACTGTAGCTTTCTCAGGAAGAACACTTCCTGTGTAGTGCAACCAGATATAGTTATTAGGTAATTCTAATTTAATATCATACAAAGGGCTTGCAGTAAAGCCTCCCATGATAATACTATAAAGGCTATTGTAATCGTTGTTTACATTTTTAAATGAAAACTTTCTCATTGGTGAAGAATCATCATCGTTTTGAATACTTGTGTAATAAACAGTATATTCATCTCCAATTTTTTGAATATAGTTGTTATTTACTTTTCCTAATTTTTCAACAGGAACAGTCTCAAGAACCTTAATCTGTGCAAACGAAACAACACTAAAGAACAAAGTGGCAAGGGTAATAATCTTTTTCATAACGGAATTTGGGGTTAATTTGTACTACTATAATAAACGCCGAAATTATGAAAAATTACTTCTAAAAACACTCTTTTATTAACATTAAATTGTGATTTTTGTTTAAATTTATTTCAACTTAAGGCAAAAATATTGCAACTTTTTAATTATCAATAAATTATACGCAAAATTTTAACTCTAAAGCGTGTGCCTTTAATTAAAAAATCTGATTGTTTTTAAAATTTAACGCTCTTCTTCTTTCTTCACAACTTTGCGGGCAACTTCAATTTTGAACTTTTTCCCTTTCATTTTCTCGTCTTTTACGTTTTTAAGCAAGTCTTTTACTTTATTGTATTTTACAGCTGCAAACGAAATAAAATCTTTAACTTCGATCAAACCCAAATCGCCTTTTTCGAGTTTTCCTTTTTGAGAAAAGAAACCAACAATATCAATTTTATTCAGTTTTGTTTTCTTTCCGCCACTAATATAAATGGTTTGGTATTCAGGTGGTTTTGGCAAAGTAGTTGCGTTTTCTACATTCAAAACATCCATTCCGTAATCAATATAATCTAATTGTTTTTCACTTTCGTGGATGATGATATACGCCGTTCCAGAAGCCTGCATACGTGCTGTACGACCGTTACGATGTGTAAATTCATCTTCTTTTAAAGGCAAATGATAATGAATTACGTGTTTCATTTCCGGAATATCCAGTCCACGTGCCGCTAAATCTGTTGTAATTAAGTAACTCATACTTCCATTTCTAAACTGAATCAAAGCACGTTCCCGTTCTTCCTGATCCATTCCGCCGTGATAATAAGTAGAATAAATTCCTTTTTCGTTTAAGGTATCACTAATACGTTCTGCGGCGTCGCGATGGTTGCAAAATATAATAGCCGATTCTGATTTCAGCGAACAAAGTAAATTGAATAAACTTCCTAATTTATCTTTGGCTGGCGAAACCACCATTTTCATCGAAAGATTTGCTTTTTCTTCTTCCTCAGGAATAAAATCTAAAACCGTTGGATTGATAACTCGCGTATATCTCGGAATCTCAATATCTGAAGTTGCCGAAACCAAAACACGTTTGTTCAGTTTTGTCAATTTCCCAATAATATAAGACATTTGCTCATGAAAACCCAATTGCAATGATTTGTCAAATTCGTCCAGAATTAAAGTCTGAATTTTATCTGTTCTAAAAGTATCTCTGTCGATATGATCTGCAATTCTGCCTGGAGTTCCAATTAAAACCGCAGGTGGATTGCTTAAATTTTTGATTTCTGTATCAATTGAATGTCCGCCGTAGCAGATATTTACTTTGTATTGCGTTCCCATTTTTTTCCAAACCTGCTCGATTTGCAAACCTAATTCGCGTGAAGGCACTAAAATTAAACACTGAACCGAAAGAATTTCGGGTTGCAATAATTCTAAAACCGGAAGCAAAAAAGCCAATGTTTTTCCTGATCCTGTTGGTGAAAGCAGTAAAACATTATTATCGTTCAAAATTGCATCCTGAGCAACTTCTTGCATTTCGTTCAGGCTTTCAATGCCTAAATTCGAAAGTATATTATTGGAATGGTGATTTTTATTCATTTTGCAAAAGTAGTTAAAAAAAGTTGTTTCAGGTTTTTGTTTGTTTCAGGTTTGATATACTGTGCGTTTTTTTACCGCAGAGTTTAAAAAGGTTTTTCGCAAAGTTCACAAAGCTGTACGTATGCAATCTTAGCGAAGGCAAAGTTCGCAAAGTTATATTTACAAAGCTTTGCGATCTCTGTGTTTGTCAACACAATCTATTATAAAAAACTTAGCGAACTCTGCGGTAAAAAAACGCACAGCATGTCAAACTTTAAACCTGAAACAAATTTTACCGCAGAGTTTGCAAAAGTTTTTCGCAAAGTTCACAAAGTTGGGCGTATACAATCTTGGCGAAGGCGAAGTTCACAAAGCTATATTTACAAAGCTTTGCGAACTTTACCTTTTATAAAAGCTTTATAGTAAAAAAAACTTTGCGTCCTTTGCGGTAAAAATGCCAAAGTTGCTCTACTCCTACTTCAACCTGAAACAAATAAAACTTTATATTTGACTTTTCTATTAAAACCAAAACCATGAAACTTTTTACCATTATCATTTCACTTTTCACAATAATTATTTCCGCTCAAAACAATAAAAAATACGATATTTTTTTTGAGAAAGGAAACGGAAATCAATCCGCTTCTTATCCCGAAACTATAGCCTATTTCAAACTTTTGGCTAATGATTTTCCAACGATTCAAATGAAAGAAATGGGATTAACAGATTCTGGTGAGCCTTTGCATATGGTAGTTTATAATCCTGAAAAAGAATTTGATTTTGAAAAAATCCAGAAAAACAAAGCGGTGCTTTTTATCAATAACGGAATCCATGCCGGAGAACCTGACGGAATTGACGCTACAATGCAATTTTATAGAGATTTAGCAACCGGAAAGGTAAAAGCTCCAAAGAACACAGTTTTAGTTTGTATCCCTGTTTATAATATTGGCGGTGCTTTAAACAGAAATTCAACTACAAGAGCGAATCAGGACGGACCGGAAATTTATGGTTTTAGAGGAAATGCCAGAAACTATGATTTGAATCGAGATTTAATGAAATCTGATACTCGAAACACAAAAAGTTTTGTCGAGATTTTCCAGAAAATAAATGCCGATGTTTTTATCGATAATCACGTAAGTAATGGTTCTGATTATCAATATAAACTAACGTATATTATGACACAGCACAATAAGTTAGGAACCCTTTTGGGCGATTTTATGAATAACGAAATGATGCCGGCTTTGGTAAAAGATTTACAGCAAAAGAAAATCGAAACAACTCCTTATGTAGATTCTTTTAAAGATACACCAGACAAAGGTTTCGGTCAGTTTGTTGATAGTCCGCGTTATACAACGGGTTATACTTCGCTGTTTAATACAATTGGTTTTGTGGTGGAAACACATATGCTAAAAAAATATGCCGAACGTGTAAAAATGACGTACGAATACATGAAATCTACAATGGATTTTACCGATGCCAATTATCAGAAGATAAAAGAGCTTCGAGTGAAAAATCTCGAACAATATCAGCCAAAAAAATCATATACCTTACAATGGGAACTGGACAGCACAAAAGCAACGACTTTTTCGTTTTTAGGGTATGAAGCGGGTTACAAAAAAAGCGATGCCACAACCGGAAATCGTTTGTATTACGACCGAAACAAACCGTATAAAAAAGATGTTCCGTATATCAAAGAATTCAAATCGGTAAAAGATGTTGTTGTACCTTCTGCTTATATCATTCCGAGAGGTTATTGGAATATTATTGACCTTTTAAAGAACAATAATATCTCGTTTAAACAATTTAAAAACGATACGATTATAGAGGTTGAAAGTTATAGAATTGCCGATTTTAAAACGTCTACAAATGCTTATGAAGGACATTATATTCATAAAAATACAAAGGTTACTTCTAAAATTACAAAAATGACTTTTGCAAAAGGCGATTATCTGGTTCCAACAAATCAAAAAGGTGTAAAATATTTAGTTGAAGCTTTTGAACCTGAAGGTGTTGATTCTTTCTTTAATTGGAATTTCTTCGATGCCATTTTACAGCAAAAAGAACATTATTCTGAATATATTTTTGAAGATACGGCAGCGAAATTATTAAAGAATAATCCGCAATTGAAAGCTGAATTGGAAACCAAAAAACAATCTGACGGAGAGTTTGCTAAAAATCCTGAAGCACAGTTGGACTGGATTTATAAACACTCTGTTTATTATGAAAAGGCGCATTTGCAATATCCTGTTTATCGATTGCTTTAATTTTTTACCGCAAAGTTCGCTAAGGTTTTTGTTTTAGCTTGAAATGCTTTGTGTAAAGGTTAAGATCGCAAAGCTGTGCGTGAAGATCTTTGTCAAAGTTTTGAACTTGACAAAGATTAGATAATTATATTAAACATTTGAAAAGTAAAAACTGCAAAATCTAAGGCAATAAAAATTACATAAAACATGAAAAATATCTTTCTAACTCTTTTATTATTACTATTTTCACATTTATCATCTGGACAAAAATTAATCTCGGGCGAATATGATTCAGGAATGAAGCTTTCGTATGATACATCTTCGAATATTCTGACTGGTTATTTTGAAAGTTATACCGGTTTGGATGAAGAAACACAAAACCCTAAGTTTTCCTGTATTTTTTATATTGAAGGAAAAGTTACGGGAAAGAAATTCTCGATTAAAACGTATTATCCGGAAGACAAGAAAGATGATGTTATTTCTGGTACCATTGAAATAATAAACAATAAAACCATAAAAATCAAACTTCCCGAAGAACATGGAGGTTGCTGGAATGTACAGCATTTTGCAGATAAACCTGAAGAATTCACTTTAGATAAAAAAACAAATTGGAAACAAATTAGATATATCGATAAACCAAAATCTTTCTTTTATAAAGATCAATCAAATACGAATCAAACAAAAATATATTTAGTAAAAGGAGATGTTGTTTGTATTGAGAAAATAGAAAACGGAAAAGCATTTTGTACTTATTTCGGGAAAAAAATAACAAAAGGATGGATCAATATTAGTGATTTAAATAAGCTATAATATAATTCGTCAGTACTTAGAAGTCTAAGTAATCGCTGTGCGAAGTCTCCCGACTTCGTATCCATTCCTATATTCCTTTCTTTTTTTGATTCTCTTTGTAGATTATTTGATAGAAGCTTTACATATAGAACTTTGTCAAAATTTAGGCTTAAGTCTAATAAAATTTAATTGATTATGGATTTCCGTAATATTACCTTACCAATAGTCTTTATCTTTATTTAAAATTAAACAAGTAAAACATGAATATTAAACATTCAGAAATAACGATTGATCCAGAAAATCCTTTTGAAAATTGTAAGTTGGATCGAAAAAAATATTCACAAGTTTTAACTGGTCTTATTAATTCATATTCTGAAGGCTTTGTTCTTGCCATAAATAATAAATGGGGTACTGGAAAAACTACATTTATAAAAATGTGGAAGCAAGACTTAATAAATAATGGATATAAAACTGTTTATTTCAATGCGTGGGAAAATGATTTTGAAAACAATCCACTTGTAGCAATTATGGGTGAATTAAAAATATTAACTAAAAAATCAGCAGACCCTGAATTTAAAAGTATTTTAAAAAAAGCATCAATCTTATCCAAACATTTAGTTCCGATTGTTGCCCAATCTATTGTCGATAGATATATTGATACCAAGGAAATAAAAGATGCTATCGTAGATCTCTCAAAAGGTGCCTCTGATTTATTTGAAAATGATGTCAATGAATATTCAGCCAAAAAGAAAGGTATTAAAGAATTTAGAACAGGTTTATCGCATTTCATTGCTAATAACAATGATGGAAAACCATTAATATTTATCATTGATGAATTAGATCGATGTAGACCAAATTATGCAGTTTCAATTTTAGAACAAATAAAACATTTCTTTTCTATTCCTGATATAATATTTGTACTATCCATTGATAAAGAACAACTTGGAAATGCAATTTGTGGCGTTTATGGAAGTGATAAGATTGATTCAAACGAATACTTAAGACGCTTTATAGACATCGAATATTCTATTCCAGAACCAGAAAATAATGTTTTTCATAAATACTTATATTCGTATTTTGGATTTGATGATTTTTTAGAAAAAAGCTCAAGAAAACAATATAGAGAATTAGCCTCCGATAAAAGATCTTTTTTAGAAATTTCTAATATTTTATTTTCAAATAACTCCATCACACTTCGCCAACAAGAAAAAATATTTTCTCATTCTCGTTTGGCAATGAGGTCATTTGGCGATAACATGTATTTGGTTCCAGAAATTTTTCTTTTTCTCATATACACTAAAGTAATTAATGAGAATTATTACAATAAAATTAAATCTAAAACCTTATCGGTTCCCGAACTACAAGAAGAATTTTATAAAATAATAAAAAATAAAATAAATGAAGATACACAAAGATTACTAATGTGGCTTGAAGCATATCTAGTATTATTTTACACTAATTATATTCATCAAGATTATAGAAGAAATAAAATATTCGAGCGTGATGCTACATTAAACAAAAATAAATTACTAGTTCATTCAATAATAAATAAATCTGCTGATGATGAATTTCTAAGTATTTTTGAAAATATTGATAACTCAAGAAATTCTGGAAATTTAGATATTAGCCATTTTACAAATAGAATAGATTTAACAGAATCGATAATAAACTAACACTTCTGAAAGCCCACAACGAAAGAAAATATAAAAAATAAATAAAGTTTGTGCCTTACTTTGCGGGTACGGATTGCAAATCCGCGCTATCGTAGTTCTCTTTGTAGATTATTGGAGCGGGTACGAAGTCGGGAGACTTCGCACAGCAATCAGCAAAATGAACATTTGGGAGAGCTTGTCAGAAACTTGAAATAAAGATTATTCTTAAAGTGTAGCTTTCGCATGAGGGATAGAAGCAAGCTACCGAAGTAGCGCGGATAGCCCGACAGCAATTAAAAAAAGGCCTAATGAACGCAAAGTTGATTAGGCCTTTTTTTAATTGGTGGCATGCCCAAATTATTTAAATCTCAATTTTTTATCCCGAAGCTTCGGGACCAAATTCCAATTCCAAATCTGAAACTTAATTACGGTCTATATTGGAATTTGGAATTTAAAAATTTTGGAATTTATTACTGCAATTGATTCTCTTCTTCAAAAAGTAACTTGATGTTTTCGTAAGAGTTTTTTAGGGCTTCTTTGATTTGTTCGGGATTTAGCCAGGCTACTTTTTCGATGCCTTCGTTTTCCTGACCAACCGGAGTTCCTTCAAAATCAGATTGCATTTCGAACCAATGTGTGATTTTGAGTTTGTATTTTCCGTTGCGTTTGAAAACGTGATAGGTTTTTTCGAGTTTATTTGTGATTGTGAGTTTGCCTACGCCGGTTTCTTCTTCGACTTCGCGCATGGCGGTGTCTTCAATTTCTTCACCTTTTTCGATTCCGCCCTTCGGTAAATCCCATTTTCCGTTTCTGAAAATGAATAAAACTTCGCCTTTTTTGTTGTAAACTAATCCCCCGCCGGCTTTATTTACGGGAATTTTAGCTTTTAAGGTCTTCATGATTTCCTTTTCGTCAGGATAATACAAATAAGCCTTTTGAATTTTATTTTGAAACATTTTCACTATAAGATGCTCAATATCAATACTCTCTAACAAGAACAATTGAAAATCGGTCTCTTTTGAGATTTCATTTGTCAAAAAAAGTGGTTTGTCGTTCACAAAAACTTTATACATTTGTACTATGATTTTTAATAAAGATACTGCCGAAAAAACAGCCGAATTACTTTTGCAAATAAATGCAATTAAATTGAATCCAGAAAATCCTTTTACATGGGCTTCTGGATGGAAATCTCCTATTTATTGTGATAATAGGTTAATTCTTTCATTTCCGGCTATAAGAAATTACGTTCGCGACGAGTTTGCGAAGAATATTGAGAAACAATTTGGGAAACCAGATGTAATTGCCGGAGTTGCCACCGGAGCTATTGGAATTGGAATACTTGTTGCTGAAAGCCTTGGATTGCCGTTCGTATATGTGCGCCCGGAAGCGAAAAAACACGGAAGACAAAATCAGGTTGAAGGATTTTTGCAAAAAGGTCAGAACGTGGTTGTCGTTGAAGATTTAATTAGTACCGGAAACAGCAGTTTAATGGCTGTAGAAGCTTTACGCAACGAAGGTGCTAACATTAAAGGTATGGCGGCAATTTTTACATACGGTTTTGGCGTTGCTGAAGAGAACTTCAAAAATGCAAATATCGATTTGTTTACGTTAAGCAATTACGAAAATTTATTAGACTTAGCCGTTCAAAAACAATACATTACCGAAGATCAACAGTCGACTTTACAGGAATGGAGTGAAGAGCCATCGACGTGGATGCAGGAGGAGAAATAATTTTAGATTGTTGATTTTAGATTTTAGATTGATGCAAGATGCAAGATTTTAGATGCAAGATTTTTGAATTTGGTCTCGAGACTTCGGGATAAAAATTGGAATTTATTAAATCCAGCTTTGCGAACTTTTGTACATAAAGATTTACAATCAAAATCAAAAAACCTTGCGCTCTTTGCGGTTAAATAATTTTAGATTGTAGATTTACTTTTGATTTAACAAAAAATAAAAAAATAAAATATGAACTTAGAAAGTCCAAAGGTTACTGTTCAGAAATCAGCTCAGGATTTATTTGATTTATTGACTGATGTAAAGAATTTCGAAAAATTAATGCCGGATAATATTGCTAAATTTGAAGTAATTGGCGAAGATGCTTTTATTTTTGGACTGAAAGGTATGCCGGAAATAAAATTAAAAATGAAGGAAAAAGTAGCGCCAAACAAAATTGTTTTGGGTGCTGCAAGTGATAAACTTCCGTTTACTTTGGTTTCGAATATCGAAAGTGTTTCTGATGCATCAAGCGCTGTTCAATTGCAATTTGAGGGTGAATTTAACCCAATGATGGCCATGATGATTAAAGGACCAATTAGCAAATTCATTGAAACTTTGGCAACTAATATGACCAAACTTTAATGGTGAATTGTTAATTGTAAATTATAAATTTTGAAAAGTCTGATCTTAATGATTGGGCTTTTTTTATGCTACAGATTGAAGGGTTTTAAAGATTTTTTCATGCAGATTTTGCAGATTAAGCAGATTTTTATCTCGCGCAAAGACGCAAAGTCGCAAAGTTTCTATTTGACAATCCTAAATTATATATATAAAAAACTTAGCATCTTAGCATCTCAGAACCTTAGTAACTTAGTATAGCATTTGAACTTCCTTTATATCGAATTCCGAAACAGAATCATCTTCTAATAAAATTTGTATCTTTCCGATAGAAGAAACGCCCTGAATAATTCCCATAAAATTTTGCCCTGATGGGTTTTTAAAAGGCATTGGAATTCCTTTTTTAAATAAAGTATTGAAGTATTGTTTCCAAAAATTGGTTGAATTGGTTTCCCATAATCCTATTTTCTCTTGTATTTTGTCGATGATTAAAGCAGGAAGAATATCTTTATCAAATGTGTTTCCGGTAATTACTGCCAATGAAGACGCATGTGGCAATTCGGTGAAGTTGGTTTGATTTACATTTAAGCCTAATCCAACTACTGACACGATTCTGCCATCACTTTTGAGGGTATTTTCAATAAGTATGCCACCAATTTTTTTATTGTATGACATTATGTCGTTAGGCCATTTTATACATAAATTAGGAATATCAAAAGATTTTAAAGTTTCGATTACGGCTAATGAAACTACAATGCTCAGATTAAAAACCTGTTCATTATTATATAGAAAATCCTTTACCAAGGCACTCATAATTAAGTTTTTACCTGATTCAGACTGCCATTTCGAACCCATCTGCCCCTTGCCTTTTGTCTGATTTTCAGCCGTTACGACGGTAAAATTATCAAGCTCGTCCTGACTTGCTAAAGCTTTTAGGAAATCGTTTGTAGAATCTATGGCATCGAGTTTGATTAGTTTCATTAAAATAATTTATTTATACTTAATTTAATATTTTGTTAAGGTTCAAAATTAATCACAAAAATTGGTAACTTTACAAAATCATATAAAATAATTCATGGCGAAAAAGACTATTAATAATGATGTTCTATTGGCGAACATAATCAAAGGGATTGAAGAAGTAAAGGGAAATGATATCGATATTCTTGACTTAAGAGAGATAGACACGGCTGTTTGTGACTATTTTGTTATCTGCAACGGTAACTCTAACACTCAGGTTAACGCCATTGTAAATTCAATTCAAAAAACAGTATCAAAAGACTTAAAAGATAAACCGTGGCACGTAGAAGGAACCGATAACGCGGAATGGGTTCTTATGGATTATGTGCACATCGTCGTACATGTTTTCCAGAAACACATTCGTGAATATTACAATATCGAAAGCCTTTGGGGTGACGCCAAAATAACTACAATCGAAAACAAATACTAAAGAAAATTTCTTCTAATGGCTAAAGATAATAATCCAAATCCGAGTAAATTTAAAATAAGTCCCTGGTTAATATATACTGCAATACTTCTAGTTTTTTTATTTATAAGTTTTGCAACCGGTGGATCTAACTTAAGCGAACCTGCTCAATTAACCTCTTCTAAATTCAATGTATTATTGGAAAAAGGACAAATTGAAAAAGTAATCGTTTATAATAAAGCTGAAGCTGAAGTATACTTAAATGCTGCAGCTCTTAAAGATGCTGCCAATAAAAAAGTAGCTAAAGATATTTTTGACAGACCAAATAAAGGCCCTCATTATACTTTAGAAATTGGTAACGATCAAATTTTTCAAACAAAACTAGAAAAAGCAGTTGGCGAAGGCAAACTGAAAGATTTTAACTTCCTTCAAAAAAATAACTGGAGCGATATTTTAATCAGCTTACTTCCTATCATCATCATTATTGGTGTATGGATTTTCATTATGCGTAAAATGTCAGGCGGTGCTGGTGGCGGTGGCGGACAAATTTTCAATATTGGAAAATCAAAAGCAAAGTTGTTTGACGAAAAAACTGATATCAAAACTACATTTAAAGATGTAGCTGGTTTAGAAGGTGCAAAAGAGGAAATACAAGAAATTGTAGAATTCCTTAAAAACCCTGAAAAATATACCAATCTTGGAGGTAAAATTCCGAAAGGGGCCTTACTTGTAGGACCTCCGGGAACTGGTAAAACTTTGCTTGCAAAAGCGGTTGCCGGTGAAGCTCAGGTTCCATTCTTCTCATTATCAGGTTCTGATTTTGTTGAGATGTTCGTGGGTGTTGGTGCTTCACGTGTTCGTGATTTGTTTAAACAAGCTAAAGAAAAATCTCCTGCTATTATTTTCATCGACGAGATCGATGCTGTTGGTAGAGCAAGAGGAAAAAGCAATATGTCAGGCGGAAATGACGAAAGAGAAAATACTTTGAACCAGTTATTAACAGAAATGGATGGTTTTGGTACAAACTCAAACGTAATTGTTTTGGCTGCGACAAACAGAGCTGATGTTCTTGATAAAGCTTTAATGCGTGCCGGTCGTTTTGACAGACAAATTTTTGTTGACTTGCCAGACATTCGCGAAAGAGCTGAAATCTTTAAAGTGCACTTAGCTCCTATCAAAAAAGTTGAAGGTCTTGATCTTGATTTCTTAGCAAAACAAACTCCGGGATTCTCTGGTGCTGATATTGCAAATGTATGTAACGAAGCTGCCTTGATTGCTGCCCGTAACAACAAAGCTGCTGTAGACAGACAAGATTTCCTAGATGCTGTTGACAGAATCATTGGCGGTCTTGAAAAGAAAAACAAAATTATTACTCCAGAAGAGAAAAGAGCAATCGCAATTCACGAAGCTGGTCATGCAACTGTAAGCTGGATGTTAGAGCATGCTGCACCACTTATCAAAGTAACTATTGTACCTCGTGGACAAAGTTTGGGAGCTGCATGGTACTTACCGGAAGAAAGACAAATCGTGAGAACAGATCAAATGTTGGACGAAATGTGTGCTACTATGGGCGGAAGAGCTGCTGAAAAGGTAACTTTTGACAGAATTTCTACGGGAGCATTAAGCGATTTAGAAAAAGTAACGCGTCAGGCTCGTGCGATGGTAACAATTTATGGTTTGAATGATAAAATCGGAAATGTTACTTATTATGATTCAAGCGGACAAAGCGAATATAATTTTTCTAAACCATATTCTGATGAAACTGCGAAAGTTATTGACAAAGAAATTTCAGAATTAATTGAAGGTCAATACCAAAGAGCAATTCAAATTTTACAGGAAAACAAAGACAAGTTAAATCAATTGGCTGACATCTTAATAGAAAAAGAAGTTATCTTTAAAGATGACTTAGAAACGATTTTCGGAAAACGTACTTTTGACAAAAATTTAGAAGAAGTAGTTTCGTAAATTATTCAGGAAATATACATTATTTATTAAAATCTTAATTCAAAATAGCCTTTTGAATTAAGATTTTTTTATCTTTGAACGTTTTCAATTAACATGTAAAGTATTTCATATAAAAATGAATTTTTTCAAAAAAATATTTGGTTCCAGCGACGCCGCTTCTGATGAAGAAAACGAAAGTGAATATGCAGGCTCTCCCGTTCAGGATAGTCATTTGTCTATAGATGAAAGATTCATTTTTAATTTCAAGAAAAATGGCGGTAAATTTTTGTATTGTGAAAACAAACAGGAAGTAGCTGAACAGTTTGAAAATATCCTTGAAGAAAATGATTGGTTTGAAAAAGAAGTTTTATGTTATGAACCTGCTTTATTTAGCTTATTAGAAGAAAATAAATTATCATATCTTTCTCCTTCAAATCCAAAATTTTTATTTGCAACCTGCGAAAATTTAATTGCTGACGAAGGATCTATTTTATTTTCATCAAAACAAATCAAACAAAACAAACCAAACGAACTACCTCCAAACATTGTAATTGTGGCCACAACAAGCCAGATGCTGCCAATGAAAAGCGACGGACTAAGCGCTATTAAACGCAAATACGAAAGAGACTATCCTACCAATATCACCACCATAAAATATTTCGAAAAAGCAAAAGAAGAAGATTTTACACAATACGGAAGTGTTGCCAAGAATCTGTATTTATTGCTTTTAGAGGACCTTTAAGATGAATGAAACACTCAAGAGAACCATTTCTGGTGCTGTTTATATCGCTTTACTTTTAACTTCAATTCTGTTTTCTACAGAGAGCTTTATCATTCTTTTTGGTATATTTCTGGTCATAGCAACTTATGAATTTTGTAATTTAGTAAAAATCAACAAGTACTTTGCTATACTATTTGTTTCGCTTTTTTATTCAATTGTATCTTTAATCAGTTTTTATAGAACTGAAACTGAAGGTTACATCAGTAAAATTTTAAAAGAAAGCACCCTTCTTACCGTTAATACAGATAAATTATTCACTGTATTACTCATTATTACATTAATTATTTCTATAAAATGTATCGTGTTTCTGTTTGATGACACTCAGATCATAAGTAAAGTATCAAAATACATTTATTTAGTTGGATACATCATGTTACCATTTCTTTTTATAGTCAAAATTTCTTTTGGAATTGCAGCTTATAATCCAAAAATCATAATTGGCTTATTTATCTTAATCTGGACCAATGACACTTTTGCTTATTTGGTTGGTAAGTCTATTGGAAAACATAAATTATTCGAACGTATTTCTCCTAAAAAAACCATTGAAGGTTTCTTTGGAGGAGTTGTTTTTGCGGCTTTTGCAGGTTTTTTAATTTCTAAATTTTATATTCAGCCTACTCCTGAGTTTAGCAATAAATCTATTTTAATTTGGATGATAATTGCCCTCATTGTTAGTGTTTTTGGGACAATAGGAGATTTGATTGAATCAAAATTTAAGAGAATTGCTGGCGTAAAAGACAGCGGTTCGATAATGCCGGGACACGGAGGTGTTTTAGATCGATTAGATAGTGTTATATTTGTAGCACCAGTTATATATTTATTTTACCAAATTTTATATTATGTTTCATAAAGAGGGAGGCCCATCCATTTTATTAGGTACTGTTTTTGCAGTTGCTGTGCTTTTAATTGCTGACAAATTCATTGATATTACCTGGCTAAGAATGCTGGTACAAATTGCCGGCGTAGTAGTTTTGATTATCATTTTGCAATTTTTTAGAAATCCTAAAAGAATCGCAATCAGAAACAACGATCACATTCTTGCTCCGGTAGACGGGAAAGTTGTGGTAATTGAAGAAGTTTACGAAGGTGAATTTTTTAAAGACAAACGTTTACAGGTTTCTATCTTTATGTCGCCTATAAATGTGCACGTTACGCGTTATGCTATGGACGGTATTATTAAATTTAGCAAATACCATCCGGGAAAATTTTTAGTAGCATGGCATCCAAAAGCAAGCGAAGAAAATGAAAGAACAACGGTTGTAATTGAAAATGAAACTTTTGGACAAATATTATACAGACAAATTGCAGGTGCTTTGGCGCGTAGAATTGTAAACTACGCTCAGGAAGGAATGCAGGTTGTTCAGGGTACTGATGCCGGATTTATTAAATTTGGTTCTAGAGTAGATTTATTTTTACCTTTAGGTACAGAAATTAATGTAGAGTTGAACCAAAAAGCAATTGGAGGCAAAACTATTATCGCTACAAAAGCATAAATGACTCAAAAAGAATTAGATACTCGCTTTTTAGAGGCTGTAGAAACTGCTTTAAAAATGACTCAGGCCTCGCTGCCGCAAGATGTGCAGCTAAGGCTTTATGCGTATTACAAACAGGCAACTTTTGGAACCGCAGTATACAATCAATCTGAAAATTTTGATTTGCGCGATGCGTTCAAAACAAATGCATGGATGCAAATTAGTCATATTTCGATTGATGAAGCAAAAGAAAATTATATTGCAATAATTAATTCTCTAACATCAAAATAATTTCTATCATGAAGAAAATCATCACCTGTTTGACAATTTCGGCTTCATTTTTAATATTATTTTCTTGTAACGACAATAATAAGCTAACTGAAGTTGTTGAAGTACCTTTGCCAACAAAGGAGGAAAAAATAACCATTGGTTCTCCAGACGAAGTAAAAGCAGAGCCTGGTTCTTTTGGACTGCTCAAATTACCTTTTTCTTACGATGCACTGGCTCCCGAAATTCGTTCTCTTACTTTAGAAACGCATTATTCGAAACATTATGTATCGTACACAAATAATCTGAATAAAGAGATTGTGTCTACGGAGTTTGAAAATATGCCAATTGAGGATATTTTAAAAAAGTTAGATCTTAATAATGCTAAGCTTCGTCAAAATGCAGGTGGGTATTACAACCACACGATGTATTTTAATCTTTTAACACCTAAGGAACAAACGCCTCAGGATACTTTAGCAGGATCTATTAATAAGGAATTTGGTTCTTTTAATAATCTTACTAATCAGTTTAAAGGTCAGGCTACAAAACAATTTGGTTCTGGCTGGGTTTGGCTGGTAGTTGATAAACTAGGCAAACTTCAGGTAACTACTACTGAAAATCAAGACAATCCGTTGATGCGAAATGCTTTGGTTCCGGGAACTCCAATTTTAGGGATTGACTTATGGGAACATGCTTACTATCTTGACTATCAAAATAGAAAAGGAAGTTATATTGATGCTTTTTACAAACATATCAATTGGGAAAAAGTAAACGAAAACTACATTGAAGCTTTAAAGAAAGTTCGAAAAGTATAAAACAAAAGCTGATACAAATTAAGTATCAGCTTTTTTGTTTTAATATTTAAAGTTATCGACTTGTCTTGAAACAAATCTATTTTAACTCGTAGATAAAAGATTCTGAAGGGTTAATTTTAATTTTTACTATTCCTTCTCCATTTGTTACTTCTAACTGAATAGAACTCTTTTGATACAATTGATCTGTTAGCTGATATTTTCCATCTTTTAAACTCCATTTTAAAATAATATCTGCTGGAATCTTCAAATCAAATTCGCTTGTTTTTTCAGATGAAAAATTGGCAACTATTATTAGTTTTTGATTTTGTGACCAACGAACATAAGAATAAATCAATTCATCATAACCCATATTATTCTGGCGATTTGCAGATTGAATTTCCTGAAAACTCCCCATTAAAGCTGAACTGTTAATCGAAAAATTCAATAATCGCTTGTAAAAATCACGTAAGTTTTTTTCTGATTCAGAAAGTTGCCCTCCATCAAATTTTCCTTCATTCATCCAGCGTTGATGATTTGGAACTCCGATATAATCAAAAATTGAAGTTCGGGAACGCGTACCGAAACCTGCATTTTCATTTCCGGCCTCTCCTACTTCCTGCCCAAAATACACCATTGTTGGCGATGTGCTGATTGTTGTTGAAACCACCATCAAAGGTTTTCCTCTTTCGGGTGTTCCTGCAAATTCAGGACTTGCCAAACGTTGTTCGTCATGATTATCCAAAAAATGCAACATATGATGCTCAATATCCGACATTCCTTTTTGAATATCCGATAATCCATCTGGCGACGATTTCCCTCTAATTATATCTTTTAGTTTGTCATAAGTCTCTACTTTATCATACAAATAATCCATTTTCCCTAAACGAATGTAATTGCGATATTCATTTGGATTATAAACTTCTGCCAATAAAAAAGCATCAGGATTTTTCATTTTGATAGCCGAATTCATATAACTCCAAAATTCGTACGGGACCATTTCGGCCATATCATAACGAAAACCATCGATACCTTTTGCTGTCCAATACAAAGCGATAGATTTGAATTTTTTCCACGAATCCGGAACGTCTTTTTCCTGCCAAAAAGCAAAATGTTCTTGATATGATTTTTGATCAAATCCCGAAGGAAGTTCAGGGAAATCTTTTGAACCATCCGGACGAATTCCGTAATTTACTTTTACGGTTTCGTACCAATCATTTTGATCCGGTTTTACCTTTCGGGATCCGTTTCCTGTCCATTTAGCAGGGTTTTCATCAAAGAAACCGTCAACCATTGGATTTTTTTCTCCGTTTAAAGGAATATCTCCATCCGGGATTTCAAAATGATTTTTCGGTATATAATAAAAATTATTATCGCGACTATATTCTACATTTATATTATCATCAGAACCAAAATCTTTAACTCCTTCGGGATTGTTTTTCCCTTCGTATTTTCGGGCAATATGATTGGGAACAATGTCTATTATTACTTTTAAACCTGCTTTGTGTGTGCGAGCTATTAAAGCCTCAAATTCCTGCAATCTATTTGCCGGATTTACAGCCAAATCAGGATTTACATTATAATAATCTTTTACCGCGTACGGTGATCCTGCACGGCCTTTAACTACTTCGGGATCGTCATTTGAAATTCCGTAAGCTGTATAATCCTTAACCAAAGCATGATGTGGAACTCCGGTATACCAAATATAAGTAACACCTAAATCTTTAATTTCATGAAGCGCTTTGTCTGTAAAATCATTAAACTTTCCTACTCCATTTTCTTCAATTGTTCCCCAAGGTTTGTTGTTTGTATTTTTATTTCCAAATAAACGTGTAAAAACCTGATATACTACAATTTTTCTATTTGCAGTATTTTCTTCATTTGCTGTATTCATTCTAAAATCGTTTGTTTTGCATGCCGAAAACAGCATCGTTACAGCCATTCCTACAACCAAAATTCTTTTATTTATCATAATCGTTTATAAACGTTTCTGAATTTAAATTTAAAGATAAATCAATAAGCAGAAACCATTTTTTAAATTTAAGCTAATTTTTAAAACTCAAAAGAAACTGATTTCGATTTATAATCATAAAATCAAACTACAACGAAATAGTTTTAAATTTTGTTGGTAACTTAAAAGAGGTTCATAGGTACAAAGGTTTTTCTTGATCTTCTTTGGGTTAGACGCACTGCTGTGCGTCTCTACGCTATATATTGTCTATAAATTAGATTCTGTTAGAAGATACTACTTTGCATCTTTGCCACTATGAACCTCTGAACCTGATAAAAAATATAAATTAATCCTAATATCCTCAAAGGTTGTAACCTTTTTCATAAATTTGACAAAAATTTAATCAATTGAAGAAATTACTCTTTTTCATATCTTATTGTTTGCTGTTTTTAAGTGTTCAAAGTATTTTTGCGCAGGCACCTAAAAAAATTATTGTCGAAAATGCTGATTATTCCGATGTCAATCAGGAATTAATGCCGGATGCGCTTTTACTAACCGGAAATGTAAAAGTAAATCATGATGGTGTTGTACTAACTTGCAATAAAGCTTATTTTTTTCAAAAAGAAAACTATCTAAAAGCCTTTGGTAATGTACAATTGGTGCAGGGAGATACTTTATTTCTTAATAGTAAATACGCCGAATATAACGGAAATTTCAAAAAAGCTTTCGCCACAGGAGATGCTGTTATGAGTTCTCCGGACGCTACTTTGCAAACAGATACCATTAATTTTGACCGAAATGTTCAGGAAGTTTTTTATAACTCAAAAGGAACAATTGTAAATAAAGACAATACTTTGGTAAGTAAATCAGGTCGTTATTATGTTGCTCAAAAGAAATTTCAGTTTTTGACCGAAGTGACAATTACGAATCCAAAATATGTTATCAAATCAAATCATTTAGATTATTATAGCAATTCAGGCCATAGTTATTTACTTGGTCCGTCGACAATTACAAGTAAAGCCAATTATATTTATACCGAAAAAGGATTTTACGATACGAAGAAAAACATAGCCCATTTTGTTCGAAACTCGTACATAAAATATGATGACAGGCGCATAGAAGGCGATAGTTTATTTTATAATCGAAATACCGAATTTGCTTCGGCAACACGAAATGTAAAAATCACGGATTCGATCAATAAAGGAATTGTAAAAGGCCATTATGCAGAATTATACAAACTAAAGGATTCCATGTTTGTAACAAAAAGAGCTGTTGCAATTAACTTAGTTGAAAATGATTCGGTTTACATTCATGGAAAAAAACTAATGGTTACAGGAAAAGAAGGCGAACGTATTTTGAGAGCTTATAATAATGTTCGTTTTTACAAAACTGATATGAGCGGAAAATGTGATTCGATTCATTCTAATTCTAAAACGGCTTTGACAAAACTAATTGGAAATCCGATTTTATGGAATGGCGAAAATCAAATTACCGGAGATATCATGCATTTAATTGGTGATAATAACACCAAAAAACTGGATTCGCTAAAAGTTCTCAACAATACATTTCTGGTCTCGCGGGACACGCTCAGCACCGGTTTTAATCAGGTAAAAGGACTTAATTTATTTGGAAAATTCAAAGAAGGAAAACTGCATGATGTTGACGTCATCAAAAATACCGAAGTCATTTATTATATGCGAAATGACGCGAATGAACTCATCGGAATTAATAAAAATGTAAGCAGTAAAATCAATCTTATTTTAGAGAATAATGCGGTTGAAACCATTACTTTTTTCAATAAAGTAGATGGTGATATTTATCCCGAAGCTGATTTACCCGAAAATGCCCGTAAATTAAGAGGTTTGGTCTGGCGCGGAGATGAGAGGATAAAATCGAAAGATGATATTTTTACGGCCGAAGAAAATGAAATGAATGATAAATTAATTCAGGAAGGAAAAGACGAAAACGCAAAAGAAAATGTCCCGATGAAAGTCAGGAAAGAAACACTTGATTACGGTAAAAAGAAACCCGCTGTAAAAACAAATACAGCTAAAGCGGATACGACAAAAACTGCCAAAGCAAAGAAGTAGTTTTCAGTCGCAGTTTTCAGTTTTCTATCCAAAACTAAAAAACTTAGAATCTTAGTAGCTTAGCAACTTAGAACCTCAAAAAAATGAATCCAGATTTTATAAAATACCAGGCACAAACTTCTCCTTATCCGTTAGGAATGGAAGTTTCACATGCCATTGGCTCTTATATTTACGATACTAACGATAAAAAATATTTAGATTTTGTTGCCGGCGTTTCTGCCTGTACATTAGGGCATCAGCATCCGAGGGTAAATCAGGCTATAAAAGATCAGTTAGACAAATATTCGCATGTAATGGTTTATGGCGAATACTCTCAAAGTCCGGCCGTTCAGTATTGCAAGTTACTTGCTTCACTCCTGCCGGAATCTTTAAATAAAACATATTTGGTTAATTCAGGCACAGAAGCAATTGAAGGCGCCCTTAAATTAGCCAAAAGAACAACAGGTCGTAGTCAGCTTATTTCATGTCATAATGCATATCACGGCAACACAATGGGCTCTATGAGCGTTATGGGATTTGAAGAACGCAAACAAGCCTTTCGACCATTGCTTCCTGACGTTGATTTTATTACCTTTAACAACGAAGAAGATTTACAAAAAATAACAACCAGAACTGCAGCAATTCTACTTGAAACAATTCAGGGCGGTGCGGGGTTTATTCAGCCTCACGATAACTTTTTACAGAAAGTCCGTAAACGTTGTGATGAAGTTGGTGCCATGATGATTGTAGATGAAATTCAACCTGGTTTTGGCAGAACGGGAAAACTATTTGGTTTTCAAAATTACGATGTTGTTCCGGATATTGTTGTTATGGGTAAAGGTATGGGTGGCGGAATGCCTGTAGGAGCTTTTACAGCTTCAGCAGAAAAAATGGACCTTTTGACAGAAAATCCTAAATTAGGGCATATAACAACCTTTGGGGGTCATCCTGTCATTGCGTCAGCTTGTTTAGCTACTTTGCAGGAATTAACTGAAACTAATTTAATGCAGGAAGCATTAGATAAGGAAAAACTGTTCAGATCGCTTTTGGTACATCCTTTGATAAAGGAAGTTAGAGGAAAAGGATTAATGCTTGCCGCAATGACCGAAACAGCCGAAATAACCAATGAAGTTATTTTAAGCTGTCAGGACAAAGGTCTTATTTTATTCTGGTTACTATTTGAAGGATGCGCTATACGAATAACGCCTCCGTTAACCATTTCTGAAGAAGAAATAAAAGAAGGCTGCGCCATAATTTTAGAAGTTATGGATCAAATCATTAAAAGACAACAAAAAGCTTAATTAAAGCTTTACATTAAAAAGAAGAATAATAACGAATAATCTTTTACATTTCAGAAGATTATGATTAAAAACAGAATGTGAATTCTGTCCATATTGTTAATTAAATTGTTCAAAACAATTAATTTCTATTCCGCACAACAATAATATGGTTGCCTAAATTTATAACAGGCTAATTTCAAATAAAACAAAGTATGCAATTAAGCAACGAAGAAGAAGATTATAACCTATCCCTATCCAAATTTGAGTCGATGTTAAAAACTAACAAAGTACTCTTTTTTGATTCTGAAGAATTTGAAGAAATTATTCTTCATTATTTAGATATAGGTAAGGCTAATTTAGCAAAAAAGGCCTTAAAACTTGCATTAGACCAACACCCAAAATCTACAGGCTTAAAATTAGTACAAGTAGAAATGCTGGTTTATGACGACAAACTTGAAATCGCTGAAAAGCTATTAAATGAGTTGTATGCAATTGAACCAAACAACGAGGAAATTTACATTCAGAAAGCCAATATCTGTTCTAAAAGAGATCAACACGAAAAAGCTGTAGAATTGCTTAAAATTGCCTTGCAATATACTGACGACTACGCTGACGTGTATAACCTGATTGGAATGGAATATCTTTTCATGGATAATCTCGAGATGGCAAAAGACAGTTTCATCAAATGTCTTGAAGAAGATTTAGAAGATCAATCTGCCTTATACAATGTAGTTTACTGTTTTGAATTTTTAGATCAAAATCAGGAAGCTATTCTTTATCTTAACGACTATATCAACAAAAATCCATATAGCGAAATCGCCTGGCATCAACTTGGACGTTTGCATTATGGGGTAAAAGAATACGAAAACGCCATTCGTGCTTTTGATTATGCAACACTTATCGACGATGAGTTTTTAGGTGCTTTTATGGAAAAAGCAAAAGCTTACGAACGTCTTAAAAAATACAACGAAGCAATTGAAAGCTACAACCGCACCATCGAATTAGACGATGCGACTTCGTATGCATTATTGCGAATTGGTAAATGTTATGAAAAACTTGGAAATTCTGTAAAAGCGCTTCAATATTACAATCAAACAGTACATGAAGATCCGCTTTTAGACAAAGGCTGGATTGCGATTACTGATTTTCATGTTCGCCAGAAAAACTTTCAAAAAGCATTATTTTTTGTCAATAAGGCATTAGCTATCGACAATCAAAATCGTTTGTACTGGAAACGTTATGCAACGATCAACAAACAAATGAACTTTTTTGAAGAAGCAGAATTTGGGTACAGAAAAGCGGTAGAATTTGGTGATTATGCATTAGACACCTGGTTATTCTGGGTTGATATTTTACAATTTTTAGGAGAATTTGAAAGCGCAATTCAAACTTTATTGCAGGCTACAGAATATTTTCCTGAAGAAAACGAAATAGAATATCGTTTAGCCGGATTGTACTTTATGATTCAGGACAACACAAAAGCAAAATTCCATTTAAGCAACGGGTTACGTTTAAACTTTGATAATTATATTTTAATTGAAGATTTATTTCCGGTTGTCTGGGCAAAAAAAATGGTTAGAAATTATATTGAGAAACATAGAAAACAATAATGGTTGATATTTTAAAAAGACGTTTTGGCTTATTAGGGCGTAATATTAGTTACTCATTTTCAAAAGGATATTTTACTGAAAAGTTTAATGATGAAGTTTTTTTAGGCAATAGCTATGAAAATTTTGATATTTCTGAAATCAATCATTTCAGCGGATTAATCAAAAACAATCCTGATTTAAATGGTTTAAATGTAACAATTCCTTACAAAGAACAAGTTATTCCGTTTTTAGATAAATTATCAAAAAAAGCAGCCTTAATTGGGGCTGTTAACACCATTAAATTCACCAAAAAAGGAAAACTAAAAGGATACAATACAGACTATTATGGCTTTAAAAAGTCTTTAAAGCCCTTATTAGAACCACATCATAAAAAAGCGCTTATTCTGGGTACAGGGGGCGCATCAAAAGGTGTTGCCTTTGCTCTTGACGAACTTAATATTCCTTATACTTTTGTTTCCAGAGAAGCAAAAGAAAATATTATTGATTACGATTTGATAAATGCAACTACATTTGATAATTTTCAAATCATAATCAACTGTACTCCAGTAGGAACAAGTCCGAATATTGAAGCTTGTCCTAATCTTCCGTATGAGTTTTTTACAGATAAACACATCGCTTACGATTTAATTTATAATCCTGCCGAAACGCAATTTTTAAAAAATGCTAAAGAAAAAGGAGCAATAATTAAAAACGGTTATGATATGCTTATTTTTCAGGCTGAAAAAGCATGGAAAATATGGAATAAATAAAAAACAGCAGAGGATAAAATATTAAGGTAATTTTCGTACTTTTAGACTACTCATTTACAAGTAGTTATGAAAAAACTCTACCTTTTTTTACTGCTATTTTTTTTTATTACTTTTTTCGCAAAAGCTCAGGATACTGAAGAAGCTGCCAAAAATGTATATACAGAGGCGCGCTATCATTATTATCTAAAAACCATTTTATTATTTAATGAATATTTAGATACAGATTCCGGGTCATTTAATACCACCGAGCTTCGATTTTTACACCCTATAGCCAACAAAGCGTGGAATTTAAGATTAGATCTTCCTTTAATTTCAACCAACTCAAGTTCTGATAATAAAACCGGAATTGGTGATATTGGTGCCGGAATTAGTTATATTCCTTATTTAGAACATCAAAATGGCGGAATTGCTTTTCGCGCCAGAGTCATTTCTAATTCTGCAACTGATCCCGCTCGCGGATCCGGAAAATGGGTTTTCGCTCCCGCAGTTTTCTATGGAAAATATTTAAAGAAAGATAAAATACTATGGATTTCTTCTTTAGAAAACCAGCTTAGTTTTGCAGGCTCTGACAATAGAGATGACATAAATACGACCTCATTTGAAAACTATTTCATGTTTATAATCGGAAAAAACTGGATTGCTGCAGATGCTGCCTTTAGATATAACGCTACAAACAAGGGATTTCCAAACAATGCTTTTTTAGAATTTGGCAGAAGAATAACAGCAAACGATATGGCATATATTCATCCAAGCGTGGGTTTTGGAAGTCATAAGTCTTATAATTTTGGTATTGAAGTTGGAATGCTAATTCTATTTTAAGCTTTAATTAAAATAAGAACTTCTTTACTAAAATATTATTTTATAATTGTTTTTCTTAAAACGATATTGTTTTTAAATTTAAATTTACTTCAAAAATAAAGCGAAAAAACAAGTATCATAATCTTAAATCACTTCAATAAATAAGAATTTCACCGCAAAATAGCAGATAAACAAACGATTTATTTTGTATTTAGAAACACCTTTACTATCTTTCGCAATGTTTAAATCAATATACTTATACATTTAAAATGTTAGAAGAAAAGAATGATAACCTGCAAGAGGCAGACGGAAAAGCTGGAATCGAAATTAGTGATTCTATAGAAAATGATGCAATTGAAACTTCAGAGACAGTGATAGCACCCGAAAATGAAATAGAAAGTGCTGATGAAACTGCGGAAGCAAATCATCAAACGGCATTAGACGCTATTACAAATTCGAATGCCGAAGAGAGTGAAGATGAGACGCTAAAAGAGCGTCATGATATTCCTATGCAGGATTATGACACTTTTTCAATGGATGCGCTTGTTGATGAATTGAAAACACTTGTCAATACAGATAAAGTAATGTCTGTAAAAGATCATATTGAAGAAATTAAAAAATCATTCTTATTACAATACAACCATCTTATAGAGGAGAAAAAAGAAGAATTTAATGCTTCTAAAGAGGATCCGAATGAAGAGTTTGAATATCATTCTCCTTTAAAATCTAAATTTGACGAATATTACAACATCTTTAGAGAAAAAAGAAATGTTCATTTTAAACATTTACAAACTAATTTAAAAACAAATTTAGAGAATCGACTTGCTATTGTTGAAGAACTAAAAGAACTTATAAATCCGCAGGAAAACATCAAAGACACGCTTAAACATTTTAATGATTTAAGAGAAAGATGGAAAAATGCAGGATCAATTCCGAAAGATAAATACAATCACGTTTGGAATAATTATCACTTTCATGTAGAAAATTTCTATGATTATCTGCATTTAGATCGTGAAGCAAGAGATTTAGACTTTAAATATAACTTAGATCAAAAGCAAAAAATTATTGCACGTGTTGAAGAATTGGTTAATGAAACTGATATCAGCAAAGCTTTCCGTGAATTACAGGATTTACACAGAATCTGGAAAGAAGATATCGGACCGGTTTCTAAAGAACACCGTGATGTGATTTGGAATAAATTTAGTGAGTTAACTAAAAAAATTCATGATAAAAGAGAACTTTTATTTGAAAGCCAAAGAGCAAACGAGCAGCAAAACCTTGAAGTTAAAAAGGAAATTATTGCAAAAATAGAAGTTCTGGGTACCGAAAAAGTAAATTCGCATTCGCAATGGCTGGTACAAATACAAAAAGTTGAGGCACTTAGAAATGAGTTTTTTGCAGCTGGTAAAGTACCTTCAGAAGTAAATGAAGAAACATGGGCCGCGTTTAAAACTGCTGTTAGAAACTTTAATTCATTTAAAAATTCGTTTTACAAAGACATTAAAAAAGACCAAAACGATAATTTAAATAAAAAAATGGCTTTGGTTGCTAAAGCCAAAGAATTACAGGAAAGTACAGATTTTGCTGCCACTACTCCAATAATGAAACAAATTCAGGAAGAATGGAAGCAAATTGGACATGTTCCTAAAAAATATTCTGACAAAATCTGGAAAGAATTCAAAGACGCCTGCAATCATTATTTTGACAAATTAAAAGAGCATAAATCTGAAGAAAATGGTGATGAAGTTGCCGCTTTCGATAATAAAAAAGCTTATTTAGATATTCTGAGAGCTTACCAGTTAACCGGTGATCACAAAACAGATTTAGATGCAATAAAACAACATATTGAAACCTGGAAAGGCTTTGGAAAAGTTCCTTTTTCAAGACGTCATATCGAAGGTAAATTCAATAAAATTCTGGATGCGCTTTTCGAAAAATTAAGTTTGAGTAAAAAAGAAACAGAAATGATGCGTTTCTCAAACAGAATTGATTCATTATCTGAAAGTAACGATACCAGAAAATTAGATAACGAAAAGATTTTCTTAATGCGTAAAATTGAAGAAGTACAAAACGAAATATTCCAATTAGAGAATAACATTCAGTTTTTTACAAATACTAAAAACGCTAAAAAAGAGAATTCAATTGTTCTTGAAGTTCGTAAAAACATTGCTATTCACAAAGAAAGTCTTGACGTTTGGAAAGACAAACTGAAACAATTACGAAATTTAGGTCAGGAATAAGATGAATTATTAGATTGAGTAATAATTAAATTGTCAGGTTGAGCGGCAATTGTCAGGTTTAGCGGAGTCGAAACCCACGCAACATTAAGTTCAAATCCTAAAATATAGAAGCTGCATTGAAAATTTTCATTGCAGCTTTTTTTTTATCGTGTTTCAAACCGAAGACATCATAAAGTTTTTTAATATCTTCCAATAGTAACGGGCTTCGACTCCGCTCAGCCTGACAAACGTTGAAACTTTAAACCTGAAACAAAAGCTTAAACAACCCCAAACTTAACATTCTAATTAAATTCCATAAAACTATTCTGTAAAATATTGATTATATTTGAGTATCAAAAGATTATAAACCTTAATACAATATCACATGAAATTTACAAGAAAAGCAAACGCTAACTGGCAAGGAACCGGTATGGAAGGAACTGGAAAAATTAGTACTCAAAGTACAACACTGGATAACGCTCAATTATCATTTAAAACCAGATTTGCAGATGGCGTTGGAACAAATCCTGAAGAACTTGTTGCTGCAGCTCATTCGGGTTGTTTTACAATGCAATTAAGTTTTTTACTAAATGAGGGAGGCTTTACTGCAGATGATCTATCTACAGAAGCGACTGTAACTTTTGAAGATGGAACAATTACTTTAATTCATTTAGATTTAAAAGGAAAAGTTCCTTCTATTTCTGCAGAAGAGTTTGAGAAAACTGCAGCAAAAGCAAAAGAAATTTGTCCAATATCTAAACTATTGAATACTACAATTACTTTATCTGCTACTTTAGTAAGTTAATTTAAAAAGTATAAGGCATAAAAAAACCATTCGTTTCAACGAATGGTTTTTTTATATAAGAAATAGACTTCTTAGTTCATTGTAGCTTTTAATGCTTTTGCTTCAGCAGTCATTTCTAAAGCTTTGTAAACCCCTAATAATGTTTTAGAAACATCATCATTTTTAGGATCTAATTCATGTGCTTTTTTAAGATAAGGAATTACTCCTTTGAAAACATTTTCTCTTTCTGTTTTTAAAACATCATAACGCTTCATATCTTTTGCAGAAGTTCCCAATTTATTCATTTCGTCAATGATTGGTTTCTCAGCCTCTAATTTTAAAGCTGCAAGGTTAAGATAAGCATTTGTATAGTTTGGATCAATTTCGATTGATTTCAAATAATATTTTTCAGCATCGGCATTGTTTTTAGCATTTGCACTAATAACTCCTAAGTTGAAAACTAAATCAGCATTGTTTGGATCTTTTTGCAAAGCCTCTCCAACTAATTTTTTGTAAGTTTCAAAATCTTTAGTTTCTAAATATAAATTAGCTTCTGAAAGAATTAAAGAAGAATCATCCGGATTTGCTTTTCTTGCATCTGCAATTGCTTTTTTAGCATCTTCAACACGTCCTTTTTGTACTAAAATCAAAGCTAAGTTTTTGTAGATCTCACCTCTTTTAGAAGGAATTGCTTCTGTTTTAGGTTTTTCGTGAGTTCCTAATTTAATAGCCAAATCTCTTTCGCTTGCTGTATTAAAACCATCTTCATTACCAGAAGCTTTGTTGATTGCAGTATAACTTGTTCCTTTTCCAGAATAGTTTAATTTTTTCAACTCTTCATACATTGGTAAAGCTGTATCGTAATCCTGAGCATTTACAGCTGTTGACGCAGCATAATACAAGTTAATTGTATCTTTTCTGTCTAACAAATAAGCATCATACAATTTTTTTGCTCCGTCAGCGTGTTTGTTTGCCTGAGTATCAGCAATTGCTGAATTAATCAACAAACCTTTAATTTGAGTAATTGAAGCTGCAGCCTGAGTTGAATACTTTTGTTTTCCAGATGCTTTTTCAACCTCAATCAATTTATTATAGCTTTGAGCAGCTGAAGATAAATTTTTACTTTCTTCTACTTTTTTATTTGCTAAATCCAGGTAAGCATTACCTTGTACAAAATAATATTGAGCCTGTTCAACATCTTTGGCATTCACCACCATGTTTTCAGCATCTTTTAGTATCGTAATTGCTCCTTGAGCATCTCCGCTTTTTAATGCTTTTTCAGCACTTTTAATTTGATCTTTTTGAGCAAAAGTAGCTACCGAAATCAATAATGCTGATGCAAGTATTACATATTTACTTTTCATAATATTCAATTTGTGTATTTAATTTTAATTTTCGTGGTTATATATTTTTACTCTTCCGATTCTTCTTCAGAGTCATCTTCGTCTTCTACTGGTTCATCAGTATCGTCGTCATCGTCTTCAACTGTACCATCGTCTTCAAGAACTTCTAAGTCTGGCTTAATTCTTTCTATAACTGGCCCAACTACGTTTCCGTCTTCATCAACAACAACTTCTTCAACATCATCTTTCATGACTTTTGTTACGGCTGCAATAGAATCTTTACCTTTTAAGTTAATTAATCGAACCCCTTGCGTTGCACGACCCATTACACGTAAATCTTCAATAGCCATTCTAATTGTCAATCCTGATTTGTTGATAATCATTAAGTCATCAGCATCAGTTACGGCGTTGATAGAAATCAGTTTTCCTGTTTTTTCTGTAATGTTAAGTGTTTTCACACCTTTTCCACCACGGTTTGTAATTCTGTAAACATCTTCTCCATCTTCATCAACCAACTTGGTACGTTTTCCGTATCCGTTTTCAGTTACAACTAAAATTTGCGAATCGTTTACATCATTTTTACCAACAGTAACCATACCAATTACTTCATCAGTTTCATCTTTTAAGCTAATTCCACGAACTCCTGAAGCTGTTCTTCCCATCGGACGTGTTTTAGTTTCTTCAAAACGAACTAATTTACCAGATTTAACTGCCAGGATAATTTGGCTTTCTCCATCTGTTAATTGTGCACCCATTAATTCGTCGCCTTCCTTAATAGTAATAGCAGCAACACCATTTACTCTTGGCTTAGAATATTTCTCTAAAGAAGTTTTCTTAACCTGACCTTGTTTGGTAACCATTACAAGATTATGACTGTTGATATAATCTTTGTCTTTTAAGTCTTGTGTACAAATGAAAGCTTTTACTTTATCATCACTTTCAATGTTTACAAGGTTTTGAATTGCTCTACCTTTTGCAGTTTTACTTCCCTCTGGAATTTCGTAAACACGCATCCAGAAACATTTTCCTTTTTGGGTAAAGAACATCATATATTGGTGGTTGGTCGCAACGAACATATGCTCAAGGAAATCCTGATCTCTTGTTCCTGCACTTTTTTGTCCAACTCCTCCTCTGTTTTGAGTTTTATATTCTGTTAAGTTGGTACGTTTGATATAACCTGCATGAGAAATTGTAATTACTACATTTTCATCAGCAATTAAATCTTCGATACTTACATCTCCACCAGAATATTCAATTTGAGAACGACGCTCATCTCCGTATTTCTCACGAATTTCTTCAAGTTCTTCTTTAATTAAATTAGTTCTTAAATTAACGTCTGCTAATAAAGCTTTTAAGTGCTCAATTAATTTCATTAATTCTTCAAACTCAGCTCTTAATTTATCTTGCTCAAGACCTGTTAACTGACGCAAACGCATCTCAACAATAGCACGAGCCTGAATATCTGACAAATTGAATCTTTCGATTAATTTCTCACGAGCCTCTTCTGTATTTTTAGAACCTCTGATTATTGCAATTACTTCATCAATATTATCAGAAGCAATAATTAATCCTTCTAAAATATGTGCTCTTTCTTCTGCTTTACGCAATTCAAAACGAGTTCTTCGAACAACAACATCATGACGGTGCTCAATAAAATAGTGAATCATATCTTTTAGATTCAACATTTGTGGGCGTCCTTTTACAAGTGCAATATTATTTACACTAAAAGAGGATTGTAATGATGTAAACTTATATAAGGTATTCAAAACTACGTTTGGCGTAGCATCACGTTTCAGGATATAAACGATACGCATACCGTTTCTGTCAGATTCGTCACGAATATTGGCAATACCTTCAATTTTTTTATCGTTAACCAAATCAGCCGTACGTTTGATCATTTCGGCTTTGTTTACCTGATATGGAATCTCGGTAACGATGATACATTCTCTTCCGTCAACTTCTTCAAAACCAACTTTGGCGCGCATTACAATACGACCTCTACCTGTTTTAAATGCTTCACGAACACCTTCGTAACCATATATTATACCACCGGTTGGAAAATCCGGAGCTTTAATATAGGTCATTAATTCATCTATTTCAATATCATTATTATCAAGGTAAGCTAAAGTACCATTGATAACTTCAGTTAAGTTGTGTGGCGGCATATTGGTTGCCATACCTACCGCGATTCCTGTTGCTCCATTAATTAATAAAGTAGGAACTCTGGTTGGCATTACTTTAGGCTCATATAAAGTATCGTCAAAGTTCAATTGAAAATCAACTGTTTCTTTTTCGATATCTGCCATAATATCTTCAGATATTTTACGCATTCTCGCCTCAGTATAACGCATTGCTGCCGGACTGTCTCCATCCACAGAACCAAAGTTACCCTGACCATCAACTAATAAATATCGTAAACTCCATTCCTGAGCCATACGTACCATCGCATCATAAACAGATGTATCTCCGTGCGGGTGATACTTACCCAGAACCTCCCCTACAATTCTCGCAGATTTTTTGTGGGCAGATCTTGATGTTACTCCTAAGTCATACATTCCGTAAAGAACTCTTCGATGCACTGGTTTCAAGCCATCTCTAACATCCGGAAGTGCTCTTGATACGATTACTGACATCGAATAATCGATGTAAGCTGATTTCATTTCATCTTCTATGTTAATAGGAATTAACTTTTCTCCTTCAGACATAAGTTGTTATGTTTAATAATTATATTAGTTTCAAAGCGTGCCAAGATACGGTTTTTTGAAATTTTTTCAGCTATTTACTTACACTTATTTCAATGATTTATTAACAACTTTATTTTACTTTTTAGTTAATAAATTAAGCGTTTTTTAACGCTTTTATTGTTATTTTTTTTGTCTATTAGCTGACAGGAGATTCGGAAGGGTATGGTTTTTGTTTTTCAAAGACTAATTCACTAAATTTACAATTACAATTATATATTATGGATGATAATTTTTCACCAAGAGTAAAAGATGTTATTACCTACAGTAAAGAAGAGGCCTTACGTTTGGGTCACGACTTTATTGGTACTGAACATCTAATGCTAGGCATTTTGAGGGATGGAAACGGTAAAGCCATTCATATACTTAATAACCTTGCAGTCGATTTAGATCATTTGCGCAGAAAGGTAGAAATACTGAGTCCGGCCAATCAAAGCGTTGAAGTAAATGCTGAAAAGAAAAATCTTCATCTTACCCGTCAAGCGGAAAGGGCACTGAAGACAACTTTCCTTGAAGCCAAAGTATTTCAGAGCTCGTCAATTAGCACGGCGCACCTGCTTTTATGTATCTTACGAAACGAAAACGATCCAACAACCAAGCTGTTGAATAAACTAAAAATAGATTATGACATAGCTAAAGAACAATATTTAAATATGACTCCAAACGAAGAAGAATTCTTAGAAAACTTGCCTAGAAACGAATCATACAATGACGATTCAGGACAAGATGACAGTCTTAAGGAAAGTAGTTTTAATAATCCAGCCAATAAGTCAAACAAAAAATCTAAGACTCCGGTTTTAGATAATTTTGGGAGAGATTTAACAGAAATGGCTGAAGAAGGTAAACTAGATCCTGTTGTAGGACGCGAAAAAGAAATTGAGCGTGTATCGCAAATTTTAAGCCGTAGAAAAAAGAACAACCCACTTCTTATTGGTGAACCAGGAGTTGGTAAATCTGCTATTGCTGAAGGATTAGCATTGCGTATCATTCAGAAAAAAGTATCACGTATTCTTTTTCATAAACGTGTAGTAACGCTTGATCTGGCAAGTTTAGTAGCCGGAACAAAATACCGCGGGCAGTTTGAAGAAAGAATGAAAGCCGTGATGAACGAACTTGAAAAAAATGACGACATCATTCTTTTTATTGATGAAATTCACACTATTGTAGGTGCTGGCGGAGCAACAGGTTCTCTTGATGCTTCAAACATGTTTAAACCTGCATTAGCAAGAGGCGAAATTCAATGTATTGGTGCAACAACGCTTGATGAGTACAGACAATATATTGAAAAAGACGGTGCTCTTGAAAGACGTTTTCAAAAAGTAATTGTAGAACCAACTTCTGTTGAAGAAACAATCGCGATTTTGAACAATGTAAAAGACAAATACGAAGATCACCATAACGTAACTTATACGCAGGAAGCGATCGAAGCTTGTGTTAAATTAACCAACAGATATATGTCTGAGCGTTTTTTACCGGACAAAGCTATTGATGCTCTTGACGAAGCAGGTTCTCGTGTACACATTACTAATATTGATGTTCCTAAACAAATTTTAGATTTAGAGCGTCAGTTAGAAGAAGTGCGTGAAAACAAAAATATGGTAGTTAAAAAACAAAAATATGAAGAAGCTGCCAAACTTCGTGATGATGAAAAACGTATCGAAAAAGATTTAGCCGTTGCGCAAGAACAATGGGAAGAAGATTCTAAAAACAACAGAATTGAAGTTACAGAAGATAATGTAGCCGATGTTGTTTCTATGATGACCGGAATTCCTGTAAACAGAATTGCACAAACAGAAAGCAATAAATTAGCCAAATTACCTGAATTGATTCAGAATAAAGTAATTGGTCAAAATGAAGCTGTCTTGAAAATTGCACGTTCTATTCAACGTAACAGAGCCGGACTTAAAGATCCTAACAAACCAATTGGTTCGTTTATTTTCTTAGGTCAGACCGGGGTTGGTAAAACACAATTGGCTAAAGTTTTAGCAAAAGAATTATTCGATTCTGAAGATGCATTAGTTCGTATCGACATGAGCGAATACATGGAAAAATTTGCGATCTCTCGTTTAGTTGGAGCGCCTCCGGGATACGTAGGTTATGAAGAAGGTGGACAATTGACTGAAAAAGTTCGTAGAAAACCATATTGCGTTGTGCTTTTAGACGAGATCGAAAAAGCACATCCGGATGTGTTTAATATGATGCTTCAGGTGCTTGATGACGGATATTTGACTGATAGTTTAGGTCGCAAAATCGACTTTAAAAACACTATCATTATTATGACATCTAACGTTGGAGCACGTCAGTTAAAAGATTTTGGACAAGGTGTAGGATTCGGAACTGCTGCAAAAGTGGCTCAGGCCGATGAAAACTCAAAAAGCATTATCGAAAATGCATTGAAAAAAACTTTCGCTCCTGAATTCTTAAACAGAATTGATGACGTAATCGTGTTCAACGCATTAGAAAAACATGATATTGATTTGATTATCGAAATCGAACTTACAAAACTGTACAATCGTATTGCTGAATTAGGGTATAAATTAAGTCTTACTGATAAGGCAAAAGCATTTATCGCTGAAAAAGGTTTTGACAGACAATTTGGTGCAAGACCTCTAAAAAGAGCGATTCAGAAATATGTTGAAGATTTGTTAGCAGAAGAAATTATTACCTCAAAAATACATTCAGGTGATGAAATCTTAATGGATTTAAAAGATGATTCTCAAGAGCTTTCTGTAGAAGTACACAAAGCCGAAGAGCCAACAAATCTGTAAATCGATAAATTTTATAACAGAAATAACAAACCCGTTACGTTTTTATAACATAACGGGTTTTTTCTTTGGATAAAATCGTATATTTATTAAAAGCAAATAGCTACTTTTGAATATTAAATTTTATAACAAATAATAACGTATGCTTCAAAATAAAGTCATTTTAGGTAGCGAAGAATGGTGCTCATTTCCAGAACTAGGAATCCCTACAATCAAGGCTCGCGTCGATTCAGGCGCAAAAACTTCGGCAATGCACGCCATAAACATAGCTCCTTTTATAAAAAATGATGCCAATTGGGTAAAATTTGACATTAACCCAATTCAGAATAATATTAAAACCATTATTCATTGTGAAGCTCCACTGGTTGATAAACGAATTGTAAAAAGTTCAAGCGGGTTTAGAGAACATCGTTATGTTATTCAAACGAACTTAAAAATTGGCGATGCAAAATGGCCAATCGAAATGACATTGACCAATCGTGACTCAATGGGTTTTCGTATGCTTTTAGGCCGTGAAGCCATGAGCGGACGTGTATTGGTTGATCCCGAAGACAAATATATGCTGGGGCAACCCACAACCGAAGCATTAAAAGAATTATACCAAAATTCTGAAAAAGCAAGTTCTGGTTTACGAATTGGACTTTTGGCCAGTAATCCTGAATTATACAGCAATAAAAGAATTATGGAAGCCGGCGAAATGCGCGGTCATGAAATGCATTTTTTGAATATCAAAGAATGTTACATGAAACTGGATGCTAAAACTCCTGAAATTCATTATCGTGGCGGAAAAATATTAAATCAATTTGACGCTATTATTCCGAGAATTCGACCAAGTATTACTTTTTACGGTTGTGCCTTAACACGTCAGTTTGAAGCTTTGAAGGTTTTCGTTTTAAATTCGGCTACAGCCATAACACAATCACGTGATAAATTATATTCACTGCAATTGCTTTTGAATAGCGGAATTGATATCCCGACAACCGGTTTTGCCAATTCTCCTTTGGATACTGACAACCTGATCAAAATGGTTGGAGGTTCACCTTTAATCGTAAAATTACTAGAAGGAACACAAGGAAAAGGAGTCGTTTTGGCAGAAACCAAAAAAGCGGCAGAAAGTGTTATCAACGCTTTTAAAAGCTTAAATGCAAACATTTTAGTTCAGGAATTCATCAAAGAAGCCAACGGAAAAGACATTCGTTGTTTTGTAATTGACGGAAAAGTTGTTGCCGCAATTCAGCGTGAAGCAATGCCGGGCGAATTTAGAGCCAATATTCACTTGGGCGGAACAGCATCTGTTATAAAAGTAACTGCCGAAGAGAAAAAGATTGCGATTAAAGCCGCAAAAGCAATGGATTTAAAGGTTGCAGGTGTAGACATTATTCGTTCTTCAAAAGGCCCGTTATTACTCGAAGTAAACTCTTCTCCAGGTTTGGAAGGAATTGAAGGTGCAACAAATAAAGACATTGCCGGAGAAATGATTAAAGCGATTGAGAAGAATTTTAAATTGATATAAGTTCATTTAAACTTAACAACACATAATTAATTTAGCAGCTTTGTCAAAGTTTAAAACTTTGACAAAGCTTTTTTATTAACTTTAAATAAAAAATATGGTTTTCCCCTATTTAGACATTATTCTTAGAAGCGCCGCTGTTTATTTTTTCATGACAATTGCACTTAGAATTTTCGGTAAAAAAGAACTTTCACAATTAAATACGGCTGATATTATTCTGATTTTACTGATTAGCAACTCTGTTCAAAATGCCATGGTGGGACCCGATACAAGTCTTTGGGGAGGTTTGGTTGCGGCTTTGGTTTTGTTTGTAATCAACTTTGTTATAAAAAAACTTACGCACAAATACAAAGTGCTCAACGATTTACTTCTGGATAAACCCGAAATCCTGATTCATGACGGGAAACTTGATTTTAAAGCTTTAAGCAAATTAGACATTTCACACGACGAATTGAAAGAAGCGATGCGTGAGCATGGTTTAGAACATTATACCGATGTAAAGCTTTGTATGCTCGAAATTGACGGTACAATCAGTGTAATTTCTGAAGACAAAAAGAATCTGAAACAAACGCATTATAAAAGAAAGCACAATCATAAGAATTTTAGAAAATAACATTTATTAAAATTCCAATATTTTATCCCGAAGCTTCGGAACCAAATTCCAAACTAACTAACCATCTAATGAAGAAATTATTATTCCCGATTCTATTTGCTTTTATTTTTACTAACGGATTTTCCCAAAATCTAAATACTAAAAGACTAGACAGTTTATTTCAACTTTTAGATAAAAACAATAAATATATGGGAAGCATTGCCATTTCAGAAAATGGAAAACTTATTTATTCAAACTCTATTGGTTATGACAATGTTGAAACTTCAAAAAAATCAGATCTAAACACTAAATACAGAATTGGTTCCATTTCGAAAATATTTACCGCTTCATTGATTTTTAAAGCTGTCGAAGAGAAAAAAATCAATTTAAACCAAACGATTAACCGATACTTTCCAACAATAAAAAACGCCGGCAAAATCACTATTTCAAATCTATTGAATCATCGAAGCGGCATACATGATTTTACTAATGATGACAGCTACTTTGATTGGAATACGCAATATCAGTCAAGAGAAAAAATGATAGAAAGAATTGCTTCCGGTGAAATTACTTTTGAACCCGATACAAAAGGAGAATACAGTAATTCTAATTATGTATTGCTAACTTTTATTCTTGAAGATATTTACAAAAAATCGTATTCTGAAATTTTAGCTCAAAAGATAACCAAACCCTTAAAACTTAAAAACACCTATTTTGGAGGGAAAATAAACACAGACAACAAAGAATGTAATTCTTATACCTATTCCGGAAAATGGCAAAAAAGTACCGAAACCGATATGTCTATTCCGCAAGGAGCCGGAGGAATTGTTTCTACCCCAACTGATCTGAATCTTTTTATTGAAAGTCTGTTTGCAGGTAAGATCATTTCTGCAGAACATCTAAATGAAATGAAAACTATAAAAGACAAATTTGGTATGGGAATGTTCGAATTTCCTTATCATGATAAAAAAATATACGGTCATACTGGCGGAGTTGACAGGTTTAAATCTGTTTTAGCTTATTTGCCAAAAGAAAAACTATCAATAGCATTTTGTTCCAACGGAAAAGATTATGATAATAACAACGTTTTGCAATGTGTTTTAAGTTCTTATTTTAATGATCCTTTTAAGATACCACTATTTTAAAAATTCCAAAATTTAAAATAAAATTCCAAACAAAAAATTCCAAATTCCAAGGCAACGTGAATACACAAAGCGTTGGAATTTGGAATTTTTTGTTTGGAATTTAATCTTTAAACCAACTTTTTTATTTCCAAAACTCAAACCATTTCTTTTCATTGGTTAAATCAATATTAATGGTCTTTATAGTTGTAGTTGAGAATCCGAATAACTTAAGATTTTGATTTAAATTGGATAAAATATAATCCTGCTCTTTCGGGAATTTCTCAGCAATCATTTTATAATGATGTAAAAGTTTTTTATCATTTATTCCATTTACAGCTTGCAGCGCCGCATGAATAACCCTATTTGAGCTATCTTGTAAGCCTACTATAAAAGTATCGACATAGTCGCTTTTATTTTCTAATTGCCCAAGCGAATAATAAGCAGCCTTTTTTATTTCTTCATTTTCGTTATATACAAATGGAACAATTACAGCTCCGTAATCGAATTTCATTTCTTTTAGTAAATAAGTACAGAATGTAAAGGTTTCTTCATCGTTTATTCTGTCAATATTATTTTTGATAAATTCTTTCCAATCAGCACTTTTATCTTTTGCATACCAAAATACAAATTGAAAAACCGATAGAATATCCTCTTTGGCAAAATCTACCAAATAAGGATAAGCTCGATTATAATTAAACTTAACAAGTACCTGAAGCAGTAGTTTTTTAATTTTACCACTACCCGATTTATACTGTTCTTCCAGAAAATCGAATTCGCCCGAATCTATTTTTTTCTTTTTTAAGATTCCATATAAACATTCTAATTTTATCTCTTCATCATCCGTTGCAGTATAAACATTTAAAATATGCGATACAACACCGCCTAATGTATAATTAAACAACTCTGTTTCTGTTTCATTTTCAGAAGCAATTTCATCAAGCCAGCGTTCGTACCAATCCAGAAAATTGGATTCAAAAACAAAAAATGGCTTTTGATGATCTAAATCAACATTCACAATTCTGCCTTTAAATTCTCCATTTAAAACAAGTCCATAATAATAAGTACAGCCTTGAGTTCCAATAGGCAAAATTCCCGAATATAATTTCCCTGATTCAGCATCAAAATCCTCGTTAGACAGATTTTCATTTTCATCTATATTTTTCGTCAAATCTTTCCAGAATTCATCGCTCATTTCGGGATTTAACTTACAGTCTTCTTTTAAATATTTTTCCGGATTGGCACAAATGAATTCCTCGACATTTTTCCCTAGAGGAAATATGCCATAACCAGGACCGGCAGCAGAATCCTGATAAGATATTCCGCCATTCCCAATATGCAGTAAAAACGTTTTGTAACAGTCCGGAAGAGAAATACCGTAATCGCTTTCAAATTGCAAAATATCGGCAATATCTGCCATTTTACCTACAACATATTCATGACTATCGGCAGCAAATACTTTTAAATCTTCATCTATATTTTTTGCTATAACCAACTTCTTTTTTATTCTCTCTACTTGATCTGAAGTTTTTTGATCTATCATAAATGTATTTTGAATTTGTATCAAATATATTACTTTATAAGTATTGAAAAAGATGTTCAACAAACAAAAAAAAGCCGCTTTCGAATTGAAAGCGGCTTACTATATTTTGACAAATGTGATGATTACTCTCTCACATTTTATATTAATCTGTTTACGAAATAAATAAACTTAAAACAAAGTAAACCAATCCAGCTAAAATAGCCGAAATAGGAATCGTTAATATCCAAGCCCAAATTAAACTTACGGTTACCCCCCAACGAACGGCAGATACACGTTTTGTTAATCCAACCCCGATGATAGAACCTGTAATTGTGTGGGTTGTACTTACTGGTATTTTTAAGTGTTCTGTAAAATACAATGTTAAAGCTCCGGCAGTTTCAGCAGCAACTCCTTCAAATGAAGTTACTTTTGTGATTTTAGAACCCATTGTTTTTACAATTTTCCATCCTCCGCTTAATGTTCCTGCAGCAATTGCAGAATAACATGCTAACGGAATCCAGCCTGGCATTACACCTTTAACACCTAAATCATCATTTGGTAAAACAACATCTAACCAGGAAGCCATATGAACTCCAGGATTCGTATGGATATAAACAGCTACAGCAGCAGCAATAATACCCATTACTTTTTGTGAATCATTTCCTCCGTGTCCTAAACTAAAAGCAGCAGAAGAAAGTAATTGCATTTTTTTCAAAGCAGCATCTGCCTGATGTAGATTTAAACTACTGAAAATTAAACAAAAAGCACTTACCGTTAAGATAATAAAAGCAACTAAAAACCATTTAATATTGTGCGGATCAAAAGCTACACTCCAAAAATGAGAGTCAAAACGAGGTTTATCAATTTCTGAATATGGAACCATTAAACTGCTTACAACCCAAATTGTAGCAATCATTAAAGCAACAGTAAATATCTTAGGAAAAATACTTTTACGAGAAGCATTTAATAACCATATCGAAATTAAATAAGAAGCAAATGCTCCCAATAATGGTGCTAAAACAATAAAAGCAATAATGATAATAACACCCGAAGGCATTCCGCCATCTTTTCCGGCCTTATACCAGCTTACGATTTCATACCAATAATGAGTAGCTCCATCTTCGCCAATATAACCTGAAAAACCGTGTACAGCGATCGCATGAGCAACTGCTGCTCCTGCAAAACCACCAATTAAAGTATGTGAAGAACTTGAAGGAATTCCTAACCACCAGGTTAATAAATTCCAGCAAATAGCTGCAATTACACCGGCAAGAATTACAACAAGGTTGATTTCCATAGTGTGCGCTGTTTTGGCAACAGTATCTGCAACACCAAATCCGAAAACCCAATAAGCTAAAAAGTTAAAAAATGCTGCCCAAAGTACGGCCTGAAAAGGCGTAAGTACTTTTGTTGCAACAACGGTTGCTATAGCATTTGCTGCATCATGAAAACCGTTGATGTAATCAAAAATTAAGGCTAATACTATAATAATTATAAGTAGCGTCATAAATTATAACTTCAGAATGAAATAAATTGAATTTAAGAATGTTTTACAGAAATAGATTCCAATATGTTTGCAACACTCTTACATTTATCTGTCGCTGATTCTAAAACAGATAACACTTCTTTATATTTAATAATATTTTTAGCATCTGTTTCGTTCTCAAAAATTTCAAAAACTGCTTTGTTATAAACGTTATCTGATTTATTTTCCAATTTATTAATTCTGGCGCAAGCCTCCTTAATAATATTCATGTTTTTCAAATTGCTCAACTCTTTTACAGCACTGTCGATGTTTTGACAAGCTTCAAGGTTGATTTCAGTCATTTTTCTGATTGATTTTGTAATTTTATCAACCTGATACAATCTCATTCTGCTCGCCGCACCGTGCAAATAATCGGCAACGTTATCAATAGAAGTAATAAGCGTGTGGATATCTTCTCTATCAAATGGAGTAATGAAGTTTCTGCTCAATTCAAGATTGGTTTGACGTGTAATGTCTTCTCCTCTTTGCTCTAACTCATCAATTTTTTGAAAAAGAACTTCTCTTTCTTTCAATGGAAGATTTACAGCTTCGTGTAAATTAGAAGCTAATTCAATTAAATTGCTTGAAGCCTCTTCAAAAAGTGGAAAGAATTTCTTGTCTTTCGGCACTAAAAATTGGAAAATACTGTTTATTGACATTTTTATATTTTTGATAGTGCAAAATTACTTCAATATTATTCGGTAATGTTAAGCCATTGTTAACAAATCGTTTTCAATTTGGAAACTATCCAAAAACGAAACCGTCTTTTCAATGTCATAATGTAAGATTCTGTCCTCTTTTACCAAAGGCACAACTTCTCTGTAACTGCTCAAAAACATTTCGATGAAATCACTTGATTTTAAAGGCTCTCTGTAAGCAATTGCCTGCGAAGCATTCATTAATTCGATAGCCAGAATACGCTCTAAATTATCTAAAATACGCAACGCTTTTGTAGCTCCGTTTGCGCCCATGCTTACGTGATCTTCCTGTCCGTTGCTTGAAACAATACTATCAACACTTGATGGTGTAGCCAATTGTTTATTTTGGCTTGCAATACTTGCAGCGGTATATTGCGGAATCATAAATCCTGAATTTAATCCCGGATTATCTACCAAAAATGCCGGAAGATTACGCAATCCCGAAATTAACTGATACGTTCTTCTTTCAGAAATACTTCCTAATTCTGCCAAAGCAATTGCCATAAAATCTAAGGCTAAAGCCAACGGCTGTCCGTGGAAATTTCCTCCAGAGATAATTTGATCGGCTTCAATAAATATATTTGGATTATCGGTTACCGAATTAATTTCGGTTTTGAATACTTTTCGAACATAATCAATCGCATCTTTTGAAGCGCCGTGAACCTGTGGCATGCAACGGAAAGAATACGGGTCCTGAACGTGTTTTTTCTCCTGAGCAATAATTTCACTTCCTTCTAAAAACTCATTAACACGCTGTGCTGTAATAATTTGTCCTTTATGCGGACGAATAAAATGAATCAATTCATTGAAAGGCTCGATTCTTCCATCAAAACCTTCTAAAGAAATGGTTCCGATTAAATCTGCCAAATACGAATATTTATATGCTTTAATCAAAATATGCGCTCCGTAAGCACTCATAAATTGAGTTCCGTTTAATAAGGCCAAACCTTCTTTTGACTGTAAAACAATTGGTTCCCAGTTAAAATGCTTCAAAACTTCGGCAGAAGCCATTTTTTTACCTTCAAAATAAACTTCTCCTTCTCCTAATAATGGCAAAGATAAATGTGCCAAAGGAGCTAAATCTCCAGATGCACCAAGTGAACCTTGTGTATATATTACTGGTAGAATATCATTATTATAAAAATCAACCAAACGATTTACTGTTTGCAGCTGAATTCCTGAATGCCCGTAGCTTAAAGACTGAATTTTAAGAAACAGCATCATTTTTACAATCTCGGCAGGAACTTCTTCTCCCGTTCCGCAAGCGTGCGATTTTACTAAGTTTTCCTGAAGTTTTGATAAATTCTCATTTGAGATTTTTACACTATAAAGTGAGCCAAAACCAGTATTGATTCCGTAAATAGGTTCTGAATGTGAAGCCATTTTTTTATCTAAATAATCACGGCATTTCTGAACATTTACTTTTGCTTCTTCAGATAATTCAAGCATCTTTTGGTTTACAATGATCTCTTGTAAATTTTCTAAAGTCAATGTTTCGGTACTTATATAATGGACTTCTCTCATGGTAATATTTATTTTAAGGCATCAAAATTCAGCAAATCAATATTAAAAAGCAACATTTGTTCATAATAATTAAAATTTAAACAATTTCAGTTTATTCCTTTTACCTATTTCATAATCAAAATTGGTATTAAAACGGTCTTCTTCTTGATTTTGCATTGTGAAACTTACATTTCAAAAAAAAAGATTCCTATTTAACATATAGACTAAATTATGTGTTTTTCTTCTTTTCAAAACAAATAAATCAGTTCCTTACCGGTAATTATATTGGCAAAAGCACATTAAATATACGAATAAGACAACTTTGAAGATCGAATCTTAACAAATGCTCAATATTGAAATTGATCTTTTGGAAATATTAAAATATTCGTAAAAAGGAAATAAAGATTTTTAACTTTTATAAAAAGCTGTACTTTTGAAAAATCAAAAATGAAAAGTAACAGCATTAAATATCAATCTACAATGACAACTCAAACAAGAGTTGCAATTGCTGCTACAACAACTTCTACTACAACAACTACCCCTTAGGGGTATACATTTTTACATATAATCCTGGTTATCTATACTTTTTTCATGAAAGAAGAAAGGCATTGGATACATAAAAACATTTGCAAAAAAGAAAAAAATCATCAAAATGAAAGTATTAAAATTTGGCGGAACTTCGGTTGCCAATGCTCAAAATATAAAACTCGTTCTCGAAATTATAAATCAAAAATCTAAAAATGATAAATTAGTTGTTATTGTTTCTGCTTTAAGCAAAGTCACTGATTTATTGCAATTGGCAGCAGCAAAAGCCGCAGCTAATGACGAAAGTTTTAGGGAAATTGTTGCTGAAATAGAAAAAAAACACCTTGACACTTTAAAAGATTTGATTCCGGTAAGTGAACAAAGCAGTTTGCTAAGTCACGTAAAAAGAATCATTAATCACTTAGAAACTTTATTAGACGGCTGTTTTTTATTGGGCGAATTATCTCCAAGAACAGCTGATACCATTTTAAGTTTTGGAGAATTGCTTTCGTCTTACATCATTGCACAGGCTTATCAGCAAATTAATAAAGATGTAGTTTATAAAGACAGCCGCGAAATCATCAAAACAAATGCTGATTTTGGAAAAGCCGCTGTAAATTTCGAAATATCAAATCAGCTGATTCAGGAATATTTCGGTCAAAATGAATCACAAATCAATATTTTACCGGGTTTTATTGCCTTAACTCTAGACGGAATTACGACAACTCTTGGTCGTGGAGGTTCTGATTACACAGCAGCCATTATCGCCGGAGCTCTTGATGCTGATCAACTTGAAATCTGGACTGACGTAAACGGAATGTTTACTGCCAACCCAAAAATCGTAAAACAAGCACAGCCAATTGCTACAATTTCGTATCAGGAAGCAATGGAATTATCGCATTTTGGTGCGAAAGTGTTGTATCCGCCAACGATTCAGCCTGTTTTAAGAAAAAACATTCCAATTTTAATCAAAAATACTTTTGAGCCAGAAGCCGAGGGAACTTTAATTTCCAGTCATGTTTCATCAAAAGATACAGTTGTAAAAGGAATTAGTCATATCGATCATATTTCGCTTGTAACACTTGAAGGTCCTGGAATGATTGGAGTTGCAGGTTCATCAAGACGTTTGTTTGAAGTATTATCTCAGGAAAAAATCAACGTAATTTTTATCACTCAGGCATCTTCTGAGCATTCTATTTGTATCGGAATTTTAAATTCTGATGCTGAAAATGCCGAAGCCGCAATCAACAGAGCTTTTGAAGTAGAAATTCTTCAAAACAAAATTGATCCTGCCATTGTCGAAAAAGATCTTTGTATTATTGCTTTGGTTGGTGAAAACATGAAAAATCACCAGGGTTTAAGCGGAAGAATGTTTAGTACTTTAGGAAAAAACAACGTAAACATTCGTGCTATTGCGCAAGGTGCATCTGAAAGAAATATTTCGACTGTAATTAACGAAAGAGACGTTAAAAAAGCGTTGAATACATTACACGAAAACTTCTTTGAAGAAAACACAAAACAGCTCAATTTATTTGTGATGGGAGTTGGAAATGTGGGTGAAAAATTCATCGAACAGATTCACAATCAAAAGAAATTTTTAAAAGATAATTTAAAGATAAATGTTCGCGTAATTGCTTTGTCAAACTCCAGAAAAATGCTTTTTGATGAAGACGGAATTTCGCTAAAAGATTGGCAAGCCGATTTAGATAAAGGCGAACCAGCCAACAAGGAAGCTTTTATCGAACGCGCCAAAGAATTGAATTTACGCAATAGTATTTTTGTAGATATTACAGCAAATGCAACGGTTTCTGAAACTTACGAGCAATTCTTAAAACAAAGTATTGCGGTTGTAACTTGTAATAAAATTGCTTGTTCATCTTCTTACGATAATTATAAAAAACTAAAAAGTTTATCTCGTCAATACAACGCTCCGTTTTTGTTTGAAACGAATGTTGGTGCGGGATTACCAATTATAGATACTGTAAAAAACTTAATTGCATCTGGTGATAAAGTCCATAAAATTCAGGCAGTTTTATCGGGAAGTTTAAACTTCATTTTCAATAATTTTGATGAGAAAAATTCTTTTCACGATGTTGTAAAAGAAGCCGGAGTTCAGGGATTTACAGAACCGGACCCAAAAATTGACTTAAGCGGAATTGACGTGGCTCGTAAAATCCTGATTTTAATTCGCGAAAGCGGTTACGAAATGGATATTGACGCCATCGAAAACGAATCGTTCCTGCCTGCAGAATGTCTGGCAACAACAAACAACGATGACTTTTTTGCCTCGTTAACCAAACATGCTGAACATTTTGAAAACATCTATAAAGAAGCTTTAGTGAAAGATTCAAGATTAAAATACGTAGCACAATTCGAAAACGGAAAAGCAAGCGTAGGCCTGCAATTCATCCCAAAAGAGCATCCGTTTTACAATCTGGAAGGAAAAGACAATATCGTACTTTTCTACACAGATCGTTACGTAGATCAGCCTTTATTGATAAAAGGCGCCGGAGCCGGAGCTGCAGTTACGGCATCAGGAATTTTTGCGGACGTTATTAGAATAGGAAACAATTAGCCGCTAAGGCACTAAGACACAAAGTTTTTAATTTTCTAAACCTAAAAGCTTTGTGTCTTAAAAACTAAAATAAAAAAACTTTGTGTCTTAGCGACTTCGTGGCAAAAACACAAAAGCAAAAAAAAACTTTGTGCCTTTGTGCCTTCGTGGCAAAACCAACCAGAAATGAAAGAAATAAAACTATTTTGCCCGGCAACAATCGCGAATCTTTCGTGCGGATTTGACGTACTTGGACTTTGCTTAGACAATGCGGGCGATGAAATGATTGTTCGAAAAACAGATCAAAAAGGCGTTCGTATTACTAAAATTGTAGGTGCTGATTTGCCTATGGAAACGGAGAAAAATGTTTCCGGAGTTGCCGCTTTGGCCATGTTAGAAGCCTATGAAAGCCATTTTAATCCGATTGATTTTGGATTTGAAATCGAAATCTATAAAAATATCAAAGCCGGAAGCGGAATTGGAAGCAGCGCCGCAAGTTCTGCCGGAGCAGTTTTCGGAATTAATGAATTATTGGGAAAACCGTATTCTCGTAAAGATTTGGTGCAATTTGCGATGCAGGGCGAAAAACTAGCCAGTGGAAACGCACATGCCGACAACGTTGCCCCTGCCCTTTTAGGTGGATTTACTTTGGTAAGAAGCTATGCTCCGCTTGATATTATCAGAATTGATAGTCCCGAAGAATTGTTTGCCACGGTGGTTCATCCTCAAATTGAGTTGAAAACATCTGATGCGCGTTCGGTATTGAAACAAACGGTTTCCTTGAAAAGCGCGATTATGCAATGGGGAAATGTGGGCGGATTAATTGCGGGATTATACACCAAAGATTACGATTTGATTGGGCGTTCGCTTCATGACGAAATCGTTGAACCTTTAAGAAGCGTTTTGATTCCGGGTTTTGATTTAATCAAGCAAACGGCTCTTGAAAACGGCGCTTTAGGTTCCGGAATTTCAGGTTCTGGTCCGTCGATTTTTGCTTTAAGCAGAGGAAAAAATACCGCCGACCAAATCGCCAAAGCCATGAGCGATGTTTACGAAAAAATGAATTTACCATATGAAATTCACGTTTCGAAGATTAATCCGGATGGAGTTCGTGTTCTTTGAACGCCGTAAGCAATAGGCTTTAGGCAATAAGCTTAAAACTATTGCGGAAATATAAATAAGAAAAAATTAAAAAAGCAATAAGCTGAACGCACTAGGAAAAGCCTAATGCCTAATGCTTAAAGCTTAAAGCCAAAAAAAAATGAAATACTATAGTTTAAACCATAATGCCCCGGAAGTTTCGTTTAAAGAAGCTGTTATACAAGGATTAGCGAGCGATAAAGGATTGTATTTTCCGAAAAATATTACGCCATTAAATCCTGCATTTTTTAATGTAATCGAAAATCTAACGCACCATAATATTGCTTATGATGTGATTCAGCAATTTGTAGGCGATGATATTCCGGAGGATTATTTAAGAGAAATTATTGCCGAGACTTTATCTTTTGATTTTCCGGTTGTGGAAGTTGAAAAAGGTATTTATTCATTAGAATTATTTCACGGGCCAACAATGGCTTTTAAAGACGTTGGAGCGCGATTTATGTCACGTTGTCTGGCGTATTTTAATAAAGACAAAAAAGACAGTAAAAATACCGTTTTAGTAGCTACTTCGGGAGATACGGGCGGCGCTGTAGCCAGCGGATTCCTTGGTGTTGACGGCGTTGATGTTGTGATTTTATATCCGTCAGGAAAAGTGAGTGACATTCAGGAAAAGCAATTAACGACTTTAGGACAAAATATTCAAGCACTTGAAGTTGACGGCGTTTTTGATGATTGCCAGGATATGGTTAAAAAAGCGTTTTTGGATGAAACTCTAGCCCATAAAAACCTGACTTCGGCGAATTCTATAAATATTGCGCGTTGGCTGCCACAAATGTTCTATTTTTTCTTTGCTTACAAAGCGTTGAAAAGCCAAAACAAACCGTTGGTTTTCTCTTGCCCAAGCGGAAATTTCGGAAATATCTGCGCCGGAATTATGGCAAAGAAATTAGGTTTACCAATTGAACATTTCGTTGCTTCTACAAACGTAAACGATACCGTACCAAGATTTTTAGAAAATGGAAAATACGACCCAAAACCTTCTAAAGCAACAATTTCGAACGCAATGGACGTTGGAAACCCAAGTAACTTTATTAGAATTCAGGAATTATATAACAATGATTTAAAAGCTTTCGAAAAAGATTTTTCATCCTACAGTTATACCGATGAAGAAACGCTTGAAGCTTTAAAAAACATCTATAAAGCTGACGGTTACATCGCAGAACCACACGGCGCTGTTGGCTATTTAGGTTTAAAAAAAGAATTACAAAAACACGATAACGCAATTGGTGTTTTCTTAGAAACGGCGCATCCTATTAAATTCCTTGATGTTGTTGAACCTGCTTTGGGAATTACACTTCCTATTCCAGAACAAATTGAGAGTGTTATGAATGAGGAGAAAGTTAGTGTGAAGATTAAGACTTATGATGAGTTGAAGGGCTTTTTAGGTTAGTTTTATTTCTATTTAAATATAAGCCACAGTTTACACCGATTTATTTTGATGTAATTTGTGGCTTTCTTTTTAGAATTAAATAGTTTTCTTATGTTTGATTCGCATATCATAAAAACGATCGAATCCAATTCAAAATTAAATATGGATATAAACATTATTATTTTCTTATCATTACTAATTATTGCATTGTTCAATTACAAAAAGATTCTATCATTCATCGATCATCTTGAAGAAAAAAGAGCAATTGAATTTAAGAATAGAACTAATCTTGACCTTTATGCTCTAACACGAATATCTGCACCGCCTGTCTTGCTTTTCTTCGGCTTAGAAAACTTTTTCTTAAATCGTTCCGTATTTTATTTTGACGAAAATAACTTATATAAAATCACACGAAAAGATCCTGTAATTCAATATAAACTTTCAAGTATTATTGAAGCTAGAAAAACTTCAGTTATGGTCAATGAAAGAAGAGTTTGGAAAATAATTATAAAGGATTCGGATAAACAAATAGGCTATAGAATAACAAGTCGTCATAACAATTTTAATCTTTTTTTAGAGAAAATAAGCGAAAATCCAAACATTATTATGGATGAAAGGTATAGCTGGAAAATTTTTGAATGATCCACTCAATAATCGCTTTAATTTTTGAACGAAGCATCTAATGATTTAGCTTCAGACGAATATTTTTTAGGAATGTTTATCTTTTTACGGGTTCCCGTAATTAAATAATAAAAAAATAATTGAATTTTACATTATTACAGATGAGAGGTTAAATCTCCAAGAAATCAAATTAATTTAAGTCTAAAACCAAAAATGAAAAAAATTACTTTCATAATTCTATTTGTTAGTACAACATTATCTATTAGTTGCTCTTCGAATGAAGAAAATTCAAGTACACCAGAAACAACATTACCTGAAGTTACAGATCCTAGATTGCCCAATCAGGAACTATTTAGACCAGCTGTAAAACTTTTTCCAAAAAAAGAAAATTTAAAAAGCATTACAAAACTTATAGCTGCCACTATAAGTCAGGATGCTCTTGGAAATGAGGTAAAAAATGACATTTCTGAAATAAATTATTCATACGACTCTAAAGGAAGATTAAATTCTATAGATAAAAAAAGTAACTTCACTGACTTTTTTACTGCCGCTACATTTCATTACAATAACTCTGATGAATTAATTAATGCTACTAATCCTAATGAAGTCGTTGAAATTAATAGCAAAGGATATATCATGAAAATATCAAGCCAATATGGGAAAATGCTAAATTTAGATTATGACGAAATTGGACGTTTAATAAAACAAGAAGGCGTTTATCCATATAGTCAACTACTACTAACCTATAATTCAAACGATAACTATGAAACTCATTATGGCATAACAGAAACAAAAACTACCTATAATTACGTGGGCGATAAAATTTTTGTGGAGACAATAGATAACCAAAAAGACTTTATTACAGTTACTCGTACTGATAATGGAATTATAAAGGATATTAAAGATAGAATCACAAAAACTACCTTCGAGATTACTGTAGACTACAACAAAGCAGGAATCTATTCGAGCGAACCTATTTTTAGAGACAATTTTATAAATTGGCTTCATTTAAAAGAATGGAAAATCAAAACTGAAATTGAGGGTGGTGCAAAATATGATTACAAATATGATTTTGATTATAATTATGACAAGGATGGATACCTAACAGTATTAACACAAACATTAACAAACACATACGGTGGCAAACAAACAATCAGGAGATCAAATTTCACTTATCAATAATAACTTTTTCACTTAAAAGTGAATGAGGATAATTTAACAGAACATTCAAAATAAATATCAAAAATACAGCATTGCATACCATGATTACAAAGCAATAATACAAGATATTCCCGCATTAAACATTTTAATCTAACCCCCTCAGGCTGGCGCGAGCGTCCCGCTCGTGAACGCAAAGATGTCTCGTCCTGAAAAAAGTTTACATATTTATACTTAATCCTAAAATAGATTTACAACTCATTTT
>NZ_JBZEER010000015.1:92170-122076 GCF_058310175.1 Flavobacterium sp. AK-345 | reverse complement strand
GATGTTGTTGCCAATGCTTCAACAATTATCAATAATTCAGAATTCAAGACAGAGCTTACTAATGTAATCAAGACAGATGAAACGTTAACTACCCTTGAGAATAAAGGAGAAGGTTTGTATACTTATACAAATGAAAAAGGAGTTGAAGTTGATATTAATGTAGTAGGAGATGTTGTTGCAAATGCTTCAACAATTTTCAATAATGCAGAAGTTACTAATTTCATCAAGGAAATTTCAGAGCAGACAGCCGGAAGTGTAACCTATAATTCAGAAACAAAACAGTTTAGTTATGTTGATGTTGCCGGGAATACTCAGGTAGTTAACATTGCTGATGTTATCAAAGGAAGTGAGACAGTTACAACTCTTGAGAATAAAGGAGAGGGATTGTATATCTATAAAAATGAGGAAGGAACTGAGGTTAATATTGATGTGGTTGGAGATGTTGTTGCCAATGCTTCAACAATTATCAATAATTCAGAATTCAAGACAGAGCTTACTAATGTAATCAAGACAGACGAAACGTTAACTACTCTTGAGAATAAAGGAGAAGGTTTGTATACTTATACAAATGAAAAAGGAGTTGAAGTTGACATCAATGTAGTAGGTGATGTTATTGGTAATGCTTCAACAATTTTCAATAATGCAGAAGTTACAAATTTCATCAAGGAAATTTCAGAGCAGACAGCCGGAAGTGTAACGTATAATTCAGAAACAAAACAGTTTAGTTATGTAGATGTTGCCGGAAACACTCAGGTAGTTAACATTGCTGATGTTATCAAAGGAAGTGAGACAGTTACAACTCTTGAGAATAAGGGAGAGGGATTGTATACCTATAAAAATGAGGAAGGAACTGAGGTTAATATTAATGTAGTTGGAGATGTTATTGCCAATGCTTCAACAATTTTCAATAATGCAGAAGTTACTAATTTCATTAAGGAAATTTCAGAGCAGACTGCCGGAAGTGTAACCTATAATTCAGAAACAAAACAGTTCAGTTATGTAGATGTTGCAGGAAACACTCAGGTGGTGAACATTGCTGATGTTATCAAAGGAAGTGAGACAGTTACAACGCTTACCAATAACGGATCAGGTTCTTATACTTATGTAAATGAAGCAGGAGCTCCATCTGATATAAATGTAGTTTCAGATGTTATTTCTAATGCTTCAACAATTTTCAATAATACTGATGTTGTAAATGAACTTACAAAAATTGTTGATAGCAAGGAAACTATCACAACGTTAGTACATAATACTACAGCAAAAACATTGGTTTATAATGGAGAAGGCGAACAGTCAACAACAATAAACCTTGCAGATATTACAACTTCAACACCTGATACTGTATTAGCAGTAAGCGGTACAGGTTCTACATTCACTGCAGCTACAGTAAATGTTGTTCCTTCAACAGTTGTAGGAGATGTAATAACAACAACTGCAGAAGGAGTCGTAGGATGGAAAGCAGCAGCTAAAAATAATGTTATGGGAATCAAAGTAATAAGTGCTGATTATACAGTAGGAAACGACGATTATACAATTATTGCGCGCAAACTAACACAGGACATTACTATTACTCTTCCTGATGCAAAAACAAATACAGGAAGACTATTGGTTATCAATCAGTATAATGTAATTATACCTAATACAAATCCTGACATTCAGGTTCCTGTAAAAGTGAATTTTAATACTGATGTTGTATATTCAGACGCGGCTTCGTATCCATACATGACAGCGAGTATGTTTGGAGGTGTAACTAATGGAAGTATAAAAATGACATTACAGTCAGATGGAGAAAATTGGTACGTAATCACATATACAATGTAATTTATTTTTAAGTTATTAAACCGGTCATGATTTAATGACCGGTACGGTAACTATAATTATTGCTGATGTATTTTTGAATTATAAATTTTTTGAATTTTTTAATGTTTTGGTAAAAGAAGAGGAAGTGTAAGCTTCCTCTTCTTTATTATGGACAGTAAATGATTCTAAAATTAAAAATATCTTTTTGAAATAAAAGCTTAAAGTTATGTCAGATTAATAGTGAATAAAATAAAAATAGAAACCTGTTTATCAATATGGTTTTCTGTTTTTTTTGTTGAAAAAAGATGGATTAATTCACCTTATTATGATACATCAATAACTTTTAAGGGGTAAGTAAATTTTGTTATTGGCTTAATTTCGCATTGTGATTTAAAGTGCAATTTGTATAAAAAATTAAAATAATATGTATGAAAAATAATTACTTATATAAAGCAGGAAAGAAACCGTTTTTTGTTTTAGGAAATTGCAAACGTCCAGTTTGCATTATAGGTTTAATGTTGGGTTTGTTTACATGTCAGGAAGTAGAAGCTCAGTTTGTTAATACAGGTGATGTAAAAGTAAGTAAAAATGCTTTGTTGTCAGTTTATATGGATTATGACAATGAGTCATCTGGAAACTTTATTAATGATGGAGAAGTGTATATTTTTAATAATTGGGCTAATAACGGTACTGTATCCTATAGTAATTCGAGTTTAGGAAAAACTTTTTTTGCAGGTAGTCAGGAACAACTTATTGTGGGTTCTAAGATAGCGAATTTTCAAAATATTATTTTTAACAATCTAACATCGCTGGTTCCATTTCAACTGAAAACCACAATTGCGGTTGGTGATAATACAGATTTCAAAAATGGAATTATTAATGCTGCTGAGTTTAATGGTAAAATGATTTTTAATGAAAATGCGTCGCATTCAAATGTTGGAAATCAAAGTTTTGTTGATGGTATGGTAGAGAAAAAAGGCGATGTAGCGTTTCAATTTCCCGTAGGTGATGAGCTTTATTTTAGACCGTCTTATCATGCGGCAGGTTCTTCTGTACAAAATGCATACACAACACAATACTTTTTTCAAAACTCTAATGACTTATATCCTCATTCAAGTAAAGATGAAACAATTGTAATGATAAATGATGCTGAATATTGGAAAATAACCCAAGATAATGGAGAAGAAAACATTGTTTTAAGTCTTACTCTTAATTCAGATACTACCCCGTCTGCTTTTTTTAATGAAAACCCTGATACCCAATTGGCAATCGTACGTTGGGATGCATCATTATCTAAATGGATAAATGATGGAGGAGAAGTAAGTGATCCGGTTTCTACGGAGAACTTTTCAAAATTATTAACTGCTCAGGTAGGCGGATATGGAATTTTTACTATGGCTATGGTTAAAAAAGCTATAGTGGAACCGGATGATTTAATTGTGTACAATGCGGTATCACCAAACGGCGACGGAATCAATGATACATTCCATATTAAAGGAATTGCCAAATATCCTGATAATACAGTTGAAATTTATAACCGTTGGGGAGTTAAAGTTTATGATGCAAAATCATATAATGAAAGTGATATCATGTTTGGAGGATATTCTGATGGACGTGTAACGGTAAAAAGAGGAGATAAACTTCCTACCGGAACATATTTTTACATCTTAAAGTATAACAATGGTGTAAAAGGTATTCAGAAATCAGGTTACTTATATATTAATAATAATTAAGACAATTATAAAAGAAATTAGAACTAATGAAAAAAATATTTTACGTAGCAACACTATTGCTGCTGGGTGTTTTTGGAGCTTCGGCGCAGCAAGAATCACAGTATACGCAATATATGTACAACACAATGTCTTTTAACCCTGGATATACGGGGTCAAGGGAGGTAATTAGTGCAATGGGATTATATAGAACTCAATGGGTTGGTTTAGAAGGTGCTCCAAAAACAATGAACTTCTCTATACAAAGTCCGTTAGGATATCATGGTAATGGTATTGGTTTAAACATTGTAAATGATGAGATTGGACCAACAAAAAATACTGGTGCGATGGTAAGTTACGCTTATACTATTGATGCTAATGATAATGTAAGGGTATCATTTGGTATATCAGGTGGTTTTGACAATTTTGAAGTTGATTATTCAAAATTAAATATTGAAAATCCGGATATTTATATGACCGGAAAAACATCTAAATTTTCACCAAATGTTGGTGCAGGGATTTATGTACACAGCCATAATTGGTATGTTGGAGCAGCAGTTCCTAAATTGTTAAAAACAGACTTTTTTGATGATGTAGCAGAATCTGTTTATTCAACGAAATCACATCTTTATTTCATAGGAGGATATGTTTTTGATTTGAATCCAAATTTAAAATTTAAACCGGCAGTTTTAGCTAAAGTTGTTCAAGGTGCTCCTGTAGCAGTCGATTTATCAGCAAATTTCCTGATCAGTAATAAGTTAACACTTGGTGCTGCATATCGTTTAAATGCAAGTGTAAGTGGTATGGCTGGTTTCCAGGTTTCGGATGCTATACAAATAGGATATGCCTATGATTATGAAACTACAAACTTGGGAAGATATAACTCCGGATCTCACGAATTATTTTTAAGATTTGATTTCTTAAGCAAATCGAAAGCGAGATTAGTTACACCAAGATTCTTCTAATAACGACTAAAACAAACATGATGATTTATAAAAAATTACAAATTACTTTTGTTTTCTTTATGGTTTGTATAATGCATATAAGTAGTATACAGGCTCAGGATAAAAAAATGGAGAAAGCAGATGCAGCATATAATAAATTTGCTTTTGTAGAGGCTGCAAAGTTGTACAAAGATATTGTTGACAAAGGAAATAATACAATAGATGCATACACGAAACTCGGGGATTGTTATTATTATAATGGAAGCTATGCTGAAGCTGCCACATGTTATTCTAAAATGATAAGCTCAACAAATGAGGTTAGCCCTGAATATTACTTTAGATATGCACAAGCTTTAAATAACAGCAAAAAATATAAAGAATCTGAAGCGATAATGAAAAAATATTACGCAAAATCAGGTACAAAAGATTTAAGTGAAAACTGGAATGAGGGAAAACTATTGGAGGCGATCCAAAAACAATCAGGTCGTTATACATTAAAACCGGTAGAAATCAATTCACCATTTTCAGATTTTGGTGCTGCAGTTTATGATAAGAATAAAGTAATTTTTACTTCGGCAAGAGATACGGGTATAGTTATAAAACGTAAACATAGTTGGAATGAAAAATCATTTTTAAAATTATATACAGCTGACATTACTACTGATGGCGGATTGCAAAATCCTGTTCTATTAAAAGGAGATGTAAATACAAAATACCATCAAAGTACTCCTGCTATAACTAAAGATGGTAAAACAATGTATTTTACAAGAAACAATTATCTTGACGGCAAAATTGGAGCTGATAAAAATGGAGCGACATATTTAAAAATCTACACAGCTGAAAATGTAAAAGGAGAGTGGAAAAACATAAAAGAGTTGGGATATCCGATTAATAGTGATGGCTTTTCATCAGCACATCCTGCATTAAGTCCTAATGAAGATGAACTTTATTTTGCTTCAGATCGAAATAATAAATTTGGTAATTCAGATTTATATGTAGTAAGTATAAAAAATGGCTTGATTAGTAATGATGTAAGAAAATTAGGAGATGAGATCAATACATTAGGTAAAGAAACGTATCCCTTCATTGATGCTTCAGGTATTTTGTATTTTTCTTCAGATGGGCATCCCGGCTTAGGTGGTTTAGATGTATATGCAGCAATTAAAGATGAGACAGGTTTATATCATGTTGTTAATTTAGGAGATGGCGTAAATACAATTGCAGATGATTTTGCTTACACAATTCAGACCGACAACAGAAGAGGGTATTTTTCTTCTAATAGAAGTGGAAATGATGATATCTATAGTTTTATAGAGAACAAACAGGTTGATTTTAATTTTAATATTAAACCAACTGTGTTCGGTGTATTAAAAGATGACACAGATGGACTTCCGATAGAAGGTGTTGCTATTGAGGCTTATAATTCTTCAAAAGAAAAAATAGGTACCTGGTATACAGATAAAAATGGTAAATATTCTGTGCCATTGGATCCTTTTGTAAATTATAATTTGATTTATAAAAAAGAGGGATTGGTTGAAGTAACAAAAAATATCTCTCCATTAAAGCCATTAGAGAAAAGGGAATTCTCGCAAAATATGATTAAGGAAATGGAAGTAATGGTTAATAATCAAAAAGTAGTACTTGAAGAAGGAGATAATCTTACTGACAAACTTAAATTGCAGCCTATTTATTTTGATTATAGTGGATATAAAATCAGACAATCATCAAAAGCTGAATTGGATAAGATTGTGGCGCTAATGATTGCCCGTCCTAGAATTACGATAACTGTAAATTCACATACGGATAGCAGAGGTAGAGATGAGTTCAATATGAAACTATCAGAGAATAGAGCCCAAGCTACGGTAGATTATATAGTAGCTAATGGAATAAGTGCGGAACGTATTAGTGGACATGGATTTGGAGAAACACGTTTGATTAACAAATGTGCTAACGGAGTAAAATGTACTGAAAAAGAACATGAACTTAACAGACGTTCAGAATTTATACTATCAGTGAGTAAATAGAGAAAATGAGATACTATTCTAAAAAAAAATATCTCTAAAGAATTTGAATTCACTATAAAGGTGAATAATAGATAATAAAAAACAGGATGTTCTTTTGAAACATCCTGTTTTTTTTATTTAAACAATTGATAAAATTGCTTTTATTTGTAAGAGAAGAAAAATAAATTGCTAATGTCTTTTCTTAATTAAATCTTCAGAAGGTTTACGTTTAAAAAGCTCATAATATTTTGATGAAAAATAGCTTAGCTTACTATAATTCAATTCGTAAACAACATCAGTTAAACTATGAAATTCACCACTTTCCAATAGTTCTTTGGCGAGGTGCATTTTTTCTGTAATAAAAAAATTATTAGGTGTGTTATTAAAACATTTTTTGAACATTTTTTTATATTTAGATTCAGACATACCTGCCATTGCTGATAAAAATGTTAAAGAAGGAAATGGACCGTATAGGTTGTTAACGAGATAGTCTCTTGTTCTGTTAACTGCTTCATTTTCAATTTCTGTTATTTCATTTTTTTCTGTTTGCGAATCATAAAATTTATTAAAAAAGTTTCCTAGCAATTTTAGAGAAATACCTTTAAGAAGAGAATCAAATGATATATCATATACAGATTTGTTCTTGATAGACTGGATTAGCAATATGCTGTTACTGTCAATGTTTCCATAATGATAAAAAGTTTTCGTATCATCTTTATCCTCATGTTTTGATTTGTTTTTACTCGAATATTTTTCTATAAAATCAGCCAATAATTTTTTATCAACGAGTAAACGTATAGCAAATGCTCTTTCGTTAACCGCTGGCTTGAAAGAACTCTCCAGTTGATTATCAATTATAGCTAAATCAAGTTTGTCAAAAGAACCAATTTCATAATCTGCATTGTTAATCTTTATCAGATTTATGTGCTCACTTAAATCATAATGAAAAATATACAGCTCGTTATTAGAATGTAATCTGGTTATTTTAAGAGGAGACGTTAATGTAAAATCAATAAAGAGAGTTGAAATTTCAGGGGTAATTTGGGCAAAATAAGTATGTCCATTGCCTAATGTTTCAGGGATCTCAATTATTTTGTTGTCAATAAGTTTAGCACCCATTTCTTCGGCTAACTGGTATTGCCATTCTGGCGTTAAACTATAAAAATGAGTAATTTTTTTCATGTACAAATAGTTTTTTATGTAAAAAATAAAAACTTGTTTTTAAATCATTTAAGCGCTACCTACAGTTGTTTGACAAATGTTTTTGGAGACATTTCAAAATGTTCTTTAAATTTTGAGGCAAAATAGGAGTTATTGGTAAAATTTAATTTGTCAGAAACTTGCGATATTGATAATTGCTTTTTTTCAAGTAACTCTTTGGCCAATAGTAGTTTATTTTCCATGAAAAATGTATTAGGGGTACAGCCTGTAATTTTTTTAAATAAATTCTTAAATTTTGATTCTGACATATTTGCTTTGCCTGCTATTACAGAAATGCTCGGGAAATGTTCTTCAATATTTTCAATTAGAAACATTTGTATAGCTATTATATTATTTAGATCTGTTTGATTAACAGTTTGGATAATAACTCTGTTACGGGATATTTTTTTTAAGTAATTAGAAATTAACATGTGTACAGTACCAACCAGATTCAGATTAAATATTGGTCCGCCTACAGGAAGTTTTCGCAAGTCATTTAATAGATGATAGCTCTCACTACTAATTCTGTCAAATCTTACAACAGTATTTTTTGTTGGATCGATTATTTTTCGGACGTCCGGAAGTATAATATTATTTTTTTCGGCAAATTCTTTTATACTGCTTTTTTTTATAAAAATGCATAAAGCATAGGTACTGCTTCCGGATTTTACAAAGTAATTAGACTCAAGAGAACCATCAATTACGGATAAGTTATATTGCCATCTTCCTACGTTTTTCATGAAATTATGACCCGATAATGTTGCTTCCCCATCAGTTAGATTATAATAAAACCCAATAAAATCACTATTTGTGTTTTTTTGAATCAGATTTAAATTTTTATTATATTTCACATTAAGATAATACGCTATAATACCATCTCCACAATCAAAAAAATATCTTGTGCCTGTTTGAAATTCTTCTGGTACTATAATAAAATTACCGTCTATTTTACCGCCAAATTGTTCTGCAAAATTTTCAACCCAATTTAAATCTGCACCATAGTAATGTTCAATTTTTTTCATGGTATTTGAATTTTAAGTATATAAAGTTAATTTATTTTATTTTATTATTGTGTAATAATTTGATTTGTAGTTATATAAGTTTGTTTGTTAATAAAAAAGAATGTTTTTTTCTTATCTAATAATGCCAATTTTTCACATTCTAAATTTTGAGCAATACTGTCGATTAATAATTTAAAATTTATCTCATATATCCTGTTAATTATGTCTTATATTATTCTAATATAAACTTTATGTGATTTTTTTAAATGTAATTGTTTCATACATTTACTTTATGCAAAAGATATGCCTGAAACTTTATTAAAACTATAACAAGTTACTAGTCACTTTTGTAGAAAATTTAGAAAATATTTTTTTGTTTTTTAAGTTGGGAATTTAGTACCAAACAGGGAAATATTACCCTGCTTACGTTATTTTTTGATTAAGTGTTTTGCGATCTATTTGTAAAATTTGAGCTGCTTTAGTTTTATTATTATTTACTGCCGCTAATACTTTTATGATCTGCTCTTTTTCATATTCTTTTAATGATTTAAGGATACCTTTTTGTTCAGGAATATGATATTTCAGATGCTCCGGAATATGCTGTAACTCTATAGTGTCATCACTCATTACAATCATGTTTTGTATGACGTTTTCGAGTTCTCTAACATTTCCTGGCCAGGAGTATCGAAGTAAGATTTCTGTAACTTTTGAATTAATTGTGATTCCTGGTTTGTTTAATTCAGCAGAATACTTTTTAATAAAATTGTTTAGTAAGTGTATTATATCTTCTTTTCGTTCTCTTAAGGGTTCTGTCTTTATATTAATAACATTTAAGCGATAATATAAATCTTCTCTAAATGTGCCTTTTTGGACCATTTGAAATAAATCGTCATTTGTTGCGGCTATAATTCTAACATCTAATTTTTCTGGAGTTCTGGATCCAACTTTTGTGATTTCTTTTTCTTGTAATACTCTTAAAAGTCTAGTTTGTAATGCTAATGATGCTGTGCCAATTTCGTCCAGAAAAATAGTTCCGCCAGAAGCGGCCTGAAAAAAGCCAATTCTGGACTCACCGGCTCCTGTAAAGGCACCTTTTACATAACCAAACAATTCAGATTCTATTAAATTTTCCGGAATTCCTGAACAGTTTACTGATATAAACGGCATGTTAGAAAAAGCTCCTTTAAAGTGAATTGCTTTTGCAATTAGTTCTTTCCCTGTACCGCTTTCGCCCTCTATAAGAACACTAACTTTGTTGTTTTCTACGCGTTTTATTATTTCTACTAAATTTTTAAATTTTTTCGAACATCCAGTTATCCCTGCATAATTGTTTTCAGCTTTATCGTGTATGCTTTCTACAATCGGTTTTCTTTTTTGAAAAGAGCTTTGTATCGCTTTTTGCAATTCTTCGGCTGTAAATGGTTTTATTAAATAATCTAATGCACCAGATTTGATGGCTCCCACGACATTTTCTATAGATGGGAGTCCGGTTATGATTAATTTTGGCAATAGAGGATAATGCTCTTCTGCGTATTTTAATAACTCAATGCCATTTACGTCAGGAATATTCAGGTCTGTAATTAATAAATCTATTGTATTGTGTTTTAGTACATCTAATGCCTCATTTACAGATGAAGCCTTATAAGTGTAATAATCAAATGATTTTAAATGACGTTGAAGTAAATTAAGCATGTCATGATTGTCATCGACAATAAGAACGTTCTCTTTTTTAAGATTCATTATAATTAATTTAGCGGTATTTTTATTGTAAAGATTGCGCCGGTAGGCTGGTTGTCTTCTATTGTTATTTCACCTTTGTGTTTTTTTATGATACCATGAACAACGCTAAGGCCGAGTCCGTTACCATCATTTAATGGTTTGGTAGTAAAAAACGGTTCAAAGATTTTATGCTTGATATCCTCGGGTACTCCGGAACCCTGGTCTTCAATTTTTATGATCACATTTTTATGATCACTTTCAACGACAATCCTAATGGAGCTTTTTTGCGGGGAAGCGTATATAGCGTTGATTAGTAAGTTGAAGAGAACCTGTGTTAGTTGTACCGAATCGACTTTTACAGCGATTTTCTCATTTTTAAAAACAACATCACTTTTAATTTCTTTTTTTTGAAAATTTTGATTCAGAGATGAAAGAACGAAATGTATAATAGGTTTTATTTCAACTAATTGTAATTGATGTGGCATCTCGCACGAGAAAAAAAGTAATTTTTTTACAATCTCGCGAGAATATAAAGCGGAATTTATTATTATAGAGATATCAGAGTCAATTTCGGGATTTGTATTATTATCCTTGATGAGCTCAGAAAATCCAAGTATATTTCCAAGAGGCGTATTAAGCTCGTGGGCAATTCCAGCGGTTATTTCACCAAGAATTGCTAATCGATCAATTCTTTCTGCACTTCTTCTAAGTAAATCTTCTCTTTCTAATTTTTTGATTTTTTCAATGTGGTTGGCAACTTCAAAAGAAATAGTATCAAGCAGTTTTTGTTCATCTTCTAAAAGATGATTTTGCATGTACTTATTTTTTGGATAATGTACTTTTATAAAACCAATATTGACACTATCTATATATAAGTAACTACTTTGATAAACAGTTTCCGGTGAAAGTGCTGCTGTTATATAGTGTTTATCCCGAATCTGAATTTCTACAATAGCATCTTCACTATATCTCCATGCCTTTTTTGTACTTACAATTATTTTTTTTAAAAATTCTTCTTGATCAGAATTTGTCTTTGATATTATTTTTGAAATCTCATAAAGGCAAGTAAGTTCTTTTACTCTCTCTTTAAGTTTTTCCTCAGCGGTAGCAAATTTCATTTTGTAGGAAGTAGTCTGTATTCTGTTTTTAAATAAAGTCCAAAATTACTTAAATAATCTTCTCTGTATTCTAAATTTAGATTTTATTTAACTATTTGATAATAAAATAAATAAGTTTTAATTTTTAGTCTTATTCTGATATTTATATACCTTATTGAGATTGTTTTTTGAGTTGTATTTTGGTGTAGGAAAAAAAAGGAAGATTTCTTGAGTTTTATTTACTTCTAATTTGTTTCAAACTATTTTTTAAAGCACATACGTTACTTATTCAAAAGTCCTATTTTACTATTCTAAAAGCTTTTGCGGTGAATATCAACTTTATGTTAAGAGTAATTTTGTCTTAGTCTTTTAGTAATTTAAAAATTATTGAAAAGATCAAAACAAAAACAAAAGATACCTAAATTAAATAGCGGTTTAAAAGAATATGAATACTTCCAAATTTTCATTAGAGTTTGAATTGAATGTTGCTGAAATACAGAAGTTAAACAAAATGTATTACAAAGATTTATATAAAGAAAGAGTTACCATTTTTTTTGCATTAATTCTGATCTTTTTAATCTTTTTAGATTTTTTTAATCTTAGTAAAGATGAAGATCTTATAATATGGGAATTAAGAAATCTTGTTGTCATTATATTGTTCTTAATGTTTCGCTATTCTTTTGTAAATGCAATCTGTAAAACCATTTTTAGGATAACTAAAAAAATAACGGATTACACTACTGTTTTAGGAAAGTATAAATTAAATTTTACCAATTCATTCATTTATGTTCACTCACCCTTAGGAGCTTTTGCACATAAATGGAGCCAGATAGAAAGAGCAGTTCTAACCAAAGATTTTTTCTTTTTATATGTAAAAGATGATGATCATCATATTATATCTATTTCGAATAAATTTAATAACGGCAGGAATATAAATGAATTAATTGCATTTGTAGAACGCAATGTAGTTGAGATTACAAAAATGTAATAATTGCTTATTTATTTTATTTGAAAACTAAAAATAACCAAACCGGAAGACCTTATTTAATTCAGTTTTATTATTGAAGAATAATAAAAAATATAAAAATGGGAAAGAAAAATATTTTAGTATGTGACAATAAAAAAGTCTTCATGAAAATGTTTAAGCGAAAATTTAGTAATGAGTTTGAATTTACTGATAGTGCAACCTTAGACCATACAGAAGATCAAATAATAAATTTCGACAGGATAGTTCTTGTTATCTACAATAAGTTTGAATTAATCGAATTTTTAAAATTTTATAAAAAAGGAACCAATATCTTAGTGTGCATTTTTAATAAAAAATTATACACAGATTTAATTTTCTTAGAAGATTTTAATGATTTGCTTCTATTAGACGGTTCAAAGACCAGAAATGAAATCATGAACGATTTAAAATCTAGTTTTAAAAGCACATTAGGTTTTAAACAACAAGTGTCTGAATCTGGTTTTTCTAATTTTTATGCACAGAAAAATCAATCTTATACTTCGATTAAAAAATTAGTAATAGCGAATGCCGGTTAATTTATTACCTACTCTTAAATAATAAGCAAAAGCAACTAAAGTTGTAAGACTAAAAAAATGCCCAAACCGAAAGGAATGGGCTTTTTGAATTAATGAAACTTTTTTATTTCATTTTATAAATTTCTGAACCGGCGAGTAAAAAACAACCCAATCCATAATCTTCAAAATCCGGAATTTTATCATTAGTTACCGGCTGACCATCTTTTGGTTCTTTTCCTGTGGATTGTAAATAGGCTAAAAATCCATTAGGCTGTAAACCTTCCGTAGTCATGGCATTCCATGCTTTTTGAATAATAGGTAAATAAGTTTCCTTTTTCAAAATTCCGTTGTTAATGCCATAAGTTATTCCATAAACAAATAATGCTGTTCCTGATAATTCTTTGCCCCCATAATTTGTTGGATCATGCAAACTTACATTCCAGAATCCATCAGGTCTTTGAATAGGAATCAATGCTGCAGCCATCAATTTTAAATCTTTTACATATTGTTCTCTGTGTGGCGCGTTTTCAGGAATTATGGTTAATACTTTTGCCAAAGCTGCAATTACCCAGCCATTGCCACGGCTCCAATAACAATCTTCGCCGTTTGGTTCTTTATATGGGGGATCAAAATCGGCATCACGCCACCACAAACCATCTTTTACATTAAACAAACCGTGATCGCCATGATTATTTCGGGTGTACATATACATTTGATACATTTTTTCGAAATAGCGATTGTCTTTTTCTAAAACACCCATTTTGGCAAAAACAGGCATTCCCATCTGTATCGCATCAATCCACGACCAATCGTCTAATTGTGGAGTGTTCAAAAGCATATTTGTATTTGCAATTGTATTTTTTAATTTTTTAGTATCAGGTTCTAAATTATATAAATCTATATAAGTTTGAGCTGCACAATAATTATCGGCATTTCGAGTCGTGTTTCCGCCATTAAATCCCCATTTATGAAATTCAGCCCACGAATAAGCATAATCATAATAAGCATCTTTAGGAAAAATTTCATGCAATGCCATTAATCCTTCATAATAAACACCGCGTGTCCAGATGTTACTTGGGCGTTCTTTGTTGGTAATGATAGTTTTACCGGTTTCAGGCCATTTTTGTATAAAATAATCATTCGCCAAAATCATTTGTTTTAGTACTAATTTTTTGTCAAATGGCTGTTGAGCACTTATTATATTGGTGTAAAAAAAGCATATCGTAAAGCTTAAAAGTAATTTTCTCATCTTATATTCGGTTAATTAGTTTGTAGTTTTTAATGGCGTAATCGTGACCGGCCCCAACAATCCCGAAGGCATCGGATTCCATTTTGTGGCGTCAAATTTTTTATAATCCTTATCAACCATATTTATTTCGTAAAAAATCTTCCATTCTTCACCTTTTAATTCTTTATCCCTGATTCTATTGGCAGAAAGATTAGTGACCTGTATTTTTAAAATGTTTTTTCCGGATTTTAAATTTTTGATATTCAGCTTGTAAGGTACAGACCATGCGGTTCCGATAAATTCATCATTAAGCCAGACTTTTGCACTTTCGCGCACATCGCCCAAATTCAAACTCCAGTTTTCTGTTTTATTATTCGGATTTTCAAATTCCAAAGAGTAAGTTGCAGATCCTGAAAAAGCTTCAGCATCTGGACTTAATTTTGTCCAGGATTCCAGAGTTGAAATTGTTGCGCTTGTTGGTAATTTTGGTCCGCCTTTGTCAAAGTTAATTTTCCAGTTTCCTTTTAAAGAAATAGCTTCGGTTACAGGTTCATAATAAATCCATTTTTTTTGAGAAGCTGTATTTTCTGTTTTTAAAAAATAAGATTGTCCCGGTTCAATTTTAATTTTTACTAAAGTATTCGAACCAGATTTTTTTACAATTGCATTTCCGGCTTCTTTCGTTAATGGATCAAGAATAATAACTTCTTTATTGCCAATTTGTAACGGAATAAATTCGTCAACTGTTTTGGGAGTGTGGTTTACCAAATAATAGATTTTTTCACCATTAATATCTCTTCTGATGAATTTTAAACCAGAATTTACAAGTGTTTCCGGTTGTATTTTTGCATTTTCTAAAGCAATAAAAATATCCGAAACCGGTTTTACAAATTCATTATTAGTCTTTAAAAGATTTTGAAGTTCTTGTTCCTGTTTTTTATAATCATTAAATCCGGGAACAGATTCCGGTAATCCTTCAAAAATAATAATTGCACCTTGTTTTTGTAAGGTTATTAATTTTTGTAAAGTGGCAAGCGGTATTTTTTTACAGGACGGAATAATTAATGACTTAAAAGTTCCACCCGGCAAACTGATCTTTCCATCAATAACCTTTGCTTCAGTAATAAAGTTATCCGATATAAAATCAACTCCATATCCTTTTTTCAGAAGGCTTTTTGTAGTATCATAAAAAGATGTTCCATATAACCATTCTGATAACGAATGTATTTTAAATTGAAAAAATAAGTTACCTTTTTGGTATTTATCCCAAACATCAAAAATGGGCCAGTAAAGTAAAATTTCGTTATCTGGTTTTCCCTGCTGCAATAAAGATTGACAATTCGAAATATACGAAAAAAGGGCAGGAGCATCTTCCCAAATACTATTGTTGGCATTAAAATTTACCGAAGCATAAAATTGCCATCCCGGCCACGCAGCTCTTGTTGGCGAATAAGTAGAACCGTGCAAGAAAATATGATTCACGCCGTTTAACATCAAATCTTCTGCCTCTGGTTTGCATTGTGATAAAGCCGTTTTGAAATGTTCTCTCAACCACGTAAAAGTCTCAGACGAAACCAGATTTTTCCCTGAAATATGTGCTGCCGAAGAGGAGAATTTTAGCATAACCGGATCAGCATCGCCTTCGCGAATGTCTTCTTTCTCGCGCCTAAAACCCGGAATATCAAAAGGCATTGAACCAAAAGTTTCACATTCAGGAATGTCCGCTGAAGCATACAAATCGATCAGGTTTCCGGGAGAACCGTGTGCCTGAAGTTTTGTTTTAAAGTTTTTGGAATTTGCCCATGCTGTCCATGGTTTGTCAAATTTATTTAGTAATAAATCAGCAATCGTTTGTTTGTAATCACTTCTTATTCGGTTACCAATTTCGTTATCGGTTTCATTTAATAAAAGAGGCATTTGTTGTTTTAAATCATAACCCCTTAAAGTTTTAAATTCCTCAAAGAATTTCGGAGTAAAATCGGTTCCGTAAACTTCATAACTATCATTAAAAATAGCTCTTATTTTTCCTTCGCGACCTTTAAAAGCACTATTAAATGGAACAACATAAGTATTCAATGCTTCTTCAGAATAATGATCTAAAGTATAACCGCTTCCTCCAGGAGCCGCTCTTTTAACCTGTTGACCGGTTTTTCCGCTAAAAACAGCATATATCGTATAATCTGTTTTAACAGCTTTCCATTTTAATTTATTTGGTTTTAGCGGATTCTGCAGCAAAACAGGATTTCCTTCAATTCCTTTGGCGTTTACTTTTGAATTTTTATCTTTTAACAGATCTGTTAAGTTTACATAACTTCCGTCATTTCCGTAAGCTACAACATATAAAAGCTCGGCAGGTACTTTTTCTTTTGTATTTTCGACTACTATATTCTTGTCAATGGTTTCATTTTTTTTAAGCTGATATTTTTCGATAATTAGTTTAGTTGCGGCATTTGGCAGTGTAACATGAGATCCGCCATAAGGCCAGCCGGTTCCTAAAACCATATCTACCTGCATGTGCAGACTGTCTGAAATGTGAATGGTATAGTCCAGCATTTCTAACCATTTTGGGGACAGATAATCTATAAAATTATTTTCTTCTCCTTTTACGCCATAAATGGGAGTTATTTCTACACCACCAATTCCGGCATTATGAAAATCTAAAAGACTTTTCTTCAAATTTGGCTTATCAACTGCACTTCCCATCCACCACCAACGTGCCCATGGCTGATTGATATTGGTAGAATTTGGCCATGGAGATTCAGATTTTTTCTGTGCAAAAGAATGACAACTCAATATGAAGCAAAAGAATACAAAGAAATAGGTTTTGATTAGTCTCATTATTAAAAATTCAAAAGATGATTATCCAATAAAGTAAAAGTAAAAGTCCTTCTTGAAATTGCCATCCTGTAGCGTCCTGTTTGAAATGTGAAATAATCTTAAAATTGGCTAATATTTTTATCATAATTTATATTTATACGAATTTCAATACGGATTCAAAAAAAATAAATGCATAAAATTTTTAATATGATATTTATATTTTTCGCATTGTAAATCAGTTACTTATATTGCTTTTTTGTTAAATAAAACACAAATATAAATATAAGATATTGATAGTTAGCAGGATACTACAGGATGCTGTGCCATTCCCTTCTAAATAAATTTGGTTAAACTAATTAATTAACCAAATTAAACTTTTTATGAAAAATAATTTTAATCTATTGCTGATTATAGCCCTGTTTGGATTATTCCATTCTGTGGGTTATGCGCAAGAAAAAGTGGTTACAGGAACAGTTACAGATCCATCCAAACTCTCGGTTCCGGGAGCAAATGTATTTGTAAAAGGTACGAAAAGAGCGGCCAGTACCGATTTTGATGGTAAATACAGTGTTAAGGTTTCAGAAGGAGAAACGCTGGTTTTTTCTTTCATAGGTTTTGTAACGAAAGAAGTAAAAATTGGAGCTTCAAATACTTACAACATTGTTTTAGATACTGAAAGTTCAAATTTAAATGAAGTTGTAGTTATTGGATACGGAACTCAAAAGAAAAAATTAACAACCGGAGCGATTTCGGGTATTAAAACAGAGAATTTTACCGAAAGACCTATTTCAAGAATCGATCAGGGATTAGTAGGGCAGGTAGCCGGAGTTCGTGTTAAGCAAACTACAGGTTTGCCGGGACAGCCTTTTAGTATCGAAATTCGTGGAGCAGGCTCTATTACGGCAGGAAACGAACCGCTGTATGTGGTAGATGGATTTCCAATTTATACCGAAGGATCAAACAGCAACGGAGGTTTTTCAAGCGGTAGTCCGCTCGATAATATGAACCCAAATGATGTGGCTTCGATCGAAGTATTAAAAGATGCAGCAGCAGCAGCAATCTATGGATCAAGAGCCTCAAACGGAGTTGTATTAATTACCACAAAAAGAGGTAAAATAGGAAAACCAAAATTTACGTTTAACACTTACGGAGGGGTTAATAAAGAAGCCAACAGAGTAGATATGTTATCGTCAGAAGAATGGATTGGCAGAGCCAAAACTATGATCGATTCACAATGGGTTGGTTCTGGTATTGCAGGTGCATCAGCGAGTCAAAACACGGCGCAGCGTATTGCGGCTTATAATGCAGTAAACCCAACCGCTCCGCTTACAACTGCAAATTCAAGATACTTCACCTATTTGTATGATGACAGATGGGATATGCCGGGACATCCTGGGTTAGATTATATCGATTGGCAGGATAAAGTTTTCCGCACAGGAGAATTTAGCAACTATCAATTGTCTGTTTCAGGAGCGACAGAAGCCGTAAATTATTACGTATCTGCCAATTACCAAAAAAATACCGGATATATCGTAGGTACTGATTATACTTTATTTTCTGCCAGAGCAAACGTTGATGTTAAGCTATCAGATACTTTTAAAATGGGAATCAATATAGCGCCTTCGTATTCTGTGAAAAATGATCCGGGTGTTGAAGGTAAAGACAATACATTATTTAAAGCCCTTACTGCAACTCCTGTTTTTGAAAGTGCATCAAATGCTGCCGGAGAAAAATATACCACAAGATATGCCTGGGGAAGCAGTACAACCAATATGCTAAATGCGTTGGCAAGAACAGGGAAAAACTCCATGTACAGAACTTTGATTTCTACTTATGCCAGTTATCAATTTGCAAAAGGTTTAACCTTTAAAAGCACAATCAATTTTGATAATTCAGATAATACCACTGAAAGTTATACACCAAATGATGTTCAGGCAAGTATTAGAGGTGCATACAACACCTACAGAAGACAAAATTTAGTAAATGAAAACACTTTAAACTACGATCAGTCTATTGGAAACCATAATTTCAATTTGCTGTTAGGTCAGTCATTTAGTTCCTATGAAATCATGAGATCTACCTTGTCGTCTGGTGCGCTTTACAACAGTTCTACTGTAGAAACATTGCCAACAGGATCATTAGGTTCTACAAATGCAGAAAAAAGTACATTACTTTCTTATTTTGCCAGATTACAATACAATTACAAAGAAAAATACCTGATTTCGGCCAGTATCAGACGTGATGGTTCTTCAAAATTTGGATCAGACAGACAATGGGGAGTATTTCCTTCACTTTCATTAGGCTGGAGAGTAAAACAGGAAGAATTTTTAAAAGAAGTTGACTGGCTTAGTGATTTAAAATTGAGAGCCAGTACAGGTATTAACGGAAGTAATAATATTGGAAGTTATGCTTCATATGCCACACTTGCCTCGTATAATTATTCAATTGGCGGAGCAGCTGCAATTGGTCAGGGCGCATCATCCATTGCTAACCCTTCTTTACACTGGGAAGAATCACGAAGTGTTGATGCAGGTATAGATTTCGGATTTATAAAAAACAGACTTTCAGGAACATTCGAAGTATATAGAAAAAACAACAGCGAATTGCTTTTAAGAGTTCCAATCGTTGGAGCAACCGGATTTACAAGTTATTTAACCAATGTTGGAGAAGTACAAAATCAGGGATGGGAATTTGAGATAAACTCCTTAAACGTAAAAACAAATAATTTCGAATGGAGAACATCTGCAAACATAAGCCATAACGAAAATAAAGTCCTGGCTTTAGGTCCGGATCAGTCTAAAATTGAAATCAGTAATTCGTTTGATGGAGGAGTTCCGTTTATAAAATTAGAAGTTGGCAAACCAATGTATACCATTTTCGGATTACAGCAAAATGGTGTAGTAACACAGGCTGATATCGATGGAGGCGGAACTACAATTGGAGGAAACAAACTAGTTCTTGGAGATCCGAGATATATTGACCAGAACGGAGATAAAAAAATCAACTCAGAAGATCGTGTAGATTTAGGTAATCCAACACCAAAATACACTTGGGGAATCACCAATACTTTTAAATATAAAGATGTTGATTTAAATATTTTGGTACAAGGACAAAATGGAGGATCAGTTTACGGATTAACAGGAAGAGCCATTGACCGTACCGGAATGGGATCTGTAGAAAATTCTCTAGACGTTGACCCGGCCGTAAGAGGAAACTGGAGAACTTCGTTTGGATATCAGGCAAACTCTGACTGGATGTATAAATCAGATTATGTAAGTATCAGAAGTATTTCAATAGGTTTTAACTTAAGAGAAGCTGTAAAAAGCTTTAGCAGAATCGACAATGCAAGGCTTTATATCACCGGAGAAAACTGGTTCAATTGGAACAAGTACAAAGTTGGTTTCAACCCGGAAGCCGTAAATACATCTGCAAGTTCAAATAGTGATTTTTCTGTACCGGTAGATTATGGAGGAGCACCTCTTGCAAAGTCACTTGTTTTAGGTCTTAACATTAATTTTAATTAAAAGAAAATGAAAAAATATATTTATTTAGCTGCAAGTGCTTTGGCATTATTTGCCTTTACCTCTTGCAATGATGAATTGACTCAGTTGCCTTTGTCTCAAGGAACAATAGAGAATTTTTATGCTACTCCGGGCGATTTCGTTCAGGCCAGAAATGCAACTTATTCTGTAGCTTTTCATGGTGCCGGAACTTATGGTTATGCCAACAGGGTTTTAAATTTAAGCGAAACCAGATCCGATAATTTATATGCCACTACAACCGCATCAAGAGAGTGGGAAGGAATTAATAGTTTTTACACCAACATTAGTTCAAATTCATACATAAAAGAAGCGTATACAAGCAATTATAATGCGATCAATAAAGCAAATCAGTTACTGGAAAAAATTGCAGAAAAAGGAGATCAGATTTTTACAAATCCTGCAGATAAAACAGCAATGGCTGCCGAAGCCCGTTTTTTAAGAGCATTTTGTTATTTTGATTTAATCAGATGGTTTGGTCGTGTTCCTTTAATCGAAAGAACATTGACAGCTCCCGAAGCTGCCAAAATACCAAGAACTCCGGTAACAGAAGTTTATGATTTTATAATATCAGACCTTGAACAGGCTATTCCTGATCTTCCTCCGTCATACGATGCCGCAAACTACGGAAGAGTTTCTAAATACGGAGCAAAAGCATTATTAGGCCTTGTTTACATGACACGCTCAAGTCCAACCTACGGAATTGACGGCGCCACACTAGGCTTAAACGAATGGGATAAAGCCTATCAGCAATTAAATGATATAAAAACAAGTGGTGTATACGTGTTTGGAGCAGATTATGATGCTATTTTTAAAGTAGAAGGAAATGCAAACAAAGAAAATGTTTTAACTATTCCGTACACACAAAGTTTGCCGCTTAGTGTAGGAGGTAATTTTATGGTCGAACTAGGCTATGAACCTTATTTTGCTTCTTTCAATTTATCAGCACAGGGATCATTGGAAGCCAAAGAAATTTCTACCGAGTTCTTAAACATGTTTGCAGCAAACGATAAAAGAAAAACTTTCGGTATAGCAACAAGTTATACAGTAGCTTCAGGAACATACAAAGGAAGTTACACACTACCCGTTTTCAAAAAATATATTGATCCAACAAGATACGGAAACGGTCGTGAAGACTGGGGTGTAGACTTTATGGTAATTCGCTATACAGATGTATTAATGATGATGGCCGAATGTACGCTTCACGGTGGCGGAGGCTCGCAGGCCGATGTTGATGCCATTGTAAATCAGGTTAGAACAAGAGCAGGTGTAACGGCAAATGCTGCAAATATTACCTTAGATGAATTGTTTGCAGAAAGAAGAAAAGAATTTTTCTCTGAAGGAAACAGATGGTTCGATTTAATCAGATCTGGTAAAGCAGTAGAAATAATGAATGCCTGGAAAGCAGTTGAAGATACAGATGGAAAAATAAGAACAATAGATAACAATGCGTTGATTTACCCAATTCCGTTGTCTGAAATACTTGCCGTTCCCGGACTTTATGATCAGAATATTGGTTACGACTAAAAAAACTTTGCCCCCAATTTTTTTTATATTTTGTTTTTTTTGAAAAAAGCTGTCTCTTTTGACAGCTTTTTTGCATTTTTCGAATACTAAATAAACAGGAAAGCACAGGATGCTTTTTGTGTTTAATTATTTTAAATTTAAACTTCAGGATTTAATAACGCAATGCCAATGATTTACTTAAAAAAGCTTCTTTTATTTTTATTGATATTTAGCGCAAAATTCTCCCTTACAGCTCAGGTCAAACTACCTGCTTTAGTAAGTGATAATATGGTTTTACAGCAAAACGCAAAAGTTAATTTATGGGGATGGGCATCTCCAAACGAAAAAATAAACATTCAGTTAGGATGGTCAGATACGGCAATAGAAACGACAGCAAACGCCGATGGAAATTGGAAAGTAACCGTTGATACACCAGGCGGAAGTGAAAAAGGATATACAATTACCATAAACGCAAATAATAAAATTGTACTAAACAATATTTTAATTGGCGAAGTCTGGATTTGTTCCGGACAATCAAATATGTATTTCCCTGTGGGAAAAGAAGAAGGAACCTGGAAAACCGGAGTTAAAAATTATCAGGAAGAAGTTAAAAATGCCTTATTTCCCAATATCAGGTTATTTACGGTTTTAACCAATGCCTCACCAAAACCTCTTGATGATGTAATTGGTTCCTGGAAACAATGTTCGCCCGAAAGCATCAATACATTTTCTGCCGTGGCTTATTTTTTCGGAAGAGAATTGTATCAAAAACTAAACGTACCAATCGGATTAATTTCAACTTCATGGGGAGGAACAAAAGCAGAAGCCTGGACGTCTCAAAATGTGTTGGAAAAAAATGTCTCTTTTTTGCCGATTTTACAGCAAGATGCTAAAAATGAAAAATTGTATCAGGAAAAACTCGAAGCCTATTATTTAGCTTCCATAAACCAACAAATGGCAAGCGCTGCAAATGCTCCAAAATTGGAATTAAAAAAGCCAAAAAAAGAAGCCAATAAAACGTCGTATGTGCTTTATAATGCCATGTTATACCCGTTAATTAATTACACAATAAAAGGCGTAATCTGGTATCAGGGCGAAAGCAATTCCGGTCAGGCAAATTTATACCGAACCTTATTTCCGGCAATGGTAAAAAACTGGCGAGACGATTGGAAACAAGGAGATTTCCCTTTTTATTATGTACAAATAACACCTCATAAAGGACAAACTCCCAACATTCGAGAAGCACAATTATTTTCTTTAAAAACGATATCAAATAGCGGAATGGTGGTTACCACAGATGTTGGCGACGCAAACAACATTCACCCAATAGATAAACAAACCGTTGGGCATCGCCTTGCTTTATTGGCTCGGGGCAAAACTTATAACGAAAACAAATTAGTGTATTCAGGACCCATTTACAATCACATGAAAATCAAGAAACAAAAAGTTCAATTGTTTTTTGATTATGCCGATTCGGGTTTGAAGAAAGAAGGAGAAAGTTTAAAAGAATTTGAAATTGCCGGAGAAAATCAAATTTTTTATCCCGCCGACGCCAAAATTGAGGGAAAAACAATTGTAGTTTCTTCATCAAAAGTAAAAAATCCCGCAGCCGTTCGTTTTGCATGGAAAGCAGTTCCCGAACCCAATTTATTCAATAATGAAAACCTGCCCGCATCGCCTTTCAGAACAGATGATTGGGTTGATAAAGTTGAGAAAAAATAAATATAGCCACAGATTAAAGGATTAAAAAGATTAATATAAATCTGCTTAATCTGTCAAATCAGCGTAATAAATCTAAAATCTAAAGTCTAAAATCTGAAATCTAAAAATGAACAGAAGAAAATTTATAATCGGAAATTCCCTCGCGTTAATGGCTTTATGTTTGCCATTTCCCGTCAGAAGCAATATTTTTTCGGAAGATCCAAAACTTTCAGATTTTGAAAAAAGGCTTCGACCAGTAGGACGCGCACTCGAATTTGAAGATTATTATGTTTGGTGCAACAGTCCGATTGAAGGTCCGGATGGAAAAATCCATGTGTTTTTTTCGAGGTGGAAAAAATCAAAAGGAATGAGTGGCTGGATCAATAGTTCAGAAATTGCACATGCCGTTGCCGATAAACCCGAAGGGCCATACGAATATATAAGTACCATTTTGGCACCGCGAGGAGAAGGATTTTGGGACGCCACAACCTGCCATAATCCAAGTATCCATTTTGTAGACGGAAAATATGCCTTGTTTTTTATGGGAAATTCTAACGGAAAAATGGATACCAAACGCATTGGTTTAGCAACTTCAGATTCACTTTATGGCCCTTGGAAAAGACCCGATAAACCTTTATTGTTACCGGGAGAAAAAGGAGAATGGGACGATCTTTTAACCACAAACCCATCCTTTTTAAAACATCCAAACGGCGAATATTGGCTGTATTATAAATCATTGGATACAGAAAATTATGTGCATCCAAAATTTGAAATCAAAGGAAATAGAAAATACGGGTTGGCGATTTCAAAAACCCTTGAAGGTCCTTATATTAAATATGAAAACAATCCGCTAATTGATTTTTCTAAACTAGGAAATAACCAGCAATGCGAAGATGCTTTTGTATGGTACGAAAATAAGAAATTTAAAATGTTGGCTAGAGATATGGGCGTTTTCGGCATCGATCACGGACTTTATATGGATTCTGACGATGGCATACACTGGAGCGATCCTTCAATAGCCTATCAGCCACTGGATAAATACATAAAACAGCCCGAAGCACCCAAACATTTAAACCGATATGGCCGCGTAGAACGTCCGCAATTATTGTTTCAAAATGGCAAAGCAACCTATTTATTTACTGCTTCTCAGGGAGGGAAATACGAAACAGCTTCGGCTTTTATTTTTAGAATAGTATAAAATGATTAAATTGTTATGATAAACAAACAGCATAAACAAATAAATAATGAAAACTAAATTATATTTCCCAATAGCATTTACGGCATTGGTTTTTGCAAGCTCTAACGCACAACAAAAAACAGCCGGAAACAAAATTGTTTTAAAGAATTCTTCAAAAATAGAATTGTCTCAAAAAGCAATTTCAATCAAAAGAAATCAGCTTTCTATTAAAGATGAAACAGGTCAATATCCAATTTTGATTTATAAAAAAGATACAATTCCGGCGCAGGTAAATGATCTTGATGGAGACGGGAAATGGGATGAATTATTTTTAGTTGCTGATTTTTCTCCAAACGAAAGCAAAACCCTAGAACTAAAATGGGCGAAAACAGATCCTAAATTCCCCATAAAAACAAGTGTTCGTTTTGGAAAAAGAGAAGGAAAAGACATGCCGGTTCATCCAGATACACAAGAAGTTTTGATGGCAAATCAGATACATAAAAAATTAGGATATCAAAAATACCAAACCGACGGACCAACCTGGGAAAATGACAAAGTAGGCTTTAGGCATTATTTAGACGGAAGAAATTCTAAAGATGTTTTCGGAAAAAAATTACCGGGAATAACTCCTGAAGATGTTGGAATTAACAGCAAAGGTGCCGTTGAAGATAATTATCATGTTATGTACGATTGGGGAAGAGATATTTTTCCCGTTGGAAATTCGGCAGGATTAGGTGGTTTTGCTTTATTAAAAGAGGATAAAATCAACAGACTCGGAATTATCGCCAATGACACTGTAAATAATATCGAAAAAACAACTTTCAAAATCGTGAGCGAAGGTCCGGTAAACTCCCTTTTAAGCTATAATTATCACAACTGGAAAATAGACGGAAATAATTACGACGCACAAGAAACTTCTTCGATCTGGCCAGGAATGTATGGATATAAAAACACTGTTTCTTTAAATGGTTTAAAAGGAAACGAAACGTTGCTTATAACGCTTTCTAACTTAAACAATAAAAACCCATTGCAAGTAATTGATTCAGGAGATTTTGTGTGTTTTATACAGCATGATAAACTAACCTACGATCGCCAATGGATTTTAGGTACAGCCATAATTATTCCGAAAGATGTTTATAAAGGATATATCGAAGCACCAAAAACTGGACAATTAACAGATTCATATCTAATAAAATTAAACGTAAAAAATAATCAGCAAATTAGTTATTACCCAATCGCCGCATGGGAATTAAGTGCAGATAAAAACTTTAAAGATTCAGCTTATTTTACCAGCTATGTTACAGATGTAGCGAAGCAGCTTTCAGCAAAAATTAAAGTTGAGGTGAAATAACCACAAAAAAACAACTAACTACTAACACTAACCAAAAAAATGAAAAAAATCCTAACGATAATAATCGCCATTCTCGCTTTCACGCAAGTGTTATTATCCCAAAATTACGCAAACGATAAATTCCCGGACGGAACAACAATTTCAAATTGGTTTAAAGATAATACTAAACTGCAGCTAAAAGATTTAGGCAAGCAATACGCCATCACAGATTTTGACGTAAGTAAAGACAGCACCAAAATTCAAACCACAGCAATTCAAAAAGTAATTGATAAAGCCGCGGCAAATGGCGGAGGTGTAATTGTAATTCCGAAAGGAGTTTATTTAAGCGGAGCTTTATTTTTTAAACCCAAAACAGCTTTGTACGTTTCAGAAGGAGGAGTTTTAAAAGGCTCAGATAATATTGCTGATTTTCCGATAATGCCATCGAGAATGGAAGGACAAAATCTGGATTATTTTCCGGCTTTGGTAAACGCTTACGGAGTTGATAATTTCTCGATTTCGGGAAAAGGAACCATCAACGGAAACGGAAAAAAATATTGGGAAGCATTCTGGCAAAGACGAAAAGAAAACCCAAAATGCACCAATCTTGAAGTTTCAAGACCAAGATTAGTTTTTGTATGGAATTCAAACAATGTACAATTGCAAGATGTAAAACTCATTAATTCAGGTTTTTGGACAAATCATTTTTACAAATGCAATAATGTAAAAATGCTTGATTTGTATATATTTTCACCGCATGTTGGCGTAAAAGCACCAAGTACAGATGCCATTGATATTGATATCTGCACTAATTTTTTAGTAAAAGGCTGTTATCTGTCGGTTAACGATGATGCGATTGCCTTAAAAGGAGGAAAAGGACCGTATGCAGATCAGGATAAAAACAACGGACCAAATGCGAATATAATTATAGAAGACTGTAATTTCGGATTCTGTCATTCTTCTTTGACAAACGGAAGCGAATCAATTCATAACAGAAATGTAATTATGCGCAATTGTAAAATAGACGGCGCATCAAGAATGTTATGGCTTAAAATGCGCCCAGATACACCACAGCGCTATGAGTACATAAGAGTTGAAGATATTAAAGGAGAAGCAAAAACAGGTTTGGCCGTTTTTGCCTGGAAACAATTTTTTGATTTAAAAGGACGAAAAGATATTCCGCTTTCATACGGAGACAATATCACCTTAAAAAATATAGATTTAAAGTGTGAGACTTTTTACGGAGTTGAAAATGATCCGAATGTTCGTTTATCCAATTTTACGTTCGAAAATTTAAACATTGAAAGCGTTAAAACAAGTATAGACAAAAGTTTAATAAGCGGCGTAATATTTAAAAATGTCTATGTAAACAAACAATTAGTTGATTAGGCTGAAGAAGCACATAGATGTAAGAGTTTACGGTTGTATTGACTTTTGAGCATAATTTGTACTATAAAAAATGTCTGAAAATTGCCATTATACGGTGATTACTAAGTGATAAGGATAAAATTTTCTCAAAAAAGTTATTTTTGTAATGAATTGATAATGAATGATGAAGAAGATTAGTTAATCAAATATTAACTTTCGGAACAAAATGAGTGATAATTTTAACACTAAAGTTGCGTTATCTTTCAAGCAAACTTTTATTTTTGCGCCTTAATTTAACAAGTATAAGCATGAAAGATCTATTAGTAAAAATCAACGCCGAAATCGACACATTCAAAGCAGAGGCTGAATCATTAACTGAAAAAGGAGTTAAAGCTGCTGGACCTAGAGCTCGTAAAGCAACTTTAGAAATTGAAAAACTTTTAAAAGAATTCAGAAAAGTTTCTATCGAAGAATCAAAAAAATAATCTTTTTTGAACTAAAAAGATAAAACCTCGTTTAAGCAATTAAACGAGGTTTTCTTTTTTAATTATGAGTTATTAGTTATGAATTATGAGTTTTTAGTTTAGTGATAAAATAATTCATAACTCATAATTCATAACCTAACTTTTTAATGCTTTCTGCGACGGTTTGTGCATTTAGTTTTGCACCCTCAAAACCAGTGTGAGTGTGATCTTTTGGAAAAAAGGCTTTTACTTTTTCTTTTCCTAAAGCTTCGTATTTTAATGCTACAATTTCATTTAAATCGATATAAAGAACACCTTCCTTATCAGCCGCTTCTTTCGACCATTTTCCATAAGTTTCTGTTCGTCTTTCAACTTTATCGTTGGGCCATTCGTTTCTTGGAGTTTGACTTAATACAATTACAACCGCACCTTTTTCTTTGGCTTCGCGAATAAATTTCTCCATGTACCAGCCAAAAGTATGAACAATTTCTTTTGATCCGTCCGGCAGAACAACTTCCTGAGTTTCATTTCCATTTCCTTTTAAAGAACCTCTGAATTTTTCCTTATCAACAGCTCCCGCATCATTATGACCAAACTGAATTAAGACAAAATTTCCGGACTGTAATTGGTTTTTAACCTCATTCCAAAGGCCTTCGTGATCAAAAGTTCTTGTACTTCTTCCGCCTCGTGCTTTATTAATAACTTCAATTCTGGTGGTATCGCAAAATGTAGGAAAAGTGACGCCCCAGCCTACAGCATTTTCATCGTTATTATTTGCCATGGTAGAATCTCCAATTAAGAAAACTTTTTTCTTTGGAGGAAAAACAATTTTTGGATCTTTCAAAATATAATTTTTCAGGGAATTTTTACTTTCCCTTAATTCATTAATAATAACAGAAGCCGAAAGTACAGCACCTTTTGCCGAGGTATGCGTATGATCTTTTTTGTAGAAATAAGTTCCCGTTACTTTTGGTTCACCCAGTTTTTCCATTTCCAAAGCCATTTTATTATTCAAATCAATAAAAGTGACTTTTTCTTTCTCGGCAATTTGTTTTGCCCATAATCCGTATGAAGTATTGTTGCGTGGAACTTTACCGTTTTTCCAATCGTTTCTTGGAATTGGCGAACAAATTATCGGAATCGCTCCTTTTGATTTTGCTTCGTTAACTATTTTCTGAATATACCAGCCGTAAGTATGCACGGTTTCATGTTTTTTGGTCAGGATATTATCAATTTCCTGCGTTTCATTTCCAATGCCTTTAATCGTTCCGCGTGCACGAAGACTATCATTTATTGGTCCGTCGTCATTATGTCCAAACTGAATCAAAACATAATCGCCTTTTTTTAATTTGTTTAAAACCGGTGTCCATAAACCTTTATCCTGAAAAGTTCTGCTGCTTGTTCCGCCCAAGGCATGGTTTTCTACGCTAACTTTTGTAGTGTCCAAAAACTGACCAATATAATCTCCCCAGCCCCAAAGTCCGCCCGCTCCGTCACCCTTGCCATTTTTTACGGTAGAATCTCCGACCATAAAAACAGTTTGTTTGGAGTTTTGATTTTTTGAGAAACTGAAAAGTAACAAAGCGAGAGAAAGGACAGAAAAAATTTTAATTGATTTCATGAATGAGATAATTTGTCAATTAGATAATTAGATAATGTGAAGCTCTGGCTTTTTCAAAGTTTTTAAACTTTGAAAAAGCCAAGTAAACCTGAAACCTGAAACCTGAAACCTGAAACCTGAAACCTGAAACCTGAAACCTGAAACCTGAAACCTGAAACCTG
>NZ_JBZEER010000015.1:0-92160 GCF_058310175.1 Flavobacterium sp. AK-345 | reverse complement strand
AAACCTGAAACCTGAAACCTGAAACCTGAAACCTGAAACCTGAAACCTGAAACCTGAAACCTGAAACCTGAAACCTGAAACCTGAAACTATTTCAAAACTAACTATTCCATTTTTATATACTATCCTGTGCTATGATGTTAAAATATTATCGAATTATAAATTATTAAATTGTAAAAATCAGGTAGGTACAGGATGGTAAAACATAAAAAAACAAAGAAATTGCAATTGAATTGTCAAATATTTAGGATTTAGTTGATGATTAATTATAAGTAACACCCAATCGTGCATGAAGCTTACCATTACTAAAATACATTACACTCCAATTTTGATTTGCACATTTTTCTTATGTTCAACGCTATCTTTTAGTCAGGAAAAACAAACGTCCCGAAAAATACACTATGTGCCGGACGGAAATAGTTTTGTGCTTAAAAATGGTACACGAAAATTCAATAGAGCACTTTATGGCTCAAATACAGGATTTAGGGTAGAAACAGGAGATTTGCCGGAATTTGCAATGTACATGCCCGGAATGGGAGGGAATTTAAAATTTGGCTTAGCAAATGGAAAAGAGAATAAATGGATTACCGAAGCTTCAAAAATTGAAACAAAATATGTTTTAGGAATAATGCAATATCAAATTCAGGATCCGGTTTTAGGATCCGGAAAATTGTTTATTGATGTCGTTGCTTTAAAAGAAAAAGAAGGTTTTGTTGTAAAAGTCTACGGTAAAAACGTATCAAAAAATACCAATTTAATCTGGGCATTTGGTGGCGCAACAGGTAAAAAGTTCAGTCGTGATGGAGATATTGGCGCAGATCCTGAATCTGTTTTTTATTTAAAACCAGAATATTGCACCAACAATAAATACACTTTAAAAAAAGAGTCATTTTTGTTGGAATATGGTTCAGAAAGCAACAAACAAAAAACAGGAAATAATAAAAATATAAACGGATTTTTTCCTGAATCTCAAATGCATTTAGCCAATGCGAACAGTCAAAATTCTCCCTTGGAATTGTTTAATTCTACTGCAGAATCATTGCCCGCTATTACAGGAAAAAGAAACTCAGTTGATGAAAAAGCACAATATTTTTTATTTTTATCAGAAGATTCAAAAGATAATTTTACCCAAAAAACAATAGCAGAACTTTACGAAAAATCAGTTCAGGAAACACAGACTTTAGCAAATAGAGTTAAAGTCGAAACTCCTGATCCATATATTAATACACTAGGTTCAGCGCTTTCAATTGCAGCCGACGGAATTTGGGAAAGTCCTGCATATCTTCATGGTGCCATTGCATGGCGAATGTACCTAAATGCCTGGCGTGGTGCTTATACTGCAGATCCTTTGGGATGGCATGACAGGGCAAAAACACATTTTACAAGCTACAGCAACTCGCAGGTTTTATCGCCAGAAAGTGGTCCGGTTGTTTTTGATGAAGAAAAAAATCTCGCACGTCAAAAAGAAGAAATCGGAACCTCGATGTTTAGCAGCGGTTATATTAGCCGTAATCCAAATAAAAATACTTTGGCGCATCATTATGATATGAATCTGGTATTCATAGATCAGATGTTGCGCCATTTTAAATGGACGGGCGACGTTGCTTTTATGAAAGAAATGTGGCCCACAATTCAAAGGCATTTAAACTGGGAAAAGCGAAATTTTGATGCTGATAATGACGGACTTTATGATGCATATGCAACTATTTGGGCGAGCGATGCACTGCAATACAGCGGTGGAGGCGTGATTCATTCTTCGGCATATAATTATTATGCAAATAAAACTGTTGCTGAGGTTGCCAAAATTGTAAACGCAGATACAAAGCCATTTTCTAATGAAGCCGACAAAATTTTAAAAGCCACAAACGATCAACTTTGGATTCCCAAAAAAGGAATTTTTGCCGAATATAAAGATGCTCTCGGAAATAGATTATTACACGATGTTCCCGGAATCTGGAGCATTTATCATACGATCGATTCAGAATTATCAAATCCTTTTGAAAGTTATCAAATGCTGAATTATGTCGATAAACAAATTCCGCATATTCCAATTTCAGTAGAAGGATTGGATAAAAAAGATTTGTACGTAATAAGTACAACCAATTGGCAGCCTTATACCTGGTCGATTAATAACGTGGCTCTTGCCGAGCAATTGCATACTTCATTGGCTTTTTGGCAAGGCGGAAAAAGTGAAGAAGCTTACAAAATGTGGGAAAGTGTTTTGATTGAAAGTATGTATTTGGGCGCATCCCCGGGAGGTTTTGAACAGTTGTTGTATCAGGACGCGATCCGTGGAGAATTATATCGCGATTTTGCAGATCCAATTGGTATGGCGTCGCGAACTTTAGTCGAAGGACTTTATGGAATTCAGCCTGATGCTCTAAAAGGCGTTTTAACTATTAAACCCGGTTTTCCTTCAAAATGGAATGAAGCTTCTTTAGAAATTCCGGATATTACTTTTTCTTTCAAAAGAGAAAATAAGAAAGAAACGTATCATATTGAGAATCGTTTAGGAACACAAATGAATTTGTGTTTGGTTGTAAACGCTCCTTTCGAAAACATTCAGGGTATTACTGTAAATGGTAAAATAGCGAGTTACAGAGCTGCTCCTCAAACAATAGAAAATCCCAAAATCATCATAGAAACACCGTATGCTAAAACTTATGATGTGGTTGTTAACTGGCGCGGAGGTACTATCGAAAAAATGCATCCAAAACCATTTTATACTTCAGGAGAAAACCTGGATATGCTGGTTTTTAAATCTCAAATCCTTTCTGTTTATGATCCGCAATCTATTTTGGGAGAAATTTCGAATAAAGAAAAAATGCTTCATGCCACCGTAAACGGAGAGGGAAATAAGATGTTTTTTGTAAAATTGAAACAGGGAGAATTCTTTTGGTGGGAACCGATACACTTAAACATAAAAGCAAAAGAACAATCAAATGAAATAGTCACAGATTGGGATAAACCTTTGGATAAATCGGTACGTGCAGAAACGATTTCGCTTTCATCCTTTTTCAATTCAAAAGTAACCGATATTTTTAATTACGAATATCTTTCCCCAAGACCAAAAACGGTAACATTGCAATTACCAAAACAAGGAATTGGAAATTGGTGTTATCCAAACGTTTCGGTAAAAATTGATGATAAAGGATTGCGCGAAAAAGCAAAAGCAAACGGGCAAATCTCGACTCCAAACGGGATTCCGTTTCAAACGCCTTCTGATGAAAATCAAAAAAATATAATCTTCACTTCGATGTGGGATAATTTTCCCGAAAGTATTGCTATTCCGCTTGACGGAAAAGCTTCTCACGCTTATTTTATGATGGCAGGAACGACAAACCCAATGCAAAGCCGAATTGTAAATGGTGAAATAAAAATAAATTATACCGATGGAACTTCGGATATTTTAGAATTAAAAAATCCGGAAAACTGGTGGCCAATTGAACAGGATTATTTTATTGACGGATTGGCGTTTACAACAGACGCGCCAAAACCGCCAAGAGTATATTTAAAAACAGGAGAAATTACGAGAGATTTTGCAGCTTTTAAAGCCATAAAAGGTTTCTCAAATTATGGAGTTGAGGGAGGCGCGGGGACAATTTTAGATTTGCCTTTGGATAAAAATAAAACATTAAAAAGTTTGACTTTGAGAACTATCGCAAATGATGTTGTGATTGGTTTGATGAGTGTTACTTTAATTAGATAATGTGTCAATGAGATAATTAGATAATGCGTGGCTAACTTTAACAAAGCTTAGATAGTGATAAAAAAAGCTCCAGAGGAGCAATATATTTATAGAAACATTTTACCCATAGGAATTAAAGTCCCAGAGGGACGATATATAAATTATTAATTAGATAATGCATGTCAAAGCTTTGTCAAAGTTTTAAACTTTGACAAAGCTGCCGCAAATCAGAACCTGAAACTATCAAAACTAACCCTATATTCAAATGAAAAAATATCAATTAATAACTCTATTTCTATTTTCGGCTTCATTATTTGCCCAAAAAATAGACCGAAAAGCATTGGTAACCAGACACAATGTTCAAATTACCGCTATCGATACTTTGGCTTCGTTAACTGTAGGTAATGGCGCTTTTGCTTTTACTGTTGATGCTACAGGCTTGCAGACTTTTCCGAAAAAATATCAAAACGGAATCTCGTTAGGAACGCAGTCAGAGTGGGGTTGGGACAGTTATAAAAACACCAATAATTATAAATTTTCAGAGACTTTACGAGATTATAAACAATACGGAAGAGATATTTCATACACCGTTCAAATAAAAGAACCGGCGAGAAGAGTCGAAGCGGTGAATTGGTTCAGACAAAATCCGCATTTACTGCAATTAGGAAATTTAGGTTTTGAAATTACCAAAAAAGACGGGAGCACAGCAAAACCCGAAGACATCAAATCGATTGCTCAAAAACTGAATTTATGGACGGGAGAAATCGAAAGTTATTTTGAAGTGGAAGGCATTCCGGTAACGGTTTTAACAGCTTCTCATCAGGAAAAAGATGCAATTGGTGTAAAAGTAAAATCAGATTTATTGCAGCAAAAACGCTTGAAAATTAGTTTAAGAATTCCGTTTCCAACTGGAGATTGGGCAGATATGGGAACACAATGGGAAGGAAAACAGGATTATAAAAGTACTCTTGTAGAAAAGTCTAAAAATGAAGCTATTGTAACGCATGTAATGGACAGTATTACGTATGATGTTAATTTGATGTGGAAAGGAAATGCGCAGATTAAAAAAACCTCAGATCATTATTTTGTTGTTGAAGCTTCGAATACGAATGTTTTGGAATTGAGCTGTCTTTTTGCTTTAGCAGAAAAAAAAGTGGCAAATTCTTCTTTCGCAGAAATTGAAAATAGCAGTATAAAAGGCTGGGAACAATTATGGAAAAGTGGAGCAGCTGTAGATTTTTCGGGAAGTACAGATAAACGTGCTAATGAATTAGAAAGACGGGTTATTCTTTCGCAATATTTGACTAAAGTACAATGCACAGGAAAAGTTCCACCACAGGAAACAGGATTAACGTATAACAGTTGGTACGGAAAGCCGCATTTGGAGATGCATTGGTGGCACGGTGTTCATTTTGCACTTTGGAACAGACCGGAACTATTAGAAAGAAGTTTGCCATGGTATCAAAAGGTTTTTGACAAAGCAAAAAACATAGCCAAAAGACAAGGCTTTGAAGGTGCAAGATGGCAAAAAATGACTGATCCAGATGGAAACGAAAGTCCGTCATCTGTAGGTTCTTTTTTAATTTGGCAACAGCCCCATTTTATTACTTATGCCGAATTAATATACAGAGCAAATCCAACAAATAAAACATTGATTTTGTATAGCGAACGCGTTTTTGCTACGGCAGATTTTATGGCTTCGTTTGCTAATTATGATGCTAAAAATGATCGCTATGTTTTGGGACCTGGCGTGATTCCGGCTCAAGAACGCTTTAAGGCGATGGAAACTTTTAACCCAACTTATGAATTGGCGTATTGGAATTGGGCTTTGAAAACTGCTATCGCATGGAAGAAAAAACTAAATCAGAAAGTACCTGAAAAATGGGATACTGTTTTGGCTAAATTATCAAAATTACCCGTTTCAGATCAGGTTTATCTGGCTACGGAAAGTGCGACAGATTCATACACAAATCCAGAATTTAAAACCGATCATCCATCGGTATTGGGAACTTTCGGAATGCTTCCTGAAACCTCTCTATTAGATAAAAAAATCATGAAAAATACGTTTGATCTGGTTTGGAAAACATGGTCGTGGGACAAAACCTGGGGTTGGGATTTCCCAATGACGGCAATGTCTGCGGCTCGTTTGCAAATGCCGGAAAAAGCGATTGATGCCCTTTTTATGAACGTAACAACAAATACGTATTTAAAAAACGGACATAATTATCAGGCAGAAAGACTAACATTATACCTTCCCGGAAACGGCGGATTATTGACTGCAGTCGCTATGATGTGCGCCGGTTGGGATGGATCAACTGAAGAAAATCCCGGATTTCCGAAAGATGGGACCTGGAAAGTAAAAAGTGAGGGATTTAAGAAAATGTTTTGATTGAGAAATGGCACACGGATGACGCGGGTTTAAACGGGTTAACGCGGATTTTTTATTGTTTTGTCATTTCGAGGAACGAGAAATCGCATCCAGAGAGCGACGAACTGTGTGGTTACGTTATGTGATTTCTCCTCTGTCGAAATGACAATACAGCGAAAAAAAATAAAAAAAATCAGCGACAATCTGCCTAAACCCGCGTCATCCGCGTGCCATTACAATCCAACAAAAAAAAACTAATTATGAAAAATACAATTCTACTCTTGTTATTACTTTCATCAGGTTTCATTTTTGCACAAAAACAAATGGAAAACCTTGACCGTGGCGTAATCGCAGTAAAAAGCAACAATCAGTTTTTTATAGGATGGCGGGTTTTAGGAACAGATACAGATGATTTGGCTTTTAATTTATATCGAAAAAGCGGAACAAAAAAAGCAATCAAACTGAATGAAAAACCAATTCTTGGAGCGACAAATTTTATTGATACGAAAGCAAATCCTAAAGAAGAAAATACCTGGTTTGTAAAAACGGTTTTAAAAGGAAAAGAAACGGATGCAAAAGGAAGTTTTACAATTCCTGCCGAAAGTCCGGATAAAGAGTATTTGTCAATTGTTTTAAAACCCGTTGAAGGTTATATCCCAAATGATCTTTCGGTGGGAGATTTAGACGGCGACGGACGTTACGATTTGATTGTACACATGACGGGAAAAGCGCATGATAACTCGCATACCGGAATTACAGATCCGCCTATATTTCAGGCCTATACTCTGGATGGGAAATTTTTATGGGAAATAAATTTAGGGAAAAACATCCGCGAAGGCGCACATTATACACAGTTTATGGTGTATGACTTGGATGGTGACGGGATTTCTGAATTGGTTTGCAAAACTGCCGACGGAACAACAGACAGTACAAATAATGTAGTAGGCGATGCATCAAAAGATTGGGTTGATCGGGATGAAAAATCGCCAACTTATGGTAAAATTCTAAAAGGCCCTGAATATCTTTCAGTTTTTAATGGAAGAAACGGAAAACTGATTACAACTGTAAATTATATTGCAGAAAGAGGTGATCTCGCAGGCTGGGGCGGAAGAGGAGGCAGCGGAGGAAATGATACAAAAGGAAATAGAATTGATCGTTTTACGGCTTGTGTTGCGTATTTAGACGGCGTTCATCCGAGCGTGGTAATGTGTCGCGGTTATTACGGAAGAACGGTTTTGGCAGCCTGGGATTTTAAAAATAACAAACTCACTTCGAGATGGGTTTTTGATAGCAAAGATGCCGAGAATCCGTATTCCGGAATGGGAAATCACGGACTAACGGTTGCTGATGTTGATAACGACGGAAAAGATGAAATTATTTACGGCGCAATGTGCGTGGATGACGATGGAAAAGGTTTGTACACCACTGGTTTTAGACACGGTGATGCATTGCATGTTTCTGATCTTGATCCTAATATTCCGGGTTTGGAAGCATTTGGAATTCATGAAATTGAAAACGGAACAACAGGTCCGGGAGTTACTTTGTTTTCTGCTGCAGATGGCAAAGTTTTATTTACAGATTCTCCAAACGAAGATGTTGGCCGTGGCGTTGCCGATAATATTGATCCAACCCGAAAAGGAGCGCAATGCTGGTGGTCTGGATCTCCTGATTTGCATGATATAAAAGGCAAGCCGATTGGAAAAGCGCCAACATCAACTAATTTTTTAATTTATTGGGATGGCGATTCTTCCAGAGAACTTTTGAATGCTAATTATATTGATAAATACAATGTTGGCAGATTGTTTACAGCAACGGGCGCAGCTTCCAATAACGGGACAAAATCGACTCCGGCGCTTTCTGCTGATATTTTGGGCGATTGGCGGGAAGAATTGATTTTAAGATCTGAAGATAATAAAGAATTACGAATTTACTCCACCACAATTCCAACCGAAATCAGACAATATACCTTGATGCACGATCCGCAATACAGGTTGAGTATTGCATGGCAAAATGTGGGTTACAACCAGCCGCCACATACGAGTTTTTATATGGGAAAAGACATGAAACCCGCACCAAAACCTAATATTGTTTTAGTGCCAGTTAAGAAATAAATGAAAAGCGTTCCGTGTTAAATCGAAACGCTTTTTTAAATTATTATTTATTGTTTTTTCAAAGTATTAATTTCATTGGCAGAAACTTTAATAACTGTTCCGTGGCGTGTTCCTTCGGGAAAACTAATTTGTTCCGAAATATCTTCCCAGCCATTTGAAGTTTCTTTTACAGCACCGTATTTCTTCAAAGTATACTTGTCAAAATAAACAATCCAGTTATTATCAATTTTAATTGCTGTTGGTCCTTCTGCCCAATAATTTCCTGTAATGGGTTCGCTTGCTTTGCTGTAAGGTCCCGTTAGGTTTTTGCTTCGGGCAATTTTGATATTCTTCTGTACCGGATTTCGGGTTTCATCTTTTAAAAACATCACAAATTCCTGATCTTGTTTTACAATCGTAGCATCTATTACATTAAATCCGGGTTCGTAAAGCAATTTTGTTTTAGAATACTTTTTAAAATCTTTAGTTGTTGTATAATAAATTCGGTGGTTGTATCCTTTTTCTTCTTCTGATTTTGTTTCGGGAAATTTTCCATCAATTGTTGATGCCCAATATATCATATAAGTTTTCGATTTTTCATCATAAGTAATCTCCGGCGCCCATGTATTTCGGGTTTTTTCTTCGTGAGACATTACAGGAATAAACTCTTGTTTCGACCAATGAATCAAATCTTTAGAAGAAGCATAACCAATTCCCTTATCTGTCCAGCTCACCGTCCAGACCATATGATATAGGCCATCGCCACCTTTAATCGCGCAGGGATCTCGCATCAGTTTATCTTTACCAACTTCGGGAGTCAAAAATGACGTATCGTTTTTTAAAGCAATCCATTTATAACCATCTTCGCTGTAGGCCAAATGCAATCCGTCTTCACCATTTCCTTTAAAATAAGTAAATAGATATCCGTCGGGAGTTTTATGCTGAGATTCCACCGGAATTGTCATCCAAAAACAAATAAAAAACAATACGGTTTTTAGATTTTTTAATGCGCTTGATTTCTTCATAAAAAATGATTTTCAAAGGTATTTTTCTTCATTAGTAAAAGTATAATTAATGGATAAAAATCCCATCCTGCAAAACCATTTTTGTTTAAAATTTAAATCATAAGCGTGTATTTTGTTGTGTAAATTTTTACAAATACAAAATAACTACCAATTTAGGTGATCGTATTTTTATTTGATAATTTTTTATAAATAAAAATATCATATCTATAATTAAAATATCATTTTGTTTTGATATTACTATTTTGTTTTGTTTGCTTTCTTGTTTATTGAAAATCAAGTAGTTGACGATTATTTTGGTTAAAAAAATCTTAATTATATGTTGTAATACATTGAAAACTAACAGGATACTACAGGATGGTAAGAAAATTACTTCTGGATAAATTTGAGTAGCTAACTATTAATTAACCAAATTAACTTTTATGAAAAACAAATTAAGTTTTCTGCTGGCGATAGCTTTGATTGCACTCCTTCATGCATCAGCTTTTGCACAGAACAAAGTAGTTAAAGGTACAATTACAGACGGAACCGGATTGCCTGTTCCGGGAGTTAATGTCCTCATTAAAGGAACCCCGAATGGCGTAAGTACAGATATGGATGGAAGTTATTCCATAAGTGTTGCATCGGGTGCTGTTCTTGTTTACAGTTTTATTGGTTTTAAAAAACAGGAAATCACTGTTGGAAATTCAAATGTTTACAATGTTGTCCTTAAGGAAGAGGATAATTCTCTCGAAGAAGTTGTTGTCGTTGGTTATGGTGTAAAAAAGAAAAAGGATCTTACGGGGTCGATTGTAAGTGTAGGAGCTGAGGAAATCGCTTCAAGGCCCGTTGTAAATGCGGTACAGGCAATGCAAGGAAAAGCAGCCGGAGTAGATATTACGACAAATGAGCGTCCGGGTACGGTTGGAACGGTTACTATTCGTGGAGCACGTTCTATTTCCGCATCCAATGCCCCGCTTTACGTGGTCGATGGTATTCCGTTAAATTCAAGATTAATTACCGATTCAAGTACAGGGAAAATTAGTGTGGATCCGAATTCAGGTGGAATCGATTTTTTGAATCCTACAGATATTGAAACGATTGATGTTTTAAAAGATGCTTCTGCGACTGCTATTTATGGTTCACGTGGTGCAAACGGAGTTATTATTGTAACGACAAAAAAAGGTAAAAACGGAAGATTTACTTTAAATTATGATACTTCGATCATGTTCGAAACCATTCATGAAAATGCACCCATGATGAATTCGGCAGAATATATCGAATTTCGCCGTTGGGGAAGGTATTATTCCAATCCCGGTGCTTTTCCAAAAGGAGATGCACCAACAATTGAAAATGACAAATTAATTTTTCTGGCTTCCGCCGATCCTTCTGCGTGGGCCAATATTGAAAAAGGATGGAAAGATGCCGACGGAAATTTAACCGCAACCTGGGATGGCTCAAAAGTAGGAACTACAGACTGGACAAAATTTGTAACCCGAACCGGAATTACACAACAGCATACCATTGGCGTAAGCGGCGGAACAGAAAAAATGAAAGCCTACGGTTCTTTTGGATATCTCAATAATACCGGAACATTAAAAGGGCAGGGCTACGTGCGTTATAGTGGTACAGCAAGTGTTGATATAACGCCAACAAAATGGTTCCAGATGGGAGTAAGTCTTAACACAAGTTATGGCGTTAATGAATACGGGCAATCAAATGTGGGTAGAACTGCCGTTACAACTACTACTGGAATTTATGCTACAGCCCGTACAAATCTTCCATATGCAGTTCCATATGACAATAACGGAGTACGAATTGATAATCCCGGAGGAGATTCTACAATAAGAACTCCTGTTGATGAAGATAAATATTCTCAGGATCAGCGTGTTTCATTACGTGCTTTTGGTAGTTTATATGCACAGTTGGATTTAGGTGCTTTTTCCTCTAAACTGGATGGTTTAAAATACCGAATTAATTTTGGTCCCGATATTACATCTTATCGTGATGGCGTTTATTTAGATGGGAAATCGGCCATTCGTTCCGGAACAAGTTTTGCTTCTTTATACAATGAAAGATCAATTTCGTACACGCTGGACAATCTGATTTTTTACAACAAAGCAGTAGGCAATCATAACTTCGGAGCTACTTTGTTAATGAGCCAGACAGAATATCACAATGAGCAAAGTTCAATGTCTGCGAATGATATAAAAAATCCTGCCAACAAATGGAATGCCTTAAATCCTGCTAATGTTACGCTTGCAGGTTATTCTTCCGGTTTAACCGATACAGGTTTGTTATCCTACATGGGAAGAGTGAATTACGGTTATGACGACAAATATTTGCTAACAGCTTCTGGTCGTTTTGATGGGGCTTCTCAATTAGCTCCAGACAAAAGATGGGCCTTTTTTCCGAGTGCTTCTGTAGCGTGGGTGATCAACAAAGAAAAATTTCTGGAAAATGTAACCTGGCTTAACCAATTAAAAATGAGAGTAGGTTATGGTGTTACCGGTAATGCTGCAGTTCCTGCATATGCAACTCAGCCGCCTTTAATAGGAATCGTTTATCCAAACGGATCCGGTGTTACTAATAATACTTCTTTTGGAAATTTGCAATTGGGCTGGGAGCAGACTTCGCAGTTTAATTACGGAATTGATTTTTCTATGTTTAATAACAGGATTTCAGGTGCTTTAGATTATTACACCAGTAAAACCACAGATTTGTTATTAAAAAGCAGTGTTCCTACTACTCTTGGTGTAAAAGATACTTATCAAAATGTTGGTGAAACAGAAGGAAACGGGGTCGAACTTACGTTGAATACTGTAAATGTAACTTTAAAAGATTTTGAATGGAGTTCTAATTTTAGCGGATCGTATCAGCAAAGTAAAATTGTATCGCTTCAAAATGGAAAATTTGATGATATCAACAACAATTTATTTATTGGAGAATCGCAAAATGTAATTTACGGTTTTGCTTCAAACGGAATATGGAAACCTGAAGATGCAGTAGAAATGGCAAAATTTAATACCGCAGCAGGTTCGAATATTTTTTCATTTGGAAATGCCAGACCTGTTGATCAAAATGGAGATTATAAAATTGATGCTAATAATGACCGTGTTATTATCGGTTCAAAAGATCCAAAATATATTGTGGGTTTAACCAATACTTTCGTGTACAAAAATGTCGAATTATCTTTCTTTGTTTACGGTCGAATGGGTTACTTGTATGATACTTTGGGAGAAAACGAAGGCGCAAAAGGCAGTCAGAGAGCCATTAATTATTACACAGATAACAATACAAATGCAGAGTATCAAAAACCAATTTATTCTGCTGGAACAGGAGATCCTTATTTTCCTGTTTTAGGCTATCGAAATGGAGCATTCTTAAAAATGAGAAACATTTCTTTAGGCTATCATTTTGATAAAGATTTAATACAAAAACTGGGAATTTCTAAAATGAAATTATACTGTCAGGCGACAAATCCGGGAATGATTTTCTCCAAAGTTAAATGGACAGATCTGGATACGCAGACAACAGCTTCAAACAGAGGTGTGACTTTAGGTTTAAATGTAGAATTCTAATTAAACTAAAAAAATCATTATGAAAAATTATAAAAAACAATATATCAGTTTGATGCTTGTTACTGTTTTACTTTTAAGCAGTTCATGCAACAAAGATTTTCTTGACGAAGAATTAACTACAGCATATACTCAGGATTATTATAAAACCGAAGCCGGAATTCAGGCTTTGGCAATTGGAACTTATTATCAGGTATTTGCTGCAGAATTTGCAACAGAAATTCCGCTTACGGCAACAGAATCAGGAACAGATGAATTTCATGCGGGAGGAGATCCATCCAATTGGATCTGGAATTCGTATTCTTCAGGATTTAAGGCATTTGTAACTGTTTCTAATGCCAATACAGTTGCTGCAAATACCAATTGGGATAATTTATATATCGGAATCGGGAATGCCAATCAACTAATAGAATCAGCAACAGCAATTGCATCAACCAACGATGCAATTAAAAAAACAGCTTTAGGCGAAGGCTATTTTTTAAGAGCTTTTAATTATTTAAAATTAGTAAATCAATATGGAGGTGTTCCTTTAAAATTAACCACAAGTTCTACAGTTGAATTAGAATTTACCAGAGCAACCCCACAACAAGTTTTAGAACAGGTAATTGCAGATTTTACACAAGCTTATAATTTATTGAGTAATGCAGGGGCCCCGGCAAAAATTACAAAAGATGCCGCAGCACATTATTTGGCAAAAGCCTATTTAACACGTGCCAGTGAAATAAATGATACCTGGAATTCGGCCACAAAACTCACAGATTTACAGCAAGTGGTAACTTTATCAGATGAAGTAATTGCACATCATCCATTGGCTTCAAATTTTGGGGAGTTATGGAATTATACTGTTGCAGATGGAGCAAATGAAAAACTTCCGGAGTTAATTTTATCAGCCCAATTTAATGCCAGTACATTAACTACAGGAGGAAATCAGCAGCATTTGCATTTTCTTTCAACTTATGATCAGCTTCCGCAAATGCGACGTAATCTAGCCGGAGGAAGACCTTTTAGCCGTTTAGCGCCAACTTATTTTGTATATGATGTTTATGATCATGTAAACGATTCCCGTTTCTGGAAAAGTTTTCAAACTAAAAGCATTGTCAACAACAAATCCGGAACTTACTATAATAATGGTGATTTAGGAATCATGTATATCGTTAATAATGCAGGTGATACCCGTTTTGCAAAAACTAAAAATACAGATGCCATAGTTGATGTAAAAACCGGAAAAACAGTTCCGAGTGTTTATGTAGCCTATGCCGCAGACAATATTGGTTTGATGGCCGATGTAAGATTTCCGTCTTTAAGCAAACATTTAGATGGAAACAGAATCGATTTGAGTAATACAAAAGGCTCGCGTGATATTATTTTAGCGCGTTCTGCAGAAACCTATTTGCAGGCAGCAGAGGCAAAAATACGTTTGGCACAAATAGGCGGCGCTACATTTTCGGATGCATTACCTTATATCAACGCCGTAAGAACTCGTGCCCAATACAAAGCGGGAGAAAATCGTGCTGCTTATACAGATGGTTCTGCAGCCTATACAACGACAGGTCAGGCAGGAATTCCGATTTCTTTTGTTCCTGAAAATTCGTATTATGAGTCAAATAACATTCCTGTTTCAACAGCTGCAACAAGTTTGGCAATTACCAGTATTGGAGCTTTGCCTTTAGAAGATCAGGCGGTAATTTTAAAATTAGGATATGCAGGTGATTATGACCGAATGCTGTGTTTAATCTTAAACGAACGCACCAGAGAACTTTGTGGAGAATTTCACCGTTGGGAAGATTTAAGCAGAACCAAAACTTTGATAGCCAGAGCAAAAGCCTACAATATTGAAGCGAATCCAAATATTCAGGATTTCCATCAACTGCGTCCTATTCCGCAAACTTTCCTTGATGGAGTTTATGCAAACGGAAGACCGTTGACCGCCTCAGAAAAAGATGCCATGCAGAACCCTGGATACTAGATTTATTGAACACGAATTTCAAACACGAATTTCACGAATTTTCACAAATTATGGTTTGTGAAATAATTTCACAAGCAAAGTTACCAAACAGATTTGTGCTAATTAGTGAAATTAGTGTTGATTTCTAATTAATACTATTCAAACACGAATTTCACGAATTGTCACGAATTACTAGTTTGTGAAATTAATTTAACCATCTAGATTTGTGTAAATTAATGAAATTCGTGTTTGTTTTAATAACTTCACAATACATTAGAATATGCAAAACAACGCAACAATTCGAAATGCTTTTAAAATGAAATTAAAGCCTGGTTTTGAAGCAGAATATAAAAAAAGGCATGACGAAATTTGGCCGGAATTGGTAAAACTACTTTCAGAAACGGGAATTCAGGATTATAGTATTTTTTTAGATGAAGAAACCCTGATACTTTTTGCAGTCCAGAAAATTAGCCCCGATTTTGATCAGAAGTATTTGCCCAATCATCCAATAGTAAAAACGTGGTGGGTCTATATGGCTGATATTATGGAAACCAACCCGGATAATTCGCCAGTTGCCGTTTCATTAAAAGAAGTTTTCCATTTAGATTAAATAATCATTAAAAAAGGTTTTTTCAACCTTGTAGGTATGCTAATATATTTAAACCTACAAGGTTGAAAAAACTTTGCAGGATAATCTAAAAAAATGAAACTAGAAGTCAATTTATTAATAATCGAACTCAGGTTTTTAACCAACTACAATTATGAAGTATAAACCAGCCAAAATAATAACAGTATTCACTTTCGGAATATGTTTTTCTATAAATGCCCAAACAAACGACGTAACTACGCCATTGCATTTAATGCAGCCCGATTATGTAACGCCGTATGCAATTCCTGAAAAAAACAATATCGAAAATGTATTGAATAGAGTTTATGTTTTTCTCGAAGAAAATACAGCTTCAAAAGTTATAAATGCCAGTGATAATTCAGAAATAAAAGATTTTAAAAAAGTAAAAGGAAAAATCAAATTTGCACCCGGAGCATTTCGATTAACAAGTTATGAATGGGGTGTAACCTATGCAGGAATGCTTTTAGCAGCCGAAGCAACCGGAAACAAACAATATTCAGATTATACAAATAGGCGTATAAAACTCATTGCAGATGTCGCAGAAAATTATAAAACGGAAAACCTAAAAGATTCTCCCGTACATACCGTTTTAAATCCAAGAGCTTTAGACGATGTGGGTGCTTTGTGTGTCGCATTTATAAAAGCCAAAAAAGCAGGAACTAATGCCAATGTCGATCCTGTAATCAATAATTTTATTCAATACATAAGCGAGAAGGAATTTCGCTTAAAAGACGGAACACTCGCCAGAAACCGTCCGCAGGACAACACACTTTGGTTAGATGATATGTTTATGAGCGTACCCGCGCTTGCGCAAATGGGCAGTTATACAGGCGATGTAAAATATTACGACGATGCCGTAAAGCAGGTCAATCAGTTTTCTCAAAGAATGTTCAATTCTCAAAAAGGAATTTATATGCATGGCTGGGTAGAATCTATGCAGGTTCATCCTGAGTTTCATTGGGCCAGAGCCAATGGCTGGGCAGTGATGACAATGGTAGAATTATTAGAAGTTTTACCAAAAAATCATCCCGGATATCCGCAGGTTTTAGCACAGCTTCAAAAACACATTGCAGGTTTATTGCAATATCAGGACGGAACCGGTTTTTGGCATCAATTATTAGATAGAAATGATACCTACTTAGAAACTTCGGCGACAGCCATATACACTTACGCCATTGCCAGAGCCATTAATCGTGGTTATGTCGACAAACTTGCTTACACGACCGCAGTTGTTCTAGCGTGGAATGCAGTAGCTTCAAAAGTAAATGCAAAAGGTCAGGTAGAAGGAACCTGCGTAGGAACCGGAATGGGTTTTGATCCTGCATTTTATTATTACCGTCCCGTAAATTTATATGCGGCCCACGGTTACGGTCCCGTTTTATTAGCCGGAGCCGAAATGATTTTGCTTTTGAAAAACACGCAGTTTGAAATTAATGATAGTTCAATACAGGTTTTGCCGCAAAGGCACTAAGGCGCAAAGGTTATTTTTAAATAATGATTTTAGAGATATGTTTTGTTATTGAAGAAAGTTCCGGAGGAACGATTTATATTGTAGCCAGGGATTTTAATCCCTGGAAAACGAAATAAAATAACACACAAAACTTGTAAACAAAAGTTTAAAAAAACCTTTGTGCCTTAGTGCCTTCGTGGCAAAAAACCTTCGAGCCTTATTCTCTAAAATCAAACCACAAGTTCATTTTAATCCCATCATCGCCGCTTTTAATACGAATATTAGTTGGCTGACTTTGTGGTCCTTGTTGTTCTAGAGGTTTAAAATCCCGCATCGCAGGAATTTCATACATAAACGAAATATCACCATCTGGAAATGGCGGTTGCGGATAACTTCCCTGAAAACCATTTTTAGGTAAATCAGGTGTAAATAACCTTAGGAATAAATTATCAGATTCGCTGAAAAATTTAAACGATGAGGTTCCCGCTTTTAAATTAGCGGCCAGAACATTAGCATGATACCCTTTAAATTCAGGATAAACCAAATTCTCGAAACTTTCGCCCGTTATTGTATTGTTATAGGCTTTTTCCCAAATGCCGTATGTTGTTCCTTTAATTCGGTTTTTCCAGACGTGATACGGACCTCTTCCAAACCATTTAATGCCTGTAACTTCTTTTTCAGGAAAACTAAATGTGATTCCGAAAGCGCTGATTTTATCTTCAAAAAAAGCACCGTCAAAACCTTCACCTCCAGACGCATTTTTCAAAGCAATTAATTCCATTTTGAATCTTCCGTCAGGTTCCATAATCCATTTAATGGAAGATAAACCACCGGAATAATTTACGGTACAAATGGCTTTTTCACCTTCTTGCGAAACCTGAATGTCTTTTAGTTTAGCTTTCATTCCAATTGGTCGCGGGCCATTTGTAAGCGGAATTGTTGCCGTTTTATTTTTTATAGAAGAGATTTCTCCCGTCAAAGCATCCAAAATAATCGTGACATCATTTCCTTTTAAAATGATTTCATTTCCTGTTTTTATAACCGTTGCTTTTGTTTTGGTATTTTGAACCGCCAAAAATTTAGCAGCATAATATTTTGCTTTGTGAATGGGCCATGTCCAGGTATAAATTTCTTTATTGAATTGATCAAAAGCAGAGATAGACAAAACATCGCCATCAGCAAAAGTTTTAGGAACAGCAAATTGTATTTTACGCGTTTCACCCGGATCAATACTTGGAATTTCGATTTTTCCGGAACCAATTTCCTTTGAAGTTCCATCCGTATAAAGAATATTTTTTTCTGATTTTAATATTTTAAATTCCATTTTGCAGGAATTCAAATTGCTAAAAAGATAATCATTAGAAATTAAAAACGAACCGTCAAAAGCTGATGTAACCTGTTTTGGCAGAAACTGAATCGGCGCCCAGACTTCTTTTACCGTATAATAACTGCCTTCTCTTTCACGATGAGGTCCAAGAATTCCATCCGCGGCAAGCGAACCTTTCGAATCAAATTTTACATCTCCTGTCCAGTCAGAGCGTTTTACGGCTTCGTCGAGCATCGCCCACATAAATCCTCCGGCAAATAGCGGACTTTCTTTATACCGATTCCAAAAATCTTCCAGAGCCGCTCCGTGACCATTGTCGTAAGTTCCGTGCATAAATTCCGTTGGAAAAAATACATTTTCACCCCCATTAAAACGATGCATCCCAGTCAAATAAGTCGGGTAGTGGTGGGTGTCCCAACCATTAAAATCAGCCCACGGATGAATCACAATTCTTTTCTGCGGATCATTTTCGGTAAAAACTTTGTCGACATCATAATTCCAGCCACCTTCATTACCATTATCCCAAATAATTACCGATGGATGATTGACATCTCGTGTCACCATTTCCGTCACTAATTTAGTTCCCGTTTCCGTATCATAAGAATTTTGCCAGCCCGCTAATTCATTCAAAACAAAAAGCCCAAGAGAATCACAAACTTCCAGAAAATGTTCGTCTGGAGGATAATGCCCGCGAACCGCATTCATATTCATATCCTTTAATAATTTTCCGTCTAATTCACTGATTCGCTTGCTCGTACTTCTTCCGCCTTCCGGCCAAAAAGAATGACGGTTAATTCCTTTCATTATTATTTTTGTTCCGTTTACATAAATCCCGTCTTGTTTTTTAAATTCTAAAGTTCTAAAACCAATGCGTTTATTATATTGATGAAGCACAGTTTGGTTTTGTTTTAAAACAAGTTGTAAATCATATAAATTAGGATTTTCCGGATTCCACGGTTTAATGTTTTTCCATTTTGCAGATATGGATTCTCTTATAGTTTTCGCTTTAAGCGGAAAAGTAAAAGTTTCGAAATTTTCGTCCTTTAAACCTTTCAGCGTCGCTTCCAAAACCGTGTTTTTCGGAATGTTTTTCAAATTCAGATCAACCGTAATTGAACCGTCCATTTTCGGATTAACCGCAATATGTTCAATATGAGTTTTAGGAGAAACTTCGAGCCAAACCGGACGATAAATTCCACCAAAAAGCCACCAATCTGCACGACGTTCTGCCGCGTTAACTGATTTATTGGCAGAATGTTTCCAAACATGAACTTCTAAAATATTTTTAGAGCCAAATTTCAATAAAGACGAAATATCATATTTAAATTCATAAAATCCACCCTGATGAATCGCTCCGGCCAGTTTTCCGTTGATTTTTACTTCTGTATCCGTCATCGCGCCACCAAAGGTAATTACGACATCTTTATCTTTATAATTTGCCGGAATTTCAAATTCATATTTATATAAACCTTCTTCTTTACTGGGCTCTTTTTGGTTTAGTTCTTTGTACCAGCGACCATACGTATATTCGCCAAAACCTTCTAATTCCCATTGCGACGGAACATTTATTTTAGACCATTTCTGGCTGTTATTTCCGCCCGTACAATAAAAATCCCATTGTACAGGATGCTCAAAATCTTTTCCCGAAAGGTAAATTTTATCCGTTTGCTGAGCGATTGAGGTTTGACTTAAAACAAGTGAAAACGTAGCAAGAACAATATTTTTAAATGTATTTTTTAGCAGCATAATAGTTTTATTATTTGATAGTTAATTACCATCTGGTTTAGTGATTTCAAAGCGGTTACTCATAGGTAAAGTCCAGCTTGAAATGTAATTTGGTTTTTTAGGATTGTAATTTGAAATTTCTTTTTTGATATTTTTTTTCAAAGGAATATCAAGTTCTCGAATTCCTTGAAGCACGCAAAGCGCAATTTCGTTTGCTCCAAAACTATTAAAGTGTGTATTGTCATCCAACGCTTTTTCCTGTCCCGGAAAAGTATTGGCGGGATATTGTACAAAAGCTTTTCTGGAAACTTCATCGCCCCAGGTTTCGTAAAGTTCAGTCGTTAATTTTGTAATGTCAATAAGCGCAACATTATTTTTTTGAGCCACAGCGCGCATGGCGGCAGGAAAATCGCCGTGTGTTTCTTTTAAAGTTCCATTTTCATTAAAAAACCGACGTTGTGTAGGTGTTACCAAAACCGGAATCGCACCTTTCTCTTTTGCAGCGTGAACAAATTCAGTCAATAAATCAGAATAAGATTCCCACGCACCATTTCCTGCGCCTTTTATTTTTTCGTCGTTATGACCAAATTCCACAAACAAATAATCGCCTTTTTTTATTTGTAAAAGGATCTTTTTCAATCGGTTTGAATTTTTAAAAGAACTCAAAGAAGAACCTGAATATGCATAATTTGCGACAACAATATTTGTGTCAAAATAATTCGTAACAAATTGACCCCACGAAGCCCAAGGCTCAACATCCTGATCGGTAACCGTAGAATCTCCCGCCAGATAAACAACAGTCAGATTATCTTTTAAAGTAATTTTTATACTTTGAATCGAAACTTCACCCAAAAATTCAAGCGTGAGTTTATTATCCCAATCGAAAATGTCTTTTTCGCGATCTTTTAATGTAATGTTTTGATTGTCATCTATTTTGGGAGTTCTGATATTAACATTAAAAATCTTTGTAACCGATTTTCCTTTTTTAATGTCAAGCTGATTGAGCATTAATCTTCTCGATTCTGCTTTTATAGTGATGTTTGATTCTTTTTCGGAATTTCCCATAACAACTTCCACCTCATAATTTCCTTCGGGAAGTTTCACAGAAAAGTAAGTTGGTTTTTTTGTTGAAAAAGAATTGGGATCCATTTTGATGTTTGAAACCGTATTAAAATCAAAGCCATACCCCATATTTGGATCGTAAACCAAAGCAGTATTGATTATGGTTCCTTTTGAGTTTTTTACAGAAGTTCCAAAATCAAACCATACAGATTTTCTGTTTTTAATAGTATCATTCAAATTGCCATTCGAAGACGCAGCAAAGACAAAAGTCCAGGAAAAAAAACAAAGAAATAAGGTTGTGATTTTTGCCACTTTTGTAAAATTTTAATGGGTTTGTTATTCAAATCTAATCGTTCATTTTTGATAAAGTATCCTGTACTATGATGTTAAATTAAGAATGTGATAATTATTAAATATGTTAAAATGAAATCGATTGTTTGAAAAAATAATAAATTTTTATTGATTATAAAAGGATAGTGCAGGATGGTTTTGTTTTTGGTATTTTCTTACTTTACTTAGATGAATGCGTTTTTGATTTTGTTGAATATTTTTTGAATAAATCCATTAAAAAACTACTTATCATGAAGAAAATACTATTTGTTTCTGCTCTTTTAGTTTCGCTTATTTTTTTGTCATTTAAGAAAAATCAATCAGGCGTAACGCTAAAAGAAGTTGTTGTAAAAGCTCCTTTTGAGATGCCGGCAATTAAAATTCCGGATTTCAGTAATTGCAAAGAATATTCGATTGTAGATTTCGGAGCTATAAAAGGAAATAAGGACAAAATATCTGATGCCATAAATAAAGCGATCACAAAAGCAAATAAAGCTGGAGGCGGAATTGTCGTGATTCCTGAAGGCGAATGGATTACGAAAAAAATCCATTTTAAGAGCAATGTTAACCTTCATTTAAAGAAAGGAGCGGTTTTACTTTTCTCAGAAGATCCAAATGATTATTTGCCTGCCGTTTCTTCGACTTGGGAAGGATATGAATGTTATAATTATTCGCCGTTGGTTTATGCGTACCAATGTAAAAATATTGCCATTACGGGAGAAGGCGAATTAAAGGCAAAAATGGATATCTGGAAAGAATGGTTTAAACGACCAAAAGGGCACATGGAAAGTTTAAAACGATTGTATTATTTGGCTTCTTACAACAAACCTTTGAAAGAACGCCAAATGGTAAACGATTCGGCGCATTTTCGACCTCAGTTTATTCAGTTCAATCGCTGTGAGAATATTGTAATGGATGGCGTTACAATTACCAATAGTCCGTTTTGGACGATTCATCCTTTTTTATCTAAAGATGTTGTCCTGAGAAATCTAAAAGTTTACGCACACGGACATAACAATGACGGCGTTGATCCTGAAATGAGCCAGAATGTACTAATTGAAAATTGTGTTTTTGATCAGGGTGATGATGCAATTGCCATAAAATCTGGAAGTAATCAGGATGCGTGGCGACTGAACACGCCTTCAAAAAACGTTGTCATGCGAAATTGTATCGTTAAAAACGGACATCAATTGGTAGCCATTGGAAGCGAACTTTCCGGCGGAATAGAAAATGTTTTCATCGATAATTGCACTGTCGTGGATGGCGCAAAACTGAATCATCTTCTTTTCATCAAAACGAATGAACGCCGCGGCGGATATGTCAACAATATTTATATGAGTAACATTACATGCGGTAAAATCGACGAAGGAATTCTGGGAATTGAGACGGATGTGATGTATCAATGGAGAAATTTAGTGCCCACAATCGAACGAAAATTGACGCCAATAAAAAATGTCTATCTGGAAAATATAAAAGCAACAAACGTAAAGTTTATTTCAAGAATTTTAGGGCAAAAAGAACTTCCGGTTGAGAATGTTTTTCTTAAGAATATTAAGGCTGAGAATGTTTCAGGAGAAAAGGATATTCATGAAAATGTGGTGAATTTTGAAAGGAAGGATTGATTCTATCATATCGTATTTTATACACATAGCCCACGGTTTCAACCGTGGGAGACGTATTGTAAAACGCATTGTTTTTTAAAGATTTCAATCATGTAATTGGAATACACATTGTATGAACATATTGCGCTCCAACGGTTGAAACCGTTGGCTATGTTTAAAATTGGTGAGATTTTTTATTTTAAATCGAATTCCTGTCAATAAAATTAAACGGAACCTTCACCGAACCTTTTTCTTTATTCAAAATCATTCGCGCAGCAGTTTCCCCCATAACATTAAAATCGGTCGACATTACAGTAATTCCCAAAAGTTCTTTTAATGGAGTGTCGTTATAAGAGATTACGCCAATATCTTTTCCTAAAACATATTCTTCATCGCGAATTTGTTTCATAAGGTTAACAAGATCAGATTCTTCAATAGTAATAAAAAGATCGCCTTTTTTTAGCACCATATCGTCATAAACCTCGCTTAGGATTTCAAAATTGATTTCGTGTTCGACACAAAACTTTTTGAAACCGTGTAAAATTCTGCGCGGATAAGGATAAACCGCTTTTTCAGGATAAACCAGAATTAATTTTTTATATTTAGATATTTTGGCAAGACCTTCTTTTAAGGCATTGTAAATATCATTTTCAAAATCCTGATAAATTTTGATAATTTCGCCTTCCGTTGTCAGTTTTATGTTATCCATAATAACCAATTTATCCTGCGGAATTTTCTGAATCGCTTTTACAACTTCATCAGTAAAACTTAAGTGTTTTAATTCATCGGTTTTAAAATGCGTAGTAATAACATAATAGTCGTAAACACCTTCAAACTTGTCCAGTAAATTCAGGAATAATGTTTCATCGCAATGGTAAATATGCAAATCGGTATGGGCATTTGCACCCACAGTATTGATGAAAGAGTTGTACGTTTTCATTTTGTACGCACTCAGTTTATTAAATAGAAACAAAATATTAACCTTAGATTCCAGCTTGGTTCGGGTAATATAATAGCCTTTTCCCCGAATAGATGAAATAATTTTTCGTTCTTTTAAAATATTATAAGCCTTCTCAACTGTATCTCTCGACATATAAAATTCTTCACTAAAGCTGTTTATAGAAGGAATTTTTTGATTTATTTTTAGATTTCCGTTGGCAATATTTTGCAGAATCGAGTCTACAATTTGTTTGTATTTTGGAACTCTTGAATCTTCATCTATTTTAATAAGTTTGATCATGGGGCTTGTAATTGCAAATTACGCTCGTTTAATAAAACGCAATTCTAAATTATATTTTTTGTAAATAGTTTTAAATTAATCTGTTACCTTGTTTTGTTAGTGTTTCAATTAAAAGGAGACATTAAATTTAAGGAACTTAATTCTTAATCTGATTTTTTATTTATTAAATAAGTATCATTTTAATAATTGCGAAATCGATTGCTAAAATAGAAATTTTAAATTTATTTTTTCAATATAATCAGACTCTTCTTTACAATACCTCTCTGTTTTAACATATAATATAAAGGATAGTACAGGATAGTTTTGTTTTTTACATTTTCTTATTTTACCAAACGAGATTAACTATCACAATAACCACAAACAAATTAATAAATGGAATCATTATTAGGAATCATTTTTCACTCCATTGGAGGTTTTTCTTCAGGGAGTTTTTACATGCCATTCAAGAAAGTTAAAAATTGGGCTTGGGAAAGCTACTGGCTCGTAGGAGGTTTTTTCTCCTGGCTTATCGTTCCGCCAATTGCAGCTTATTTAACGATTCCGAATTTTGTTGATATTATTGCTGCAGCTTCGCCTACAATCAAAGCCTTTACTTTTTCTATGGGATTGATTTGGGGAATTGGTGGATTAACATACGGTTTAGGCGTTCGCTACTTAGGAATGTCGCTAGGAAATTCTATCGTATTAGGTTTTTGTTCCGCTTTTGGAGCTTTAGTGCCTTCTGTTTATTATAATTTTTATCCAACTGAAGGAAAAATTTCCTTTACGGATATGTTACAAAGCACTGGCGGACAGCTCGTGTTGCTTGGCGTTGTGGTTTGCCTTATCGGAATTGCTATTTCCGGGAAAGCAGGAATCTTAAAAGAAAAAGATTTTGCCGTTGGACATGAAGATAAAGACAAAGATTTTAATCTTACAAAAGGACTTATTATCGCTGTAATATCTGGTATTTTAAGCTCTTTTTTCAATTACGGAATCGAAGCCGGAAAACCAATGGCAGAAGCGGCTGTAGTTTCAGGCTGTAACCCTTTATTTCAAAATAATGTAACCTATATCGTTCTTCTTTGGGGCGGACTTACAACGAATTTTATTTGGTGTATGTATCTGAATTTCAAGAATAAAACCTTTGGAGATTATACCAATAAATCAACTCCAATTACTAAAAATATCCTTTTTTCTGCACTTGCCGGAACAATGTGGTTTTTGCAATTTTTCTTCTATGGAATGGGCGAAAGCAAATTAGGAAACGGAGCTAGTTCATGGATTCTGCACATGGCGACGATTATCCTGACAGCCAATTTCTGGGGATTTTATCTGAAAGAATGGAAAGGAGTTTCCAAAAAAACATTCAATACTTTTTTATGGGGAATTGGATTGATCATGCTTTCGATAGTATTGGTCGGAATTGGAAATTCATTATAAAATAAAAGACATACAACCAACCAATACATTTATATAATGTCAAATATAATAAAAACACCAAATATGAATTTTAAGCACGTAAGCTACCTTTGGGATGAGGCCAAAGCAGCAGCCTTGGCAGGGGATGAAGTAGCGCTTTTCATTTATCGTTCTAATTTACTTGGAGCCGATTTAAGATTGACCAATTACGGAGGAGGAAATACTTCGGTAAAAATCACCGACAAAGATCCCTTGACTGGTGAAAACTCAGAAGTAATGTGGATCAAAGGCTCTGGAGGAGATATTGGAACACTTACAAAATCAGGCTGTGCGGCATTGTATTTAGACAGACTTCGTAATCTGGAAAACGTTTACCGAGGCATCGAATTTGAAGATGAAATGGTGGAACTTTTCAATCATTGTATTTTTGATTTGGCTTCAAAAGCACCGTCAATTGACACACCTTTACACGGATTTTTACCATTCAAACATATCGACCATTTGCATCCCGATGCAGCCATTGCCATCGCGGCGGCCAAAGACGGAGCAAAAATCACCGAAGAATTATTCGACGGGGAAATTGGCTGGGTAGGCTGGCAGCGTCCGGGTTTTGATCTTGGTTTACAATTGAGATCTTGCCTTGAAGAAGCAGAAAAAAAAGGAAAAAAATTAAGAGGAATCATGCTGGGTTCTCACGGACTTTTTACCTGGGGTGAAACTTCATATGAAAGTTACATCAACACGCTTGAAGTAATCGAGAAATGTGCGACTTACCTTGAGAACAACTACGGAAAAAAACGTCCTGTTTTTGGAGGACAAAAAATACAAAGTTTACCCGAAAACGAACGTAAACTAAAAGCAGCAAAAGTTGCTCCAATCTTAAGAGGATTCTGCTCGTCAGAACGTCAAATGATTGGACATTATACTGATGATGCAAGGGTTTTGGAATTCATCAACTCAAATGATTTAGAGAAATTGGCTCCGCTTGGAACTTCTTGTCCGGATCACTTTTTGAGAACCAAAATAAGTCCATTGGTTTTGGAACTCGATCCAAACGAAGATTTATCAAATGTAAACGCTATCAAAGCAAAATTACAGCCTGCTTTTGAAGCTTACAGAGCGATGTACAAGGATTATTTTAACACCTGCAAAAAATCAAATTCACCAGCAATGCGTGACCCAAATCCTGTGGTAATTTTATATCCGGGAGTTGGAATGTTCACTTTTGCAAAGGATAAAACAATGGCACGTTTGGCATCAGAATATTATGTGAATGCAGTAAATGTTATGAAAGGTGCAGAAGCAGTTTCAGAATATACGTCACTTCCACATCAGGAAGCTTTTGATATCGAATATTGGTTATTGGAAGAAGCAAAATTACAGCGTATGCCAAAACCAAAAGCACTTTCTGGAAGAGTTGCCCTTATCACAGGTTCTGCCGGAGGAATAGGAAAAGCAATCGCCAAAAAGTTTGCTCAGGAAGGCGCTTGTGTAATCATCAACGACATTAACGAAGAAAGATTAAGTGAAGCTACAGCAGATTTTATAAAAACCTTCGGAAAAGATGCTGTTTCAAGTACATTATTAAATGTAACCAACGAAAGCAGTACAGAAAAAGCATTAGACGAAGCTTGTTTGGCTTTTGGTGGAGTTGATATCGTGGTAAACAATGCCGGAATCAGCATTTCAAAATCAATTGCAGAACACACGCTTGAAGAATGGGACAGATTATATGATATTCTGGTAAAAGGACAATTTATAGTTTCAAAAGCCGGAATCGAAGTAATGCGTAAACAAGGATTTGGCGGAGATATTGTAAACATTGTTTCCAAGAATGCCGTTGTAGCAGGACCAAACAATCCGGGTTACGGATCGGCAAAAGCAGCCCAGGCACACTTAACGCGCCTTATGGCAGCAGAACTTGGTGCTGATAAAATCCGTGTGAATACGGTAAATCCTGACGCTGTAATTTCAGACTCAAACATTTGGTCTGGAGGATGGGCAGAAGGACGAGCCAAAGCGTATGGTATTACGGTAGAAGAATTACCGGCATATTATGCCAAACGCACTTTATTAAATGAAATCATATTGCCTGATGATATTGCCAATGCGTGTTTTGCTTTTGTTGGCGGTTTACTGGATAAATCGACAGGAAACGCACTAAACGTAGACGGCGGGGTATCAATGGGTTTCTATAGATAAAAATAGTTTTTTTTAAGTTTGTTTAAGCAAAAGTGGTTTTTTGTGATCTAACGTTCGATGATTTCGAATGTTAGGTTTTTAAAATATAAAAGAATTTTAAACAAACAAATTAGCTTCAAAATAGTATAGTAAAACAGGAATTCAATTTATATATTTATCAATTGAAATTCCATTAAAGAGAAAAAATATGTTAATTGGATCAAACAAAATAGACTCGCATAATGATGAGTTATTAAAAAAACATCAAAATAAATTTGCATTTACAACTTCAGAAATTGGTGATGCAGAAGCGATTATTAAAAAATTAATCGAATTCCAAATTGCAATTCCATCTTGGGCATTGGGAACCGGAGGAACAAGATTCGGGCGTTTTGCAGGGGGCGGAGAACCACGTTCGATCGAAGAAAAAATAGAAGATGTAGGTTTGCTTCATGCTTTAAATAAAGCTTCGGGAGCGATTTCATTGCATATTCCGTGGGATATTCCACAGGATTATCAGGCAATCAAAAACTTAGCCGGACAACACGGATTAAAGTTTGATGCCATGAACTCGAATACTTTTCAGGATCAGGCCAATCAGGAACATACCTATAAATTCGGTTCCTTACAAAACGTAAACAAAGCGGTTCGTAAACAAGCGATCGCCCACAATATTGAAGTTATCAAACACGGGATTGAATTAGGATCAGAATCGTTAACCGTTTGGTTAGCAGATGGATCTTCTTTTCCGGGACAATTAAACTTCCGTAAAGCATACCAAAATACATTAGAAAGTTTAGAAGAAATCTACGACGCATTGCCTTCCAACTGGAAATTATTTTTAGAATACAAATGTGCAGAGCCTAATTTTTATTCTACAACAGTTGCAGATTGGGGACAATCGTATTCTTATGTAAAAAAATTAGGAGACAAAGCACAGACATTAGTCGATTTAGGACATCATTTGCCAAATGCCAATATCGAGCAAATTGTTTCTTTATTATTGATGGAAAATAAATTGGGTGGTTTTCACTTTAACGATTCAAAATATGGCGACGACGATTTAACAGCGGGAGCTTTAAAACCTTACCAATTATTCTTGATTTTTAATGAATTAGTAGAAGGAATGGATGCCAGAGGAATGAATCACGCCAAAGATTTAGGCTGGATGATCGATGCTTCTCACAACATAAAAGATCCTTTAGAAGATTTATTGCAATCTGTAGAAGCGATTATGATTGCTTATGCTCAGGCACTTTTGGTTGACAGAAAAGCATTAGAAATTGCTCAGAATGAGAACGATGTGGTAAAAGCGCAGGAAATTTTGCAAAACGCTTTCCGTACCGATGTTCGCGCTTTGGTTGCCGAAGCCCGTTTGCGTTCAGGAGCTGCATTAAACCCTGTAACATTATACCGCAGTCTTGATGTTAGAAAAAATCTAATTGGAGAAAGAGGATTAAAAACGATGGCAACAGGATTATAATTATAAGTTATGAATTATGAGTTATTCGTTAACTAGGACAAAATCATAATTCTTTAACTCACAATTTATAATTCATAACTCAAAATTAAAATAATGAATGTAGTTGCAATTTTTGATATTGGTAAAACCAACAAAAAGGTATTTTTATTTAATGAAAATTATAAAATTGTCTGGGAAAAATCAGTAAATCTCGATGAAACAGTTGATGAAGACGGTTTTCCCTGCGAAGATATTGAAGTCCTTAAAAACTGGATTCTTGATCGATTATCAGAAATTAAAGAACTCAGTAATTACACTCTTAAAGCAATAAATTTTAGCACTTACGGAGCCAGTTTTGTTTATATTGATGGCAAAGGTGAAGTTTTAACGCCTTTGTATAATTATCTGAAAGATTATCCAAAAGAGCTAAAAGACAATTTTTATACTAAATATAAAGGAGAAGAAGTTTTTGCTGTAAAAACAGCTTCTCCAGTTTTAGGAAGTCTGAATTCCGGAATGCAGATTTACAGGCTAAAAGAAGAAAATCCGGAATTGTTTGAAAAAGTAGAATATTGTTTACATCTTCCGCAATATTTGAGTTTTCTTTTAACCGGAGAAGCTTACACCGATATTACAAGCATTGGATGCCATACTAATCTTTGGAATTTTAAAAAGATGAAGTATCACAAATGGCTTAAAAATGAAGGGATTAAAGAGAAACTTCCGCCAATTCATCCGGGAAAAGACATTATTAAAAAAGAAAATGGTATCGCTGTCGGGATTGGTTTGCATGACAGTTCATCGGCAATTATTCCGTACACTATTAATTTTACAGAACCTTTTGTTTTATTATCAACGGGTACGTGGAGTATTTCATTGAATCCGTTTAATAATAAGCCTTTAACGTTTGAAGAACTTCAAAACGATTGTTTATGTTATATGCAATACACCGAAAAACCGGTAAAAGCAGCGCGATTGTTTTCGGGCAACGAACATGAAATTCAGGCCAAAAGATTGGCAGAACATTTCAATGTGCCGTTTGATTCTTTCAAGGATATTTATTTTGATAAAAAGATCGTTTCGAATTTAAGAGCTTTAAATTTTCAAATCGTTTATCCCAGGAAATATGATTTTGATATTCTAAAAGAATGTCCGTTTCAAAAAAGAGATTTAAATACCTTTAAAAATTACGATATTGCATATCATCAATTAATGCTTGATTTGGTCGAACAACAGTTTTTTTCAACTAATTTAGTCATTCGTAATAGTCCTGTAAAAAAGATTTTTGTAGATGGAGGTTTTAGCAAAAATTCTATTTTTATGAATTTACTGGCAGAAGCTTTCCCGGATGTAGAAGTGTATGCGGCATCAATGGCGCAGGCAAGCGCTTTGGGCGCGGCATTGGCAATTCATCAAAACTGGAATCCAAAACCAATTCAAAATGATTTGATTGATTTGAAGTTTTATAAGCACTAGATTTGGAATTAAAAATTTAGAATTAAAAATTAAAAATCTGTTTGGTTTGAGGTAGAATAAATGCCACAGATTAAAGGATTAAAAGATTTTGTTTCACGCAGATTTGGCAGATTGAGCAGATTTTTTTTATTATAATTATTGAAGGTAGTTTGTCATTTCGATCCCGAGGCTTCGGGAGAGAAATCTTCGCAAGTAACTCTACAAAGTGATATGAAGGCTCTTTACAAAAGTTCCGGCGGAACGATTCATTTTGCAGCAACGGATTTTAATCCGTTGAAAGAAAAGATTAAAATAAAAAATCTGCTCAATCTGCAAAATCTGCGTGAAAAAATATTTACACACATAGCTTATGTGTTTAAAAAATAATGAAAAAGAATATGAAAATCGGATTATTTATACCGTGTTATGTCGATCAGTTTTACCCAAAAGTAGCGATTGCAACCTATGAGCTTTTGCAGAAATTGGGCTGTGAAGTTCATTTCCCGATGGGGCAAACCTGTTGCGGACAGCCGATGGCAAACAGCGGATATCAATATTTAACCAAAGGCTGTGATGCCAATTTTATAGCCAATTTTGCTGGTTTTGATTATATCGTTTGTCCGTCTGGAAGTTGTGTTTTGCATGTAAAAGAACATTTGCATGATGATAAACAAGAAGAATTAGCGGCTGAAATGCGTAAAAAAGTATTCGAATTAACGGAATTTATTACCGATATTTTGAAAGTAGATCATATCAACGGAAATTTTCCATTTAGAGTAGGAATGCATGCAAGCTGTCACGGTCAGCGTGGATTAAAGCTTTCGCAGATGACGGAATTAAACGCGCCATTTTTCTCTAAACCCGAACAATTACTAAGCAAAATCAACGGACTTGATTTGGTTTCTTTATCCAGAAAAGATGAATGTTGTGGCTTTGGCGGAACATTTTGCGTAACCGAAGAAGCTGTTTCTGTAAAAATGGGACAAGACCGAATCAAAGATCATGAAAATCATCAGGTTGACTATATTACAGGTGGAGATATGTCGTGCTTAATGCATTTAGAAGGAATCCTGAAAAGACAAAAAAGCAGCATAAAAACCATTCATATTGCCGAAATATTAAATTCGTTTGAAAACTAAGTGATTTTAAAATTAAAGCTTAATTTTCTTTTACCATTAAGAGATTAAGTTCATAAAGCTAGGCTTAAATTACTTAATGTCTTAATGGTTAAATAAACAAGGAAAGTGATTTTTAAAATTAAAGCTTAATTCTCTTTAACCATTAAGATATTAAGTTCATAAAGCTAGGCTTAAATTACTTAATATCTTAATGGTTAAATAAACAAGGAAAGTGATTTTTAAAATTAAAGCTTAATTTTCTTTTTACCATTAAGAGATTAAGCTCATAAAGTTTTGCCTTAAATAACTTAATATCTTTGGTTAAATAAAAAAGGCAAGCTAGGCTTAAATTACTTAATGTCTTAATGGTAAAAAAACAAAAGAAAAAGATGTCATCAAAAAAAATAATTGAACATAGTGAAGCCGCAACACGTTTTAACAAAGATGTAGAACGCGTAAACTGGCATGATGAAACACTTTGGTTTGTTCGTGAAAAACGTGACAGAGCCGCGCATAATATTCCCGATTGGGAATTGCTTCGCGAAACGGCTTCACAAATAAAAAATAATGTACTCTCAAATATTCATGATTATTTAGTTGAATTTGAGGCGAATGCTCAAAAAAACGGAATCATTGTGCATTGGGCGGCCGATGCCAAAGAACATAATGAAATCGTGCATTCGATCATGGCAAAACATGATGTAAAGCAAATGGTGAAGTCAAAATCAATGCTTACAGAAGAATGTCATTTAAATGATTATTTAGCCGAAAAAGGTATCGAAGTAATCGATTCTGATTTAGGAGAATTTATTGTTCAGCTTCGAAAAGAACCACCAAGTCATATCGTTTTGCCTGCCATTCACCTTAAAAAAGAAGATGTAAGCGAAACTTTTCATGAACATTTAGGTACAGAAAAAGGAAATTTTGACCCTCAATATTTAACAGAATCGGCTCGTTTAACATTAAGAAATACCTTCTTAACCAGAAAAGTAGCTTTAACCGGAGTCAATTTTGCGATTGCAGAAACCGGCGAATTTGTGGTTTGTACCAATGAAGGAAACGCTGATATGGGCGCACATTTAGCCGATGTTCATATTGCGTGTATGGGATTTGAGAAATTGATTCCGCAGCGAAAACATTTGGGTGTTTTTCTGAGATTATTGGCCAGAAGCGCAACTGGACAGCCGATTACGACTTTTTCGAGTCATTTTAAAAAACCAAGAGACGGAAAAGAAATTCATATCGTAATTGTCGATAATGGCAGAAGCACACAATTAGGCAGAGAAGATTTTAAAAACTCATTAAAATGCATTCGTTGCGGTGCGTGTATGAACACTTGCCCGGTTTACAGACGAAGCGGAGGACATAGTTATCACAATGCCGTTGCGGGACCAATTGGCGCTATTTTAGCACCCAATCTCGACATGAGCAAAAATGCCGATTTACCTTTTGCAAGTACGCTTTGTGGTTCGTGTACCAATGTTTGTCCTGTAAAAATTGACATTCACGATCAATTGTACAAATGGCGTCAGGTTTTGGTAAAAGAAGGGCATACCCCGGCAGCAAAAACCGTAGCAATGAAAACAATGGCAACCGTTTTGGCAAACCCGACTATTTTTAATATCGCAGGAAAATCAGGCCGATTTGTAATGAAAAATATTCCTGCTTTGGTCAATAATAAAATGAATAAATGGTACGATCAGCGCGAAATGCCAGATGTTCCTGAGGAATCTTTTAGAGAATGGTACAAGAAAAATTCGAGAGAAGCTAAAGCGAAAAAAGATGAGCAGTAAAGAACAAATTTTGCAAAAAATAAAAAATAGCCAGCCCAATATAGTTGCTGATTTACCTAATCTAAATGTTTTAGGATCAGATCAATTTGAGGTTTTGGATACCTATAAAACTGTGCTTAAAAACATAGGTGGTGATTTTGTTGAAGTTTCCAATTACGATGAAATATTAGCTTATTTAAAGCAAAATTATGCACTCGAAAGACGAATTATAACCACAGTTCCTGAGCTTTCTGAAGTGGCGGTTTTAGATTGGAAAAACGAAGATCCGCATTTGTTGCAAAACGTTGAATTAACGATTATTAAAGCACATTTTGGCGTTGCCGAAAATAGCGCACTTTGGGTTACAGATGATATTTTGGGTCAGCGTGTGGCACCTTTTATTGCACAATATCTGGCGATTATCGTAAACAAAAGCGACATTATCCCAACAATGCATCAGGCGTATGAAAGAATTGGAAACCAGGAATATGGTTTCGGAACTTTTATTGCTGGACCTTCAAAAACAGCAGATATTGAACAATCTTTGGTTCTGGGTGCGCATGGGGCGAGGGGATTGATTGTTTTTTTATTGGAGTAAAATAAATCCATTAACAAAAAAAAACAATATTTTAGTTCAATGCTCCAGCGGAGCATAATATTTATAGCTAAAAAATACATACGTTTTGTAAAGCTCCATCGGAGTGAGATATCTCGCTCTGATGGAGCTTTTTAAATAATAGACCTTTATGTTTTTATAAATATAACGTCACGCTGTTCTATAAATATAACGTCACGCTGTGACTTATTTTTGTTTGTATATTCCACGTTCTATAGCTCATCAAAAAATAAAAGTTTAACTTTATAATATTGAACCTGCATATAAATATTAAAAAAGTTAAGAATGAATAACGATTTAAGCCTTAAAGCAGTAGCATACGGAGAAGTACTTTGGGATGTTTTTGAAGATAAGAAAAAGATAGGCGGAGCCCCGCTTAATGTGGCTTTGCGAATGAAAACATTAGGCTGTGAAGTCGCAATGATAAGCTGTGTTGGAAATGATGAAGACGGAAAAGCAATTCTAAACCACGTAAAGGAATTAGGACTTCAGACAGACGCCATTATGCAATCTGAAACTTTCCCGACAGGATTGGTAAAGGTAACTTTAGACGAAAGAGGTTCTGCGACTTACGAAATTAATTATCCATCGGCCTGGGATAAAATTGTATTGAATAATCAGGCGGAAACGCTGGTTATTAATGCCGATGTTTTAATTTATGGAAGCTTGGTTTGCCGTGATAAAGTTTCGAGAGATTCGCTGGAAGATTTGCTGCAAATGAAGATTTATAAAGTATTTGACGTTAATTTAAGAAAACCGCATTATACGTATGAAGTGCTTGAAAGATTAATGCTTTCTGCAGATTTTATTAAGTTTAATGACGAAGAAATCCTCGAAATTGCCAAGGCTTTACAATCACCTTTTGAAAGTCTTGAAGAAAATATTCATTTTATTGCAGAACTTACCCACACAAAAGCAATTTGCGTAACAAGAGGCAAACATGGCGCTTTATTGTTTTGGAAAGGACAACTTTATGAAAATGAAGGTTATCCTGTAAAAGTTGCCGATACAGTTGGGGCAGGCGATTCGTTTTTGGCTTCGTTAATAACTTATTTACTTACCGATAAGAATCCGCAGACTTCTATTGATTTTGCTTGTGCCATTGGTGCTTTGGTTGCAGAATCTGCGGGAGCAAATCCTGAAATATCGTTTTCACGAATTGAGAATATGATTGGTAAAAAATAAATTTTATTAGATGATAAAAATTTATGAAACAAATGATTTTTAGGTGTATGCATTAAAAAAAAAAATAAAAAAGAATAATTTTGATAAAAAAAGGCCGTTTCTAATATAAAGAAACGGCCTTTTTTTTGGGTAATAATTTTTGAATTTTACAATTCAATTTTAGGATAAAATACTATATCAGTAAAATCTCAATCTAACTATATTAAAAATCAGTAAAAAGTGATATTAAGATTGAATTACAACGTATAGTTATATTCTATGATACTTTTTGTAAGAATAAAAAAGCAGAATATACGTAATATTGTGATTCGGAATGTTTCGTAACATTTTTAGCGTTTTTATACCTATTTTCAAGTATAAAAATGGTTTTTCACTACTGTATTTAAGATTTCGTTATTGAATACTTATTATTTTAAAACAACACAATTACTATGTTTATTACTCTCACACATGATCAAGTCCGTTTTTATTACGGATCGGAGCACTGGCAGTACAATTTTGATGAAATTGTCGAGCTTGGATTGCTCAAAAAAAAGAAATCCTATTTTCTTGAAAACATTGTTTTTTTAATAGTAACCGCTTTTGCCTATTATTTTATTATTTTTTCGAATTTTGCCGAACTCTACTACATTATTCCAACTTTGCTCTGTTACACTATTTTAATCATTTTAAGATTTCCTAAAAATATCGAATTTGATTATTATGTTATCGTAAAAGACATTTATCAGAAAGAAACCAAAATTAAAATAAAAGCATTAGACCGAACAAAAATAGGAAAACAAATTGACCAGTACCTTAGTCTAAAATTTGATCAGATTTTGCAGGAAGCATAAAACCAAGATAATAAAATGGATCAATCATTATTCGGAATTTCATATTTCGATTGGGTATTTATGGCTGTTGCAATAGTATACGGTTTCATAATTACCATTAAAAAAAAATAACATATAAATGGTGCTTCATTGACCTACATTTGGAAGCAAATTCAGATACGCATTGCAGTTATAGCTATACCATCCCCCCAAACAAAGTTTATGGCCACTTCAATAAAAAACAAAATAAAAAGCATTAGAGAGTTAAAAAATTACACTCAGGAATATATGGCAGATCAACTAGGTGTCACCCAGGCGGGTTATAGTAAAATTGAAAAAGGAAAAACGGTTCTTTCCTATGTTAAATTAGTTGAAATTGCCCGTATTTTAGATGTTAGTGTAGAAGATATCATTAGTTTCGACAGTCAGAGATACTTTAATAATTTTAATAATGTAAAAGGAAACAATAACGGGAGTATCCTCATTAATCAGGATAACAACGAAACCCTGAAAACGCTTTACGAAGATAAAATAAAGCTCCTCGAAAAACTTCTAAAAAAAACAGAAGAAGAATTGTATCGGTACAAAAAGAAATTCGGACCTATATAAAATCAACTATTTATTATAAATTATTTTAAACACGAATTTCACTAATTTGCACTAATTTTTGTGTTAGTTTTGTGAAATTCGTGTTTATTTAAATATTTTAGAATTATGCTGTTTGATCGTCTGTAACAGCGTCAGGGGCATTTGTTTTTACAGATGCGATTCCGTTATCTCTGGCAGATGTACTTTCATACATTTCACTGGCGCCAATAATCTGACCGTTTGACGCCTTTAAGTTAAAATAAGGTTTTCCATTACTTGATTCTTTTTTGTCGAATCTGGCATCATCCTGCGAATTTGTTTTTACAGATTCAATTCCGTTATTACACGCTGCTTTTGTGCTGTAACCCTCGCTTGTTAAAATAGTCTGGCCATTTCCAGCTTTTAAATTGAATTGAAATTCTCCGTTGGCTCTTTTTGTAATCACAAATTTTCCCATAATTATTGGTTTAAGTTAGGTAACATTTTTATTTTGCCTGATAAAAATACAAAACTTCATCATATAAATTATATTGCTAAAAAAAATAATTATTTAATAATATTCAGTGTATTAAATCTGCAAATCAAAGCTGAAAAACTTAAAAAGAACTACAATTGTTTGATAAATTGTTTTGGTAAAATGCCAAAATGTTTTTTGAATGTAGAAGCAAAATGAATTTTGAAAAAATACTTTTTAAATAAGAATCAATCGAAAGTTCAAAAATAGATTTAGTAGAATTATATTTTTTTAAACCATAAAGTTTTGTTAAATCAAATTTTAAATCTAAGAATATTCTTTCTTTTGTTTAAAAAAGGTCATGAAAAAATTATTATTGGTACTAGTTGTTACAGCGCAATTTTTTGCGTGTAATTCTAAAAAAAGTGAAAAAGTTGTAGAGACGGAAGATGTTGAAATGAACAGCAATGTTTCGGACCAGGCTACAATTTATAAAGGCGTAATTCCTTGTGCAGATTGTGAAGGGATCGAAACAGTTTTGAAAATTTATGAAGGAGATGGAACGATAGAAAGTCATAAATTTGAATTATCAAGTACTTATCAAGGAAAAGGACCCAAAAAAGAATTTACAGAAAAAGGTAATTTTAATCTCGAAAGAGGTTTGGAAGATGATGCAGATGGAACAATTTATGTACTAAATTGGGATAAACCTCAAGCACAACAGATTTATTACGGCAGTTATAGTAATAATCGTGAAAAGATTTATTTATTGGATAATAATCGAAAAATAATTAAATCAGACCTCAATTATTCACTGACGATTATTCATTAACAAAATAATTATTAGCAAAAAAGTAAAAGAGTTAAAATGTTCGCCTGGACATTTTAACTCTTTTTTGTTTCGTTTATTTGGTAAATATCACTTTTGATCTTGATTAGGATTGCGAGATTATTTCTTTAGAAAACTTTGCAGACTTTGTGGTAAAAATTATTTAAATCCCTTATTTTTGTTAGAAGGCATTTACCACTATGAAAGAAATTAGCGAAATTATTAAAGCATATTCAGAGGCAAAAGCCACAGGAAAAAAGACTGCATTGGCCACAGTTGTTAAGGTAGAAGGTTCGTCGTACAGACAACCCGGTGCACGCATGCTCGTTACCGAAGACGGTCTGCTAACAGGAGCCATAAGCGGCGGTTGTTTAGAAGGCGATGCGCTTCGAAAAGCATTGCTCTCAATTCATCAGCAGCAAAATAAATTAATAACATATAATACCACTAACGATGAAGATGCTGAAGTAGGACTGCAATTAGGCTGCAACGGAATTGTTCATATTCTTTTTGAATATATCGACGAAACGTTAGAAAATAATCCAATCCGGCTTTTACAACAATTGCAGACAGAAAGAAAACCTGCCATAATTGGCACTTTATTTTCGTTGCAAAAACAGGCCAGACAAGACGGAACTATATTGTTTTACAGAGAAAATTCAGATCCTTTATGTTCTAATAACATAGCTTTTGAACTTCTTCCGGATGCAAAAAAGGTTTTAGAAGATAAACTTACGATCATAAAAAAACTAAATGAAAATGATGACGCCGAAGCCTTAATCGAATATATAACGCCACCGGTTTCACTTATTATTGTTGGAGCGGGGAACGATGTGCAGCCACTTGTAAAAATGGTTGAAATAGCAGGCTGGGAAATTACAATAGCCGAAGGCCGCGCCACACATGCAACAAGGAAACGATTTCCGGAAGCAAAACAAATATGGGTTGGAAAACCAGAGCAGGTCTTTGAAAATATAAACATTGACCATCAAACTTATTTTGTATTAATTACACATAATTACAAATACGATTTGGCAATGCTAAAATTGCTTTTGCAAACCGATTGCCGCTATATTGGAATTCTGGGACCGAAAACAAAATTAAACCGCATGCTCGATGATTTGTTGGGTGAAGGAATAAAAGTAACCGAAGAGCAATTAAATCGCATTTATGGCCCAATCGGACTTGATATTGGTGCCGAAACTTCTGAAGAAATTGCCTTGTCGATTGTTGCCGAAATAAAAGCAATGATGAGTGGCAAAACCGGTACTTCACTCAAATACAAAACCGGAAAAATTCATAACTCAGCGCCTTATGTCGAATGATTTAAAAATGGGTATTGTTATTCTGGCCGCAGGAAATTCTTCAAGATTAGGACATCCCAAACAATTATTGGAATATAAGAACTCAACGCTTTTAAAAAATACAATTGCAGCAGCTTTATCGGTTCCTGATTCAATTATTATCGTGGTAACAGGATCAAATAGCGAACTAATAGAAAAAAGCCTTAATAGTGATGAAATTAAAATCTGTTTTAACTCAGATTGGCAAGCTGGTATGTCAACTTCAATCGCCAAAGGGCTTAAAGAACTATTAATTTTATGTGCGGATTGTGAAAGCTGTATTTTTGCCGTTTGCGATCAGCCTTATTTAACAACTGCTATTTTTGAGGATTTAATTAATCACTACCAAAATAACGAAAAAGGAATTGCAGCATCTGCTTATTCTGAAACATTAGGAACCCCCGTTCTTTTTAATAAAAAATACTTCGATGAACTTTTAGAATTGAAAGGTTATGAAGGTGCAAAAAAAATAATCAACCGTTTTAACGATGATGTTATTGCTGTTCCTTTCGAAAAAGGTAATATCGATATTGATACAATAGAAGATTATGAGAAGCTTATTTGAAGATTTGCCACGAAGGCGCTAAGGCACGAAGTTTTTTGTTTTCAAAGTTTGTCATTTCGAGGCACGAGAAATCACAATACGGTCGTTGATTAATCGGTGAAAAAAAAATTGCGCCTTAGCGCCTTCGTGGCAAAACCTAAACGCGTAATTTGCCAGTCAAATCCAAAATCCTTTCAACAGCCAAATCAATTTCGGTTTCAGTAGTAAACCTTCCCAAACTAAAACGTATCGAACTCAAAGCATCATCAGATAAACCCATTGCTTTTAAAACATGCGAAGGTTTAGATGTTACGGCCGAACAAGAAGCTCCATTAGAAACAGAAATATCCTGTAAAGCCAGAATTAAGGTTTCGGAAATAACACCCGGAAAACAAATATTGGTAGTATTGTAAATTCGGTTTTCAGTATTTCCGTTTACAAATGAACCTTCAAAATTTAGCAGGCCATTTTCAAGTTTGTCTCTCAATTTTGTAATTCTTTTTTGATCGCTTTCGAATTCATTAACAGCAATTTCACTTGCTTTACCTAAACCAATAATTCCGGGCACGTTTAATGTTCCGCTTCGTAATTTTCGTTGTTGTTCTCCGCCATGTAGCTGAGGCAATAATTTTAATTTGGCTTTCGCCGAAATATACAAAGCACCAACACCTTTCGGTCCATAGAATTTATGGGCAGAAAGTGGTAAAAGATCAATTTTTAGTTTTTCAACATCAACCGGAATTTTTCCAATTGCCTGCGTAGCATCACACATAAACAATGCATTTTTGGCGTGAGCAAGTTCAGAAATTGCCTCAATATTTTGAGTTACACCAGTTTCATTATTGACTAACATTGCAATGACAATCAGTGTTTTATCTGTAATTGATTCATTTAAAACATTAAGATCTAAAATACCATCAGAGCCCACAGGTAAATAGGTAACTTCAAACCCAATACTTTCCATAAATTCGCAGGTATTGAGTACAGCTTTGTGTTCTGTTACAATTGTAGCAATATGTTTACGATACTGATTAGCAAGACCTTTAATGGCGAGATTTATAGCTTCGGTTGCACCCGATGTAAAGATGATTTCTTCTTCTTTGGCACCAATCAAATTTGCCGTTTGCCATGCCGCGTTAGCGACAGCTTCACTTACAGCTAATCCTGCAAGATGAGCGCTTCCTGCATTTGCATAATTTTCTGTAAAGTACGGAAGCATAGCATTTAATACGCGATCATCTAAACGGGTAGTTGCATTGTTGTCAAGGTAAATCATGGGTGGCATTTAGTCTAATTATTGTAAAAATACGATTTTGAAATTTAACAGAAACAGTCCTTATCTAGAAAATTTCTGAATAACAGGATTATGTGAATTTTGTAATTTTTTCTCACAAAGGATACTTAAATTTGTTAGAATTACTACAAGCAATTTGTTAATTTAAAAACAGTATGCATGGCTCCCAAGAAAACAAATATTAAGAAAGTAATCGAAGACGATACCAATTCCCGTCGCGATTTTATCAAAAAATCAGGATTATTTACCGCCCTTGCTTTTGCTCCGCCTTCATTGGTTATGGCTTCAGAAAAAAAGTGGGATGAAAAAATTGCAGAATATTTAGAGACAGTTCCGCTTTCGATAGAAGTAAACGGTACAAAACACAATCTTAATGTTGAACCACGAACTACTTTGCTGGATTTGTTGAGGGAGAATTTACAATTAACAGGAACAAAAAAAGGGTGCGATCACGGACAATGTGGCGCATGTACCGTCCATGTAAACGGTACCAGAATTTTGTCCTGCTTATCATTGGCATCCATGCAGCAAAATGCCCAGGTGACTACAATTGAAGGACTTTCGAAAGGAAAAAAATTGCATCCAATGCAGGAAGCTTTCATCAAAAATGACGGTTTTCAATGTGGATATTGCACGCCGGGACAAATCATGTCCGGAATTGCCTGCATTAAAGAAGGTCACGCCAACAGCAGAGAAGAAATTAGAGAATATATGAGCGGAAACATTTGTAGATGTGGTGCTTATCATAATATTGTAGACGCGATAACAGAAGTTAAGGAAGGAGGGAAGCCATTATGAAAAACTTTCAAATCATTAGAGCGCTTTCATCCGGCTCTGCAGTAACCAATATTAGCAAAGAACCTTCGGCAATGTTTATTGCAGGTGGAACAAACCTGGTAGACTTAATGAAAAAGAATGTTGTTGCTCCGGATAAACTGGTCGACATTACAGCTTTAGATTTAAAAAAGATCGAATTTGGAACTGGAAAAGTTTCGATTGGCGCATTGGCAAAAAACAGTCAGGTTGCCGAAGATAAATCCATTAAAGAAAAATATCCTTTGCTTGCTTTGGCATTAGCCGCCGGAGCATCTCAGCAAATCAGGCATATGGCAACCGTTGGCGGAAATATGTTGCAGCGCACGCGTTGTTCGTATTTTTATAACACCGATATGCCGTGCAATAAACGAACACCAAAAAGCGGTTGCGGAGCTATTGGCGGTTCAAACAGAATGCACGCTATTTTTGGTGCTTCAGAAAGTTGTATTGCCGTTCATCCAAGTGATATGTGTATAGCACTAGCGGCTCTTGATGCGACTGTTTTTGTAGAAGGCCCAAAAGGTAAAAGACAAATAAAATTTACTGATTTTCATCGTCTTCCCGGAAATACGCCTGAAAAAGACAATACATTGGAAAGTAAAGAATTGATCACTTCGGTAGAAATTCCGGAAAACAATTTTACTAAAAACGTACATTATTTAAAAGTTCGTGACCGAAGCAGTTATGCTTTTGCACTGGTTTCAGTCGCAGTTGGTTTAGATATTAAAAATAATGTAATAAATGATGCAAGGCTTGCAATGGGCGGCGTTGCACATAAACCGTGGAGATTGACAGAAGCGGAAGAATTTTTGAAAGGAAAAACAGTTTCTGAAGAAACGTTCAGACAAGCGGCAAATTTAAGCATGAAAGGCGCTAAAAGTTATGGCGACAACGCCTTTAAATTGACTCTAGGACCAAATGCAATCACCGAAGCGTTAACTATAGCAGCATCTAAATAATTTGATTATGAGCAAGACAAGTAATATAAACAGAGTTGACGGATTTGCTAAAGTAACGGGTTCTGCAACTTATTCGGCAGAGTACAAAACCGCTGGTGTTACCTACGCCTGTTTGGTGGGAAGTACGATTGCCAAAGGCCGAATCAAGAGTATTGATACTAAAAAAGCCGAATGGGCGCCGGGAGTTTTGGCGGTTATAACACATTTAAATGTTGAGAAACCTGCAGGATACGAGCAAGCCAAACAACGTAATAATTTAGGGCAGCCGCTTCAGATATTTAAAGACGATTCGGTTCGTTACTACGATCAGCCAATAGCTTTGGTTATTGCCGATACTTTTGAGCGTATGCAATATGCGGCGAGTTTAATTAAAGCCGAATATCTAAAAGAAGAACATACAACACAACTTGAAAAGGCAAAAGATAAAAGCAGAAACCCCGGTGGAGATCGTGCAAAAGATTACAATCGCGGAACAGAAGATGGTTATAAAACGGCAGAAGTTGTTTTAGAAGCAGAATACACGATTCCGACAGAAGTTCATAATCCCATGGAATTGGCAAATATTATTGCAAAATGGGAAAATAATAAACCCATTTTATATACTAAAAGTCAGGGTGTAGAAGGAACCAGAAAAAGTGTTGGGAACGTCTTTGGAATTCCGCCAGAAGATGTAGAAGTACATTCTGAATATCTGGGTGGTGCTTTTGGAATGGGCTTACATACCTGGCCTTATGAAATTGCAGCTTTAATCGGATCAAAAAAAATAGGCAAACCGGTTAAATTGGTTTTGCATCGTGAACAGATGTTTACCAATGTTGGATTTCGCCCTTACACGATTCAGAAAATGGGATTGGGAGCCACTAAAGATGGTAAACTTACAGGTTTAAGTCACGAAGCCCTGGCAATGACTTCGAACTATGAAGATTTTACCGAAGCAACCGTAAACATGTCACGTTTTATGTATGATTGTGCCAATGTTTCGACCAAATATAGAATTGCTGAACTTGATACTTGTACGCCAATCTGGATGCGTGGTCCCGGCGAAGCAACGGGCTCTTTTGCCCTAGAAAGCGCTATCGACGAATTGGCTCATAAATTAAATATGGATCCTATTGATTTTCGCAAGCGCAATCATGCCGAAAAAGATCTCGAACAAAATAAACCATGGAGCAGTAAATATCTTTTAGATTGCTATGAAGCCGGAATGGAACGCATTGGCTGGAAAGACCGTAAAAACAAACCCGGAAGTGTTCGTGAAGGCGAATGGCTTGTAGGTTATGGAATGGGAACAGGAACTTTTGGTTCGTACCGAAACCCTACAACAGTAAAAGCGAAATTTTTGGCAGATGGAAACTTGGTACTTCAGTGCAGCGTAAACGATATGGGACCCGGAACAGCAACTATGATGACAGCAATTGGTGCAGAAATTACCGGAATTTCAACAGAAAATGTAGTGATTGAAATGGGTAGGAGTGGATTACCAAAAGGACCAACGCAAGGTGGTTCTGCAACGACTTCGTCTGTGGGTTCTGCAGTTCACGATGCCTGTAATTTATTAGTGAGTAAAGCTCTTGGTTTGGCAACAGAAAACCCAACTTTTAAAAATATTCCTATCACAGATTTAGCTTTTGCAAATGGTTCGGTTACTTCTAAAAAAGAAGCTTCAAAATCGGTTTCTTTATCGACTTTGCTTAGTGCTAATAAATTAGAAGAATTAGCAGTCGAAAATGAATCAAAAGGTTCAGAAGAAGCTAAAAAATATTCTATTTATTCGTTTTCAGTGCATTTTGTAAAAGTTTTGGTAAACCCGAATTTAGGTAAAATCAGAATTGCTCACGTAGTTTCCTGTGCCGATATTGGTACAGTAATCAACCATAAAACTTCGGCAGGACAAATGTATGGAGGTGCAGTGGGCGGAATTGGAATGGGATTAATGGAAGTTTTAGAAATCGATCACCGTTTTGGACGCCCAATCAATAATAATTTTGCCGATTATCATGTACCTGTAAATGCTGATATTGAAAAACAGGAAGTGTTTTTTGTAAATAAAAAAGATCCTGTAAGTAACCCGATGGGAACAAAAGGTTTGGGAGAAACTGCATTGGTAGGAATGGCGCCGGCAATTGCAAATGCAGTTTTTAATGCAACCGGAAAACGTGTTAGAGATTTACCAATTACACTTGATAAAATTTTAGAGCCTACTGTAGCGACAGCATAATTTAATAATATCGTGTAGTCCCTACGGGACAATATTGTGTGCATATTCCTTTTTTTCTACCAATATGTAATCTCTACGAGATATGATTTTTATGATTTTTTATTTATGAATAAAATTCAAATTCTATAAGATAATCCGTTAGGATTTACATATTGGTAACAAAGTAGAATTTTACTCCAGCTCAAAATATCCCGTAGGGATTACATAAACTATTGTTTACTTAATAATTAGCAGACGAAAAAACAATAATCCCTTTAAGAATCCAATATCATTTGATTCTCAAAGGGATTTCTTAATTAAATAAAATGAGCCGTATTTCAAGATAGTTAATAATGTCATCAATAAAAAATGATGCAAAATGTCATAAAGGGAAAAGTCATTAATTTTTGAAACACAAATTAAAAAAATGCTACATGATTATTAGTGGGAATATAAAAAAGTAGTTTTCTTAATTACTGTCTTTTAAATTTTTACGCTGATATTTCGTTTATGACAATGCACCATTTTTTTAAATTGGTTTTGGTTAGTATAGATTTTATGACTGAATAACGATTAAGTTTTTTTTTACAAGTTGTGGAACATTTCTTAATAATTACTTTCTATACTACATCAAAAATAAATGTAGAAAACACACGTTTTTTATATAATTTCATTTATTTGTTACATAATTCCCATGTGTTATATTTTAAACTGACATTTTTTCGTATGTATCTGAAATTGTGTCGAGTAAATATTGAAAAAATGACAGTTTTTTTATTTTGGTATTTATTTTGCTTTTTTTTGGTTGTGAAATTAATTTTAATGTATAACTATTTAAAAAGTAAAGTCATGTTAACTATTAGAAGAAACGGGACAAATTCCCATGCATTTCCGGCATTATTTGACGACTTTTTCAGTCGTGAACTTTTTAACTGGGGAAACAGTAATTTTTCATCCACCAGTACAACCGTACCATCCATAAACGTTAAAGAAACAGCCGAAAATTATGAGGTTGAAGTCGCAGCTCCGGGACTCGACAAAAAAGACTTTAATGTTACCCTGGATAACAATTTACTGACTATTTCCTGCGCTAAATCTACAAGTATAGAAGATAAAGGGGAAGGAGATAATTACACTCGCAGAGAGTTTAGTTACCAATCATTTCAAAGAAGTTTTGAATTGCCAAAAAACGTTGTAGATGAGGATAATATCAACGCCCGCTACGAGAACGGAATCTTAAATCTTACTATTCCAAAAAGAGATGAGGCAAAACAAAAAGCACCAAAAATGATTGAGATCGCATAATGATTAAGTCTCAATTCGAGATTATTTATCTGTTTTATTCTTGCAAAAGGCTGTCAAAAAAAATTGACAGCCTTTTTTTATCTCATTTAAAATTATCTAATTATCTAATTGCCGAATTATCTAATTGTTTCATTTCTTAAAAGCAGGCAAAATATATTTCTGAATCAGTTCATCGCTTGGCGATTGCGAATTGTAATTTCCGCCTGTGATCACAGTAACCATATTCTGGTCTTCCCAAACATAAATTTTCTGTCCGCCGTTTCCTTGTGCAGCCTTTCCGGAAAAGCGAGTGCCATTTACTTCCAGATATTTAAGCCACCACAAATAACCGTAATTTACGCCCTGAATAACAGAGTGTTTGGTTAAAGATTCCTCAATCCAGTTTTTAGAAATAACCTGTTTGTCTGCCCACATTCCTTTATTTAGATAAAGCAAACCAAATTTAGCCATATCTCTTGGCGTTAAATAGACCTGACAAAAAGTTTCGGAACTGGAAGCATCGGGTTTAAAATTCCATTTGAAATTTTTAATGCCAATATCTTTAAAAAGAGTTTGTTTTGCAAAATCAGGAAGCGTCATTTTAGTTGCTTTTTCGACAATTTTGCCCAGCGTAATTGAATTTCCGGAGCAATACATTCCTCGTCCGTCCGGAACATCAATCATTGGTAAATCTAATGTAAATTGTATCCAGTCATCAGAATAATTCATTGTCGTTTCATTTCCTTCTGATTTAGGATTACTCACATCGCAATCAAGTCCGCTTTGATTTGTTAAAAGGTTTTCAATTGTAATTTGTCGTTTATCATCTGTGAGGTTTTTAAAAGTATATTCAGGAAAATAAGAAAGTACAGTTTCGGTTTTGCTTTTAATAAATCCTTTATCAATTGTAATTCCCGTAAGGGCAGAAATTATACTTTTTGTAGCAGAACGCATTTCGTGCAATTTGGTTTTGTTGTATTCATAAAAATATTCTTCAAAAACCAGTTTGCCATCTTTTATAATCAAAACACTGTGTACGTTTGCATAAGTTCCGTCAACAATTTTCTGCATCATTTCATTCAATAATGCTTTATCCAGTCCCGTATTATCGAGCGTTCCGGTCAATAAACCATCAAGGTCTTTTTTTGGCGGCTGATAGCTATATTTAAAATCTTTTGAATTCAGTCTCGGATACCACATTTCTTTTGGAAAAATGACTTTTTTACTAATCAGATTAAATGTTTTTTCCTGAGAAGTATAACCGGTAATCGCAGAAGCACTATTTCTTAAGAAAGTCACTTTTTCTTTAGACATGTTTAAAAAGATGTCTTTTTCAGAAGGTTTTAAGGCATATTTGCTTTCGTTGATAATAGCGTATAAAATAGTGTCTTTTGGTGAGGCGGCGATTTGTAAAGTACTATTGTTTTGATATTCATAAATACCTTCATATTCTTTTAATTGCTCATAAGTAATTTTAAACGTTTGTTGAGAATATCCGCAATAGGCGGACAACAGAAATAGCAGCAATACATACTTTTTTTTCATTTTTGTGGTTTTTTTGGTTGGTGGTTAGGTTGTTAAATTTACTCAATATTAAGCAAAAAAAAGAGACACTAATTATTTAATTAAGTGTCTCTTTGATATTTAAGTCGAAATATTGACTAATTATTTTATTGTGATCGGAACTTCAACTGTTGTTTTGTCCCATCCAATTACCAAATTTGTTACTTTATCTTTTGATGTAAAAGCGATTGATAAAGCTTCGATTACTTCTGAAACTGGTTTTACAGGAACCGTAATTTTTACAAGATCTTTGCTTTCATCATACGCATAACCTCCCCATAAATCAAGTTCCTTATTGATAATGATGGTCCATTTATCTTTTTCAGGAATGGCAAACAAACTGTAAGTTCCTGCAGGAACCGCAACACCATTGATTGTTGCTGGTTTGTAAAATTTGATTTCGGTATTCTCGTTTGCACCAACTCTCCACACTTCACCGTATTTAATTAAATCTCCAAAAATAACACGCCCTTTTACAGAAGGTCTTGAATAAATAACTTTAATAGATGGAGATGGAGTATCTGTTTTTTTGAATTTAACCGCTTTATTTGGGAAATAAGCAATATCAACCGGACTTGCATCTAACGGCGGAAATTTTACTACGTCTTGAGCTTTAACTGAAATAGCAATCAAAAAAGTAATTGCCAATAAACTAAATTTTTTCATAAGAATTATAATTTGTTATAGGTTCATACAAAGTAAGAGAATAACAAAGAGAAATCATACAATTTTTACTCTTTTTTCTTTTTCTCGTACCAATTTTGCATAATATAAAAGGCTTTCTTTTTTTGACCGTCGTTAGAAATCAATCCTTTGCGGTTGTACTCGTCCTGAATTCCCGGTAAAAGTCGTCTTGGAGATCTGAAATCAACCAAAATCCAAGGACTTGTACCACTCAAATGCGGAATATTCTCTATCATTTTTAAATTCTGAATATATAAATATTCCTGAAATTCCTCTGTCCAGCGCTCGTTTTTTTCACCGTGCAATCCTGCTTTGGCATCACCGCCAAATTCAGAAACAATAACCGGTTTGTTGTACTTTGTTTTCCAGAAAATCTTTTCGGCATCTTCCAGTTTTCCGCCGTACCAGCCCAAATATTGGTTGAAAGAAATAATGTCTAAATATTCTCCAATAGCATCGTTGATCGTTCCAAAACCATCACTTCCGCTTTGCGTTAATAAAGCCGCGCTGATCAATCTCGTATTGTCTAAAGATTTTGTGTGATCGACTAATTTTTTAATGAAAGTATTTCTCGCGTCAGAAATTGGCGTTTCATTTGCCATTGACCAGATAATAATACAAGCTCTGTTTTTATCTCTCGTAATCGCCGTCGTTAATTGATCTTCGGCATTTTTATAAGTCGCTTCTCTTGTAAATTCAACTGTCCAGTACACCGGAATTTCCTCCCAAACCATTAATCCCATTTTATCTGCCGTTCTGATAATGTTTTCGTTATGCGGATAATGTGCCAGTCGAACATAATTACAGCCCAGTTCTTTTGCCCAATTTAGCAAACGCAAAGCATCTTCTTCAGAATTCGCGCGTCCGCCTTTTGCATTTTCTTCGTGAATCGAAATTCCGCGTAAAAAGATCGGTTTTCCGTTTAATAAAATTTTATCTTCTTTTGTTTCAATCGTTCTGAAACCAATATTGTCTTTCAGTTTTTGTCCGTTAAAATCAATCGTAACGTCATATAATTTCGGGTTTTCAGGCGACCAAAATGAGATTTTTTTCGCCGGAATTTCGAAGTTTACAATTCCATCAGCGCCCACTTTTCCTTTATAATTAATTTTCAATTCAGGAATCGAAATTGAAACCGAATTTTGCGAAGCATTTAAATTATTGATCTTTACAAACCCGGAAATCAAATCTGTACTATTCTTTTTTAGCTGAATATTATAATCTTCTACAAATGAGGCGTTTTCTTCAATTAAAGTAACGTCGCGCGTGATTCCACCATAATTCCACCAATCTGTATTAATCGTCGGAACATCTTCTTTATGGCGTGTATTATCGACTTTAATAACCAGATAATTGTCTTTTGGTTTTACAATCGAAGTCACTTCATAATTAAAAGGCGTAAATCCGCCAATATGAGTTCCTAGTTTTTTGCCGTTCAGATAAACATCAGCTTTGTAATTGATGGCTCCCAAATAAACAAAAAGGCGTTTTCCGGTTTTTAAATCATAATCGAATGACTTTTTAAACCAAACATTTCCTTCGTAATATTTCAATTCCGGAACCTGCGAAGTCCAATCGCCCGGAATATTGATTTTAGGCGATTTATCAAAATCATATTCCACCAATTCCTGTTTGTTAACCGCGTGATAATTATTGAAATATGCTGCGTTGGATGGTTTTACCTGTTTATCGTATTCGTCGTGATGAAAGCTGTAATATCCTGTTTCGTAAGGATCTACAATGTAATTCCAAACGCCGTTTAAGGATGTTGTATTTCGATTTGAAATGTTTGAGATTAGGTTGATATCCTGAGCTTGTCCGAAAATGGAAAAGGTTAGGAGTAATGTGGTTATTAGTTTTTTCATTAGTATGTGTGTTTGTTGCTACAAAGGCTCGAAGGCACAAAGTTTTTTTTCACGCAGATTTTAAAAAGATTTAAGCAGATATGCGCAGATTATTTATAAAGTTTTTTAAAAATTAAATCTGCTAAAATCAGCAGAATCTGCGTAAAAAAAAATCATTTTAATCTTTTAATCTATGGCAAAAAAAACTTTGTGTCTTAGCGACTTTGTGGCATTATTTTTATTTAAGCATTATTTTTAAATATTCCCCCTTAAAACTCTGATTCAAAGCCGTCATTTCAATGGGCAAACCAGAACCATCCGGAACAACTTCAATCGAAGCCTTTCCATTTGCCATTCTGATTGATTCACTTCCAGTTGGAGTTCCCTGATTTTTCATGGTTTTTCCACCTTTTAGGCATTGAAAATAAACACTTTCTTCATAATCCAGACAACGCAAATTGTTGTTGTCAATTGCAATTGCTGTAACGAGATAATTGCCGTTTTTTAATTTTTGAGAAGATAATTGTAAAGACGTTGCCGTATCATTTTTGTTAAAACGATAGTTGACTTTTAATGTATCAGAAACCGTTTTTCCGGCTATTGATTTTCCGACAGCAATCAGAATATTTTCTCCTTTTTTAAAATTAACATCCCAAGTTAAACCATTTGCAGGATATAGCGAAAGATTTCTTTGTTTTTCTCCAAGCGATTTTCCTTCATGATAAAGCGTAACTCGCTCACAATTACTGAAAACGCTCAGAGTTCTTGGCGTATTTTCAGGACCTTGTCGTTCTGTCCAGGTATGCGATTCGATGTATGCAAATGGTTCTTTTGCCCAATAACTTTTAAAAACATAATACGCATCTTTCGGATTTCCGTTTCTGTCTACAAGCCCTTTTTGGTTCATGTACGAAATATCATCTTCGGGACGCAATGGCGTTGCAAAATCCTTAAACGCCCACTGAACATTTCCCACAAATGCCGGATCGTTCTCGGATATATGCAAATGCCAGTCAAATAAATCGACGATATAATTCTCACTCCAATCACCAATTTGCGCAATATTGGCCACTTTGGTTTGTACGATGGCTTCTTCCCAACCTTCGGCTTTTATAACATTTTCGCCAGTTACGGGATTTTCGCTGTGACGCCCAACATGACTATCACCGCCATATTCGGCATGAATAAAATGTTTGTATTCTTTTTTATAAACGTCAATTGCTTTTTGATAGCTTTTGTAACTTCCAGAATACCAGCCCGACCAAATAGAAGGGGAGAATACATCCACAATTTGTGAACCTTCGTAATATTTTCGAATCGCCGTTTTTCGGGTAGGATCCATTTTATGTGCGATGTCGTTTAATTCCGTTAAGAATAAATTCGTTTTTTCGGTATTGTCGCCATCAGGAAAATCAGGAAGCCAGTTCATTTCGTTTCCTAAAGACCAAATGATAATGCTCGGATGATTGTAATTTTGATTGATGATTTCGGCCAGCATATTTTTGGTATTCGTTTGCCAAAGTTCACCGCCAATTCCACCGCGGCACCATGGCAATTCATCCCAAACCAAAAGACCCAATTCATCACAGGCTTTGTAAATTTCAGGATCTTGCGGATAATGCGCGAGACGAACAAAATTGGCGCCCATATTTTTAATGGATTTCATATCTGCCCAATGTTGCTCGTTGCTCATCGCAGCGCCAACTCCGGCTTGTTCTTCATGGCGATGTGTGCCGCGAATCAATAATCGCTTTCCGTTAAGATAAAAAGGACCGTGATCTTTAAACTCAAACCATCTAAAACCAACTTTTTCGTTTACGCTGTCAATGATTTGTTTATTTTCTGATAAAGTAGCCGTTACCGAATATAAATTCGGATTATCGATATCCCACAATTCAGGATTTTTAATGTTTTCAAAAGTAATATTCGACGTTTTATCAGAAACTAAAATCGTTTTGCTGGCAACTTTTTTCCCTTTCGGATTTTTAAGTATTACGGTTAAAGACAAATCTTTGGCATTTTCAGCATTTATAGTCGAAGCCAGAATTTGTACCGAAGCTTTTTTTGCAGAAACTTCAGGAGTTGTAATTTTTAGATTATCAATTCGGTTTTTGTATTGAGACAAAAGCCAAACATCTCGTGTGATTCCGCCATAAATAAAGAAATCACTTTTTTGCGACGGAATTATTTCTATGTCGTAACTATTATCAACACGTACAAAAATGTCGTTGTTTCCTTCGTTGATAAAATTTGTAATATCGATCGTAAACCCAATATAACCACCAATATGTCCGCCGGCTTCTTTGCCGTTTACATAAAGTTTTGTGGTGACATTCGAGCCTTCAAAATATAAAAAATAGCGTTTGTTTTTGTCTATTTGGGCAATGTTCAGCTTTTTTTGATACCAGCTTGCATCGCGTCTGTAACCCGGATTTAAATCGGTTGCATCTTCGGCATTCCACGTATGTGGTAAATTTAAAGACGTCCAGTTTGCCGCATTTTTTGCTTCCGTAAGACTTGAAGTATGATTTTCTAAATACAGCCAATTTTCATTGATATTTGTCTTGGTTCGCATTGCCGAATTTTTCTGGGCAAAGCCAATGTTAAAACAAAACTGAAAAGCAATCAAAAAAGCGATAGCAGAAAAAGAAATATAGTTGTGATGTAGTTTTTGCATAAATTATAAAGCTTTTTTTTTAGGTTCAAAGGGACAAATGGATAAAGGTTCAAAGGGTGATATGTTCAAAGGCTGAAAACCTTTCTCACTTTGCACCTCTGTACCTTTGCTACTTTCTTCTTAATAATGCTTCCAGAAAATAATAGTCAGCATAAATTATAGGTTCGTCAATTTCGTCGTGTTTTGGCCAGTTTCCGGTACTGTGATCCAGAATAAAAGGCGCTTTTACAGTATCAGGTAAAATGTATTTGTCTGAATGTAAAGACGTCATTATTTTATCGGCGAAAGCCAAATAACTTTGATTCTTGGTATATCCGTAAAGTTCGTACAACGCTGAAGCCATAACGGTTGCAGCAGAAACATCGCGCGGCGAATTTGGAATACTCGGATCTTTAAAATCCCAATACGGAATTGCGTCTTCCGGTAGATTTTTATTGGTCATAAAAAATTTTGCAGTTGCTTCAGCTTGTTTTAAATACTCAGGATCTTTGGTATATCGATACGACATCGTAAAACCGTAAACTGCCCAGCCTTGTCCGCGTGCCCAAACCGAATCGTCATTGTAACCTTGTAACGTAGTTTTCTTTCTAACTTCTCCCGTAACAGGATTATAATCAATAACATGATAACAACTGTTGTCTTCCCTAAACTGTTTTTTTAATGTTGTATTCGCATGTTTTACAGCAATATCATGGTATTTTTGATTTCCTGATAATTTTGAGGCTTCAAACAATAATTCAAGATTCATCATATTATCGATAATCACCGGATAATCCCAAATTTCTTTGTTGAAATCCCACGAACGAATTGCACCCACTTTTGCGTTAAAACGCGTGCATAAAGTTTCAGCGCCTTTAATAATCACATCTTTGTATTCTTGTTTGTTTTCCACTTTCAGCGCTTCTCCAAAACTGCAAAACACTTTAAAACCAACATCGTGCGAATTACTATTAACGCTTTCTTTTTTACTGAAAGGAGTCCATTTTTGAGCTTGCTCTTTGTATTTTGAATCGTTTGTAAGACGGTACAATTGCCATAAGTTTCCGGCAAAAAATCCGCTTGTCCAGTCTCTCGACGGCACTTTTTTTATCAAATTGGTTTTGATGGTCATACTTCGTGGCATAGACATCGAATCTACCGGATAATCGAGTAACATTTTGTATCGGTTTTCCAGAAGATGTTCAGCACTTGCCGAAGTTTTGGTCTGAGAATTAATTCCGGATTTGCACGCTGATGCCAGCAATGCAAATCCTAGAATTAAAGAAAAGTAACTAACTTTATTCATGCTTATGTTTTTTTTTAAATTAAAAATTGAGAATTAAAAATTAAAAATTGGCATCGTTTTGCTGTTCGAATATTCTCGTCTAGTTTGTCATTTCGACGGAGGAGAAATCTCCACGAGAAGCTCCTCATGCTAATCACCAATCTTTGTCGAGTTACTTACGAAGATTTCTCCTCCGTCGAAATGACAAAAATGTGGTTAAATCAGCAAGAAAAACGAAACACATTACTATTAGCGTAATTTCGATTTCAAAGATTTTTAATTTTTAATTCTAAATTTTTAATTCATTCTAATGAATATTAATATCCGGGATTATTCGGTTTTAAATTAGGATTAATCGCTAATTCTGTTCCTGGTAACGGCCATAAATAATCCTTGTTTACATCAAAAGTGTGAGGCTCCAATCCGTTCACACCAAAAACTTCAGGAGCAATTTTCAATCGCTTAATGTCGTACCATCTGATGTATTCGAAAGCTAATTCTAAACGTCTTTCATCAATAACCATTTTTCTAAAATCGGACTGAGAAAGTCCCGGCGTTACGTTTGCAGGAAACGAAACCTGTTTTCCGGCTTTGTTTCTCGCTCTGGCACGAACACGGTTTACATATCCGTCGGCTTCAGTAGTTCCCGGCGTGATTTCGTTTAAAGCTTCGGCAGCCGTTAACAAAACTTCTGCGTAACGCATCGTGATGTAATTGTGTTGCGAAGTTCTTCCGTTTGCGCCGGCTTTTCCGGGAAAACGAAAGTATTTTGCAATATGCGGACGTGGTGCTTTTTCATTATCGCTTGAAGGAAAAATCTGCAAAGCGCCGCCCGGACCCGTTTTCTTTCTAATAATTGTATCAAAACTTACCGCACGTCTGTAATCTCTTTGATCCCAGGTATCAAAAACTTTTTGAGAAGGCACAGCAACCGAAAATCCTTGTCCGTAGCTATAACTGTCGTCTTTTAAAGAACCTGTAAAAAACGCGGTATAATCCTGACCGTAATTTCCTGATGTTAAGTTATTAAAATCAATAGTAAACAAAGGTTCTTTTAATGCCGCCGCTTTTGTAGCGTTGAATAAGTCCTGAAAATCAGCATCTAAACCTAAACCAAATTTGGCTTCGTTTGTAATAACGTATTTTGCTTCGTCATAGGCTTTTTGGTAATTTCCCAAAGTCAGATATACAGAGGCTAAATATCCTGCTGCAGTACCTTTTCCGGGAACGGCTTTTACTTTTGGTTTGTCTTCCAGCCATTGTTTTGCAAATTCAAGATCGGCAATAATTTTTGGGTACACATCTGCTTCTTTGGTTCTGCTTAACGAATTTACCTGAGATACATCATTGACCACAAAATCAATATACGGAATATCGCCAAAAATGCGAACTAAATGATAGTAAGCAAATGCTCTTGCAAAATACGCCTGAGCCACAATCGCGTTTACTTTTGCAGGATCTCCGGGTGTTTTTTTAGCGCCTTCAATCGCTTGATTTGCAGCTGTAATAATCACATACGATTGTGGCCAAAAGTTAGCAACAAGCGCATTAGTATCGTTCATATTCATATCATTAACATCGATACGGGCAGCCTGCGTTGTTCTGTCGCCAATATCAGCCATATCATCACGAAGCATTAGGGCAATTGTAAATTCACGTCCCCAATAGTTATTGTGGGCAATGTTGGCAAAAGCTCCGTTTACAGCGGCTTGTAAGTCATCTGTATTGTTAAAAAAGTTATCGGGACGAATAATTCCCACCGGTTTTTCTTCAAGGTCAGAACAGCCAAAAGCGAATATTCCCAGGAAAAGAAAAGCTATATATTTTTTCATAATATTATTTTTTAGACTAAAATTTTAAATTAAAACCGAAAGTAAAAGTTCTCACATTTGGGTAACTTCCATATTCTAATCCTAAGTTGGTGTTACTTCTCGCGTTGGTATCATTCAGGTAATTTCCTTCAGGATCAGAACCTGGATAATCTGTAATTGTCCAAAGATTTTGCGCGCTGATGTAGAAACGAACTTTGCTCAAACCAATTTTCGAAACTACTTTTTCATCTAAACTATATCCTATAGAAACGTTTTTTAAACGAATGTAACTTCCATCATAAACAAATCTCGAAGTAACTCTTTTTGTCCTTGCTGCATTAATTGGCACATTGGTGTCCGTATTTGTTGGCGTCCAGGCGTCTAAAACTTCTGTTGTAGCATTGTTGTTTCCGGATGCCAGTTCCATTAACGTATAATTTAAGATTTGGTTTCCTTGTGAACCCTGAAAGAAGATATTCAAATCAATATTTTTATACGTAAAATCATTGTTTAAACCGAAGATAAAATCAGGATTTGGATTTCCGATAATCGTTTTATCCTGAGAATCTAATTTTCCGTCTCCGTTTACATCTTTGAATTTTTCTCCACCGGCAATCGTTTCAAAATTCCCCGGAAGAACCGCTTCACCTTGTTGAATTACACCGTCATAAACAAATCCGAAGAAAGAACCAACCGGCTCGCCAACTCTCAAAATTTGCGAATCTGTTGCAAGGAAATGTCCTGGAGTAGAGTTGATTAACAGATCTTTATTATCAGCCAGTTTTAATACTTTGTTTTTGTTTGAAGAAATATTAAAGTTCGTAGACCACGTAAAATCTGCACCAACAAAGTTTTTAGAATTTATGCCTAATTCCCAACCTTTGTTTTCTAATTCACCTACGTTTTGAAGCTGAGAAGCAATTCCTGAAACGCCCGGTAAAGGTCTGTTGAACAATAAATCTTTCGTAATAGTTTTGTAATAATCTGCCGTTAAGCTGATTCTGTTATCGAATAAACCCAAATCAATTCCGTAATCTTGCTGATAAGACGTTTCCCATTTCAAATTCGGATTATCCAAAGATGTCAATTGAACCGCGTTTACAATAACGTCACCACTTACATCATAAATTTCTGAAAATCTAGATAAAGTAGAGTAGGCGCCAATGGATGGATTTCCGGTTGCACCATAACTCGCTCTCAATTTAAGATTTGAAATTGTTTTGTTGTCTTTTAAGAAATTTTCTTTAGCAATATTCCAACCCACGGCTCCAGAAGGGAAAGTTCCGTATTTGTAGTTTTTACTAAAGCTTGAAGAACCGTCACGACGCGCTGTAAACGTAAATAAATATTTGTCGTCGTAATCAAAATTCAACCTTCCAAAAGCGGAGATCAACTCTGTTTCAGATAAATTCGAATCTGGTTTTAAGAAAACAGTTCCCGCACCTAAATTTCGGTACGAATTGGTATTCGTCAAAAATCCTCTAGAGGCCGCATACGAACTTTCGTTTTTGTTTTTTTGATACGAATAACCTCCAAGAACGGTCAAAATTCCTTTGTCGATAATCTCTTTTTTATACGTTAGATAATTTTCTGTAAGGAAAGAAGAAAATCTTGTGTTATTTACAGAAGCTTCTCCTTTGATATTTTTTCCTGCAATTAAAGTCGACGGAATAAATCTTCCGGTTTGCGAATTATTGTCGGTTAATCCTAAAGTAGTTTTAAAGTCAAGATCTTTTGTGATTTTATATTGAGCAAAGAAATTTGATCTGTTTACAATAGAAACGGTTTCCAAAACATTTTCCATCGCAGTCGCATACGGATTATCAATATCGTCACCAATTGGCGCCGTTGTTGTGTAACTTCCGTCTGCATTATAAATTCCTTTGTCTGGCATAAAACGATACGCCGCTGCAATTACACCTGCAGCACCAGTTCCTCCGGCGCCAGTTTGGCTAATAATCCCTTCCTTGTTTTGTTTGCTTTGAAATAAATTCAAACCCACTTTAAAACGGTCAGACAAATCAGCTTCTAGATTACTTACAATCGTGTATTTGTCAATTCCTGAGTTAATTACAACACCATTTTGGTTAAAGTAGTTTCCGGAAACATAATATCTCACGTTTTCAGATCCACCGGAAAAAGAAAGTGATGTATTCGAAACCATTCCGTCACGGTAAATTACGTCTTGCCAATCTGTGTTTGCGCCGCCGTCAGTATGCGTAGTAAAACTTTTTCTGTACGCCACAAATTGTTCAGCATTTAATAAATCAAGCTTATTATTTACAGATTGTACCGATGTAGAATTGCTAAATTCAATAACAGGTTTTCCCGGTTTTCCTTTTTTAGTTGTCACCATAATAACCCCGTTTGAACCTCTCGATCCGTAAATTGCCGTTGCAGATGCATCTTTAAGCACCTCGATAGAAGCAATATCCTGAGGTGCAGGCATTGCCACGCCCGCAAAACCATCGACAACAACAAGCGCATCACCACTTGCATTGATCGAAGTTCCGCCACGAACCCTGATTTTTACAGGAGCGCCAGGTTCACCACCATTATTTGATTGTACCGAAACCCCAGCGGCACGTCCTTGTAAAGCCTGTTCTGCATTTAATAACGGGTAAGCCGTTAGTTCTTTTGCGGTTACAGAAGATACAGAACCTGTTATGTCACTCTTTTTTCGGGTACCGTAACCCACAACGATTACTTCTTCAAGATTTTTTGTATCTGGTTTTAAACTTACGTTGATAACCGTTTTGCCTCCTATGGGAATTTCAATCGTTTGATAGCCAACAAAGTTGAAGACTAAAACAGCATTTTTGTCTGAAACGAAAACACTATAATTTCCGTCCATATCTGCAGAACCTCCCACAGAAGATCCTTTAACATAAACATTGGCACCAGGAAGCCCGAGTAAATCTTCGCTGGAAGTAACTTTTCCGGTGATTTTTTTCTCCTGTGCATTCATCATAATATTTGCCAGTAAAAAAAGTACCAGAAAACACCATTTAAGTGATTTAATTTTGAGATTTGTAAACATTCATTTTGGTTTTTTAGGTTAATGTTAGGTAAAATAAAAAAGCAATAAACTCATTCCGATTATGAGCAGCATGAAGAGAATTTGCAGCAGCAGGAATTTTGTTTTTTTGATTTTCATGTCACAAATATATCAGGCGCAAACGATATAGAAATACAAAAAAGGGTATCTAAAAATACAGATACCCTTTTTTAAGCCTTTAAATATGCGGATTTAGGAATTATTACAGAATTTGCAATTAATTGAAGTTCTTCTTCCTGCAAGGTTTTCAAAACCTTGTAGGTATTCATTTATATTTTTTAAAATTTGAAGGTAAGCGTTGAGTGTAATTATTTCAAACACATAGAAATATAAACACGAATTTCCACAAATTTCAATCGTTAGCTTAGTTTGTGAAATTGATTTCACGAACTAATTAGTGGCAATTCGTGAAATTCGTGTTTAAAATCTATACCTACAAGGTTTTGAAAACCTTGCAGGAATACATCAGGAGATTTTTTCGCTAAATTTGTCAGCAAATTGCGACGGAGTTTCTCCGTACCTTTTTTGGAAACATTTGCTAAAATATTTCGGATTGTTAAAACCAACTTTATAACTCACTTCAGAAACATTTAATTTGTTTTGTTCCAATAATTGAGCGGCGCGTTTTAACCTGATTTCATGAATAAATTCGTTTGGCGTATAATTGGTCCACGCTTTTATTTTTAAAAATAACATCGTGCGGCTAACGCCCAATTCTGCACAGAAAAACGGAATATCGAATTGTTCGTTCGAAATGTTTTCTTCGACAATTTTGAATGCTTTTTTTAATAATTCTTCATCCAGAGACGAAACCGTAATTTCTGACGGAACAAAATTATCTTGACTTGTAAATTTCTTTTTTAATCTTTCGGTTGAATTCAAAAGGTTTTTTACCCGAAGTTTAAATTCGATTAAATTAAATGGTTTACTGATATAATCATCGGCACCGCTTTCTAATCCTTCAAATTTATAAACCAATGAAGATCTCGAAGTCAATAGAATAACCGGAATATGACTTGTTTTTAGGTTTTCTTTTATTTTAGAACACAATTCTGTTCCCACCATTTCGGGCATAATTACGTCGCTGATAATTAAATTCGGAACGTGTTGTAATGCTTTTTCAAATGCTATTTTGCCGTTTTCGGCTTCAATAATATTGTATTCTTTTTTGAGTAAATTTTTCATAAAAGTTCTCAAAACCTTATGATCTTCTACTAACAGAATGGTTTGCTTTTCTCCATCAACCACAAAATCGTCAATATCTTCATATTCGGTAATTTCCTGCGTTTCAAGTTGAGCCGAATATTGTGCAATATCATCGCTGATTTTAAAATTTTCGATAATTTCATTGTCCAGTAAATGTGCGCGTCCTAACGGAAGCGTGACTTTAAATACAACACCGCCCGTTTCTTTATTTGTAACTTCAATATTTCCTTTATGAAGTTTGACAATATTTTTTACGATCGATAAACCAATTCCGGTTCCTTTATTATAATTTTTCTGAACATTATTATGAAGCGGAACTTCAAAAAACAAATCAAAAATTTTGTCAATATGTTCATCCGCAATTCCAACTCCTGAATCTTCAACCGCAATAAATAAATTCTCGTGATCGTGATTGATTTTTATGTTGATTTCACCGCCTTTTGGTGTGTAACGAAACGCATTCGAAATCAAATTATAAAAAACACGTTCGAGTTTGTAACGATCAAAATACACCAAAATCTCTTCTTCCTGAGTTTCAAAAGTATAATTGTAGCCGCCATCTTTGGCATATTCGATAAAAGACAAAAAGATTTCTTTGGTAAATTTGACAATATTTCCGTTTGCCGATTCCAATTTAACCTGATCGTTTTCGAGTTTTCTAAAATCCATTAAACGGTTGATTAAACTCAAAAGATGATTCGCGCTTCCTTCAATCACCAACAGCTTTTTGTACATCTCATTTGTTCCGTTATAATCGGATAAAATTTGCTGCAACGGACCCAAAATCAAAGTTAGAGGCGTTCTGAATTCGTGTGAAATATTCGTAAAGAAATCCAGTTTTGCGCGGTTGTTTTCTTCAATACGCTTGGTTTCCAGATATTCCAGTTCCAGTTTTTGTTTTAGTCTTGCTTTCGATTTCATAATCCAGATCAAGCCGTATAATGCAGAACCAATGATGATTCCGTATAATAAAAACGCCCAGATACTGCGCCACGGAGCCGGTTTTACAACAACCGTTAAAGTCGTCGGAATGTGATTCCAAACACCGTCATTGTTGGCGCCACGAACTTCAAATCGATAGGATCCAGGATTTTGAATTGCAAATATAGCTTCGTTATTTTTGGTAATCGTCCAATTATTTTCTAACCCAATTAAACGATAACTGTATTGATTGTTTTTGGATCGAATGTAATTTGGAATCGCAAAACTGATCGAGAAATTGGCTTTGTCGTAATCTAATGTTATGTTTTTGGTATAGCCAATGCTTTTCTCTAAAATTTTATCTTTTCTGTTTGGATTAATGGTCTCATTTTTAATTTTTAAACTTGTAATTAAAACCTGAGGTGCATAATCATTCAAGGAGATTTTTTTGGCATCAAAATAAGTCGCTCCGGATGGACTTCCGAAATAAAACTGATTCGAATCTAATTTTAAAGCGGCATTATCATTAAATTCATTACTCGCCAAACCATCTTTTTGGTCATAAAGAACTAATTTTTTCAGGGTTGTGCTGTATTTTATAATTCCCTGATTCGTACTAATCCAAAGATTTTTATCATCATCTTCAAGAATTGAATGAATGGAAGTAATAATCGTGTTTCCTACTTTAAGATTGATTCTGTTGAATTTTTTTCCATCAAAATAATGCAACCCTTTCGCTTTAGTTCCAACCCAAATTTTGTTTCGACTGTCCTTAAACAACGTTAGAATATCATCGCCGGATAAAGCTGAGGCATCAAAAAAGTAATGTTGTATTGTATATTTATTTTGCTGGAAATCTTTTAGCGAAATGCAATTCAGACCGTTTTGAGTTCCAATCCAAAGTTTATTTTGGTCTACCAAAAGAGTTCGAACAATATTATTCGTCAGGAAATTGGCAGAAGACATATCGTTCCCAATCACCTGAAAAGTTTTTGAAATCGTATTATAGCGAATCAAACCTTTCCCAAAAGTTCCAATCCATAAAATTCCATTTCCTTCTGTTTTAAGTGAATAAACGCCGCTTTCTTTCAGTAAATCACTTAAATCCGACGCAATTCGGTTGTCTTCAATTCTTTTAGAAATTATGTTGTAAGCAGAAATTCCTTTAGAGAAAGTTCCAATCCAGAGAATATTATCTTCAGAAAGACACATTGATTTAATGTCATTTTTATTCGTCTGATTCGTTTTGCTGTTAATGTAACTTACCGCTTCGGTATTTTGGTTAAAAATCGTAATTCCACCGCCTTCAGTTCCAAAATAAATATTATGATTTTTGTCTGAAATAATCGAACTCACGACATCAAAACTCATCGGAATCTTTTTAGAATTCTGATTATAATTAGAGAAATTAACATTCGAAACATCCCAAATATTCACGCCTTTGTAATAACAGCCAATCCAGACTGAACCTTTTTTATCAATAAATACCGATTTTACCTTATCAATTCCGTTGTTATTGTTGCTGTTATTTATTTTTTGGATGCTTTTGTCTTTTCCTAAAATGTAAATTCCGTCATAAGCTCCAATCCATAAAGAACCTTGATTATCAAAGGCCAGAGAACGAATATCAGAATTAATCTCTTTGTATTTATTATCAGGTAAAAAAGAAACAAATTTATTGTCAGAAGTATCAAATTTTAAAAGCCCTTTGTTTTTAGTTCCAACCCATAAATTTCCGTCACTGTCCTCTTTTATAGATTGAACATTAAGAAGATCAGTATTATTTAAGCGGTAATTTCTAAAAGAAAGCTTTCCGAATTTTCTGCTTTTAACCACACATAAACCTTTTGTGGTTCCAACCCAAATTTTTCCTTTTTTTGTTTTTAAAATAGTAAGGATATTATTGCTCGGTAAAGTAGCATCATCAGTATCCGAATGAAAAAAAGAAGTGAATTTCCCTGTATTTCTATTGTAAATTGTCAATCCTTTTGAAGTACCAAACCACATTTCGTTGTTGATTTCCCTGATCGACCAAACAGCATTATTACTTATTGTATGATTGTTTTTGGTATGTAAATATCTTTTAAAAGTATTCGTAACAGGATCATAACAATTTAATCCGTTGTATGTTCCAACCCAAATTTTGCCCGTATTATCTTCTTCGATTGCCAAAATATCGTTGTTACTAATAGACGATTTATCAGCAGCATCATTTCTGAAAATGGTAAAGTGACTTCCGTCATATTTATTAAGCCCATCGCGCGTACCAAACCACATTTGCCCAAATTTATCCTGATGAATCGCAATAACAGAACTCTGCGAAAGCCCATCTGTCGTCGAGATATTTTTGAGGCGGTATTTATTTTGGGAAAATATATTCCCGGAAATAAACAGTAAAACCAGAAAAGCTATTTTGTATTTCATGGTGTTTTTTTTTAAAAGGTGCAAAGGGGAAGAGTAACAAAGGGACAAAGTTTTTTTAGCCACGAATTCACGAATTTTATTGTGATTATCTTTGTCAAAGTTTAAAAATTTGACAAAGATTTGGGTGAGATTTTAAAGCCACGAATTCACGAATTTTTATAATTATTATACGCAATAATTCGTGAATTCGTGGCTATTTAACGCAAACAAATTAATCTTTAAATCTCTGGCAAAATTATTTTTTCAATCGCTTTTTCAATTGATAATCATATAACGAAGGAATCTGATCAAACGGCATATTCAAAAACTCAATATAAGCGTCAGGTTCATATTTTACTTCGAATTTTGCATTGCCATTCACGCCAATAATTCTCGCAAAAGGACCGTCTTTCATTCCGTAAAGTAAAATCGGTTTTGTTATTTCGGAAGGTTTTTCAACCTGAACATTCAGATTCCAAAAAGTACTGAAAGGTCCGTGAGAAGGTTTCCAATAATCTGCGCCGCCACCGCCAAATAAGAGATAACTATTATTTTTATCCGGATTAATGTGCACCGTAATATGATCAAATAAATTTTGATGGTTTGCTCCCGAATGCTGATCTAAAAGTGGATCGGCAAAAATTTCACAATTTTGATATACGTTTTTAGTAGCAAAAGTATTGAAGCTCAACGGGTGAACCGTTTTATTATAGATTTTCAGATTCTTAACCAAAACATTATGAACACCGCCTAAAGTTACGGTATAATGCGCCATATGATTTCCATCGGTCACAATATCCTGAACGGTTACATTCGAAATTTCTTCGCCTAAAATTCCGCTGTCAGCATTGGTGATCGTGACATCTTTGACCCAACTATTAAAAACACGCGTTAAAAATATCGCATTATTCCCCGGTTCCACATGATGTGCAACTCTCGGAATATTAGGAAAAGTAAAACGAAGATGTTCGATTCCCACTTCGTTTAAATGTTTCCATTCAACCAATTGCGCCTGATAACTTGGTTTTATCGCAATCGTCAACGGCGTTTTTATGGTAATTTTTGAGTTTGAAATTTTAGTGATTTCGACTTGTTGTCTTACGATTGGAAGTTTTGGAAATTTCCAATGATGTGAACCCGGTTTTACTTTTGCACCTTTATATAAATCGGTAATAATTTCGCCGTTTTCGCCATCTTTATTAAACAATTGAAGCTCGACAATATCACCAACTTTCAATCCTTTTACATCAGAAACCGAAATAATATGTTCGCCCATATTTCCAGAAATGACTTTCGCCAGAACATTAGGAACCGGTTCATATTTATCCAAATACGATTTTACACGTTCGCCAGGAATCTGTGTCCAGATAAACCCGCCCGACCATGCATATTGCGAAAAAGGCAAATCGACATTATTTTCAGGTTCACGTTGTCTTTTATCAAAAGTCGTTAGATATTCGCGAAGTTCAGCCAGCGATTCCGGATTTTTAAGGTACATCATTGGTCGCGGACAATAAATCTCGGTTCCGTTTTCACCCGAACCTGCACCGCGAAGTACAAAATTGCTTCTTTCGATATACAAAACTTCACTCAGAATAATTCGTCCTGCAGGCAATTGCAGAATCACATTTCCTTCGGTTTCAGTTGCTGCTTTTATGGCTTTCAACAAAGCTTTAGAATCATCTAAACCGTCATTTGCTTTTACGCCAAAATCTACAGCATTTATAGTTTTTCCTGTAGCTTCAGGAATTGGGCTTTCGCCGAAATGATAGCCGGCGTAACTAAAATCAGGAAGGTAATTTGCTTTTGAATCAGTCAGTATTTTTGGCGTTTGCTGGCTAAATGCGATACTGTTTACAAAAAGGGTGCAACAGATAATAAGGTTTTGACTATTCATGGTTTGTGGTTATTATGATAGTTAGTTTTTTTTGCCGTTTTGCCACGAAGGCACGAAGGCGCAAAGTTTTTTAAGCGTAATCTTGTCATTTCGACGGAGGAGAAATCTCCGCAAGTAACTCCGTAACGAGAACCCAATCTTGGTCGAGCTTCTCGTGGAGATTTCTCCTCCGTCGAAATGACAAATTGTACTCAATCAGAATAATAAATCTGCCTAATCTGCAAAATCTGCGTGAAAAAAAACTTGTGCCTTAAAAAAAATCTTAGCGCCCTAGTGCCTTCGTGGCAAAATCTTTAAAGACTTCTTTTAATCCCCATTTCAAGCCCTCTTAATTCAGCCAAACCTCTCAAACGCCCGATTGCAGAGTAGCCAGGATTCGTCTTTTTATTCAAATCATCCAGCATTTGGTGCCCGTGATCCGGGCGCATTGGCAATGCGCTGTTGTTTCTTTTTTCTACTTCAAGAATTGCTTTTACAACTTCGTACATGTCCACATTTCCTTCCAGATGATTGGCTTCGTAAAAACTTCCTTCTTCATCTCTTTGCGTACTTCTCAGGTGAATAAAATTCATTTTATCGCCGTGACGTCTTACAATTCCGGGTAAATCATTATCCGTACGAACGCCATAAGAACCTGTACACATCGTAAATCCGTTTGATTTTGAATCGTACGCCGCCATTAATTCTGTTAAATCTTCTTCGGTACTTACCACTCTCGGTAAACCCAGAATAGGGTAGGGAGGATCATCGGGATGAATCGCCATCAATACACCTTTATTTTCAGCAACGGGAATAATCTGTTTTAAAAAGAAGAAAAGATTTTCCTTCAATGCTTTTCTGTCAATATGGTTATAAGCACTCAAAGTAATCAAAAAATCCTCTACAGAATAGGCTTCTTCAGCACCCGGAAGTCCGGCAAGAATGTTTTGCTGAAGTTTTACTTTATCATCATCCGTCATAGCGTGAAAATACTTAGTAGCCTTTTCGATTTGAATAGATGAATATTCTTTTTCTGCTCCCGGTCGTTTCAAAATAAACAATTCAAAAGCTGCAAAAGCATTAATATCAAAACGCAGCGCTTTTGATCCGTCTTCAACCGTATACGATAAATCAGTTCTGGACCAATCTAAAACCGGCATAAAATTGTAGCAAATACATTTGATTCCGCATAACGCCAAATTCCGAATGCTTTCCTTATAATTTTCAATATATTGCAGGTATTTTCCGGTTTGCTTTTTAATGTCTTCGTGAACCGGAATACTTTCAACGACAGACCAGACTAAACCTGATGCACCTTTTTTAGGATCACCATTTTCGTGTTCAATTTCAACTTTTCGTTTAATGATTTCTTCAATAGTCCACACTTCTCCGTTCGGAATATGGTGAAGCGCAGTTACGATTCCGGTCGCGCCGGTTTGCTTAATATCCTGCAAAGAAACTGGATCTTTTGGGCCGAACCATCTTAATGTTTGTTCCATTTTTTATGTTTTTTATTAGTTCCTGCAAGTTTTTCGAAACCTTGTAGGTATAATTATTTATAGTTTTTTAAGAAGCTATTTCCCGCTATCCGTTACAATCTTTTGCTCCATTTCATTACACAAAAGGATTTCCACTACTATCGGGGCTAGGGCACTCGTTTTCATAAGAAACATTTTCGTTTTATCTTATCTCTAAAATAAAAATCCGTTTAAATCCGCGTCTTTGCAAAGCAAATCCGTTTAATCTGCGTCTCATGACAAAGATTGTAGACAAACAGGCCGTCTTGCATACCTACAAGGTTTTGTCCCGAAGTTTCGGGATTGCAGGAGTCAAATAGCAGATTTTAAATACTCGTTGCGGCAAATCCACCATCTACTTTTATAATTGTTCCTGTTACAAATTTGGACATATCGCTGCATAAAAATAAAAGCGCACCGTCAATATCTTCCGGAGTTCCAAATCTTCCCATTGGTGTATGTTCGATGATTTTTTCTCCTCTTGGGGTTAATTTTCCTTCGGGAGTCAATAATAAAGCTCTGTTTTGTTCTCCAATAAAAAATCCCGGTGAAATAGCATTTACACGAATTCCTTCCCCATATTTTGAAGCCAGTTCAACCGACATCCATTGTGTAAAATTATCAATCGCCGCTTTTGAAGCCGAATAACCAACCACTCGCGTCAACGGTCTTTGTGCCGATGCCGACGAAATATTGATAATAATTCCCTGTTTTTGTTTCGCAAAAAGTTCTGCAAAAACCTGCGAAGGAAGCATGGTTCCGATGATATTCAAATCGATTACCTTTTGTAAATCATCGCTTTTCATGTCATAAATTGCCTGATCGGGCTGAATGGTTGCGCCTGGCATATTTCCTCCCGCAGCATTAATCAAAATGTCAAGACGACCGTATTTTTCTACAATAGCATCTTTGGCTTTTTCCAGTTCTTCTTTGTTTAATACGTTGGCTTGTATCGCAAAAGCTTTACCGCCAATGCTTTCGATTTCTGCAACTGTTTTATTGGCTTTGTCAATCGATTGAGAAACAATGCCGACAATTACGCCTTGTTTTGCCAAAACGTTTGCAAAATTGCTTCCCAATACGCCAGCACCACCGGTGATTAGGGCAATTTTTCCTTCAAGGTTAAATATTGAATTCATGTATTTAGTTTATTTGTGTTGATTAAATTCCAATTTTTTAAAATTCCAAATTCCAATCGCAAGCTTTAAAAATTGGGATTTGAAATTTTAAAATTTAATTTTAAGATTGGAATTTGCTATTTAAAATTTGGAATTTATTTTTTAGTTTGGAATTTGGAATTTTAAAAAATTGGAATTTATTTAATCTTTACTTTTATAACAATTTTTTTAATAATTCCATCGCCAATCATTGCAGCGTGAACATCTTCGGGAAACAGGATACAAAATTGTCCTTCCTGCAATTCAAAAAATGTATCGGGTTTGTCGTGAAAAAAACGAACATCTCTTTCGTCGCTGTAATCTCCGTTTGGATTCACGCATTTTTCTCTTGGTTTCCAGGCAAAAGTTTCAGGGCCATTTATAGAATATTGTATGTCAATATTTTGATCATGACATTCAAACCCTTTTATACTTTCTTCTCTGGTTGTCCCTTCTCCGGAAATTACAATTACTTTTAATCCTTCTGCAATTTCAAACGAACCAGGTTCAAGATTATTCAAATCATTTTGACTTAAATAATCAAATGCTTTTTTAAAATTCGGATGTAAATCTGAATATCTCTTTGCATTATTTAAAATGTCTATAATCATATTTTAAATTTTGTATTTGATTTTTTTATGTGTAATTATTTCAAAAAAGAAAAATAATTTACGATTTTGTATGTAAATTATGTAATTTTACGTGTACGCACACGAGCTTTACAAATGTATATAAAAAGTTTTCTAAAACAACTCATCATATCCAAAAAAAATTAATTTTACAGACTTAAAAATCCCCTTTTAACTTAAAAAATAAATCATTATCATAACAATCAAAAAAATAGCAGAATTAGCTAATGTTTCACCAGGAACTGTTGACCGGATAATTCATAATCGCGGACAGGTTACTCAGGATAATGTAGATAAAGTAAATGCTATAATTGAACAATATGGCTATAAACGCAATATTTTGGCGAGTAATCTGGCATTAAATAAGAAGTTTCGCTTTGCAGTTTTTTTGCCTAAGTATGAAAATATAGAATATTGGAAAAGTCAGATTACCGGAATAGAAAAAGCAGCCATTGAATTTGGAAAATTTGGAGTTGTGCTTGATTATTTTTTCTATGATTTTAACGAAGCTTCATTCAAAAAAACGGTTGAAAAAGTATTAGACTTTGATTGTAATGGATTATTGTTTGCTCCAATTTTTTATGAAGAATCCGTTCGGTTTTTAAACGAATATGAAAAGAAAAATATTCCGGTTGTTATGATCGATTCAAATATTTCGAGTAATGATCAACACGCTTATGTGGGACAGGATGCTTTTCAAAGCGGTTATCTGGCTGGAAGACTGATTAGTTTTGCGGTAAATAACGAAAGACAGGTTCTGATTTTTAAAATCACCAGAGAAATAGAAAGTACATCTGTTTATTTACAGCGTATTAATGGTTTTTATTCTTTTTTTAAAGATCATAACGAACTTACTAATTTTAAATTCTCGGAAGTTACTATTAAAGATTCCGGAATTGATCAATTATCGTTGGAAATATTTTCGGGAATAAACAGTGTTTTTGTGCCTAATTCCAGAGCTTATATTGTTGCCCGTTTTTTAGAACAAAACAATATAAAGGGCGTTCGTATAATTGGTTACGACTTATTGAAAGAAAACATAGAATACCTAAATAAAGGAATAATTGATTTTTTAATCAATCAAAGACCTGAAGAACAGGGGTATATGGGGATTAATCATTTGTATAAAAAATTAGTTTTACAGGAAACAGTAGAAAATACCAATTATATTCCGTTGGAGATTATTTTAAAAGAGAATTATTTTCCTGCGAAAAAATAAAATTTAGATTAACAATCCGTTTTGATAAAATGAATTGTTAATCTAAAATCAAAATTATTTCTGTACTTCTCTGATAGTATTTACAAAAGCTTCAACAGGCTGTGCTCCGGAAACAGCATATTTTCTGTCAAAAACAAAAAAAGGAACTCCTTGAACGCCAATTTCCTGAGCTTCTCTAATATCGCTTTTTACGTCGTTTAGATAAAGGTTTTCATTTTCTATAATTTCTTGTACTTCTTTTGAATCTAAACCGGCTTTAGAGCCTAATTCAACTAATGTCTGCGCATCATTTAGATCTTTTCCATCAGTAAAATAAGCTTTAAAGAAAATCTCTTCCATTTCATCGCCTAAATTTTTGGTTTTTGCCAAATGTATAATGCGATGTGCAGTAAGTGAATTGGAAATAATTGCCTTATCAAAATGATAATCCAAACCAACGCTTTTTGCGCGTTCTACAACACCTTTGTGCATTTCTATTGATTGCTCAATAGAGATACCTTTTCTTTCAGCAAGAAACGTGTAAACGTCTTTTCCTGACTGTGGCGTAATAGTTGGGTCAAGTTGAAAACTTTTCCATTCAATTTCAAATTCTCCATCTGGAAATTCAGCTAAAGCTGTTTCCAGTTGTCTTTTTCCGATATAACAAAACGGACACATGATGTCCGACCAAATTTCTATTTTCATAAATACAAAGTTAAGGAAAAAATTTGTTTCAGGTTTTTGTTTGTTTCAGGTTTCAGGTTGAAATGAGGGTAGAGCAACTTTGTCATTTTACCGCAAAGGCGCAAGGTTTTTTAGATTTACTTTGTCCGTAAAAACGCAAAGTTCGCAAAGCTTGTGTTATTAGCTTTGCGAACTTTGCGAAAAACTTTGCGTCTTTGCGGTAAAAATCTGCGAAACATCTTATCACATTTCAACTTGAAACTTGAAACAAAAAGTCCCCAAAATAAAAAACCGCAACTCTTTTGAAAAAATTGCGGTTTCTAGGTATAAAAAATGGTTGGTTAATAGCGATGTTTTTTTTTACAATGATATGTCTTTAATTTGAAATTAAAAAAAATCCCTGTAACAAAAAGGAGTTTTGATGTTAACTATTTAACATTACAGGCATTACCAACATGGTAACGGTTTCTCCTTCTTCTAAGCCATCAACTGGAGTTAAAATCCCAGCTCTGTTAGGCAATGACATCTCTAACATAATCATGTCTGATTGTAAGTTGGTTAACATTTCAGTTAAAAAACGTGAATTGAAACCAATTTGAAGGTCGTCTCCCTGATAATCACAAGTCAATCTTTCTTCGGCTTTGTTAGAGTAATCAATATCTTCTGCTGAAACATTAAGTTCGGCTCCGGCAATTTTTAAACGAATTTGGTGTGTTGTTTTGTTTGAGAAAATCGCAACACGACGAACAGAACTTAAAAATAAAGAACGGTCGATCATTAATTTATTTGGATTTTCTTTAGGAATTACCGCTTCGTAATTTGGGTATTTTCCATCAATTAAACGACACATTAAAATATAATTGTCAAATGAGAAAGTCGCATTTGAATCGTTGTATTCAATTTTTACTTCAGCGTCAGAAGATCCTAAAATACTTTTTAAAATATTCAAAGGTTTTTTAGGCATAATAAAATCTGCAACCTGAGATGCTTTTACATCTGTACGTGCATATTTAACTAATTTATGAGCGTCTGTTGCTACAAAAGTCAAACCTTCTGGTGAGAACTGGAAGAAAACTCCAGACATTACCGGACGTAAATCATCATTTCCGGCAGCAAAAATAGTCTTGCTTACTGCAGTTGCCAAAACATCAGCTGGAACAAGTGTTACAGATGGATCTTCAAGATTTACAGCTTTTGGAAACTCTTCTCCGGCGGCATATGCTAATGCATATTTTCCTGAGTTTGAACTAATTTCAACTGTATTGTTGTCTTCAACTGTAAAAGTTAAAGGTTGTTCCGGGAACGTTTTTAAAATTTCAAGCAAAAGTTTGGCAGGTACAGCAACGCTTCCTTTACTTTTAGAATCGATAGATAATGTAGCAGACATTGTAGTTTCAAGATCTGAAGCTGAAACTGTCAACGCATCATTGTCTAGTTCAAATAAAAAGTTATCTAAAATAGGCAACGTATTGTTACTGTTAATTACACTACCTAAAACTTGTAATTGTTTTAATAAGTACGAACTCGATACTATAAATTTCATGTCTTTTGTTTTATTTTTTTGCTCTTTTCTTTAGTTTTTCTTCAACTAAGATAGGTTTTACAAATATATCGTAAACAATCTTAGTTTCGCAATTTTTTTATTAACATCTATTTGCTGTATTTTCTTTTTCGGATGTAAGTAAATACAAGCCCGAATATCAATAAAATTGCAATTGGAAGTCCGATAGTTATGAATTGTGTTATGCTGTAATTTTCGTAAACTTTTTCTTTGTCCAATAAAGGCAGTTCAACATCCTTGCTTCTAATGTTAATAAGTCCTGTATCATCCAGCAAATAATTGATACAATTCATGATAAAATCTTTGTTGTCATACAGGTTTCCTGTACGCTGATCGTAACCTAATTCAACCGGCTGCCTGTTTTTGTCCAATTGATTTCGGGCTAAATCGCCATCTGCAATTACAATCATTTTATTTGGTTTCCCTTTTGCAATAAAATCATTTTCCTTAAAAGGTAAAACACGGTTTTCAAAAGCAGAATGAAAATTTCCTTCTAACAGAACCGAAAGCGGTAAGTTTCCTTTATTTAAATATTCTTCCGGAGACGTTTTTTCGGTTACAATATTCAAATTAATTTCTGCCGGAGTTCCGATAACTTTTGAGTATTGAGACGATTGCAGTAAAACTGTTTTTTTGATTCCGTTTTTTAAAGTATCTATTGGATTTGCAAAATCAAATTTAATTCCGCCCAGGTTTTTTACAATTGGATGTTTGCTTGTAGGATATACCTGCGGAGCAAATTTCCATACAAAATCCTGATATTGAGTTGCGCTTCCTTGTTCTCCAGTGGCTAGTTTTATTGGACTTCCTTGTTCGTCTTTTACCAAATCAGGATTAATTCTAAAGCCGTATTTAAAGAACATATCGTTCAAATTCAAATCTCTTGGGTAAGCCAGAGTTGCACCGGATTGATTGTATAAACTGTCCATATCGGCCGCAACCTGATCGATTAACCATAAAGTTTTCCCGCCGTTCATAATGAATTGATCCAAAACCTGTTTTTCTTCATCAGAGAAACTTTCGGTTGGTTTTGAGATAATGGCTAAATCATATTTTTTTAAAGCATCTAAACTTCCGGTTGGATTTTTAGCAACAGAATCTAATGTGAAAGGTCCGATGTAATAGCTTTCGCGAATTTGCATCAGCATCTTGGCAATATGAATTTCGTTTATTTCACCGTTTCCTTTTATAATGGCAACTTTCTTTTGTTTGGCTTTTGTTATTTTATTAATAGCGTCTGCAATCGAATATTCTAAATGCTGAATTGATCCAATTACTTTTTGTGTTGTCGAAGCACCCATTATGTTTTTTAGTAATGGAATATTAACTTCTTTATTATCATAAACGGCAATTGCCCACGGAAAAACCATTGCCTGTGATTGTTTTCCTTTGTCGTCAACAGTAATATTTATTGGCGTTAATCCTTTTTGGTAAAGTGATTTTACGACTTCCATGCTTTCGTCTTCGTTTTCCATAGGATTTACAAATTCGAAAACAATATTAGCGTTATAAGCCTGAAATTCTTCTAATAATTGTTTGGTTTCCTGTTGTAAACGTCTAAAATCTGCAGGTAAATCGCCTTGCATATAAATTTTGATTGATAGCGGATTTTTAACCTGTTTTACGATTTGCAAAGAGGTTTCAGATAAAGTATATCGTTTGTCTTTTGTCAAATCAAATCGGTGGAAAAATAAACTTCCTAATGCATTTAAAACGATTAGAACGAAAACTGTAATACCTAATGCTTTGATATTTTGTTGATTGGATGCTTTCATTAGGCTTTAAATGATTTTAATTGATAAACAGTAAAAGACAAAAATAATACGGTGATGCTTAAAAAATAAATAACATCGCGTGTATCAATAACGCCCCGGCTCATACTTTTAAAATGATCCTGCATACCAAAAGCGACAATAATATTGCTGAAATCAGGAATGAATGTTGCTAAACCTTCAAAACCAAAATAAAAAAGAAAACATAAAAAAACAGCAATGATAAAAGCAACTATTTGATTTTCTGATAGGGTAGAAGTGAAAATTCCGATAGCAGAATAAGCAGCTATTAAAAACAATAATCCGAAATAAGAACCAATAGTGCTTCCCATATCGATATTTCCTTCGGGTAAACCTAAATTAGAAATTACTTTTACATATATAAATGTTGGAATAATGGCTAAAACAATCAGAAATAATGAACCTAAAAATTTTCCGTTTACGATTTCCCAAATTGACAATGGTTTGGTTAAAAGTAATTCAAGAGTTCCTTGTTTTTTTTCGTCAGAGAAACTTCTCATCGTTACGGCCGGAATCAGGAAAATTAAAATCCACGGCGTTAAAGTAAAAAACGGAGTCAGATCTGCATAACCGGTATTCAGTATATTGTAATCTCCTTCAAAAAACCATAAAAATAGTCCGTTGCTAATTAAGAATATAGCAATAACCAAATAGCCAATAGGAGAGCCAAAAAAAGATTTTATTTCTCTTAAAATGATTGATTTCATATGTTTTGTTTCAAGTTTTTCTTGTTTCAGGTTTCAAGTTGCTTTACTTTGAACTTTACGTTTCTAAACCTTTTATATTTTAATTATTTATATTGTTTCAAGTTTCAGGTTTCAAGTTCCAGCTTTGCGAACTTTGTGTTTTCTAAACCTTTTAAATATTTTCTTTGCGTTCTTTGCGATTAATTCGTTCCAATTTTTACGTTACGTATGCAACTTGAAACCTGAAACTTTAAACTAAAGAAACAATTTTATCAACGCTCCACGCTTCCGGTTTTGCATTGAATAGTTTTTTTGTAAAACTCCAAACAGAGTTAAAAAGTTCAGATTGTCTGTAATTTTCTAAATCAGCTTCGGTTTCCCAATAACTGTAGGTAAAAAATATGCATTTATCATTTTTGTCCTGATACAATTCTAAAAAACGGTTTCCTTCTGCATTTCGTATTTTATCTTTCACAGTTTCAAAATTTTCCAGAAAATCAGGAATTTTTTCTTCGTGAAAGCTCATTTTTACTATTCGAACAAACATATTATAATTTTAGATTTCTGTCCCGACGCCTCGGGATAGATTTTAGATTGAAAATCGTTTCAGGTGCGCAAAAATACCAAAATTGATTGTTCTTTTCAGGAAAAAATAAAATATTATAAATACATATTTTTTTTGGATTCTAATGCCTTCTCGTATTTCAAATATAGCCCACGGTTTCAACCGTGGGGACACAATGCCTATCATTATGCATTCCCACGGTTTCAACCGTGGGCTATGTTTATAATGCAATGAATAATCTCTTCATTAGTATGATGAAATGAGAATGAATATCAGTGTAAATCTATTCAATCCACAAAATCTGTATTCCATTTAATCTAAAATCTGAACTCTAAAATCAAAAATCCCTACAAGAACTGAATTGTAATCACATCACGATAATTCAATCCTAACAAACTATTTGCAGAACCCACTTTTGATGGATTACTTCTAAAAATGGCAATTTCAAGAAATCCGGCTTCATTAAAAATAGCCAGTTTTTCGCCTTCGTAGGTTTTTATTGGATATTTATCAGATGTCGCAATTGCTGAATAATTTGGTAAAATAGTTTTGATGTTTTTTGTATTCATGACAATTTCGTACGGGCGACCACGTGAGATTTCTAAAAATTGTTTTTTCGAAATATTTGTAATTACGTTTCCAAAATGATCGATATAAATTACATATCCTTTTATTGAATTTCCATCACCGGCAACAACTGCCTGTAATTCTGTAACCTCTTTAATAGCCGTAATTTCTTTGCCAATAACATTTAATAATCCGCCTTTTGCAATATGACAGGCAACCTGGATAAAAATATCCAAATCGGTAGATTCAGCTGGAAAACGATCGTGAATATTAATGGCAACAATTTTCTCGGGAACGATTTTCTGCGTAAGCATACTTAAAATTCCGTTATCGGCACAAATAAAGTAATGATCATTCCATTGCATAGCGATATGCTGGTTTTCTTTATTGCGTTCAATATCAACACCAATAAGGTGTACGGTTCCTTTTGGGAAACTTAAATAAGATGCTCCAATAATATAACTTGCTTCGGCAGTATTAAACGGATCTATGTCATGAGAAATGTCAATTATTTGAGCCTCTGAATATTCAGATAAAATCTTACCCTTTAGCGAACCAACAAAGTGGTCTTTTAAGCCGTAATCAGTAGTAAGGGTAATTATTGACATAATTTTGTTTATAACTATTGGTAGTTTTTAAATCTAATTTTCATTAAATTTGAGATATGCAAATCTAGTAATACTAAATGCAAATTGAAAGAAACAAAAGACAATTTGCATTTAAAGATATAAACAACCCGACAGCAATAGATTTACAAAAACAAATTTATTTTTAATTTAAAACTACCTCATTTGAACGAAAGAATAATCGAGCTCATAGACATCGCTCCAAAAGACTTTTGGGGCGCTCAGGACACTCATCTTGAAATAATTAAAAAGTATTACCCAAAGCTTAAAATCGTTGCGAGAGGTACTACTTTGAAAGCATTTGGCGAAAAAGAAGTTTTAGATGAATTCGAGAAAAGGTTTCAAAGACTAATGCTTCATTTTACGAGATACAATAACATTGACGATAATGTTATCGAACGTGTCATTATGAGTGATGGTCAGGATGAAAGAAAATCATATGATCATGACAAAATTTTAGTGCACGGTGTTGGCGGTAAAATAATTAAAGCCATGACGCCCAACCAGCAATTACTGGTAGATACCATTAAAAAAAATGATATGGTATTTGCAGTTGGTCCCGCTGGAACAGGAAAAACGTATACAGGTGTGGCAATGGCTGTTAAAGCACTTAAAGAGAAAGAAGTAAAAAGGATCATATTAACGCGTCCGGCGGTAGAAGCAGGAGAAAATCTTGGTTTTTTACCCGGCGATATGAAAGAAAAACTAGATCCGTACATGCAGCCTCTCTATGATGCCTTGCGCGATATGCTGCCAAATGAAAAGCTCGAAGATTACATTTTAAAAGGAATTATTCAGATTGCACCATTAGCATTTATGCGTGGGCGCACACTTGATAATGCTTTTGTAATTCTTGACGAGGCGCAAAACACAACCCACTCACAAATGAAGATGTTTTTGACCCGTATGGGAAAAAACGCAAAATTTATGATTACGGGTGATCCAGGACAGGTCGATTTACCACGCAGAACTATTTCTGGTCTGAAAGAAGCTATTTTGGTTTTAAAAGACGTTGACGGAATTGGTATTATTTATCTCGATGATAAAGATATCGTACGCCACAGATTAGTGAAAAAGGTAATCGATGCTTATAAACAAATTGAAAATCACGATTAATACTAAATTTAAATATTTGATTTAATCGTAACTGTTTTTTTGATGTTTTAGTATTCGTTTTATGCATTTTTTTTAAAAATGCATAAAACGAATATTTTTTTTTAAGTAAAACTTTACAAGTTAAGTTAAAATTACTTATAAATTAATTTTTTTTAAATAAATAATGATTCTTCCTTTATAAATTTGCAGGTACTTTTTAGCACAATAAAAAAAGTTATGCGCCGATGAATCAGCTAGATGAATTTTATTTAAACCAGGAAGAACCTGTAAAAGGAACACTAATTGCGTTGCGGGATATTATTTTAAGGAGAGACCAAAATATTACTAATGTAATAAAATACGGGATGCCATTTTTTTACTATAAAGGTAAAATGTTTTGCTATTTATGGATAGATAAAAAACGCAAGAAACCTTATATTGGAATAGTAGAAGGATCTTATTTTAATGAATCTTTTTTAGTTCAGGATAAACGTTCGCGAATGAAGATTATGCTGGTCGATTCTAATGAAGATCTGCCATTGGACAGAATCGAAATTATCTTGCAAAAAGCCCTGAACTTATATAATTCAGGAGCTGTAAGGATTTAAAATAGGATAATATATTATTTAACCAAATAGTTAAATAAATAATAAACTTGCCCGTCTTCGGGCTTTTATGCTTGGTAATCTTTGCTCAACTGTTGTTAAAATCGTAGATTTGTATATCATAAATACTTGATTTTAATATGACTTCTAAACTTAAGAATATAAAAGTTGTTGTAAGTGACTTAGACGGAACCTTACTTAACACACAGCACAGAATATCAGATTACACTAAATCAATTTTTCAGGAACTTCACAATCAAAATTATCTTATAGTTGTAGCTACAGGACGTCACCATCTTGACGCGATGGCTATTATTGAAAAACTCGAAGTACCGGTTTATTTGGTAAGTTCAAACGGAGCGAGAATTCATTCTCCGGAAAAAGAAGAATTATTCTCTTTTAATTTAGACAGCGATGTTGTAAAAGCTGCTCTAAATGTTGAAATTGATCCCGAAATTACAGTTGTTTTATTTAAAGAAAATGTTTGGCAAACGAATAAAGTAAGTGAAAAATTAAATGCTTTTCAGGAAAAATTAAACTACCGCCCTGAATTGGTCGACTATAAAAAACTAGAAGACTTTGGCGCCATTAAAATTTTCTTTTCCTGCGACAACCATGAAAAATTAGTAAAATTAAAAGATGATATTCTAGCCAATTCTTCTGAGCATTTGCATCACGCATTCAGCTTACCAACTTGTTTAGAATTTATGGATAAATCTATAGATAAGGCTGTTGCGATTGAAACTGTATTAGAAAAAGAAGGTTTTACATTAGAACAGGTTGTTTCTTTTGGAGATGGTTTTAATGATGTTCAAATGTTATCGGCATCTGGAAAAGGTTTAATTATGGGGAACGCCCCGGCATTATTAAAAGAAACTTTGCCTGAATTAGAAGTTATAAAAACCAATGCCGAAGATGGCGTTGCAAGATATATTTCATCTAAAATACTAAATAAAGAATTTGTAATTGATTAATATTTAAATAATTAACCAATTGATGTATTGCTCATTGGTACTAAATCTTTAATTTTGTAAAACTTATCTTATTTTTGGATAAGTTTTTTTTTTGATATTAATTTAATCTGCAATACCATGAAAAATTTTTTACTTCAGGTTCAAAGAAATTGTATTTCAGGAATTATTCTTTTATTGCCATTGGTTGTGTTTTTTATGATCCTCGAGAAGGTATGGGGATTTTTTAGAAAGTACGGTGATAAATTTGCTCACTTATTGCATATCGATAAAGTCTTAGGTACAATAGGAAGTGACATTATTGGTGGAATATTTTTAATTCTATTGATTTATTTCAGTGGTTATCTAATGCAATTTTCTTTCTTAAAAAAAATAGCAGACTGGATTGATGATAAATTAATGTTTTTTTTGCCGGGTTACGAAAAAAATAAAAAGCTGGCAGAAGAAAAACTGATTAAAAAAGTAAAAAATCCAAGTACCAATTTACCGGTTTTATTGAAGTTTGGCACTTATTGGCAGCCCGCTTACTTAATTGAAGAAAATACAGAAGGAAATGCTGTGGTTTTTGTGCCAACTGCTCCCGCAAAAGATCAGGGACAAATTTATATTGTAAGCACTGCTGATATAAAACGATTGCCTGCTACAACTTTAGGCAATTTTGATGCTTCAGTAAAAACATTAGGTAAGGGAATTTTGAGTTTCAAATAGTTTCTTTTTGTATTTTAAGTAGCAGATAATTAATACGTTTATTGGAATATTATTTTTTTGAAGAGATTATAATTTATAAAATATCACATTTCTTGATGATCTCTGTCTTTTCATTGTGTAACTCTGTGAAATAGTTTTAAATTTGCATTCATAAAACAAAACACAACTTTAGGATAATGAGCAATACAATCACAACTACAAATTTTAATTTCCCAAATCAAAAATCAGTTTACCGAGGAAAAGTTAGAGAAGTTTATAATATTAATGATGAACTTTTGGTAATGGTGGCAACGGATAGACTTTCGGCTTTTGATGTGGTTTTACCCAAAGGGATTCCGTACAAGGGGCAAATTTTGAATCAGATTGCTACAAGATTCATGGAGTTAACAGAAGATATTGTACCAAACTGGTTGATTGCAACACCAGATCCTAATGTTGCTGTAGGTCATTTATGTGAGCCTTTTAAAGTAGAAATGGTAATTCGCGGATATGTTTCTGGTCATGCTGCCCGTGAATATGCAGCAGGAAGAAGACAAATTTGCGGAGTAACTATGGCCGAAGGTTTAAAAGAAAATGATAAGTTTCCTAAACCAATTATCACGCCAACTACAAAGGCAGATAATGGTTCTCACGACGAAGATATTTCTCGTGAAGACATTTTAGCAAAAGGAATTGTTTCTGAAGAAGATTATATTGTTTTAGAAAAATACACACGTGATTTGTTTCAAAGAGGAACTGAAATTGCTGCAAGCCGTGGTTTAATTTTAGTTGATACTAAATACGAATTTGGAAAAACAAAAGACGGTGTAATTGTTTTAATTGATGAAATTCATACTCCAGACTCTTCTCGTTATTTTTATGCTGATGGATATCAGGAAAGACAGGAAAAAGGAGAGGAGCAAAAACAATTATCTAAAGAGTTTGTTCGTCGCTGGTTGATTGAAAATGGTTTCCAGGGTCAGGAAGGACAACAAATTCCAGAAATGACAGATACTTATATAGAATCTGTTTCTGAAAGATATATTGAGTTATACGAGAATATTTTAGGAGAAAAATTTGTTAAGGCAAACATTGACAATATTGATGAGCGTATTGAAAAAAACGTTGTAGAATATCTCGCTTCTAAAAAATAGTTATTTTATCTTGTCTTATAGAAATTATCTGTAAGTCAAGCTTGAGAATATTTAGCCACATATTACATGATTAATTTGATTTTAATAATCTTTTGATCATGTAATCTGTGGCTTTTTGTTTTGTCTCTAAATCTTCAATTGTCTTTCACACTTTTTATGATTTTTTTCCTTTTTATGAAGTGTGTTTTAAGTTAAAATACAGATTTAAAAACTCGCACAAATTCAATTTATTGAAAAAAATGTTAAAGAAACGCATTGAAATCAGATGTATTTTCTTTCTTTTTAGCTTTTCTTTAAAATTGACGTATTTAGATTGTTAATTTATATTTTACTCGCTATTTATTTAGTTTTTATTTAATTCTCGAGCTTTTTTTGCACTTCCTTTTGAACTAACGTTAAAAAGATAGAGGATTGTTTGTTCGTTTTCTGAATATTTCACGAATTATTTTTCAGAAAATATTCAATTAAGTGTAACATTTTTACTTTTGCAGCGTCTATTATATGGAAACGTCAATTAAACGCTCTTGTCATTATTAGTTTATTAATTAAACGTTAAGAATTAGTTAAAACAAAGTACCTTGCAATGCAATATACCGGAATTTAATTTACATTTGTATAGAATTTAACAACAACCCATTATCAATCAAATATTTATCAATCAATTTAACACACAAATCATTATGAAAAATTCAGTTATTTATTTAGGACTAGCTTTAGTTGCATTTGCAAATGTTTCAATGGCTTCAAATCAACAAGTAGTAGTTAAACAACCAGTTGAAGTTTCAGCTTGGGACGCAACTCCACTAAACGTTGCTGTTAGTAAAGGTGACATCGAAGTAGTTAAAAAATTTATTGAATATGGTGCTAATGTTAATGAAAAGTCAGACGATATGTCTCCTTTAATGACAGCTGCACGTTACAACAAAGTTGAAATTATTAAAGTTTTATTAGCTAGCGGCGCTCGCCCTGGTGACAAAAACGAAAAAGGATATACAGCTTTAAAATACGCACAATTATCAAACGCAACAGATGCAATCGCTCTTTTGAAAGATTTAAAATAATAGTTTAAAAAAGTTTGAGTTAGTACAAAAAAGATCTTCTTTGAGCAGAAGGTCTTTTTTTTTGTGGTAATTTGAAATTGATTATTATCGAGTAGTTATTTACCGCAGAGTTCACAAAGATTGTACTTCCTATTAGACAGAAAGTTCGCAAAGCTTAATCAATACAAAGCTTTGCGAACTTTGTGTTTTTTATAAAAGGCTAATAGTAAAAAATCTTTGTGAACTCTGCGGTAAAATTCATTTTTTTGATCTTAAAAAGCCTTAAAGCTTAAAATCAAAAAAGCACCATTAATAATAATGATGCTTTTCTTTTTTAAAACCAAGTCAAATTAATCAAACCAAATTAATTTATTTTTAAAACACTATTCAATAGGAACGTGCTTTTTTCGATTGAATACCCAAAATATAATTGGGAACACTAATAATGTTAAGATTGTTGCAGTAATTAATCCTCCAATAATAACAATTGCCAATGGTTTTTGTGATTCAGAACCAATTCCTGTTGAAATTGCAGCTGGCATTAAACCTATTGAGGCCATAAGCGCCGTCATGACTACAGCTCTTGTTCGGGCTTTTACTCCAATAAAAATGGATTCTTCGAGAGATAGTTTTGCTTTTAGATTATGGTGGAATTCAGAAATTAGAATTACACCGTTTTGAATACAAATCCCTAGTAAGGCAATGAAACCAACACCGGCAGAGATTCCAAAATTCATTCCTGTAAGATGCAAAGCCATGATTCCTCCAATAATTGCAAACGGAACATTCGCCAATACAAGTAATGAATCTTTAATATTTCCAAACAAAATAAACAGTAAAACAAAAATCCCGATTAAACTGATTGGAACCACCTGAGCCAGACGCGCACTGGCACGAACCTGATTTTCAAATTCTCCTGTCCAGCCAACAGTATATCCCTGCGGCATTTTCATTTTTGCCACTTTTGCCTGAGCTTCAGCAATTGTGCTTCCTAAATCACGATCACGAACAGAAAATTTAACTCCAATAAAACGTTTGGTATTATCTCTGTAAATAAAAGCCGGACCAGTAACGGTTTTTAGATCGCAAATTTCTTTCAATGGAATTTTGATTCCGCTAATTGTTGGAACTTTCAATTCAGCAATGTCATTTTCATCTTTACGGTATTCTTTAGAAAAACGAACCCTTACATCAAATTTCTTTTCATCTTCATATTTTTGAGTTGCTGTTTTTCCTCCAAAAGCAAGTTCCAGAACAGCCTGAGCATCACTTAAAGTTACTCCATAAGCGGCCATTTTATCTCTATCAAGAATTACACTGATTTCCGGTTGTCCAACGTTTCTTAAAATTCCGGCATCTTTAATACCCGGAATATCTTTTATTTGAGCTAAAACTTCATTTGATAATTCATCAAGTTTGTCAAGATCATCACCATAAATTTTAACAGCATTTGAGGCTTTAAAACCAGCAACAGATTCAGCAACATTATCAATAACAGGCTGCGAATAATTATAAGTAATTCCCTGATGAACTTTTAATTTTTGATCCATTTCATTAATCAAATCATCCATCGTAATTTTTCGTGTCCATTCTGATTTGGGTTTCAAATCAACCTGAAGCTGTATAAAACCAAAACCATTCGGGTCAGTTCCGTCATTACTTCTTCCGGTTTGAGATAAAACATTTTTTACTTCAGGAAAACTTTCCAGATCTTTTCTAATCATTGCGGCTGTTTCTACGCTTTGCGGCAAAGAAGTACTCATCGGTAATTCGGCCGTTACCCATAAAGCGCCTTCATTTAATTGAGGTAAAAATTCAGTTCCTAAAAACGTAGCCGAAAAGAAAACGGCTACTAAAATAGCTGTCGAAGCGATTAAAGTTTTTACTTTATGCTTGAATGTCCAGGCAAAACTTTTACTAACAATTCGATCCCAGAAATTAACAAACGGATTATTTTTTTCTTTTACATTTTTATTTAAAAGTAAATGCGATAAAACCGGTACTAATGTCAAAGTAAAAAGTAACGCTCCCATTAAGGCAAAACCTAAAGTATAAGCCAACGGTGAGAACATTTTTCCTTCCACTTTCTGAAATGAGAAAATTGGAAGTAAAGCAGTTATAATGATTAATTTAGAAAAGAAAATAGCTTTCCCCATTTCTGCTCCCGTTTTTTTAATCAAACTGCCTTTTGCAATTTTGTTGTATGCCGTCATTCCTAATTGATGTGCACGGTGGTCCAATACCACAAATAATCCTTCGACCATTACCACCGCACCATCAATAATAATTCCGAAATCGACTGCACCCAAACTCAACAAATTAGCGCTCATCCCCATCATTTTCAGGCACAAAAAGGCAAACAATAACGATAACGGAATTACTATAGAAACTGTAAAAGTTGTTCTCCAATCTGCCATAAAAAGAAACACGACACAGGTTACAAGAATAATACCTTCAAATAAGTTATGCATTACTGTTTCTGTCGTGAAATTCATCAAATTATCACGGTCGTAAAAAGTTTCTATTTTAATGTCTTTTGGAAGAACATTGTCATTCAAATCCTTTATTTTGGCTTTAATCAATGCCAATGTCTCCTGTGGATTCTCACCTTTACGCATTACAACGATTCCTTCAACAGCATCGTCATTTTTGCCTAAACCGGTTTGCCCAACTCTTGGCATTGAACTTTCATAAACAGAAGCTAAGTTTTTTACTAAAATCGGATTTCCGTTGGCATCATCTACAATAATATTTTCAATATCCTGAATCGATTTTAAAAGCCCGACACCGCGTACAACAAATGCCTGCCCATTCTTTTCGATAATATCTCCACCAACATTTAAGTTTCCTGCATTAACAGCATTATAAACCTGAAGCGGCGTAATGTTGTATTTTGCTAATTTTATTGGATCAACACCAACTTCATAAGTTTTAGTCTGACCTCCAAAAACATTTAAATCGGCAACACCAGGAACAGAACGAAGCTGTTTATCAATAATCCAGTTTTGATAAGTTAATAACTCTCTACTATCTCGACTGTCACTTTTTACAATATATCTGAAAATTTCACCGGTTGGCCCATAAGGTGGCTGCACATCTGGTTCTACATCATCTGGTAACGATACATTTTTTAATAAGTTGTTTACCTGCAAACGTGCAAAGGTATCATCGACACCATCATCAAAAATAATTTTAATAACAGATAATCCAAACATGGTAATACTACGAACACTGGTCTTTTTTTGTACCGAGTTCATCGAGATTTCTATAGGAGAAGTAACAAAACGTTCTACCTCTTCAGCACTTTTTCCATTCCATTGTGTAATGATAATAATTTGAGTATTCGTTACATCCGGAAAAGCATCGATTGGCATATTTTTGAAAGAAATAAATCCTGCAACAGCCAGTAATCCTACCCAAAAGAAGGTAAATGCTTTATTCTTAAGCGAAAAAGCAATAATATTTCGTATGAATTTGTTCATGTCTTATTCGTTTAAAGCGCGATAAATAAATAACTCATTGTTTGTAATAACTTTCTCGTTTTCTTTCAAACCATTCGAAATGTAAGTGACATCACCAACAACACTATAGACTTCAACTTGTCTGGTTTCAATATTATGACGATCTTTAAATACCATTACGAAGTTTTTACTTTTATCAAAAACAATTGCTTTACTGGGTACGGCAATCATTGATTTTCCTTCATTATAAGATAATTTGATATTTGCATTCATATCCGGTTTTAGCATAAAATCCGGATTATGCAATTTTATGCGAGCTTGCATAGCTTTTGTTTCAGGATCAATCACGTTAAAGATTTTATCGACTTTACCTTTAAAAACTTTATCAGGATAACTTAAAGTTGTAACGTCAGCATCAATTCCTAATTTTACTTTATTAATATCGATTTCATTAATATTGGCTAATGCCCAAACTTCACTAATTTCAGCTATATCAAAAATATTTTCAGAGCGGTCGTTTCTTAAAAGCATATCCTGATTGATACTTTTTTGGATGATAAAACCACTAATTGGAGCTGTAACTTCATAAATAGATCCTGCTTTAATATTATAAATTTTATAAGTTTCCTGAATCTTGCTTAATTGAGACTGTGCTTTATTTACTTCTGATTTTGCTTCAAAAACATCACTTTCAGAATTTAATTTTCCGTCGAATAATTCCTGAGCTACTTTCAACTTATTTTTGGCCACTAATAAATCACCTTTTGCATCGATAGATTGTTTTTCAAAATCGGCAACATCAGTACTTCTAATAGTTGCCAAAACCTGACCTTTGCGAACATAGTCTCCAAGTTCTACATTTACTTTGATTACATTTCCACCAACAAGGGGATAAACGTCTATCATTTTATTATTGTCAGCTGTAATTTTTCCGTAAAAACTTAATTCATTTTTTACAGATTGTGTTTGTGCAACAGCTGTTGTAGTAGTTTTTAGCATTGCATCACTTAATGCAAAAGAAGTATTGGTTTCAGGGTTTTCAACTTCTTTTTTGCAGCTTGCAATTGATAGACTGACAAGAGCAATTCCTATAATTAGTTTATATTTCATTTTATTTAGTTTTAAAATAAGTCTTTGTTGATTGTACTATTTAATTCTTCCCCGGAAAGTGCTACTCTTTTCTTTAGTTCATTTAACTGAACAGCAGCCTGATTATAACTTTCCATGAAATCTGTAAACTCCAGTAAACTGATATTTCGTTTTTGAAAATTGGTTAAAATACCGTTGTAAACAGCTTCAAAATCTGAATTTACTGTTGGTTTTATTACAATATAGTTTTTACGGGATTCGTCCCATTTGTTCCATGCCGATGTAATTTCGGTTTGCAATTGCAGATCAAAATTTTGTTTTTCAACTTTTGATTGCTCTAGAATGGTTTGGGCATATTTAATATTTCCTTTGTTTTTGTTCCAAAGCGGCAAAGGAATTCCAAGTGTAAGATTAGCTTCTTTGTTAAAAGCACCGCTTCGCTGATCGTAAGTGGCACCAACCGTAATGTCAGGAACAGAAAGAGATTTTTGCCATTTCACATTCAGTTCATTTGCTTCGATGTCTTTTTGTTTAGCCAGATAATCAGGGCGATTTGCAATTGCTTCATCCTGAAAGTTTTTAAGATCAAAAGGAATTTCTTTTAGATATTTATTAAATTCTTCTTTAGAAATTTGAGGAACTATATTTTCTTGTGAGTTCAATAATAATTTCAGGTTTCCCTGTTCTTCAATATTATCATTTACAACCTCCATTCGTTCGTTTTTAAAATTTAGATATAACGATTGTAAACGAACAAGATCTCTTAAGGGAATATTTCCTTTTTGAACCTGAACAGAATAGGAGTTGATTAAATCTTCAATATGAGTTAACTGATCGTCAGTCGTTTCGAGACTTTTTGTGTTGTAATAAACGGTATAGAAACTTTTGCGTAATTGTAGTTTTAACGTCCTTAATAAATCATTAAATTGTAGCTCGGCTAATTTCTCATTAGTTTGCGCCAATTTAATTTCATTGCGTTTTTTTCCACCTAAATAAATTAGCTGTTCGATACCAAATGCCTTTTGCCCTTCTTTTCCAATATCAAAATATTGATTTCTTTCAGGATTGTACGCATTTAATTCTGCAGTAATTGTTGGATTTTCCCAAATTTTGGACTGAATTGTAAGTGCTTTTGAAGCATCAATATTGTATTGAGATGCAAGCAGGAAAAGATTGTTTTTTAGAAATTGACTTTCGCACTCTTCTAAAGTGAATGGCTTTTGTGCGAAACCTACCGGATGTATTAAAATCAATAGTAGTATTGCAAATAACTTTTTCATTGTATCGGTTTTATTTGATACAAAGATGCTATCGTGAGACTTTAAGACACCTTAAGAAAGAACTTAAAAAGACCTTAAAAATTTAAGTTGAATGAAAAATCAACTGAAATAAGTTGGTGTTTTCAAAAGGAACACTATATGTAATTTTGGCGTTATGCAGCGTTAAAATGCGGTTTACAATACGTAATCCAAGCCCAAAACCTGCAGTTCCTTTTGAGTTTTCGCCACGCATAAAAGGCTGAAAGAGATTTTTTTGTTCGTTCTCCGTTAAAGTCTTTCCAATATTAGAAATTGAAATAATAAGGTCATTGTTTTCAATACTAATTTTTACAATAGCTTGTTTGTTGTCAGAGTAAACACAAGCATTTTTCAGAACATTACTTATAGCGATTTCTAGCAGATTTTTATTTCCTTTTATTTCTAATGCAGTATCCAGATTTTCATTTTCTTCCATTTCAAAAAGAATAACAAAATCAGGAAAGCTTTTATTTAAATTTTCAATAGCAGAAAATAAAATCTCATCCATTCTTTGAACTTCATAATTCTCATGATTTTTATTGTCTATTTTAGACAAAATCAACAACGAATTAATTAATTCGGTTAATTGGTTCACATCAGATAAAATAGTTTTTAAAAAGTTTTTACCCTTTATAGATGTTGCCGAATCTTCAATAGTATTTTCAATTTGCGATGTAATTCTGGATAGGGGAGTTCTAAGCTCGTGCGAAGCGTGTGCGGTAAACTCTTTTTGTTTTTGATAAGACATTTCGATGCGATCCATCATGAAATTAAATTCATTTGCAATCAAATCAATTTCATTTTTATTGCTTTTAGAAGCAATACGAGTATCAAGATTATTCTCGTTTATATTTTTAATTTTTTGATGGAATATATTTAAAGGACTCATTGCCTTTTTTACCATGAATGAAGTTAAGACCCAACAAATACAAGTAAAAAAGATATAAGATATAATTAAGGTGTATCGTAAAAAAAGTAATTTTCGTTTACCATAATCATCTGTTGCAGATATAAGGGCATAAAAGTCTTTGTCTTTAGTGTCATAAAAAACACCATAAACTTCATAATCGCCCTGCTGTTTAAAAAAAGTTTTATTTTTCTTTAAATATTTTAAATCATCAATAGACCAGTTAATTTTAGCATCATCAATACTGCTATAAATAAGTTTAAAGTGAGAATCAAAAACCAATGTCTTTTCATCATACAATTTATTAATCGAATTTTGATCAATCATTTTCAAAAGCTGATCGTCTACTTCTTTAACGTTTACCAGTAATTTAATATTAGAAAGTGCTTTTATTTCTAATCGATCACGGAATTCTTCTTTTCTAAAATTAGAATATAAAACAAATATCAATGTAGAAGCCAACCCAAAAAGGATTGTAAATAATAAACTTACTAAAAGTGATATTCGGTTTTTTAAAGTCATTCCTGATTGCTTAAATAATAGCCGTAGCCAATTTTGGTTCGAATCAATTTTATTTCATGGTCTTTATCGATTTTCTTTCTTAAAAAATTAATGTAAACCTCAATTGTATTCTGATTTGTTTCTATATGATAATCCCAAAGTTTTTCGGCAATAAATTGTTTAGAAAGCACTTTTCCTTTGGCATGAGCCAAAATCAAAATAAGTTTAAACTCTTTTGGGGTTAATTTAATTTCTTCGCCAGAGCGAAAAACTTTCATGTCATCTTCTAATATTTCTAAATCTTCAATAGAAATTTTTTTCTCAACCTGTTGCGGAATCTCTTTTCTTCTTAAAAGAGATGAAATTCGGGCATATAATTCTTCAAAATGAAAAGGTTTTACCAAATAATCATCAGCTCCGTTATCAAAAGAAGTCAATTTATCTTCAATTTCACTAAAAGCAGTCAACATTATAATAGGTGTTTTTTTATCGACTTCGCGAATACCTTTACAAACATCAATTCCATTTATTCCGGGAACATTAATATCCAGAATTATTAAATCATATTCATACGGAAAATATTTTTTCAATAATAATGAACCATCATAATAAGGAATACACTCGAATCCTTTTAAAGTAAAGAATGTTGAGATTTCTTTAGATAAAGTAAAATCGTCTTCGAGTAGTAAAATTTTCATACTGTTTTTTATTTGTCAATTCGGCCAATTAATAACCGAATTGACGTTTAAAATTATTTTTTATTTGAAATAAGAAAAAGTCTCATTGTTTTCAATTTTCAATAAAGATTCATAAATCAATTGAATAACATTTTCAACATCTTCCTTATGAACCATTTCTACAGTAGTATGCATATAACGTAAAGGCAGCGAAATTAATGCCGAAGCCACACCACCATTACTGTAAGCAAAAGCATCAGTATCTGTTCCGGTGGCTCTTGAAATCGCACTGCGTTGAAACGGAATTTTATTTTCTTCGGCAGTATCTATAATTAAATCTCGTAATTTATTTTGTACAGCCGGTGCATAAACAATAACAGGACCTTTTCCCATTTTAAGGTCGCCTTCAACCTTTTTATCGATCATAGGAGTAGTTGTGTCATGACAAACATCAGTTACAATTGCTACATTTGGTTTAATAGTTTGTGCAATCATTTCGGCACCACGCAAACCAATCTCTTCCTGAACAGAGTTTACAATATACAATCCAAAAGGTAATTTCTTTTTATTTTCATGCAATAAACGGGCAACTTCGGCAATCATAAAACCGCCCATTCTGTTATCTATAGCGCGACAAACAAATTTATTTTCGTTTAATATCATAAATTCATCAGGATATGTAATCACACACCCCACATGAACACCCATCGCTTCAACCTGTTCTTTGTTTTCACAGCCTAAATCGATAAAAATATTACTCAGTTTTGGAGTTTCTTCCTTGTCACGCAAACGAGTATGAATTGCAGGCCATCCAAAAACTCCTTTTACAATTCCTTTTTTAGTATGAATGTGAACCCTTTTAGAAGGCGCAATTTGATGATCAGAACCACCATTGCGAATTACATATAATAAACCATCATCAGTTATATAGTTTACATACCAGGAAATTTCATCAGCATGTCCCTCAATGACTACTTTAAAAGGAGCATCAGGATTGATAACTCCTACAGCAGTACCATAAGTATCCGTAATAAAGGTATCAACGTAAGGTTTTAAATAATTCATCCAAAGTTTTTGCCCTTCACTTTCATAACCAGTAGGAGAGGCGTTATTTAGGTAACTTTCCAGAAAAGCAATAGAGGTATCTTTTAAGATAGATTTCGTACTCATAAAAATATTTTTGCGCTAATTTATAAATTTGGTATTAGAGTTGTATATAAATATATAATTTTACATTTAAATTATGACTCTATGAGATTTACCTACATTATTTTGTTTTTTATATCGGTTTCTTTTACAACTCAGGCTCAGGTTACTCCAAAAGAAAATCAGGAAATGGGATATATACTTACCGAACAAGATTCTATCTTAAACGATACAATCGAGTTGCCAGAGATTATAATATCTAAAGAAAAGCTGGACCCCGAAGCGCAGAAACAATTTTTGATTCTTCAAAACAGAGTTTATAAAACCTATCCGTACGCAAAATTAGCATCAGATAGACTGACAGCTTTAAATAAAGGAATGGCGCGTTTAAAAACAAATCGTGAGAAAAAGAAATATTTTAAAATTGTAGAAGATTACCTTAATAATGAATTTGAACAACGCCTTAAAAAGCTTTCTAGAAAACAAGGTCAAATTTTGGTAAAATTAATTCATCGTCAAACCGGAATTACAACATATGAATTAATTCGAACTCTAAAAAGTGGTTTCAAGGCATTTGTTTCAAATACCACGGCCAATTTGTTCGACATAAGTTTAAAAACAGAATATAAGCCCTATGAAGTTAATGAAGACTATTTAATAGAAACAATTCTTGTGAGAGCATTTGAATCCGGTCGATTAATAAATCAAAAACCTGCAAATCCAGTTAATTATAATGATTTGATGGAGCATTGGGAAGAAAAGGCAAAAACACTCAATAAAAAATAATATACCTATATATAGTAATAGAATAAATAACACAACCCGACATTTTTTAAACTTGTCGGGTTTATTTTTTGCTACCTATATATAAGGAGAAGCTTCTTTAATTATATATGTA